>NZ_JBNCKU010000009.1:66269-338060 GCF_049841715.1 Micromonospora sp. DT41 | reverse complement strand
CCTGCCCAGGCTCCGGCGCCGGTGGGGTGAGCCGGCCGGGGCCGGTCGGTGGGGAAGTCCAGCGTCGGTAGGTCGGCCAGGATCATCCGCCAGCGATCGAGTTGGCGACCCAACTCCTCATCGTCGAGGCGGGCACGTTGCCAGACGGCGTGGTCGGCCGGCTGCACGGCCAGACCAGGCAACGGATCCGAAGCGGTGACGCCGGTTTCCGCGGCATAAAGGTGGGCCAACTCGTCGGTGAGGATTCCTACTGACCAGCCGTCGGCGACGATGTGGTGCGCTACGAGGACGAGTACGTGGTCGTCCGGTGCCAGGCGGCCGAGGGCGGTGCGGAAGACGGGTCCGGCTGCCAGGTCGAAGGGGCGGTTGATTTGTTCGTCGACCCAGGTGTCGATGGTGTCGGCTGTGATGTCGACCGTGGGCAGGGCAAGGTCTGCCGGTGGGGGGTCGATGACCTGGTGGGGGAGTCCGTTGTGTTCGATGAAGCGGGTGCGTAGTGCTTCGTGTCGGGTGATGAGGGTGTGCAGGGCGCGGTTCAGGGCGGTGTCGTCCAGGGCGCCGTGTAGTCGTAGTGCTGCGGGGATGTGGTAGACGGCCGAGGCGGGGTCGAGTTGGTGTTCGAACCAGAGTCCTTCCTGCTGGCGGGTGCAGACCAGTTTTTCTTCACGCGGTACCGGCAGGATCGGTGTGCTGCCGGTCGTGGTGGCGGTGCGGTCGATCTGGTCGGCGAGTTGGTGCAGGACTGGGTTGGCGAACAGTTCGCGTGGGGGAAGTTCGGTGTGGAGTTGGTCGCGTACTCGTGCGGCGAGTTGGGTGCCCAGGAGGGAGTTGCCGCCGAGGTCGAAGAAGTTGTCGGTGGCGCTGACCTGGTCGAGGTCGAGGAGGTTCTGCCAGGTGTCGGCGAGCCATTGCTCGGTGTGGGTGCGTGGTGCGACGTGTTCAGTGGCTGTTGGTGTGGGCTCGGGTAGCCGGGTGGTGTCGAGTTTGCCGTTGGGGGTCAGTGGTAGTTCGGGAAGTGTGATGAGGGTGGTGGGGACCATGTAGGTGGGGAGTCGGTCGGCGAGGTGCCGGCGAAGGTGGTTCAGGTCGGGGTGCCCGGTGAGGTAGGCGACGAGTTGGGTGTCGTTGTACAGCTGGACGGTGCATTGGCGTACGTCGGGGTGTTGGGCGATTGTGTGTTCGATTTCGCCGAGCTCGACGCGTTGGCCGCGGAGCTTGACCTGTCGGTCGGTCCGGCCGAGGTATTCGATGGCGCCGTCGGTTCGCCAGCGGGCGAGGTCACCGCTGGCGTACATGCGCTGGCCGGGCCGGTGATCGTGGGGGTCGGTCAGGAAGCTACGGGCGGTGAGTCCGGGGCGGTTGTGGTAACCGTGGGCGAGGCCGGTGCCGGCGATGTGGAGTTCTCCGGGTATGCCGATCGGTGTCGGGCGCAGCAGGTTGTCGAGCACGTAGATGCGGGTGTTGGCGATTGGCTGCCCGATGGGCACCGTGGTCGAGTCCGGTTCGCATTGCCAGGCGGTGACCTCGATGGATGCTTCGGTGGGGCCGTAGAGGTTGTGGAGTTCGATGTGGGGCCAGGTGGTGAGGAAGCGTTGTGCGGTGTCGGGGGGTAGCGCTTCGCCGCTGCAGAAGACGTGGCGGACCTGGCCGAGGGGGCCGCGGTCGGCGGTGGCGTCGAGGAAGGTCTGCAGCATGGTGGGGACGAAGTGCAGTGTGGTGATGCCTGTGTCGGTGATGAGTTGGTGCAGGTAGTCGGGGTCGCGGTGGCCGCCGGGGGCGGCGAGTACGAGGGTGGCTCCGGTGGTGAGGGGCCAGAAGAATTCCCAGACGGAGACGTCGAAGCCGAAGGGCGTTTTCTGAAGGACCCGGTCGCTGGCCTGGAGGTGGTAGGTCTCTCGCATCCAGGCGATGCGGTTGTGGAGTCCGCGGTGGGGGACTGCCACGCCTTTTGGTGTGCCGGTGGAGCCTGATGTGTAGATCACGTAGGCGGTGTCGTCGAGGGTGCAGCCGGCGTCGAACGTGGAGCCGGCGTTGACGCTCGGGTCGGCGTCGGAGGTGAAGCCGCCGGTGTCGGTGACGTCGAGGGTGTGGGTGGTGGGGAACGATTGGGTGTGGGTGCTTGTGGTGATGATCAGGGGTGGGTTGGCGTCGTGGAGCATGGCGGTGAGGCGTTCGGGGGGTAGGTCGGGGTCGAGGGGGACGTAGGCGGCTGCGGCTTTCCAGATGGCGAGCAGTGTGGTGACGAGGTGGATGCTGCGGGGTAGGCAGACGCCGATGTGGTCGCCGGGGGTGATGCCGTGGTGGTGGAGGCGGTGGGCGAGTTGGTTGGCGGTGGTGTTGAGGTCGCGGTAGGTGTGGTGGGTGCCGTCGTGGTCGATTACGGCGATGGCGTTCGGGGTGTGTTCGGCGACGCGTTCGACAAGGTGGTGCAGCGGCTCGGCGTGGTATCCGGCGGTCGTGTCATTCCAGGCGTGCAGAACCTGGTGGACTTCCGCGGCCGGCATGATGTCGATCTCTTCGGCGGGCTGGTCGGGCTGTGCGAGTCCGTTGGCGAGCGCGGTGATGTAGTGCTCGAGGAGTCGGTTGATGCGGTCGGCGTCGAAGAGTTCGGTGGAGTACTCGGCGGCGATGTTGAGGTGGCCGTCGGGTGTCTCTTCGATGTCGATGGCGATGTCGAAGCGGGCGTTTCCGGTGGTGGCGTCGATGGGGTTGGCAGTGAGGGTGCCGAGGCTCAGTTCGTTTCGGGTCGCCGGTTGGAGGGTGAGGCTGATCTGGAACAGGGGGTTGCGGCCGGTGACGCGTTCGGGTTTGAGGCTGTCGACGATCAGGCTGAACGGGATGTCCTGGAGTGCGGTGGCTTCCAGGACGGTGTCGTGGCAGCGGTGGATGAGGTCGGTGAAGGTGGGGTCGCCGTTGGTGTTGGTGCGTAGGACGACGGTGTTGGCGAAGTAGCCGACCATCGGTTCGGTGTCGATGTGGGTGCGGCCGGAGAAGATCGAGCCGATGGGTAGGTCGGTTTGTCCGGTGTAGCGGTGCAGCACGGTGAGCAGTGCGGCCTGGTGGATGGCGAGGAAGGAGACGTGGTGGTCGCGGGCGTAGCGGCGGGCGGCGGCTGTCACGTCGTCGGGCAGTGGTTGGCCTGCCCAGGCTCCGGCGCCGGTGGGGTGAGCCGGCCGGGGCCGGTCGGTGGGGAAGTCCAGCGTCGGTAGGTCGGCGAGAGTGGTGCGCCAGCGGTCGAGTTGGCGGGTGAGTTCGTCGTCGTTGAGGCGGGCGCGTTGCCAGGCCGCGTGGTCGGCGGGTTGTACGGGCAGGTCTGGTAGCTGGGCCTGGGTGGTGAGGCCGGTTTCCGCGGCGTAGAGGCGGGTGAGTTCGGTGGTGAGGATTCCCACCGACCAGCCGTCGGCGACGATGTGATGCGCTACGAGGACGAGTACGTGGTCGTCGGGTGCTATCCGGGCCAGTGCGGTGCGGAACACGGGTCCGGTCGCCAGGTCGAACGGCCGGCTGATTTGTTCGGTGACCCAGGTGTCGATGGAGTCGGCGGGGACGTCCACGACGGTGATGGGTTGTTCGGCCGGTGGAGGGTCGATGACCTGGTGGGGCAGTCCGTCGTGTTCGACGAAGCGGGTGCGTAGTGCTTCGTGTCGGGTGATGAGGGTGTGCAGGGCGCGGTTCAGGGCGGTGTGGTCCAGGGCGCCGTGTAGTCGTAGGGCTGCGGGGATGTGGTAGACGGCCGAGGCGGGGTCGAGTTGGTGTTCGAACCAGAGTCCTTCCTGCTGGCGGGTGCAGACCAGTGTTCCGTCGCGGGGTACCGGCAGGATCGGTGTGCTGCCGGTCGTGGTGGCGGTGCGGTCGATCTGGTCGGCGAGTTGGTGCAGGACTGGGTTGGCGAACAGTTCGCGTGGGGGAAGTTCGGTGTGGAGTTGGTCGCGTACTCGTGCGGCGAGTTGGGTGCCCAGGAGGGAGTTGCCGCCGAGGTCGAAGAAGTTGTCGGTGGCGCTGACCTGGTCGAGGTCGAGCAGGTTGCGCCAGGTGTCGGCGAGCCATTGCTCGGTGTGGGTGCGTGGTGCGACGTGTTCAGTGGCTGTTGGTGTGGGCTCGGGTAGCCGGGTGGTGTCGAGTTTCCCGTTGGGGGTCAGTGGTAGTTCGGGAAGTGTGATGAGGGTGGTGGGGACCATGTAGGTGGGAAGTCGGTCGGCGAGGTATCCGCGCACCTGGTCGAGGTCCACAGCGGTGTCGCCGGCAGCGGACCCGACCAGATAACCGACGAGGCGGCTGTCGCCGTGGAGCACGACCGCGCACTGCCGCACCGCGGGGTGCTCTGCCAGAACGTGTTCGACCTCGCCGAGTTCGATGCGCTGGCCGCGCAGTTTGACCTGCCGGTCGATGCGGCCGAGGTACTCCAGGAGCCCGTCGGAGCGCCAGCGGGCGAGATCACCGCTGGCGTACATGCGCTGTCCGGGTCGGTCGCCGTACGGGTCGGCCAGGAACCGTTCGGCGGTCAACGAGGGCCGGTCGAGATAGCCGTGCGCGACGCCCAGTCCGGCGATGAACAGCTGGCCGGGTACGCCGATCGGGGCCGGGCGCAGGCGGCGGTCCAGCACGTACGTTCGGTGGTCGGCCAGAGCGGAGCCGATCGGGGGCCGGCCGTCCAGCGGTGCGTCGAAGAGGTGGTCCGTGCACACCACAGTCGTCTCGGTCGGGCCGTAGGAGTTGTGGAGTTCGAGACCAGGCCG
Source organism: Micromonospora sp. DT41 (assembly GCF_049841715.1). Classification (NCBI taxonomy): domain Bacteria; kingdom Bacillati; phylum Actinomycetota; class Actinomycetes; order Micromonosporales; family Micromonosporaceae; genus Micromonospora; species Micromonospora sp. DT41. Next base: position 333,324 of record NZ_JBNCKU010000009.1, on the reverse strand, counting down.
GGTCCAGCGGTTGACCAGCTCGGCACTGAGCGACTCGCTCCCGATGTCCAGCGCCCGCAGCGCGCTGCCGGCCAGTCGCTGCGAATCGAGGTGGGACAGGAGTGCCGGTGGGAGATAGGCGACAGTGACCTGCTCATCGCACAGGAAGGTCGTGAGCGCGTCCGGGTCGGAGATCACGTCCAGCGGCGCGCCGACGACGGTGCCGCCGCCGAGCAGGGTGGCGAAGCTTTCGAACACGGTCATGTCGAAAGCCGGGTTGGCCACCAGCGGAACGCGATCGGCCGGTGTGATCGCGAAGAGGGCAACCGCGTTCTCGCAGTACCCGAAGGCCGACCGGTGGGAGACAAGGACGCCCTTGGGTGTCCCCGTGGAGCCTGAGGTGTAGATGAGGTAGGCGACGTCGTCAGGCCGTACCTCGATGTTCGGGGGCGTGTCCGGCCGGGCCGCTATGGCGGCACCGCGCTGGGGGTCGTCCAGGCACCAGTGCGGCGGGTGGGCCGGTGCCAGCTCAGCCAGGTCGCGACGGGTCAGGACGAGCGCGGCCTTCGTGTCGTCGACCTGGAACGCCAGTCGCGCGCTGGGATGCTGGGGGTCCATCGGCATCCACGCGGCGCCTGCCTTCAGCACCGCCAGCTGGGCCACCAGGAGGTCGAGCCCGCGATCGAGCAGCAGCGCCACCACCTCGCCCGGCCGGACCCCGGCCTCGGCAAGAGCATGAGCCAACTGGTTGGACCGCTGGTCGAGCTCCCGGTAGGTGAGCTGGCCCGTCGTCGAGCCACAGAACCGGATCGCCACCGCGTCCGGGTCGGATCCGGCCAACACGTGGTGCAGCAGACCGGACGATCGTTGCGCGCCCCGGGCGGTGACCGGGAGGCGCGGGGAACTCCATTCCTGAAGAACCTGACGGCGTTCCTCCGGGGACATCAGCTCGATGTCGTGGGCGCCGACGGTGCCGGGATCGGCGATTCCGTCCGCCAGCGCCGCCGTGAAGTGGTCGATGAGCCGCTCGATCCGGTCGGCGTCGAACAACTCGGTCGAGTACTCCACCGAGACGTACAGTCCACCGTCGGCGTGCTCGGTCACGTCGAAGCTGAGATCGAACCGGGCGTAGTCACCAGTGATGTCGATCGGCTCCACGGCGACCGCGCCCAGCTTGAGCTCTTCCCCGGCCTGAGCTCCGGCCATGCCGGCCGGCTGCAGGGTCAGGCAGATTTGGAAGAGGGGGTTGCGGCCGGGGATGCGTTCGGGTTGGAGGGTGTCGACGATGAGGCTGAACGGGATGTCCTGGAGGGTGGTGGCTTCCAGGACGGTGTCGTGGCAGCGGGCGATGAGGTCGGCGAAGGTGGGGTTGCCGTCGAGGCGGGTCCGTAGGACGACGGTGTTGGCGAAGTAGCCGACGAGGGATTCGATTGTGGTGTGGGTGCGGCCGGAGAAGATCGAGCCGATGGGTAGGTCGGTTTGTCCGGTGTAGCGGTGCAGGACGGTCAGCAGTGCGGCCTGGTGGATGGCGAGGAAGGAGACGTGGTTGTCGCGGGCGTAGCGCTTTGCGGCCGTGGCGAGGTCGTGGGGCAGCGGCCGGTCGACGCGGGCCCCGGCGCCGGTGGGGTGAGCGGGGCGAGGCCGGTCGGTGGGGAACTCGATGGTCGGTAGGTCGGCCAGGCTGGTTCGCCAATTGTCGATTTTCCGGGTGAGTTCGTCGTCGTTGAGGCGGGCGCGTTGCCAGGCCGCGTGGTCGGCGGGTTGTACGGGCAGGTCTGGTAGCTGGGCCTGGGTGGTGATGCCGGTTTCCGCGGCGTAGAGGCGGGTGAGTTCGGTGGTGAGGATTCCCACCGACCAGCCGTCGGCGACGATGTGGTGTGCCACGAGCACGAGTACGTGGTCGTCCGGTGCCAGGCGGCCGAGGGCGGTGCGGAAGACGGGTCCGGCTGCCAGGTCGAAGGGGCGGTTGATTTGTTCGTCGACCCAGGTGTCGATGGTGTCGGCTGTGATGCCGACCGTGGGCAGGGCAAGGTCTGCCGGTGGGGGGTCGATGACCTGGTGGGGGAGTCCGTTGTGTTCGATGAAGCGGGTGCGTAGTGCTTCGTGTCGGGTGATGAGGGTGTGCAGGGCGCGGTTCAGGGCGGTGTCGTCCAGGGCGCCGTGCAGTCGTAGGGCTGCGGGGATGTGGTAGACGGCCGACTCGGGGTCGAGTTGGTGTTCGAACCACAGTCCTTCCTGCTGACGGGTGCAGACCAGTGTTCCGTCGCGGGGTACCGGCACGATCGGTGTGCTGCCGGCCGTGGCAGCGGTGCGGTCGAGCTGGTGAAGGACGACGTCCGAGGTGGTCTCGGCCTTGTCCAGCCGGGTGGCGAGCTGCTCGAGGCTGGAGCTGGTGAACAGGTGGCGCGGGGCGAGCTCGATGTTGAGGTGGTCGCGGATGCGGACGGTGAGCTGGGTGGCGTGCAGCGAGTTCGCGCCCAGGGCGAAGAAGTCGTCATCGACGCCGACCTGCTCGACACCGAGGAGGTCGCGCCAGGTGTCGGCGAGCCACCGTTCGGTCCCGGTCCGGGGCCCGACCGTCGCAGGTGCAGCATGTTCGGGCTCGGGCAGGCGGGCGGTGTCCAGTTTGCCGCTGTGTGTGACCGGCAGTTCGGCAAGTGCGACCCACCCCGTCGGGGTCATGTAGGCGGGTAGCCGTTCGGCGACGTACGCCCGAAGCTCGCCCAGGTCCGCGTCGCCGACGACGTAGGCGACGAGACGGCCCGCGTCGCGGACGGCGACGGCGCACTGGCGGATGCCGGGGTGCTGGGCGAGGACGGTTTCGATCTCGCCGAGTTCGATCCGCTGGCCGCCGATCTTGACCTGGCCGTCCTGTCGGCCGAGGTACTCGAGCACGCCGTCGGCGCGCCAGCGGGCGAGGTCTCCGGTGGCGTACATGCGCTGTCCGGACGGACCGTACGGGTCGGGAAGGAACCGCTGTGCGGTGAGCGCCGGCTGGTGGTGGTATCCGTGGGCCAGGCCGACTCCCGCGAGGAACAGTTGGCCGGCAACCCCGACCGGTGCCGGCCGCAGCAGGTCGTCGAGGACGTAGGTCCGGGTGTTGGCGATCGGCCGTCCGATCGGGACGGTCTCCGCGTCCGGCGTGCAACGCCACGCGGTGACGTCGATGGACGCCTCGGTCGGCCCGTAGAGGTTGTGCACCTCGACGTGCGGCCAGGTGGTCATGAACCTGCGCACGGTGTCGGCGGGCAGTGCTTCACCGCTGCTGAGGACACGACGCACGCTCGGCAGGGGGGCGGCGCCGACGGCGTCGAGGAAGCTGTTCAGCATCGTGGGTACGAAATGCAGTGTGGTGACGCCCGCGCGGTTGATCAACTCGTGCAGGTGCCGGGGGTCACCGTGGCCACCGGGCTTGGCGAGAACGAGGGTGGCCCCGGTGACCAGGGGCCAGAAGAACTCCCACACCGACACGTCGAAGCCGTACGGCGTCTTCTGGAGCACCCGGTCGTCAGCCTGGAGCCGGTAGGCGTCCTGCATCCAGGCGATCCGGTTGTGCACGCCCCGGTGCGGGACCTGCACGGCCTTCGGAGTGCCGGTGGAGCCGGAGGTGTAGAGCAGGTAGGCGGGGTCGTCCAGTTCACCGCCACCGTCCGGCGCCGTGGCCGGCTCGCCGGCCAGGGCCGGCCGCTCGATGTCGAGCGCGATGACGGTCGGGAACGACGAGGCGTGGGCGGCGTCGGTGACCACGACCGCCGGTGCGGCGTCATCGAGCATGAAGGCCAGACGCTGCGGCGGCAGGTCGGGTTCGAGGGGCACGTAGGCGCCGCCGGCCTTCCACGTGGCGAGCAGGGCGGTGACCAGGTCGGCGCCACGCCGCAGGCAGACGCCGACACGGGTGTCCGGGCCGACGCCGACGCGGCGCAGACGGTGGGCGAGCTGGTTGGCGGCCGAGTCGAGCTGCCGGTAGGTGTACGGGGTGCCGTCGTGGTCGACGACAGCGACCGCGTCGGGGGTGGCGTCGGCGGCGGCCTCCACGAGCCGGTGCAGCGGCTCGGCCGGGTAGTCCACCGCCGTGTCGTTCCAGGCGTGCAGCAGCTGGTGCCGTTCGCCGTCGGAGAGGTGCTCGATTCGGCTGACCGGCTGGTGCGGCTCCCGCAGACCGTGGGCGAGGGCGGTGGTGAAGTGGGAGGCGAAGCGGTCGATGCGGTCGGCGTCGAACAGCTCCGTGGCGTACAGCACGGAGAACTCCAGCGCGCTGCCCGGGCCGTCGACCACCAGGACGTTCAGGTCGAAGCGGCTGTGTTCGCCGGTGGTGTCGAGGAGTTCCGTGGTGATGTCGCCAAGCGTCGGTACGTCGACGGCGGCTCCGGCGGGTTGCAGCGTGACGGTCACCTGGAACAGCGGGTTGCGTCCGGCGACCCGTTCCGGCTGCAAGGTGTCGACCACAAGGCTGAACGGGATGTCCTGGTGGTTTGTCGCCTCGAGCACTGTGGCGTGGCAGCGGCGGACGAGTTCGGCGAAGCCGGGGTCGCCCTCGAGGCTGGTGCGCAGCACCATGGAGTTGACGAAGAAGCCGACCAGAGGTTCGAGATCCGCCCGGTTGCGTCCGGAGAAGTCCGATCCGACCGGCAGGTCCGATTGCCCTGTGTACCGGTGCAGCACAGTCAGCAGCGTGGCCTGCATGAGAGCCAGGAGCGACACACCGTTGGCACGAGCGTAGGCGCGGGCCGCGTCGGCCAGCTCGCTCGGAAGGTTGCGCGACTGGGAGGCTCCGGTGCCTCGGGGTTCGGCCGGTCGAAGCCGGTCGGTCGGCAGGTCTACTGTGGCCAGGTCACCCAACCGGGTGCGCCAGTAGTCGCGCTGGCGGTCGAGCCGGTCTCCATCGAGCCAGCGGCGCTGCCAGGCCGCATGGTCGGCGGGCTGGATCGGCAGCTCGGGGAGCCGGGCCTCGGGGCCACCCGTCTCGGCGGTGTAGAGCATCGACAGCTCGCCGGCCAGGACGCGCATCGACCATCCGTCGCATACGATGTGGTTCACGACGAACACGAGCACGTGCTCCCGCGGGCTGACGCGGGCCAGCGACGTACGCAGGAGCGGGCCGTTTGCCAGGTCCATCGGTCGATGGATCTCGTCGGCCGCCCACTTCTCGATCTCGTCGGCGGTCAGCTCCACCACGGGGAGCGGCCGGTTCACCGGCGGGGGGTCGACGACCTGCCGGGGTACGCCGCCCTCGTCCACGAACCTCGTACGCAGGGCCTCGTGGCGGACGACGAGGGCGTGCCATGCCCGCTCCAGCGCCGGTACGTCGAGATCACCGTGCAGCTTGAGCGCGAACGGAATGTGGTACGCCGACGACAGCGGGTCCAACTGCTGGATGAACCAGGCACCCTCCTGCTGGAACGTGCAGGGCAGCGAGCCGTCCCGCGGAACCGGAAGGATCAGGCGCGCCTGCGTGAGCCGCTCCCTCTCCGCCCGCTTCTCGGCGAGCCGTCGCTGCAGTTCTGCGCGTGAGGGGGCAACCTGCTCACGCAGATCGCGTGGCATGACAGAAGACATGCGTCACCGCCGAGCCGGCGTCGAGGTCGCGGCCGGCAGGTCCGCGGAGACCGTTGGGCCCGCGAGGGCCGGATCCACCCGGTCGCCAGGTGTGACGTCCGGAAGGTCGTCCACCCGCCGCACATGAAGGCTCCGGGACACGAGGGCCACGACGACTGCGACGAAGGCGGCCCCGCCCATCATGACGACTGCCCAGCTCCGGCCGGCCGCGTCGCCGACGAGCGCCGAGACCGCCGGCGACCGCACCTCGTCCCGACCGATCACGGTGACGAGACCCGCCCCTACCGTCACCACGATCGTGGAGCCGATCATGTGCGGACCGGCGACCATGAGGTTCTTGAAGCCCATCGCCCGCCCGAGATGCCGGGGGTCCACCTTGGAGTGCAGCACCGTCTGCACGCAGGCGACGAAGACCGCCGTGCTGCCCAGGGCGATGAACGCGCCGACCGCCATCACGGCGACGTTCGGTCGCGCCGCCGCCACGAGGAGCGCCACGGCGAAGACGACCCCCGACGAGAACAGTCCGCGAGCGAGGCGGCGGGGCCGGCCGGTGACGATCATGACGATGCTCGTGACGAGCATGCCGACCCACCCCGACGCGAAAACGATCATTATCCCGGTCTCGCCGGCGAACGCGTAGACGTTCTCGGGACCGGCGCCCTCGAGGATCGAGATGACGCAGCTGACACCTGCCAGGAACCCCAGAACCGGCAGCAGTCCCGGCCGGGACCGGAGGTGCGACCAGGTCGAGAGCACCTCCGCGCCGAGCGACCGCCGTGCCGCGTCGTCCGCACGCTTCGGGACGACCGGGATGTCGAGAGTACGCACCACCAGGATGGCGACCACCACCGCCGCGCACTCGAGCAGGATCACGCCCACCGGCGCCACGACTGTCAGGGCGAGGGCGACGACCAGCGGTCCCAGGACCACACCGGTGACGGTCAGCAGCATCCGCGGGGCGTTCGCCCGGATGAGCAGTCTCCTCGGGACGAGCAGGGGCACTGCCGACTCGAGCGCGGCAAGCTGCGGCGCCTTGAGGATGGCGTCGATCGCGAGGACGACGATGAGAGGCCACAGCAGGGGGATATCCATGAGCAGCACGACGACGAGCGCGCCCAGGTTGATCAGGTAGCCGATGTTGCTGGCGATGAGCACGCGCCGATGCCCGTAGCGGTCCACCAGCGCACCGGCGGCCGGGGACAGGAGCGCGAAGGGCGCGAACAGGACGAGGAACGCGAAGATGAGCGCGCCAAGCGAGTCGAACTCCGCGAAGATGTCGAGGCGGAACACCAGGACGGTCAGCGCAGCCGCGAACACCACGAGCCACTGGGAGCACCACAGGAGGACGAACGTACGGATCCCGGATGGAGGGCTGCTATCGGGCCGCCGGGTGGAGGGTTCGGTGTCGGCGGTCGACATCGGCGCTACCTGCTCTCGTCTGATCGCGGCGGTGAGCCTCGGTTTTGTACGTCAGGATCTCGACGGCGTTGCATGGTGTCTTGTCACACGAACCGGGGTCCGGTCGACGGTCAGTCGACAGTCGCGGGGGAATCGGCGACGCAGAGGACTCCCCGGTTGCCGTCCTGATCGGCGATGACGGTGAGCGACGGCGTCCTGCTGCCGTCGACGACGGTCCCTCCTGCGGCGACGACGGCGGCGATCCGCTGCTCAGCCATCTCGTGGGGCACGTAGACCTCGATGTGGAAGCGCTGGCCGGGGACGTCACCGTCGCCGGCGTCCCCGAACCACAGGTTCGGCACGCGTCCCGTGGCGTCCCGGATCTCGTCGCTGGGCGTACCGTGGCCCTGGGCTCCGGGGTTGCCTGTCAACAGCGCGGCCCACACCGGGGCGATGGTCGCGGAGTCCGCGGTGTCGAGGCCGAGTTCGATGAGGCTGACCGAGGCCGGGTCGGCCTTGAGCCCGTGGTCAGCGGCGATCTCGGTGATCCGTCGGGCGAGATCGACGTCCTGCTGCGTCACCCATTCGACGACGTGTTCGGTGCCTTCGTCGTCCCGGTAGATCGCGTCGGCACTGACCAGCTTGAGGTCGACGTGCCCGGTGCCGAGCGACGCGCTCGGGTGGTGCCCGAGCGCGTCGCCGGCCTCGCCCACCGCGGCGACGAACCGCGCGCCGGTGCTGAAGTCGTCGACCAGATAGCGGGCATGCAGTCCCTGGGCCAGCTTGCGCCAGTCGGTGAGCTTCGCGTTGGCGATCTCGTCGCCGCTCAGCATGTCCATGGTTGGGACTCGCTCCCTCGTGTGGTCGTCGGTTTCGTACTCAGCTCGGCGTGCGCGTTCGTTCCTGGGTTACGCGGAGCGGCCTCCCGACGCCGGCTCGCTGACGCCGACGGGCGCGAGGTCCTCGGTGGGCTGGGGCAGCCGGTCCGCCGGCGTCACGTCTGGCAGGTCGTTCTCCATGCGGAGGAACGCGGGGCTGCGGAACCTGAGGTATGCGACGTACGCAGCTACCCCGACCCCGATCAACATCATGAAGAGGGCCCAGCCGCGGCCCGGGCCATTGCCGATGAACGCCGCGAGGACCGGTGAGCTCACTTCCTCCCAGCCATCCTCCCGACGTTGCCCGTCGGAGGTGAAGCTGGCCGAGAGCAGGGTCACGCCGATCACGATCGCTCCGAGGTCCCCGACGATGTGCGACAGCGTGACCGAGGTGTTCTTCAGGCCGAACACGCGACCGAGGAGGTGCGGCTCGACCTTGAGGTGCACCACGGTCTGGAAGCTGGCGATGATGACCGCGAGACTGCCCATCGCGATGAAGCCGCTCACGGACATCAGGATCAGGTCCGGTCGGAACGAGGCCGCGGCAAGCGCCAGGGCGAACGTGAGCCCGGCGACGAGCATGCCCGACACAAGCCGACTGGGGACGCCCCACACCACCATCCCGATGGTCGCGACGACCATGCCGAGCCAGCACGCCGTGGACACCGCGATGGCGCCCTCGTAGTCGGAGAAGCCCATGACCGTCCCGCTGGACGTGATCTCGAGGGCGCCGAGGGTGCCACTGACGAGGGCCAGGAACCCCACCATCGTCAGCAGTCCGTGCCGGAGGCGAAGGTGCCGCCACGCGTCGACGACGTCCCGCCACAGCGACTGATCGGGCGCATCGCCGTCCGGCCTCTTGACGAGAGGGATACGGGAGGTGAACACGACGTAGATGGCGAACACCACCAACAGGCACTCCGCCATGACGATCGCGACCGGCGAGGCGACGCTCAAGAGCAGGTACGCGAACAGCGGCCCCGCCAGGACGAACGTCGCGGTCATCAGCATGCGCGGGCCGTTGGCCCGACCGTAGTGGCGCTTCGGCACCAGCAGGGGCACCACCGACTCGATCGCGGCCAGCTGCAGCGTCCGGAGGATCGTGGAGATACCTGCCGCCGAGACGGCGTACAACGACCCGCCGATGTCGGTGACCATCACGATGACGAGGGCAATGAGGTTCAGTAGCGTGCCGATGTTGCTGATCAGCAGCGCACGCCGGTGGCCGTAGCGGTCCACGAACGCGCCGGCGAACGGAGACAGAATCGGGAAGGGCACGAACAGGATGGCGTAGCCGATGACGACCAACCAGAACGGGTCGAAGTCCACGTAGATGTTGAGCCCGACCGCGAAGACCGTGAAGCTCACGGCAGCGCACGCGAGCCACTGTGAAATCCAGAGACGGACGTACGTGCGGGTTCCGGACGCCGGTAATGCGTCCGACTGATCCTGGGGTGGTCCGGTCTCGACGGTCGTCATGAGTGCCTCCTGCTTTCGTCAGGTCGGTGCGGTAGCCGTTCGATAGCGATGCTGGGGAACCTGTGGGTCATCGGTGCCTTCGTTGTCGCGGTGGATCGCGTCGGCACTGACCTGCGAAGAGGTCGAGGTGCCCGGCACCGAGCAGGCCGCCCATCACGAGCCGACCGAGGGACGCCCCACACCGCCGGTAGCGCGTCCGACCGAACCGCTGACGGTTCGGCCTCGACGTTTGTCATGGGTGCCTCCTGCTCAGGTCGGGCCGGCGCAATCGCCTGGATCGCGCACTTCGGAACGTAGGAGCCGTCCATCGACGTGTCTTGTCACAGGAACCGGGTCCGGCTGGTCACGGCCGCCGTCCGGTCGCCACGAGGTGCGGGCCGATACCCAGCAACTCGGGCACCCGTTCGTGCGCTCGTGCGCTGGCGAGGATCGCCTCGTGGCCCCGGGGGTCGTCCATACGTTCGGTGAGGTCGGTCAGGAGGAAGGCAGTGCCTTCGACGCTTACCAGGTCGGTCATGTCGAGGCCGGCGGAGGAGAATTCCGACTCCAGCTCGTCCGGCCGGTGCGTGTAGGCCGTGTAGCCGCCCCGGGCCAGCGGCGGAAGGACCCCCGTCTCCTCCACCTGGTCGATGTGGGCAAGCATCTCCGGGCCCCGCTCGTAGATGCGTTCCCGGAGGACCCCGTCCATCCGCGCCGCCCAGCGCGAGATGGCGGACGCGAAGACGGCGCCGCCGGGCGCGACGATGCGCCGCGCCTCCCGGAGCACCTGCACCCGGTCGGCCAGGCGGGGGAGGTGGTACAGCGGTCCGAGCAGGAGCACCGCCGCGACGCTCTCGTCGGCGAGGTCGAGGCTGCGCGCGTCGCCGACAGCGGTCTCCACGTCGGTGTCCGGCCGGATGGCCGCTCGCAGTTGCTCGACGTACAGGGGAACGATGTCGCGGTGCACCACCCGGTAGCCGAACTCGGCCAGCCAGAGCGCGTAGCGGCCGGTGCCGCCGCCGATGTCGGCGATGACGGCGGGCGCTGGCGGCAGGTGCCGCAGCAGGATCTCCTGCGTCCGCTCGAACTCGAGCCGGCCGTGGCCGGAGGCGGCAGCCTCCCGCTCGTCCTCCTCGCTCGTCGTGTAGAACGCGGTCAGCTCATTGGCGAGGTCGTCGGTTTCGGCGAGCTGTCGCTCCAACTCGGCGATCTCGGCGTCGAGCTCGTCCTCCTCGCTCGTCAGACCACCGGCCGAGAGCGCGGCCGCCAGCGCGCGCACGCTCGGATTCAACGCGAGCAGCGTGACGGAGGCGCCCTCGATGCGGCCGACCGCCCGGACGGCACCGAAGGAGTCGCCCCCCAGGTCGAAGAAGCTCGTGGTGACGTCGACCTCGGTCAGTTCGAGGATGTCGCGGTAGACCGCCGCGACCGCCTCCTCCTCAGGTGTCGCGGGCGGGACCACGGGTCCACTCCGTGCGTCCACGAGCGACGGGGAGTCGGGCGCCTCGGATGGCGTGAGCATGGGCCCGGCGGCGGCAACGACCTGCTCGACGCGGTCGGCCCCGACGATCGCCTTCAACGTGGTGAACAGGCAGTCGAGGATGCCGTCGGCGAAACCAGGTTCGGCGCGGTTCTCGTGGAGCAGGAGCTGTACCTCGGACACCGGCGCGGGCGTCACGATCAGCGCCATCGGGACGCTCACCTTGTCGTAGGTGGTTTGCGAGCGCACTGTGAGCTGCCGATCCGGCGAGCCCTCGGCCTGGACACCGAACGAGTGGTTGTCGAGCACGAACAGGCTGTCGAACAGCTGCTGGCCCGGGGCGCCGGCCCACTTCTTGATGTCCGAGAGCGGGCTGAACTCGTAGCGGCGGATGTCGGCGTACCTGGCCTGTAGCTCGTGCAGCCACGGCCCCAGGTCGCCGTCGCGGGGGACGCTCAGGCGGACGGGCAGGGTGTTGACGAACATGCCGATCATGCGGTCCACCCCGGGCAGCTCCGCGGGCCGGCCGGAGCTGACACAGCCGAAGACGATGTCGGAGCGTCCGCTGTAGCGGCCCAGCACGACGGCCCACGCGGCGTGCAGGACGGTGTTGACTGTGACCCGGTGACGGGAGGCGGCGTCGCGGAGGCCCTCCTCGAGAGCTGGCGGAAGGCTCACGACGTGCCGGTCGACGCCGCCCGTGCCCTGGCGGGGGTCCGGCGGTCGCATCCCGGCCAGGGCGGCCGGGGTGACGCCGTCCATGACCTCCTTCCAGAAGGTCCTCGCCGCGTCCATGTCCTGACGTTGCAGCCACGCGATGTAGTCGCGGAAGGGCGGCGCGGGCGGAGGCAGCGGGCCGCCACCGGTAAGCGACTGGTAGTGGGCCATCACCTCGTTCATGAAGATCGGGACCGACCAGCCGTCGAGGAGCAGGTGGTGATGGGTCCAGGCCAGCGCGTGTCGGTCGGCCCCGAGACGGATGAGGTGCAGTCGCTGTAGCGGGGCCACTGCCACGTCGAAGCCGGTGGCGCGGTCCTCGGCCATCATCGCGTCGAGCCGTTCCTGTTGCTCGTCGTCACTCAGCGCGGACCAGTCGTCCTGGTGCGCCGGTGGCGTGACGTCCCGATGCACGACCTGAAGCGGTTTGTCGTTCCCGTCCCAGTGGAACGACGTCCGCAGCGCGGGATGCGACTCGAACACCTTCCGCCAGGCCCGGACCATCGCATCGACGTCGAGGCTCCCCTCGACGATGTAGACGTGCTGGCCGAGGTACATGTCGGTCGCGCCGTCGTGCACCGTGTGCAGCAGCATGCCCTGCTGCAACGGGGACAGCTCGTAGATGTCGTCGACGTTGGACGTGCTCACGGAAGCTCCTGCCTCCGCGCTGGGTCCTCATCGGTGCAATCCGCTGGTAGGACCGGCGCGGCAACGGTCGGGCGGTGCAGTGCGAATCTAGGAGCCGCGTGCTGGGGGTGTCCCGTCACACGAACCAGGGGCCGCAGGCTCCGGCCCCTGCTCAAGCGACCTCCGCACGACCGCCGCGAGGTCCTGCACGTGGGGCGGGCGCAGCATCGTGAAGTGGTCACCGGGCACGGTGAGGTGTTCCAGGCGGGGCGCGTGGGCCTGCCAGGTGGACACGTCGTCCGTCGCCCTGTTGTCACCGGCGGTGACGAGCACCAGGCGGCCGAGGTAGTCCCGCGGCCGGTACGCGGCGTAATGCGCGATGTTCGTGGCGAAAGCCCGCATCCTGGTCCGCAGGTCGTCGTGGGTGTCCGGTGGTGCCAGCCCGGCCCGGGCAAGCACGTCCAGGGCCACGGTGTCCAGCGCCTGGCGGTCGAGCCCCCGCAAAGCGTCGAGGTCGACGTCCGGCAGGGGCACGCCTGCAGTGCCGGCCGTGTCGAGGACGAACCAGGTGAGCGTCTCCAGGTCGGTCGGGTCCTGGCCAGGGACCGGCAGGGCCGAGTCCAGCGCCAGGACGACGGCGACCTCCTCGCCCGCGTCCCGGAGCTGCCCGGCCATCTCCATCGCGACGGCCCCTCCGAGCGACCAGCCGCCGAGGTGGTACGGGCCGTGTGGCTGGACGCCGCGGACCAGGTCGAGGTAGCGGCCGGCCCGCTCGGCAAGGCTGCCGGCGGGGGCGATGCCGTGCAGTTCCGGGTCCTCGATGGCGTACACCGGCTGGTCGTCGCCGAGCATCGTCGCCAGCGTCAGGTAGTGGGTCACCGCTCCGCCGACCGGGTGCACCAGGAACAGAGGCGGTCGCGTTCCGCCGGGCTGGAGCGGGACGAGCGGGCCGGTGGCCTCGGCCGGCGCCCCGGCGGTCTCGTCAAGGTGCCGGGCGAAGTCCTCGAGGACCGGGTTGGCGAACACGTGCCGGAGATGGACGTCGAGGCCGAGCCCGTCGCGGACCCGTGCGGCGAGCTGAGTGGTGTGCAGCGAGTTGGCACCGAGGTCGAAGAAGCTGTCGTGGGCGCCGACCCCCTCGACGCGCAGCAGGTCCTCCCACACGCCGGCCAGCCACCGCTCGGTGTCGGTGCGCGGTTCGACGTGCCTGACTGTGGGCGGTGGCTCGGGCAGCCGGGCGGTGTCCAGCTTGCCGTGTGGTGTGACCGGCAGATCCGGGAGCGCGACGACCGTCGTGGGGACCATGTACGTCGGCAGTCGGTCGGCGAGGAACCGGCGTACGTCGGCGGGATCCGCGTCGCCGACGATGTAACCGATCAGGACGCCGTGGCGGACCGTTACCGCGCTCTTGTCGACCGCCGCGTGCTGGCACAGGGCGTGTTCGATTTCGCCGAGTTCGACGCGTTGGCCGTGGAGTTTGACCTGTCGGTCGGTCCGGCCGAGGTATTCGATGGTGCCGTCGGTTCGCCAGCGGGCGAGGTCACCGGTGGCGTACATGCGTTGTCCGGGTGGCCCGTACGGGTCGGCCCGGAACCGTTCGGCGGTGAGGCCGGGCCGGTTGTGGTAGCCGTGGGCGACGCCGGTGCCGGCGACGTGGAGTTCTCCGGCGATGCCGATGGGGGTGGGGCGTAGCCGGTCGTCGAGGACGTAGATGCGGGTGTTGGCGATGGGGTGTCCGATGGGGACGGTGGTGGAGCCGAGCTGGCAGTGCCAGGCGGTGACGTCGATGGATGCTTCGGTGGGGCCGTAGAGGTTGTGGAGTTCGATGTGGGGCCAGGTGGTGAGGAAGCGTTGTGCGGTGTCTGCCGGTAGTGCTTCGCCACTGCTGAAGACGCGGCGGACGTGGGGCAGAGGGCTGTGGTCGGCGGTGGTGTTGAGGAAGGTCTGGAGCATGGTGGGGACGAAGTGCAGTGTGGTGATGTCTGTGTTGACGATGAGTTGGTGCAGGTAGTCGGGGTCGCGGTGGCCGCCGGGGGCGGCGAGTACGAGGGTGGCTCCGGTGGTGAGGGGCCAGAAGAATTCCCAGGCGGAGACGTCGAATCCGTAGGGGGTTTTTTGTAGGACTCGGTCGTCGGTTTGCAGGTGGTAGGTGTTCTGCATCCAGGTGATGCGGTTGTGGAGTCCGCGGTGGGGGACTGCGACGCCTTTTGGTGTGCCGGTGGACCCGGATGTGTAGAGCAGGTATGCGGTGTCGTCGAGGGTGGGTCCGGTGGCGGGGGCGGTGTCCGGCTCGGCGTCGAAGGTGTCGGTGACGTCGAGGGTGTGGGTGGTGGGGAACGATTGGGTGTGGGTGCTTGTGGTGATGACCAGGGGTGGGTTGGCGTCGTGGAGCATGGCGGTGAGGCGTTCGGGGGGTAGTTCGGGGTCGAGGGGGACGTAGGCGGCTGCGGCTTTCCAGATGGCGAGCAGTGTGGTGACGAGGTGGATGCTGCGGGGTAGGCAGACGCCGATGTGGTCGCCGGGGGTGATGCCGTGGTGGTGGAGGCGGTGGGCGAGGTGGTTGGCGGTGGTGTTGAGGTCGCGGTAGGTGTGGTGGGTGCCGTCGTGGTCGATCACGGCGATGGCGTTCGGGGTGTGTTCGGCGATGCGTTCGACAAGGTGGTGCAGAGGTTCGTGGTGGTCCGCGGTGGTGGTGTCGTTCCAGCCGTGTAGCACCTGCTGGCGTTCCGCGGCCGGCATGATCTCGACCTCGCGGGCAGGCTGGTCGGGCCGGGCCAGGCCGTTGGCGAGCGCGGTGAGGAAGTGGTCGAGGAGCCTGTCGATGCGGTCGGCATCGAACAGCTCGGTGGCGAACTCCACCCCCAGGTCGATGCGGCCGTCCGGCGAGTCGATCACCGCCATGGCGAGGTCGAAGCGGGCGTGGCCGCCCGAGACCGGCATCGGCTCGGCGGTGACGGTGCCCAGCGACAGGTCACCCTGTGCGGCGGCAGGCGGCTGAAGCGACAGGTTTACCTGGAACAGCGGGTTGCGCCCGGGAATGCGCTCGGGGCGCAGGGCGTCGACCACAAGGCCGAACGGGACGTCCTGATGGGCGGTGGCCGCCAGGACGGTCTCATGACAGCGGCCGACGAGCTCCTCGAAGCTGGGCTCACCGTCGAGGCGGGTGCGCAGCACCACTGCGTTGACGAAGTAGCCGACCATCGGTTCGGTGTCGGCACGGGTCCGGCCGGAGAAGATGGACCCGATGGGTAGGTCGGTCTGCCCCGTGTAGCGGTGCAGCACGGTGAGCAGTGTCGCCTGAGTGAGGGTGAGCAGCGAGACCCGGCGGGCGCGGGCGTACTCCCGGGCGGCCTGCGCCAGATCGTCGGGCACCTCTCGCCATCGGTCCGCGCCGCTGCCGGTCGGGTTGAGTGGGCGGAGACGGTCGGTGGGGACGTCGATCGTGGCCAGGTCGGCAAGTGTCTCGCGCCAGAAGTCGAGCTGCCGCTCCCGTTCGCCACCGTCGAGCCGGGCGCGTTGCCAGACTGCGTAGTCGGCCGGTTGCACCGCCAGCTCCGGCAGCCGTGCCGGCGCCCCGCCGGTCTCGGCCGCGTAGAGGCGGGTCAGCTCGTCCGAGAGGAGTGTGGCCGACCAGCCGTCGGCGACGATGTGGTGGATGACAAGCACCAGGACGTGCTCGTCGGGACCGAGCCGGGCCAGCGGAGTCCGGAGGAGTCCGCCCGCGGCCAGGTCCATGGGCCGGCTGATCTCGGCCACCGCCCACGCCTCGACGGCCTCGGCGGGCAGGTCGGCCACTGGCAGCGGCAGCAGGTCCGCAGGCCTGTCGATCACCTGGCGGGGCCTGCCGTCCTCGGCGACGAAGCGGGTTCGCAATGATTCGTGACGCACCGTCAGGGCGTGCAGCGCCCGCCCGAGCGCCGGCACGTCCAGGGCTCCGTGCAACCGCAGTGCGAACGCGATGTGGTGGACCGGCGAGTCGGGGTCGAGCTGATGCTCGAACCACATCGCCTCCTGCTGGTACGTGCACACGAGCGACCCGTCGCGGGGCACCGGAACCACCCGGCGGGCGGCGTCCCGCCGTGCCCTCGCGGCCCGCTTCTCCTCGAGCAGCCGCTCCAGTTGGGCTCGTTCGGCAAGTCTCCGTTCCAGCTCGGCGATCTCGGCGTCCAGCTCGCTCCGGGGCGACGGCGGTGGTGGGGCGACGGCTGGGGCGACGTCCGGCGGTCGGGGCTGCCCGGCCTCGTGCCTGCCCTGCCGGTCCCTTCGCTCGTCCGGCCCGTCGCCCCGGCCGAGGTGCTCCAACACGCCGTCGGAGCGCCAGCGCGCGATCTCACCGGTGTCGTACATGCGCTCGCCGGGCCGGTCGGCGTACGGGTCAGCGAGGAACCGGCGCGCCGTGGATCCAGGCCGACCGGTGCCGCCCTGCGCCGCGCCGCTGCCCGTGACATACAGCTGGCCCGGGACGCCGATGGGCGCCGGGCGCAGCGCGGTGTCGAGGACGTACACGCGCCTTCCGGGCGTGTCAGTGCCGACTGTGCTTCCGCCTTCCCTCACCTCGGGCGGGAGGGTGGCGCGGGAACTCCAGTCGCGCAGCACCCGGTCCCGTTCGGCCGGCGGCAGGACGTCGATCTCGTCGGCCGGGCAGTCCGGGGCGGCCAGCCCTCGGGCGAGGGCGGTGGTGAAGTGGTCGACAAGGCGGTCGATCCGGTCGGCGTCGAAAAGCTCGGTGGAGTACTCCACCTGTAGCTCCAGCCCGCCGTCGGCCAGGTCGATGACGGCCAGCGCGACATCGAAGCGGGCGTACCCGGTGCTGACGTCGAGGGCCTCGGCGGTCGCCCCGGCAAGCGCCAGGCCGGACAGGGAGGTGCCCGGTGGCTGGAGCGACAGGCTGATCTGGAACAGCGGGTTCGTCTCGCCGGTCACCTCCGGGCGCAGGCTCTCGACCACGAGGGCGAACGGCGCGTCCTGGTGGGCGCCGGCGTCGAGGACCGTGTCGTGACAGCGGCGGACGAGGTCGGCGAAGGTGGGGCGGCCGGTGAAATTGGTGCGCAGCACGAGGGGGTTGGCGAAGAAGCCGACGAGTGGCTCTAGTTCGGGCCGGGTGCGTCCAGAGAAGATCGACCCGATCGGCAGGTCGCGCTGCCCGGTGTGGCGGTGCAGGACCGTCAGCAGCGCGGCCTGGTGGACCGCGAGGAACGACACGCGGTGGGTCCGGCCGTACGCGCGGGCGGCGGTGGAGACGTCGTCTGGCAGGCGCCGGGACACGGTGACGCCGGCGCCGGTGCGCCGGTCCGGCCGGGGCCGGTCGGTCGGGAAGTCCACAGTAGGAAGGTCTGCCAGGGCGTCCCGCCAGTAGGCCACCTGGCGCTCCAGTTCGGCTCTGCGCCGCTCGTCACGTTGCCAGACAGCGTGGTCCGCCGGCTGGAGGACGAGCGCCGGCAGCGCCTCGTCGGCAGCGCCGGTCTCGACGGCGTAGAGCCGGGACAGCTCGGCACCGAGGATGCGAGCCGACCACCCGTCGGCCACGATGTGGTGCACGACAATCAGGAGCACGTGCTCGTCGGACGCGATCCGGGCCAGGGGGCACCGGAAGAGATGCCCGGCGGCCAGGTCCAGCGGCCGACCGATCTCCCGCGCGACCCAGGCCTCGACGGCGGCCGGCTCGACGTCCACGACCGGCAGCGGGGTCATCGGCGGCGGGTCGTCGACCACCTGCTCCGGCAGGCCACCCCTGTCGACGAACCGGGTCCGCAGCGCCTCGTGCCGTACGACGAGGGCGTGCACCGCCCGGCCGAGCGCTGCCACGTCCAGCTCGCCGCGTACCCAGAGCCGCAACCCGATGTGGTACGTGGCCGACGAGGGGTCGAACTGGTGCTGGAACCAGAGTCCCTCCTGCTGGCGCGTGCAGGGCAGCGGCCCGGTGCGCGGCAACCGCGTGATCGGTTCGTCCACCGCCAGGGGAGCGGCCTCGTCGAGGAGGGCGGCGAACTGGTCGAGCACAGGGTGGGCGAAGAGGTGGCGCGGTTGCAGGTCGACG
Organism: Micromonospora sp. DT41; assembly: GCF_049841715.1. NCBI lineage: Bacteria > Bacillati > Actinomycetota > Actinomycetes > Micromonosporales > Micromonosporaceae > Micromonospora > Micromonospora sp. DT41. Next base: position 315,194 of record NZ_JBNCKU010000009.1, on the reverse strand, counting down.
TTGCGGTGGTCCCGGACACGGGCGACGAGCTGGATGGCGTGCAGCGAGTCGCCGCCGAGGTCGAAGAAGCTGTCGGTGGCACCCACCTCCTCCGCCCCGATTACCTCCTGCCAGACGGTGGCCAGCCAGCGCTCGGTGTCGGTGCGCGGTGCGACGTACCCGTTGGCCGGCGGTGCCGTCGGCTCGGGCAGTCGCGTGGGGTCGAGCTTGCCGTTCGGGGCGAGCGGCAGCGCGGGCACCGTGACCAGAACGGTCGGGATCATGTACGTCGGCAGCCGGTCCGCCAGGTACCGGCGTACGTCGTCCAGGTCGGGTTCGCCGGTGAGGTAGGCGACGAGGTGGGTGGCGTCGTGGAGGAGAACCGCGCACTGGCGGACGCGGGGGTGGCGGCTGAGGGTGTGCTCGATCTCGCCGAGCTCGACGCGTTGGCCGCGGATCTGGACCTGACGGTCGCGGCGACCGAGGAATTCGAGGATGCCGCCGGGGAGCCAGCGGACGAGGTCGCCGGTGGCGTACATGCGTTGTCCGGGCTGGTCGGCGTGCGGGTCGGCGAGGAACCGTTCGGCGGTGAGGCCGGGCCGGCCGTAGTAGCCGTAGGTGACACCGGTGCCGGCGATGAACAGCTGTCCAGGAACGCCGACCGGGGTGGGGCGGAGGTGTTCGTCGAGGGCGTACGCGCGGTGGTTGGGCAGGGCCGTGCCGATCGGGGTCGGCCCGGTAAGCGGCTCGTCGGTGCACAGGTAGTCGGTGACGACCACTGTGGTCTCGGTGGGCCCGTAGCAGTTGTGCAGTTCGAGGCCGGGGCGCGACCAACGGCTGGCCTGCTCGGGGGGCAGGGCCTCGCCGGCGCTCCAGACGGCGCGCAGCGCGGTCCCGGCGAAGTCGTCGGGATCGAGCAGGGCCAGAACGGCTGTCGAGATGAAGGACAGCGTCACCTGTTCGTCACGGATGAGCGTGGTGAACGCGGCCGCGTCGGCGATCGTCTCGCGAGGGGCGCTGATCATCGTCGCGCCGGCGAGCAGCGTGGCGTAGCAGTCGCAGATGCTGGCGTCGAAGGCCGGGTTGGAGGTCTGGGCGACCCGGTCGGCGGGGGTGGTGCGGAACAGCTCGACGGCGGTTTCGCAGAAGGAGTAGGCGCTGTGGTGGGGCACCAGCACGCCCTTTGGTGTGCCGGTGGACCCGGAGGTGTAGAGCAGGTAGGCCGGGTCGTCCGGTCGGACGTCGATATCGGGTGGGGTGTCCGGGCCGCGGTCGTCGCGGTCGTCGAGGTTCCAGTGGGGGATGTCGGTGGGTGCCGTCGGGGCCAGGTCGGTGGTGGTCATCACGAGCCTGGTGCCGGCGTCGCCGGCCAGGAGGGCGAGCCGGGCCGGAGGGTGTTGGGGATCCAGCGGCAGCCAGGCGGCGCCGGCCTTCATGACGGCGAGTTGGGCGATGGGCAGGTGGATGCCGCGGTCCAGGAGCAGCCCGACGATGTGGCCGGGGCCGATGCCGTGCCGGTGCAGGGCGTGAGCCAGTCGGTTGGAGCGGCGTTCGAGCTGGTCGTAGGTCAGTTCGGTGCCAGCGAACCGGATTGCCACGCGGTCCGGGGGGTGGCCGAGGGTGACGTGGTGCAGCAGGCCGGGGGTACGCGGGACGGGCGGCGGGTTCCAACCGCGCAGGACCAGGTCCCGTTCGGCCGCCGGCAGGATGTCGATGGCGGCGACAGGCCGGTCCGGGTCGGTCAGCCCACCTGCCAGCGCCGCGGTCAGATGGTCCAGCAACCGGCCGGCCCGGCCTTCGTCCGCCCGGTCCGCCGGGAGTTTCACCGTGAGGTCCGCGGACTCCACGGTGAGCGTGACGTCGAACGGGTTGCCTGCTGCTGTGTCTCGCCCGGTCAGGCCAACCTGGAGCCGCGTATCGGTCCCGGCTGACGTGTGGCAGCGCGCGACAAGCTCGGCGAAGGCGGGGTTGCCGCTCAGGTCGGCGCGCCACACTGCGTCGCCCGACCTGAGCGCCAGATCAGTCTCGCCGGTGTACCTGTGCAGGACGGTCAGCAGCGCGGCCTGCCACAGGGCGGACGAGGTCACGCCGTGGCGCTGGGCGTATCCGCGGGTGGCCTCGGCCAGGTCGTCAGGCGCTCGCCGCGTCAATGCGGCGCCGTGAGCGCGGGTGAGGTGAACCCGGTCCGACGTGAGGTCCATGGTGGCCAGGTCGACACGGTTGTCTCTCACCGCTGCTCCTTGGGTCAGCGTGCCCGGACGAGGTCGTCGCCGATTCTTCGGATTACCTGCCGTTCGGCCTCCGGGCCGAAGAAGTGCCCGCTCGGGACGACGTCCAGGTCGAAGCGGGCGGTCGTCTCGGCCTGCCACGCCGCCATCTGGTCGGGAGGCGCCGTCCAGTCCTCGGCGCCGGCGAAAGCGCGGATCCGCACGTCGAGCGGCGTCTGCGGCCGGAATCCGTGTGTGCTGAGCACTGTGAGGTCGGCCCGCAACGTGGGCACCAGCGCCCGCACCAGCTCCGGTTCGGCGAGGACCTCAGGCGGCGTTCCGCCCATCTCCCGCATGTAGCCCTCGAGCCCGTCCGTGCGCCCTTCCCACGGCCAGACGTCGTCGTCGTTGACCGGTGCGACGTCGCACGCGTGGAAGAGCATGAAGGGCATCGGCATCGCGCGCTCGCGCAGGGCGTGTGCGAGCGCCCAGGCCACCCGGGACCCCATGCTCACGCCGTAGCAGGCGAACGGACGGTCCAGCAGCGGCAGTAGCGCGTTCACCAGCGCGTCGACGAGTGGCGTCATCCGGTCGAACGCCGGTTCGCCGAACCGGTCGGCGCGCCCCGGCAACTGCACAGCGATCGGCTCGACGGACGCGGGCAGGAGACCGGGCCACTTCCGGTACATGGCGGCGCTGCCGCCGGCATGGTGGAAGCACAGCAGCCGGACCTCGGACGGTTGCTCGCGGCGCCCGAATCGCTTGAACCAGCGCCGGTCGATGTCCTGCAGCTGGGTCATCGTGGGGACCGGATCAGCTCGTGGTGGCTGTGCCGCGGCGGGCGCTGCGCGGGCGGATGTCGGTCCAGTTCGCCTCGACGTAGTCGAGGCATGCCTGGCGACCGTCCGGGCCGTGCACGACACGCCAGCCGGCCGGAACCGCAAGCGTCGCCAGCCAGAGCGAGTGCTGATCCTCGTCGTTGACGAGCACGAGGAAGGTGCCGTCGGGGTCATCGAACGGGTTCATGTCGCTGACCCTAGGACGCCGGGTAGTGACGTATCTGTCACGTGAAACGAGGACGGGAAGGCCAGTTGGCTGCCGCATACGTTGGCGGTGGCGTTGGCGCGGCTGCGGGCGACGGGGGAGTGGACGCATTCGTCGACCGCCGGACTCGACCCGCTGGAACGAGTGCCGCGGGACGACACAGGGACGGGATGACCAATGACTGATCTGCAACGACGCATCGCAGCCCTCTCGCCGGAGCAGCGGGCCCGACTGGAGGAACGCCTCGCCGAGATGGCGGCCGCCCGTGGTCACCAGGTGAGCACTGCCATCAAGCCGCGTGACCGCGACCGGCCCACACCGCTGGCGATCCAGCAGCAGCGTGAGTGGACCTTCGCCCAGTTCCAGTCGATCACCATCCCGGGAGCGTTCCGGGTCGAGGGCGAGTTGGACGAGGACCTGCTCCGTCGCGTCCTCGCCGAGGTGGTGGAACGGCACGAGGTGCTGCGATCCACAGTGGAGTTGCAGTCCGACGGGACCATGGCGCAGGTGGTGCATCCGACCACAGCGGTGCCGGTACCCATCGTCGACCTGTCGCACCTTTCCGACGACGAGCAGCGGGCCGAACTGCGCGAGAGCTGGCAGTCCGAGGTCCAGCTGCCGTTCGACCCCGGGGAGCCGCTGCGGCTGCGGGTCCGCGTGTTCCGCCTGGCCGAGCAGACCCACGTCGTCTTCATCACCGCCGACCACGTGGCCGCCGACGCGTTCTCGGTGGGCCTTCTGGTCCGGGAGTTCGCCACCCTCTACGTGGGCGCCCCACTCGACCCGCTGGAGATCCAGTACGGCGACTTCGCGGCCTGGCAGCGGTCTGTCGAGGCGGAGCGGATCGACGACGAGACCCGGCACTGGCAGGAGACCCTGGCCGGCATCCCGGCCGGACTGGGGCTGCCCACCGACCGGCCGTACCCGGCGCGCCCGACGTTCGCCGGGGCGTCCCACATCACCGAGCTGCCGGCCGCGGTCTCCACCGACCTGCGCCGCCTCGGTGAGCGCGAGAGCGCGTCGCCGGGAATCCTCCTGCTCGCAGCCTGCGCCGTGCTGCTGCACCGGTACACCGGCCGCGACGACGTCGTCATCGGCGAGAACGTCGCCGGCCGCAACCGAGCCGAGCTCGAACCGCTCATCGGCTGCTTCGTGGGGGCCCTCCCGATGCGGATGCGGCTCACCGGCGAGCAGCCCCTCGCAGCTGTGGTGCGGCAGGCCCGGGACACGGTGGTGACCGCCTACGATCACCAGGACCTGCCGGTGGACGGCATGCTGGACCGGCTCGGCCTGGAGGCCGCGTCCGCCACCCTGTTCGACATGTGGCTCGACGTGCGCACGCCGGAGCGGGACCTTGAGGTCCCGGGCCTGCGGATCAGCGCCGAGACGATCGAGACGGACCTGATCGCCGCCACGCCACTGACGCTTGACGCCGATCCGAACGGCGACACGCTGCGACTGCAGTGGATCTACATGACCGAGCTGTTCGACGCCGAGACCGTGCAGGTGCTCGCCGATCAGTTCGTCCGCATCCTGCAAGCGTTCGTCGACGCGCCCGACACGACGGTCGGCGACCTGCCGCTGGCTGTCGCACCGGCATCCCCGGCGGCGGTCGAGCAGACACCGGACGCCGCCCGCGACGATGCGCCAGGCTTCGTCGAGCTGTTCCAGCGCCGCGTCGCGCAGGCCCCGTTCGCACCGGCGGTGGTGCACGACGGCGTCCCGACAAGCTACGACGAGCTCAACCGCTCCGCCAACCGGCTCGCCCACCGGCTGCGGGCACTCGGTGTCGGCCGCGACACCACTGTCGGCATCCTGGTGGACCGCTCGCCCCGGCTGGCCGTGTCGATCGTCGGCGTGCTCAAGGCCGGCGCCGCGTACCTGCCGATCGATGCCGCCTACCCGGCCGAGCGCATCGCGGGCATGCTCGCCGACGCGGGCGTCCGCGTGCTGGTCTCCGAGGAACGGCTGGCGTCGATCGGGGCCGGCTCGGTGGACCACACGGTGCTTGTGGACGACGGGGCCGACGGCCCCGACACCGACCTGCCGGGACCGGATCCGGACGCACCGGCCTACGTGGTGTTCACGTCCGGCTCGACCGGGCGACCCAAGGGCACCGTGATCGAGCACCGGTCCCTCGTGACGTACGCGCGCGACGTGGTGGACCGGCTCGGGCTCGGCGCCGGCGACCGGTTCCTCCAGTTCGCCTCGCCCAGCTTCGACGTGCTCGCCGAGGAGTTGTTCCCGACCTGGTTGGCCGGCGGTTGCGTGGTCATCCCGGCCCGGTCGCTGTTGAGCGGCGGCGAGGATCTCACCGACCTCATCGAGCGCGAGTGGCTGACGGTTATCGAGCTGCCCACCGCGTACTGGCACGAGTGGGTGCGTGAACTCGACCGGACCGGCCGCACGCTGCCCCGGTGCCTGCGCCTGGTCATCATCGGCGGCGAGCCGGTCCTCGCCGACCGGCTGGCCATGTGGAGGAAACTCGACGTACTGCTGATGAACTGCTACGGGCTGACCGAGACGACCGTCACCTCGACGTTCTTCCGTCTGGACCCGGCCGGTCCGGTGGTCGACTGGCCCAACCTGCCGATCGGCACCCCACTGCCCTCGGCGGACCTGCGCGTGCTCGACCACCGACTCCGTCCGGTGCCACTCGGCGGCACCGGGGAGCTGTACATCGGCGGCGTCAGCGTGGGCCGCGGCTACGTGGGGCAGCCCGGCCTGACGGCGCACCGCTTCGTCGCCGACCCCGACCCGGCACGGCCGGGCCGCCGGCTGTACCGCACCGGCGATCTGATCCGCCGGCGGGTCGACGGCAACCTGGAGTTCGTCGCCCGGGTCGACCGACAGGTCAAGATCCGTGGCTTCCGGGTGGAACCGCTGGAGATCGAGTCGGTGCTCAGCCGCCACCCGGGGGTCGCCGAGACCGTCGTGTCGGTGCATGAGCCGTCCCCGGGCGACCGGCGCCTGGTCGCGTACGTGGTGCCCGGCCCGGACGGGATGCCCGACCTCGGCGAGCTGCGCCGGTACCTCGACGGCGAGTTGCCGGCGTACCTGGTGCCCGCCGCGTTCGTCGAACTCGACGCGATCCCACTGACCACCAACGGCAAGGTCGACCGGGACCGTCTACCGGCGCCGGACGAGGGCCGACCCGAGGTGGGCCCGGCCTACGCGGCGCCGCAGTCGCCGACCGAGCGCACGCTCGCCGGCATCGTCTCGGCGGTGGTCGGCGTCGACCCGGTCGGCGTCGACGACAACTTCTTCGAGATCGGCGGCGACTCCATCCTCGCGATCCAGGTCGTCGCACGGGCGCAGGAGGCGGGCCTCCGGCTGTCCCCGCAGGACCTCTTCGCGCACCCCACCATCGCCACCCTGGCCGTGGCGGCCAGCGCCGCGCCCACCATCGACGCCGAGCAGGCCGACGTGATCGGTCCGGTGCCGGTCGCGCCGAGCCAGCGCTGGTTCGGAGCCGCCTCCATCGTGGAGGCACGGCACTGGAACCGGTCCGTGGTGCTGGATCTGCCGGCCCCCGTGGAGCCGGAGCTGATCGAGAAGGCCGTCGAGCACCTGATGGGCCACCACGACGGGCTGCGTCAGCGGATCCTGCTGGCCGGCGCCGACCGCATGCGCGTGCGGATCGCCCCGCGCGGCGACCTCACACCCTTCAGCACGTACGACCTGACCGATCTCGACGAGGCGGCGCAACGACGCCGGATTGACGAACTGGGCACCGAGATCCAGGCCAGCCTGGACCCGGCCGTCGGGCCGCTGGTCCGGTTCGCCTGGTTCCGCTGCGGCGGCGGCCAGCCGGACCGGATCGCCGTCGTCGCCCACCGCCTGGTCGCCGACGCCTGGTCGATGCGGATCCTGGTCGAGGACCTGGGTCGCGCCCTCGCCTCGCTGGCAGCTGGCGAGCCGGTGGCGCTGCCGCCGAAGACGACGTCGTGGCAGTCGTGGGTACGTCGGCTTGTCGCGTACGGGCGTACGCCTGTGGTGCAGGAGCAACGCGCGTTCTGGGCCGACCTGGTCGCCTCGCCGGGCGGCCCGGTCCCCGCCGACCGCCAGGCGGAGCCGGAGGCCGATACCGCGGCGACCGAGCAGACGATCACCGTGTCGCTCGACGCTTCGCGGACGGCCGAGCTGCTCGCCGCTCCGGAGGCGCTCAACTGCCAGCTCGACGAGTTGCTGCTGACGGCGCTCGGCCGGACGCTGCGCGCGTGGAGCGGTGCCGGGCGGCATCTGGTCGACGTCGAGCGGACCGGCCGCGCGGCGCTGTTCGACGACGTCGACCTGGGCCGCACAGTGGGTTGGGTCAGCCATACCCATCCGCTGCCCCTGACCGGCGACCAGGACGACTCGTCCGAGACGAGCCTGAAGGCGGTCAAGGAGGCGCTGCGCGCGGTGCCCGCCGACGGTGTCGGATGGTCGCTGCTGCGGTTCGACGCCGAGCCGGTGCCCGCGGCGCCGGTCGAGCTTGCCTTCACGTACCTCGGCGACGTCGACCCGCCCGGTTTCAGCCCGGCGTCCACTCTGGTCGGCCCGGACGTCAGCCCTCGTGGGCTGCGGCCGTACCCGATCGCTGTCGAGGTGTCGCTTGCCGGCGGCGCGCTTGTGGTCCGCTGGCGCTACAGCGAGACGCGGCACGACCAGCAGACCATGCAGGCCCGCGCCGACAGTTACCTCGCGGAGCTTGAGGCGCTCGTCGAGGCGGCGCGGCAGCCGGCCGAAACCACCCACTCGCCTACCGACTTCCCGCTCGCCCGCGTCGACCAATCCCGGCTCGACGCTCTGCTCAGCCGGCTCTGACCCGACGGGAGTGGTGGTGGACTACAGCCTGTTCTTCTTCGCCGACGGAGGCGTCGCCGGTGACGACGGTTACCGCCTCCTGCTGGAGAGCGCCCGATTCGCCGACGCCAACGGGTTCACGGCGGTCTGGACGCCGGAGCGTCACTTCCACTCGTTCGGCGGCCTGTACCCGAACCCCGCTGTCACCGGGGCCGCGGTGGCCGCCGTGACCGAGCGGGTGGGCGTCCGGGCGGGCAGCGTGGTGGCGCCCCTGCACCACCCGGTCCGCATCGCGGAGGAGTGGTCGGTCGTCGACAACCTGTCCAAGGGCCGGGTGGGGCTGTCGTTCGCGTCCGGCTGGCACGCGGCCGACTTCGTGCTGCGCCCGGAGAACTACGCCGACCGCAAGAACGTGACGGCCGAGACGGTGGACACCGTACGCCGGTTGTGGCGTGGCGAGGAGGTCGAGTTCGCCGACGGAGCGGGGGAGAAGCGGGCCGTCCGTATCTTCCCCGCGCCGGTGCAGCCCGAACTGCCGGTGTGGGTGACAAGCGCCGGCTCGCCGGAGACGTTCCGGACCGCAGGCCGTCTCGGTGCGGGGCTGCTGACCCACATGCTCGGCCAGGATCACGCCCGGCTCGCCGAGAACATCGCCACCTACCGGTCGGAGCTGGGCGGGGCGCCGGGACACGTCGTGCTGATGCTGCACACGCTGATCGGCACGGACCGGGCCGAGGTGCGCGAACAGGTCCGCGAGCCGATGAGCAACTACCTGCGCAGCTCCGCTGACCTGATCGTCAAGGCAGCCGCGAGCATCCTGCCGCCCGGCTTCGACGTGAACCGGCTGCCGGAGCGGGACAAGGACTTCCTCATCGCGCACGCCTTCGACCGCTACTTCACCAGCAGCGGCCTGTTCGGCACCGTGGCCGACGGGGCCGACATGGTGAGCCGGCTGGAGGCGATAGGTGTCGACGAGATCGCCTGTCTGATCGACTTCGGCGTGCCCCGCCAGGACGTGCTCGGGTCCCTGCGACACCTTGCCGAGCTGGCCCGGCAAACGGGTCAGCCGGCCAGGTGACGTCGCCGGCTCACGAGACGGTCGGGGCGGAGCATCTGCGCCGCCTCCTCCGCCGCTGGGCCACCACTGTGACAGTGGTGACGGCGGCCGGCGATGGTCGGCCCTTCGGGTTCACCGCGACGTCGTTCACGTCGGTGTCGCTGTGCCCACCGGTCATGTCGTTCTGCGTCGACAGTGGCTCATCGAGCTGGCCGATGCTGCGGGAGGCCGAGCACGTGGCGGTGCACGTGCTCGACGCCGGGCAGGCCGACCTGGCGCGTACGTTCGCCACCCGCGGCATCGACCGCTTCGCCGCGACAGGTTGGCGCCCCGGGCCGTACGGCGTGCCGCTGCTGCCTCGGAGCCTGGCCTGGCTGGTGTGCCACGTCTCGGCGCGGATCCCCGCCGGCGATCACGTGATCGTCCTCGTCGAGCCGCTGGAGGCCCAGGTCATCGACGGCAGCCCGCTGCTGTACCACGATGGACAGTACGCGGCGCTTGCCTGACCACTACCCCGCTTTAGGGGACAGCTACGGCGCGAGCAGGCCCGATACGTTCTGGGCATGGCCACCCAGTCCTTGGCCGACGTGCTGCTGATCCGGGCCGAATCGACGCCGGACGCCGTCGCCTACGAATACGTCGATTCCGCCGGCGAGGTGAGCACACTCAGCTACTCCCAGGTGGCCGCACGCGCGTCCGCCCTGGCCGAGCAGATCGCCGGGTGCGGCGACGACGGTCCGGTGCTGCTTGCCGCTCCGGCGGGGCTGGACTACCCGGTGGCGATCTTCGGTGCCTTCCTCGCCGGACGTCCGGTGATCCCGGCCTACCCGCCCGGGTCGAGCGGGCCCGACCGGGGCCGGCTGGACGGCATCGTGGCCGACGCCCGCCCGTCGGTGGTGATCGCCGAGCGCACGTATCCGGAACTGGCGGCCGTACCCGCGGCGCTCACAGTGCCCGGTAGGGAGGCCGACGGCGGTCCGTTGAGCGGACAGGGCCGCAGCGCCCCGACGGATGTGGCGATCGTCCAGTACACGTCGGGCAGCACCGGGAAACCGCGCGGCGTGCTGGTCCGGCACGACAGCGTCCTCGCGAACGTCGCGGGCATCACCGACCGGTTCCAGCTGACCGAGACCGCTCGCGCGCTGCTCTGGCTACCGCCCTTCCACGACATGGGCCTCATCGGCGGCCTGCTGACCCCGGTCGGTGCGGGCATCACGATGCGCATCATGCCGCCGGGTGACTTCCTCAAGTCGCCACTGTGGTGGCTGCGGCAGGTGACCGAGAGCGGTGCGACGGCCAGCGGCGGACCGGACTTCGCGTACGCCCTCTGCGTACGCCGGGCGCGGCTGCGCGGGCCGGAGGCGCTCGCCGGACTCGACCTGTCGGGATGGCGGGTGGCCTTCAACGGTGGCGAGGCGGTCCGGCACCGCACGCTCACCGAGTTCGCCGAGACCTTCGCTCCGGTCGGGTTCCGTCCCGAGGCGTTCCTGCCCTGCTACGGGCTGGCCGAGGCGACCCTGATGGTCAGCGCCGGCCACTGGCGGCCGGCCCCCGGTCCGGTCAGTTGCGGAACGCCGGTGCCCGGCCAGCGGGTCGCGGTGGTCGACCCGGAGCGCCTGACCGAGGTGGGCGACGGCGACGAGGGTGAGATCTGGGTGGCGGGACCCCACGTCACGTCGGGCTACCTGTCCGGCAGCGACCAGGACGACCTGTTCGGCGACCTCGACGGCACCCGCTACCTGCGTACCGGCGACCTGGGCTACCGGGCTGGCGACGAGCTGTTCCTGACCGGGCGGAAGAAGGACGTCATCGTTCTTCGCGGCGTCAACCACCACGCGATCGACGTGGAGGCCGCCGCCCTGGACGCGGCCGGTCAGGCCGTCGGCACGGCCGCCGCGTTCCTCGTCGACATCGAACCCGAGCCGTTCGCCTGCCTCGTGCTGGAGGTGCGGGGCAGGCCCGCCCCGCACCTCGTCGGGGACGTGCGGGCCGAGGTGCTGGCGCGGACCGGCCTGCGGCTGGGCGCCATCGCGTTGGTGCCACCGCGATCGGTACCACGTACGTCGAGCGGCAAGGTACGCCGGGCCAACTGCCGCGACGCCCTGCTGGCGGGAGCGTACGACGGCTCGGTTGTCGCCGACCCGGCCCTGATCGGTGCGCTGGCCCAACGGCGCGACCGGGACGCCGCGGTCGCCGACCTGGCCGGCGTGATCTGCGGCATCATCGCCGAGCTGTGCGAGGTCGACGACTGCCGACCGACCGATCGCCTCGTGGACCTGGGCGTGGACTCGGTGCGCGCAGGCGAGGCCGCCGACGTGCTGGGCGACACAGTGGGCCTGGACGTGCCGTTCGAGACGGTTCTCGTCGCCACCACACCGCGTGCCGTCGCGGACGCGCTGATGGACCGGTGGCTGAGTGAGGGCAGCACACCGGGTCAGGTGCGCGAGCGGCTCGCCGCTGTCGACAGCCACGCGAGCGTCTCGTGATGGAACCTGCGGTCGGGCGGCACCTTGTCCAGCGCTGGCGCTCCGGCGGTCCTGCGCCGGCGACCCGACCCGGCCCCGCCCCGGTGTCGACAGCGCAGCGGGGCGTCCTCGTGTTCGAGCGGCTCTACCCGGGCACCACTGTCTTCAACCTGCAGCACGTCGCCAGGCACACCGGCGCGCTCGACGAGGACCGGCTCGACGACGCGCTGTCCGTCGTGCTCCGCCGGCACCCGGCCCTGCGCAGCACGTTCGCGGACGCGAACGGTAGTGGTCCGGTCCGCATCGTGCACGACTGGACGACGCTTCGGGCCGAGCGCACGGACCTGACCCACCTGGACCCGGCACAGCGTGCGGCCGCCGCCCGCGAACACGCGCAACGGCTCGTCACCCGACCGTTCGACATCGCAAACGGGCCCCTGGTCCGGGTACACGTCCTCCGGTTGACCGACAACGAGCGCCTGCTCGTGTTCGTCGCGCACCACCTGGTCTGCGACGGCGGCTCGATGCGCGTACTCCTCACCGAGCTCGACCGCGCGTACCGCGGCGAGCTGACCGGCGGGCCGGGCGACACGGTCCCCAGCCCGGCCCCCGTGCCGCCCGGCCCGGGGGCGCTTGACTACTGGCGGGAGCGGCTGGCCGGCCTGCCGGAGCTCGACCTGCCTGCCGATCACGGGCATCCCGCGCGGCCGACGTTCGCCGCGGACTCGGTACCGCTGACCGTCGGACCGGACGTCGTCGCGGCAGCCGAGCGGCTGGGACAGACCGAGCGGGCCACCGTGTTCATGGTCCTGCTGGCGGGGTTCCAGCTCCTGCTCGGTGAGCACAGCGGACAGGACGACTTCGCTGTCGGTTTCCCCGAGGCCGGGCGGTCGGGACGGGGCCGGCACGGCGCTGTGGGTCTGCTCGCCGACCTGGTCGTGTTCCGGGCCGATCTGAGCGGCCGTCCATCGTTCCGGGAGCTGGTCCGGCGTGCCCGGGACAGCTTCCTGGCCGGCTTCGCCCACCGCGGGGTGGCCTTCGAGGACGTGGTCGCGGCGTTGGCGCCGGGCCGGAGCCTCGACGGGTCCCTTGTCTCCGCCAGCCTTGTCTTCCACGGGGAGACGGGCGAACCGACACTGGGCGGCGCGCCCCTCGAACGGGTGACGGTCGGCCGTCCCGGCCTGCGCTACGACGTGGACCTGCACCTGTGGCGGGAGCGGGACCGGCTGTGGGGGAGCTGGGACTACCGGACCGAACTCTTCGACCCGGTGACGGCGGCCCGGATGGCCGAGCGGCTGCCGGTCCTGCTGGCCCGGGCGCTGGCCGAACCGGACCTGCCGGTCGACCAGCTCGACCCGCTCACCGACACGGAACGGGCGCTGCTCGACCGGTGGGGCCACGGTCCGGCCGTCGGTGACCGGCCGCTCACCCTGCACGACGCGTTCGCCCAGCAGGTCGCCCGTACGCCCGACGCGGTGGCCGTCCAGGACTCCCGTCGTACGCTCACCTACCGGCAGCTCGACGAGCGTTCCAACCAGATGGCCCACTACCTGCGGGACCGGGCGGTGTGCGCCGGGGACATCGTCGGCATCCGGCTCGGCCGGTCCGTCGACCTGGCCGTGGCGATGCTGGGCATCCTCAAGGCCGGCGCGGCGTACCTTCCGCTCGATCCCGCCTACCCGGCCGACCGTACGGCCTTCATGCTTGAGGACAGCGCGGCCCGGATGGTCGTGACAGCCGCCGAGCTGGCCGCGCTGGACGACCAGCCGGTGCGCGCTGTGGACGGTCCGCCGGTGTCGCCCGACGCGTCGGCGTACGTGCTGTACACGTCGGGTTCGACCGGCATGCCCAAGGGCGTGCTGCTCACCCACGACAGCGCGGTGACGATGGTGACCTGGGTCCGGCGGACGTTCTCGCCGGACCACCTGTCCCGGGTGCTCGCGTCCACGTCGATCTGCTTCGACGTCTCGGTTCCCGAGTTCTTCGCGCCGCTGTGCGCGGGCGGCACCGCAATGATCGTCGACAACGCCCTCTCGCTGCTCGCCGACGTACCGGACGTGACGATGATGAGCGTCGTGCCGTCGGCCGCGAAGGCGCTCGTCGAGGTGGGGGCACTGCCCCGCAGCGTGCGGGTGGTGGGCCTGGGCGGGGAGGCGATCACCGGGACCCTTGTGGACGACCTCTACGCCACCGGGCACATCGAGGCCGTGATCAACCTCTACGGTCCGACCGAGGACACCACGTACTCGACGTACGCCCAACTCCGCCCCGGCGAGCAGCCGCCTCCGATCGGCGCACTGTTGCCGGACGCGCGCGCGTACGTCCTGGACCGGTCGCTGCGGCAGGTGCCGGTCGGCGCGGTCGGGGAGCTGTACCTGGCCGGGCGTGGCCTGAGCCGCGGCTACATCAACAGGTCCGGGCTGACCTCCGCCCGGTACGTCGCCGACCCGTTCGCCTCCGCGCCCGGCGACCGCATGTACCGAACCGGCGACCTGGTGCGTTACCGCTCCGACGGCGCCCTGCTCTACCTCGGCCGGCAGGACTTCCAGGTCAAGGTACGCGGGCAGCGGATCGAGCTCGGCGAGGTGGAGACCACGCTCCAGAACCATCCCGACGTCCGTGACGCGGTGGTCGCGCTGCACGGCGACCGCCTGGTCGGCTACCTGGTAGCGCGGCCCGCAGACGGCATCGACCTGGACGGGGTGCGGGCGTACCTGCGCCGGACGCTGCCGGTGGTGATGGTCCCCGGCAGCCTGGTGGTGCTCGACGAACTGCCGCACACGCCCAACGGCAAGGTCGATCGCCTGGCGTTGCCGGCGCCGGCCGACCCGACAAGTGGCGCCCAGAGCGATCCGCCGCGCGGCGCCGACGAGGAACTGGTCGCCGAGGTGTGGCAGCAGGTTCTCGAACTCGACCGCGTCGGACGGGACGACGACTTCTTCGACCTCGGCGGGGACTCCCTGCTGGCCGGCCAGGTGCTCGGCCGGCTGCGCGCGCGGGCCGGCTCGTCACTGCCGCTGCGGCTGGTGTTCGAGAACTCGCGCCTGTCCGACCTGGCGGCAGCCCTGCCCGCGCCGGCGGAGGGCGCGCCGGACCCGGCTGACCGTCCTGAGGTGTCGCCCCGGCCGGCCGACGAACCACCGGTCCTCTCGTTCGACCAGGAACGGTTGTGGCTGGAATCCCAGATCCGGCCCGGTGCCGCCTACCACGTGCACGGCCGCCTGCGGATGCGCGGAGCGCTTGACGTCGCGGCGCTTGAGCGCAGTGTCCGGGCGATCGTCGACCGGCACGAGATCCTCCGTACGACGTTCCCGGTGGTCCGCGGCCGGGCTGTGCCACACGTGGCGCCGCCCGACCCGGCCTGGCGCGTCGACCGGGCCGACGCCGACCGGGCGGAGGTGGCCGAGCGGCTCGCGGACGACCAGGCGGCCACGCCGTTCGATCTCGCCAAGGGACCGTTGTTCCGCTGCCTGCTCATTCGCCAGAGCGACACCGATCACCTGGTGAGCATCACGATCCACCACGTCATCTCCGACGCGTGGTCGGTCGGTCTGTTCCTGCGCGAGCTGTCCGCCCTGTACGCGGTCGGCGGGGACACCGCAGCCGCCGAGCTGCCAGCCCTGCGCGTCCAGTACGGGGACTACGCCGCATGGCAGCGACGGTGGCTGACCGCCGAGCGGCGCGCGGCCCAGGCCGACTACTGGCGCGACCGGCTGGCCGGGGCGCCGGCGGCGGTGGACCTGCCGACGGCACGTCGTCGATCGCCGGCCCAGGGCGCTGTCGGTGGTCGGGTCCGGGCCACTCTGGACTCCGCCGGCGCCGACGCGTTGAGGCGGCTGTGCCGCGAGCACGAGGTGACGCCGTTCATGGCCACCGTCGCGCTGTTCTCCACGGTGCTGCACCGCTGGTCCGGCCAGGACGACCTGGTCATCGGCGTCGCGGTGAACACCCGCCGCGATGCCGGGGTGGACGCGTTGCTCGGCCTGTTCGTCAACACCGTCCCGGTGCGGATCGACCTCGGCGGCGCTCCCGGCTTCGACGAGCTGCTGCGCCGGGTCCGCCGGGCGTGCATCGACGACTGCGTCAACCACGGCGAGACCCAGATCAACCTCCTGCTCCGGGAGCTGTCGGTGGTCCGCGACCCGTCGCGTACGCCGCTGTTCCAGACGCTCGTCAGCATGATCGACACCGCCGAGGGCAGGTTCCGGCTGCCCGGCGTCGAGGTGGAGGGCGTGGAGCCGCCACCTCAGCCGGGCAAGGTCGATCTCAACCTGAACGTGCACGAGGGCGGGGACGGCACCGGCGAGTTCCGGCTGGAACTGCTCTACCACGCCGACCGTTACGACGCCGCTGCGATGCAGGCGTTCCTGGACCAGATCGCCGCGTTGCTGCCGGCGGTGGCCGCCGATTCGACAGGCGGCATCCTCGACTACGAGCTGTCCGGCGCACCGGTGGCCGTCGGTCCGGCCGCGACGGTGGCCGCCGAGCCTCGTACCGTCGGAAAGCCGTGGGCGGAGCGGGCATCGGACCGCGTCGTGCTGGTCGACGGGGACCGGGAGTGGACCGACCGGCAGCTCGCGGACGCGGTCGCCGGTCCGGACGGACCGGATCGCCAGGCCGCCGGCCGCAGACTGACGGCGCTGATCGCCGCGCTCCGGCACACCGCCGCAACGGACGCGACCGGCACCGCCGAGCCCGCCGAATGGGCTGTCGAACGGTTCGGCCTGACCGGCGAGGACCGGCTCGCCGTCCTGTCCGGCCCGCCCGGTCTCGTGACGTCGGCGCTGTCGTCGGCGATGGCCGCCGGCACCGTGCTGCATCTGCCGGCCGACGACGAGCCCGATGTGTTGCGGGACTGGCTGCGGACCACCGCCGTGACGGCCGTGTACCTCACCCCGCCGTCGCTGCGGGCGCTGACCTCGCACCGGGCGCAGGCGGCACTGCCACACCTGCGGTACGCGTTCGTGGCCAACCGTGGCGACCTGACCGCGCAGGACGTGGAGCGACTCCGGACGCTGGCACCCGGCTGCCAGGTGGTCGGCGTCTACGGCGGACCGCCGAGCGGCAGCCCGCTGGCCGGCTACGCCGTGCCGGCAACCTGGACGGCGGCCACGGCCCCGCTGCGCGTACCGATCGGCACGGAACTGGCCGGCGCGCTGGTCGTGCGCAACCGGGCCGGGCGGCCGGCGGCCGTCGGCGAGGTTGGCGAACTCCACGTCGGCGAGCTGACCACCGGCCAGCTGGCCCGGCGGCGGCCCGACGGCGTGCTCGACTTCGCCGGCGGCGGGCCGGCGTCCGCACCGTACGCCGATCCGCTGGAGACACTCGCGGCCCTGCGTGACCTGGCCGACGTGGACGACGCGCTCGTGGACGACTCGGCTACCGCCTACGTCGTCGGCACCGCCAGCGCCGTGGACCTCGGCCGCCTGCGCCAGCACCTGGTCACGCGGCTGCCGGAGCACCTGATCCCGAAGCGGATCGTCGTGGTCGACCGGCTCCCGCTCACCGTCGACGGTGAGTACGACCTGGACTCGTTGCCCGATGCACCCCTACCGAAATGAGCGAGCAGCCATGACCGACACCGCCCGCGCACAGTACGCGCTCACCGCCGAGCAGCAGGAGACGTTCTGGCGGCAGGGCTTCTTCGGCCCGTTCCCCGTCCTGGACGAGGACGAGATGGTGCGCACCTGGCGGTCCGAGCGGCTGTCGGTGCTGGACCGGCGCAACGCCGTCTACCCCGAGAACGCGGCATTGTCGGGCAACACCAACATCTCCAACTACGACAGGCACCTGGACAACGGCTTCCTGGCCGACCTGGTCACCGACCCGCGGATCACCGACCGGGTGGCAAGCGTGATCGGGCCGGACGTGCTGTGCTGGCGCACCGAGTTCTTCCCGAAGTACCCCGGCGACGAGGGCACCGACTGGCACCAGGCCGACACGTTCGCGAACGCCTCCGGCAAGCCGCAGATCGTCTGGCCCGAGGACGCCGAGTTCGGTGGCACCATCACCGTCTGGACGGCCTTCACCGAGGCGACGACCGACAACGGCTGCCTGGAGTTCATTCCCGGCTCGTACACGCGGATGAACTACGACGAGTCCAAGGTGATGGAGTACTCGCCGGACACGATCAACAACGCGACGAAGAGCGGCAAGAAGCGCGGTTTCTTCGGCTACGACTACCGGCAGCTCCAGGTCGACCCGGACTTCCAGCCGGACGAGTCGAAGGCCGTGCCGATGGTCATGCGGCCGGGCGAGGCGGTGATGTTCTGGTCGACGCTGATGCACGCGTCGTACCCGCACTCCGGCAAGACCGACGCGATGCGGCTCGGCTTCGCCGCCCGGTACGTGCCGACCTCCGTGCACGTCTACCCGGACACCGACGTGGTGGAGGAGTACGGGGGAACGGTGAGCCTCGACCGGTACGGCGCCGTCCTGGTCAGTGGCGAGAACCGCTACGACCACAACCGCATCGCCACGCACACCACGACCGGCCGCCCGTTCCGCCTGCCCACGTCACCGACCAACCGGTGAACTCCGGCGCGGTCACGAGTCGATCGGGCTCCGGCCGCGCCAGAGCCGTCCGGTAGGACCGCCGTCGGGCAGGGTGGCGAGCCATACCGCGGTGTCCACTGACGTCGAGGCGTCGACCGGCCCGGCACCGCCGGCCTGGTCGGCGCCCGCCTCCGGGCAGCACGCGTTGACCAGGATGCCGTCGCCGGCCAGCTCGTCCGCGAACACTCGGGTCAGCGCGTTGACGGCGGACATCGAGACGCGGCTCGCCCACGCCCCGCGCGGATCGGCGGCCGACCCGGACGAGACGTTGACGATCCGTCCGTAGCCGGTGGCGCGCATCAGCGGCAGGACTCCCTGGACGAGCCGCCACGGACCGAACAGGTTGGTCTCCAGGGTCCGGCGGACCAGTTCCACGTCCACGCTCGCCGCTGCCGCGCCGTCGTCGAGCAACGCGTCGGCGTTGTTCACCAGCACATCGCACCGGCCGAGACGCCTGTTCACCCAGGTCACGAGCCAGGCGACGCTGTCGGCGTCGCTGACGTCCACCTGGCGCACCGCCACCCGGTCGGCGAGGCCGCCCAACCGTTCGATCGCCGCGCGACCGTCCTCGGCGACGCGACAGGCGAGCACGACGCGCATGTCCAGCTCGGCGAACCGTCGGACCAGCTCCAGGCCGAGCCCGCGGTTTCCTCCCGTGACGACTGCGACCCTGTCCGGGGCCAATGTGTGAACCATCCTCCCGCGCTGGCCTGCGTACGTGCCCGACTCGTGCACTTGATCCTGAACGTCCGGCCGGGCCGGAACATGTCACCGAATGCGGCGACCCCGTCATGCACGACGGAGGAGGCCGGCGCTATCCGCCCGTCACCAGTTGCGGCCGGTTCACCTCGCGCCCGACGTACCGGCCGGTCCGTTCGAGGATCTCGCCGTACCGGTGGATGTCGTTGTTTCCCCCGGACAGCACGCACACCACCGGCCCGCGCAGCGGGCTGCGCAGCGGCATCCGCAACGCGGCGCTGGCCAGCGCCCCTGCCGGTTCGGCGATGATGCCGTCGGTCTGGTACAGGTCGACCATCTCGGCGCACACCGCGTCCTCGGGCACGGACACCAGCTCGTCCAGCAGGTCGCGCACGACCCGGTGGCCGATCCGCCCCACCGACGGAACGGCGGCGCCGTCGACGAACGTGTCGATCGGACGCAGCGCCGTGGGCCCGCCGTGGTCGAGTGCGGCCCGCATGCTCGCCGCGCCCGCCGGTTCGGCGCCGATGACAGTCACGCCGGGCAGCCTGTGCTTGAGCCACGTCAGCATTCCCGCGACAAGCCCGCCGCCGCCGACCGGAACGATCACCGTGCCGACGTCGCCGCCGAGCTGTTCGACCACCTCGACAGCGACAGTGGCCTGCCCGGCCACGACCGCGGGGTTGTCGAACGGGTGCACGTAGGCGCCACCGGTGCGTTCGCAGTCCTCCAACGCGGCGCTCGTGGTGGTGTCGAAGTCGGCGCCCGCCACGACGACCGTGCGCACCACGCCGTCGCCAAGCGCCGCGATGCGCTCCCGCTTCTGCCGCGTCGTCGTGGCCGGCAGGAACACGCGCCCGGGGATGGCCAGCTGCCGGCACGTGAACGCGACGCCCTGTGCGTGGTTGCCCGCGCTCGCGCACACCACACCGCGGTCGCGCTGGCCCGCGGTGAGCGAGGCGATCGCGTTGTACGCGCCGCGAACCTTGTACGAGCGGCACAGCTGAAGGTCCTCGCGCTTGAGCCACACGGGTACGCCGGCGGCGGCGCTCAGGCGCGCGTTCGGATCGAGGGGAGTGCGGCGTACCACGGGACGCAGCACCTGGGCGGCCCACGTGATCGACGCGACGGACGGCTCACCGCTCATGTCGCCTCGTCGGCGGAGACGTCGCCGGAACCTCCTTGCGCATCACACAGTGGCTCTTGCCCTTGGGCCGGATGTAGGCGAATCCGGCCTGCTCGAACAGGCTGCGCGTGGCGTTGTAGAGGAAGGAGGCAGAGGTCTTCTTCCCGGCGGTGTCCTGGGGATAGGACTCCACGAGCCCGCCGCCGCCCTGCGCGATCAGGCTGAGAGCGCCGTCGAGCGCGACCCGGGACACGCCTTTGCGACGGTAGTCGCGGTCGACGAAGAAGCAGGTGATCCGCTGGTCCGGCAGGATGTCGAGTTCGGCCCGGTACTGCTTGCCGTGCTGGACGTTCGGCAGTTCGTCAGGCGTTCCGTACTCGCACCAGGCCACTGCCGCGTCACCGTCGAACACAAGTGCGGCGTGGGCCCGTCCCTCGTTGACAAGCCGCTGTTTGAGACTGCGGTTGCCCTCGGCGCCCTGCCCCCGTTCGGCGCAGGACGGGTGGAAGTAGATGCACCAGCAGCCGCCCCACACGCCGTTGTGCTTCTCGACGAGCCCCGCGAACGCGTCCCACGTGTCCGGACCGAGCGGTTTGACAGTGAAGTCGCTCATGGTGCCTCCATTGACGGAAATTCACCGATGCTAGGCGTGGGCCACGTCCTCCCGCGTGGTCGGATGCGCGATGAAGTCGGCGGCCGCCTGCATCAGGGCGGTGCTGTCGGCGTGGAACAGGGAGGCGTGGTCGCCGTGCGGTTCCATCCGCAGGCGTGCGTTCGGCAGGCCCTCGGCCAGCTGCCGCGAACCCTGCGGGTGCGCGGTCTCGTCGTCCTCGCTCGTGACCACGAGCGTGGGCTGTCTGACGCGCGTGAGGTACTGCTCCACGTCGGTACGGGCGAGGGCGCCGTTGAGCCGGCAGTACCTGTAGAAGAGTTCGGCGCTGGTGTAGGGGTACAGCACCAGATGCGCCACCTCGGCGGGCGTGCTGGTGAGCGCCACCTGCCAGAAGGCTGCCTGGACCGACCGCGCGGCGGCCCGGCTGTGGGCGGCGATGGTCATCAACTCGATCAGGTCGTTCTGGAACCGGGTTCGCGGCGAGCCGCTGGCGAACTCGTAGGCGCCGTGCCACAGGCTGAGCGACAGGATCCGTTCGGGCCGGCTCGCGGCGGCGGCCAGGCCGATCACCGCACCACCGCAGAGGCCCACCACGTGCGCGTCGGCCACCCCGTAGTGGTCCATGACGGTGAACAGGTCGGCGGCCTGCGCGGTGGTGTCGACGGCGTAGTCGTCGCTGTGGTCGGCAGCTCCGAACAGACCTCGGCTCTCCCAGGCCAGAACCCTGCGGTCCCGGGCCAGGAAGCGCATCCACGACTCCGCGAGCGCGGCGGGCATTCCGCAGGCGGGTACGACGACGACAGTCTCGCCGGGAGGCCCGGCGCTGTACACGTTGAGCGGGAGTCCGTCGTGCGAGCGCATGCTCTGCCGGCTGAAGAACCCGTCGAAGCTGTCCGCCACGGCCTCGGCGGTGATCCGGTCGACGTCGGTCAGCAGACCCTCCGGCATCGGCGTGACCGCGTCGACCAGATCCGCCAGGGCCAGGCGGTCGCTCACCACGCGCTCGAAGACCTGAAGGTCGCCGGGGGCGGCGTCGCGGCTCACTGCGAGCCCCGGGACCCCGGCCTGCCGGGCGACCCGCCCGAGCACCTGCTCCACGTCGTGCCACTGCCGGGCGGACCAGCCGGTCGGAGCGCCGCTGGCATCGCTGCCCACCGCAACGACCCTGACCGGTCCACCCAGCCCTTCGACAAGGGGCCGCACCGACAGCACGGATCTCGCGAGCCGCGCCACCGCCGACCTCGCCTGCGCTTGCACCATCGGCCGACTCCCTCTGTGACGGCGGGGACCGGTGACCGGGCCGGAGACGTTCACCAGCCCGGCCGTTCCCGGTCGCGATTCACCGAACCGGGAACTTGTGGCCCCGCGTCGTGGTGGTCACCTTGCGGTTGTGGGTGTACGTGTCGACGCCGGCCACCAGCACCGTGCCGTATTCCTGCAGGCTCACGCGACCGCCGTACTCGTCGACGTCGTCGGTGTCCGGGTAGACCTCCACACAGGTCGGAACGTACCGGCCGGCGAAGCCCAGGCGCATTCCCTTGTCCGGCGCGCTGTGGGGCTTGGACGCGTGCATCATGGTCGACCAGAACATCACCGCCTCACCCGGGCGCATGATCATCGAGACCGCCTGGTCCACCGGCGGCTTCCAGTCGGGGTCCTTCTGCAGTTCCCGGTAGTCGTATCCGTAGAAGCCGCGGGTGACGCCGTCTTCCTTGCGCTGAGCGTTGATCTTGTCGGGCTGGTAGTGCATGCCCTTCGTCTCGTCGTAGTACATGGTGCGCTGCGTGCCGGGGATGAACTGCAGGCAGGCGGTTTCCTCGGTGGCCTCGGTGAACGCCGTCCACACGGTGAGGGTGCCGCCGTACTCCCTCTCCGCCTCGGGCCAGACGATCTGGGGCTTGCCCGACGCGAACGCGAACGTGTCCGCCTGGTGCCAGTCGGTGCCTTCGTCGCCGGGGTACTTCGGGAAGAACTCGGAACGCCAGCACAGCACGTTCGGGCCGAGCACCGCGGTGACCCGGTCCACGATCTCTGGCCGGCAGATGTGGTCGGCGAGGAACGTCGAGTCGAGGTGCCGGTCGTAGTTGGCGATGTTGGTGTTGCCCGCCTGGGCGTCGCCCTCGTCGTAGACGGCCTGGCTGCGGTCCATGAGGCGGAGCCGCTCCCGCTTCCAGAGGCGCTGCATCTCGTCTTCCTCGTACACCTTGAACGGTCCGAGGTAGCCGCGTTGATGGAACTGGGCGACCTCTTCCGGACTCGGCGTGAAGTTGCGTTCCAACGTGTTCGTCATCGTCAATCCCTCGCCGTCACGGGTTGCTGACTGTTGAGTTGCCGTGCCACGAGCGCGGACATCTCGTCGACGCTCGCCTCCTCCAGTTCCGCGACATCCGCGGTGATGCCGTACCGCTCGTTGACCTCGGCCACGATGCGGATGAAGGCCAGGGACGTGGCGCCCTGGTCGAACATGTCGACGGCCGGGTCGACGTCGCGTTCCAGCACGGCTCTGGTGATGCCACTGATCGTCTGCCTGATGTCACTCACCGTGGCATCGGGCAGATCACTGTCCGAGTGCATCGCGATCCACCTTTCCTTGCAGCGTCATCGGAATCTCCGTGACGACCTTGTAGAGGGACGGCCGAAGGTGCCTCGGCAGACTCCGGACGGCGTGACGCTCGGCGGCGGCGGCCAGGCCGTCGTCGGCGTCCGTTCCGCCCGCCGGCAGCAGGTGCGCGACCAGCCGCACGTCGCCCTGGCCGAAGTCCCGCGCCACGACGACTGCACGCCCGACGCCGGGCACCTGGGCCAGGCACTGTTCGATCTCACCTGGTTCGATCCGGTAGCCCCGGATCTTCAGCTGGTCGTCCACCCGGCCGAGGTAGGCCAGCTCGCCGCCGGGAAGGCGTACCCCGACGTCGCCGGTGCGGTACAGGCGCTGCTCGCCGAGTTCCGCCATGGAGGAGACGAACCGTTGCGCGGTGAGCTGGGGGCGGTTCAGGTAGCCGCGGGCCACCCCGCCACCGGCGATGTACATCTCGCCCGGCTTGCCCTCCGGCACCGGCCGGCCGTCGTCGTCAAGGACGTGCACACGCAGATCCGGGATGGGTACGCCGATCACACTCACGCCGGTCGTGTCCAGGTCGGCACCGGTGATCCGCCGGTAGGTGCAGTGCACAGTGGTCTCGGTGATGCCGTACATGTTGACGAGCTGCGGTCGCTCGTCGCCGTGCCGCTCGATCCAGGGCGCCAGTTGCCGGGGCTCCAGCCGCTCCCCACCGAAGATCACCAGTCGCAGGGAGAGGCCGGCCGTGTCGGCACCCTGGCTCGCCGAGAACAGCAACTGGTGGAACGCCGAAGGGGTCTGGTTCAGGACTGTCACCCGCTCGGAGCGCAGCAGCGAGACCAGCAACGAGGGTGAGCGGGTGCTCGCCTCGGGCATCAGGACCAGTCGCCCGCCGTGCAGCAGCGCGCCCCAGATCTCCCACACGGAGAAGTCGAAGCTGATCGAGTGGAACAACGACCAGGTGTCGTGATCGTCGAACGCGAACCACGGATCGGTCTGCTCGAACAGGCGCACCACATTGCGGTGCTCGACAGTCACGCCCTTCGGCGTCCCGGTCGAGCCGGAGGTGTAGATGACGTACGCCAGGTTGTCCGCGGACGCCGGCGGGTGCCCGCTGGGATCGAGGCGGACGGCGCCGGGGCCGGACGTCACCTCGTCGCTGTCGATCCACACGACCGACGGGTGGCGGTCGCCGATGACGCCGGCGGTGTTCCTCGCCGCCACCACGATCGGCGCACCGCAGTCGGACAGCAGATAGTCGATCCGCTCGGCCGGATAGCTGGGGTCGATCGGTACGTACGCGCCGCCGGCCTTCAGGATGCCGAGCATGCCGACGATGGCCTCCGGACTGCGCCGCACACACAGCCCGACCAGGACGTCCGGCCCGACACCGAGTTCAGCGAGGTGATCGGCGAGCCGGTCGCTGCGCGCGTCGAGGTCGCCGTAGGAGACGGACTCGTCCGTCGTTGTCAGCGCGATGCGCTCCGGTGCCTCGCGCGCCCGGTCCTGGAAGATTTCGTGCAAGCGGCGACCGGAGGGCGCTGCTGAGACCTGCATTCCGCCACCATCCTCGCGAAGAGCGGAAGTTCCCCAGCGACGCGGGTCAGCCCGAGTGCCCAGTGCCTGCCGCACGTGTCCTTCAGGCTAGGTACGGCCGGGCAGCCCGGTGCAGTCACCGGAACGGGCGACTGACCCCTGCGCGGACGACCGGATTTCGTTACGGGGTGAACCGGACCGAGGTCGGACACGCCGGAGGTGTTGCCATCAGCGACCTGCGCCTGGACGGCACCGACGAGGAGCGGGTCGACCGGATCCTCGCCATCGCGCGTAACGTGCTGTCCACTCCCGACGTCGCTCCCGACGACGAGCTCGCCGATCACGGGGGCACGTCCCTGTCGATCATTCGGATCGTCGCCGAGGCGAGTCGCGCGCTCGGCCTCGACATCGATCCCCGGGACCTGGGCGGGACGGTCACTGTCCGCAACCTCGCCCGCGTCGCGCGCGCGTCGGCGCAGCAACCGCCGGTCGACAAGCCATGACCGGAAGCCCCACCCCCGCGCTGGCCACTCTGGTCGAGGCCGTACGCCAGCTCGAAGCGCTGACCGGACAGGTGGGCCCGTTCGCGCTCCCCGACGACACCTGCGACAGCGCGCCGGATCTGGTCGCCGCCGTGTGCCGTGCGCTGGACGTGCCCCTCACCTTCGACGCGCCGTCGAGCGCCCGGGACCGCGACTTCGCGGCCGTCGCCCTGGCTGCGGAAATCCAGCGGGCGCAGCGCGCTCCCGAACTGGCCGGCCTGCCGCCCGAGGACGGCGCCGCGCAGGCGCGGTGCCTCTACGCGGACGAGGAGGCGGGATACCGGGTACGGACCGTACGCCGGGCGGACGGGACCGTGATCACGGTTGTCGAGTCCGGCCCACGCGACGCCCCGGGCGTGCTGATCTCTCCGCCCTGTTCCCTGAGCTACCGGATCGCGCTGCCGTGGCTGCGGGCACTCAGCTCCTCGTACCGCTGCGTGATCATGCAGACGCGCGGCACCACCGAGCCGATAGTGGACGGGAAGGACTTCGACAGACGGGGGTACGACCTGAGTCATCAGGTGCAGGACCTGGTGGCCGTGGTCGAAGAGCTGGCCCTCGGTCCGGCGCATGTCATGGGGCTCTGCGCCGGAGCCTCGGTGGCGCTGGCCGCGACTGCGCAGCGCCCCGACCTTGTCAGTTCCCTGAGCCTCTGGCACGCCGACCTGGAGATGGGCGGCGACGCGGAGAAGACCGACCACCAGGTGAACCTGCGGGCCCTGATGGACCTGGGCGGCGAGTCCCGCGACACCGCGGCCTGGCTGCGCGGGAAGCTCACCAGCGGCCCGATGACAGGGGTACCGGCGCGGATCGGACCGCTCGTGGTCCGGCCGTACGCCACGACCGAACTCTTCTACCGGTACGCCAAGCTCACCGCGGCGACGATGCACTGGGATTCCCGACCGACAGCCGCCGGCGTACACCAGCCCTGTCTCGTCATCACCAGCGAGGACGACGACACGGCGCACCCGGCCGGATCCCTGCGGCTGGCCGAGATCGTGCCCGGGGCCCGGCTGGTGGTGGCCGAACACGGCAACCACCTGGACGCCTTCCGCGCCACCCCCGAGCAGGTGGGCAGCCTCAGGTCGTTCCTGACGGCCTGACCGGGCGGCCCGCGCTCAGGGTCGGCGGGACCGCCCGTCCCGCAGGGTCAGCGGGGCCCGTCCCGGAGGGTCACAGAGCACGGCAACGACGCGAACCCGCGCTGGTGCGGGGAGTGGATCCACCGCGCCCTGTCCATGTCGAGTTCGTAGTCCGACACCCGCGCCGCCAGTTCCTCGAGCGCCACGGTGATTTCCAGCTGTGCGAGCGGGGCGCCCAGGCAGAAGTGCGGCCCGTGCCCGAAGCTGATCATCTTGCTCGTGTCGCGGTCCAGGTCGAACCGGTCCGGCTCGGAGAACGCCCGCGGATCACGGTTTCCCGACGCGGGAAGCAGCACGACCCGCGCGCCCGCGGGAAGCCGCGTGCCGTGGATCGTGGACTCCTGCGTGAGCGTGCGCGCCGTCATCTGGCTGGCGGAGTCGTACCGCAGCGACTCGTTGCACCAGTCGGCGGCGCGACCGCCCAGGCCCGCCGATCGGACCTCGGGCAGACGCCAGCCGTGGTACCACGCGATCCCGATCTGTTTGCCCGTCGACTCGTTCGTGGCGCTGACGAGGAGGAAGAGGAAGGCGACGAGTTCGGAGTCGGTGAGCGGCCGGCCGTCGACCCGTGCCTCGATCATCGCGGAGGTGAGGTCGTCGCGTGGGCTCCGGCGCCGGTCGCCGACCAGCTCGACGTAGTACTCCGCGAGGCGGAACCCGGCGGCCACGGTGGCGCTCGACCTCGTGTCGACACCGTCCTCACAGTGGTTCAACAGGTCGTTGTCGGCGCGGATCATGTCGCGGTCGTCGTCGGGTATCCCGACGATCTCGCACATCACGTCGTTGGGCAGAGCGGCGGCGAACTCGGTGAAGTCGAACCTCTCCACGTCCAGCAACGGTTCGAGCCGGGCCCGAGCCAACTCGCGCACCCGGGCCTGCATCCCGGCGACCCACCGTGGCTTGAACACGCTCCCGACGAGCCGGCGCATCCGCCCGTGGTCGGGCGGATCCATCGCGAGGAAGAAGCTGGTCTTTGTCGCGTCCGTGCCCCACAGGTCCGGCTCGAGGGAGATGCCGTGGCGGTTGGAATACAGCGCCGGGCTGCGCAACGCGGCGAGCACGTCGTCGTAGCGGGACAGTGCCCAGAAGTTCCGTTCCTCGTTGCGGTAGACGGGCGCGTTCTCCCGCATCCAGGCATAGGCCGGGTACGGGTCCGCGTGCAGGCGGTAGGAGAACGGGTCGTAACTCGGGTCTGCCGCCGTGCTCGTCAGGTACCCCACGGGTGGACCGTACGCAGAGGTGCGCGGCACCTCCTGTCACGCGATCCAGGGGCAGCCGCCCGGAAGGCCGGTGCGGTTAGGTTCTGGGCATGACCGCGTCGGCCTCCGTGCTCGGTGCCGGTACGCCACCGGCCTACGACCCGTTCGACTACCGGATGCACGAGGACCCGTATCCCACGTACGCCTGGATGCGGGCCAACGCGCCGCTGTACCGCAACGAGCGCCGCGACTTCTGGGCGCTGTCGCGCTACGAGGACGTGGAGTTGGCGCTGAGCCGGTCCGCCCTGTTCTCCATCCGCAACGGCATCTCCCTCGAGCCGGAGCTGTGGGATCCGCAGGCGGCGAACCGGATCCTGTTCCACGCCATGGACCCACCCGAGCACGGTGCCTACCGCCGGCTGGCGTCCAGCGCCTTCACCCCGCGTCACGTGGCCAGACTGGAACCACGCATCCGCGAGCTGGCCCGCGCCCGGCTGGAGCCGCTGCGCGACCAGCGCACCTTCGACTTCGCGTCGGACTACGCCGCCGCGTTGCCCAACGACGTGGTCTGCGAGATGCTCGGCGTGCCGCCCGAGGACTGGGACCAGCTGCGGGCCGACACCGACGAGCTCAACCAGCGGGTGGACGGGTCGGACGAGCGAGGTGAGAACTCGGTCCGGGCGGCACTGCGGCTGGCCCAGTACTTCGTGGGGCTGATCACCGACCTGCGCCGTCAGCCGCGCGACAATCTGACCTCCCAGGTCATCCAGTCGGAGGTCGGCGGGGCGAAGCTCACCGACGCGGAGGTCGTCGCGTTCCTGTTCCTCGTCGTCAGCGCCGGCAACGAGTCGACGGGTAAGACGATCGGCAACGCGTGGCTCCATGGTGCGTTGCACCCGGACGTCGCGCAGGCCGGCCTCAACGGTCGCGCCGAGGACTGGGCCAGCGAAACCCTCCGGTACGACTCCGGCAACCAGATGACGGTCCGGTCCCTCACCGAGGACCGGGTGATCCACGGCACCCGGCTGGAAGCCGGCTCCCGGATCGCGGTCCTGCTCGGGTCGGCCAACCGGGACGAGCGGGTGTTCCCCGACCCCGACAGGTTCGACCTCGACCGCGACACGTCGAAGATGATCAGCTACGGTCGCGGGCCGCATCACTGCCTGGGCGCTCCGCTGGCAAAGATCGAGATGACGATCGCCCTGGAGGAGGCCGGTGCGGTCTTCTCCGACTACGAGATCGACTTCGCGAACGCCCGGCGGGTGCACTCCCCGAACCAGCGCGGCTTCGCATCGCTGCCGTGCTCGGTGACCCATCGCCGGCAGTCGGTCAGAGCGGACCGCTAGGGAGTCCCAAGAGGACGACTGGGCCGGGTCCTCAGGCGCGGGGCAGGTAGATCCGCCAGCCGTCGACGGTTACCAGTTCCAGGCTGCCCGGTGCCGCGCGGAGCAGCTCGTCGAGCCGGGTCGCCAGCGGCGACCCGGTCGGCGCCACCCATGCCGCCGTCGCCGCGCGCTCGACCTCCCGGCGGTACGCGGGATAGCGGTCGAAGCCGGGGCGCAGTGTGTCGTCGACGACGGCGCAGACGACGTCCTCCGCGCTGGCGAAGGTGAGCCTGTTGCAGGTCCAATAGCCGGCCCGGACGTGTCGTACGCCGAGCTGACGCAGCGTGCTCACCAGCTCGGCGTGCCGGGCCTCGGCCGCCCGGGTGGGCGGGGCGGTCTGCGTGGCCCGCCAGGTGGCGTGGACGGCGGTGCCCAGCGTGGCGACGAGCACCGCCACAGCGACCGGCCGGACCAGCGTCGACCCGACGCCGCCCCGGTTCGCGGCCGACGGACGCGAGCCGCGCCGAGCCGCCGTCCACAGTGGCCACAGCAGCGCCGGCAGGGAGATGAGCAGGCAGGACAGGTAGCGGGAACTCTCCACCGGGGTCAGCCCGGCGGCACTGCTCACCGTGTACGCGCCGAGCGTCGCCACAGCGGCCAGCACGAGCGCCAGCCGCATCGCGGCAGCGGCCCGGGGCGTCGGGTCGGCCGGTCGGCGCAGCGCCCGCCAGGCCGTGGCGGCGGCGACAGCCAGCAGCACCGGCAGCGCGAGCGCCCACCACAACTGCCAGGTGGCGCACGAACCGGGAGCGCAGAAGCCCATGCCCAGCGGAGGGCCGAGCACAAGGCCCCCGTGCAGCCGGTCGGCCCAGTCGGCGGAGGAATTCGCGCCACTGGCGGCGAGCACGGCGCGCAGGGGATTTCGTCCGTTCACCAGGCTGTGCAGCAGCAACGGGGCCGCCCCCAGCACGGCGGCGGATCCGAGCAGCGCGCCGGCCCGCCCGCGCAGCTCCCGATGGCAGAACCCGACGAGCACCGCACCGGTCGCCGCGACGTACGGCAGCACGAGCGGGTCGACCCAGAGCATCAGGCCGGCCAGGAATCCCCACAGCGCCCAGCGGGCGAGGCGTCGCCCCGGCCGACCGGCGGCCAGGTCCACGGCGAGCAGTGCCAGCGCGACTCCTGCCGCGTTCATCTCCGGGTAGCCGCCGCCGGCGATCAGCTGGTTCTTGACGATCCGGTCGGAGCCCAGAGCCAGCAGCGCCACCACCAGCAGCCCGAACCAGCGGTCCCCGGTCAGCCGCAGTGTCAGGCGCCACGCCAGCAGCAGGAACAGCGCGTACAGCGCCACTGTGGGCAGCCGCAGGCCGAGCACTGACGGCCCACCGACCAGCGCGAAGATCGGCGCGGCGAGGTACGCCTCAAGCGTGCCCATGTACTGCTGGCCGTAGAACCAGACCGGGAAACCCTCGCCCCGGGCGATGTGCAACGCGGCCAACCCCATCGTGGCCTCGTCGCTGTTCGTGGCCGGTGTGGAGTGGGCCAGCAGCCAGAGCCGGTAGCCGATCCCGGCGAGCACTGCCGAGGCGGTGAGCCAACCGACCAGGCCGGGGCGCGCACTCGACCCTGGGCGCGGTCGACCCGCGCCACGCGGCTGCTGGCGTACCCCGGCGGTCACCGCACGATCATGACATCCGGGTGCCGGACGGCGGTGCGGCGCGCTGCCGGCGGGTCAGCCGGCGGCGACCGGCGTGGCGGCGCGGGCGTCGAGGGCCTGCTTGTAGAGCCGGCCGGCCCGGTACGACGAGCGCACCAGCGGCCCGCTCATCACCCCGGCGAAGCCGATCTCCTCGGCCTCCTCGCGCAGCTCCACGAACTCCTCCGGCTTGACCCAGCGGGTCACCGGGTGGTGGCGGGGGGTGGGGCGCAGGTACTGCGTGATGGTGATCAGCTCGCAGCCCGCCTCGTGCAGGTCACGCAGCGCCTGGGAGATCTCGGCTCGCTCCTCGCCCATGCCCAGGATGAGGTTGCTCTTGGTGACCAGGCCGTCGGCGCGGGCCTGCCGGATCACGTCAAGCGAACGGTCGTAGCGGAACGCCGGCCGGATCCGCTTGAAGATGCGCGGCACGGTCTCCACGTTGTGCGCCAGCACCTCCGGGCGGGAACCGAAGACCTCGGCGAGCTGCTCGGGGACGGCGTTGAAGTCCGGGATAAGCAGCTCGACGCCGCAGCCGGGCTGGAGGGCGTGGATCTGCCGGACGGTCTCGGCGTACAGCCAGGCGCCGCCGTCAGGCAGGTCGTCGCGGGCGACGCCGGTGATCGTGGCGTAGCGCAGCCCCATCGAGACCACCGACTCGGCGACGCGACGCGGCTCGTCGGCGTCGAACTCGGCGGGCTTTCCGGTGTCGATCTGGCAGAAGTCGCAGCGCCGGGTGCACTGGTCGCCACCGATGAGGAACGTGGCCTCACGGTCTTCCCAGCACTCGTAGATGTTGGGGCAGCCGGCCTCCTGGCAGACGGTGTGCAGCCCTTCGCGCGAGACGAGCCCGCGCAGCTGGGTGTACTCCGGCCCCATCTTGGCCTTGACCTTGATCCATGGCGGTTTGCGCTCGATCGGCGTCTCGGCGTTGCGCGCCTCGATCCGCAGCAGGCGACGCCCCTCGGGGGCCGCCGTTGCGGTGCGCGCTGCCTGGCCGGTCGTCGGCGCGGAGTGCTCGATCGTCACGAAAACGAGCCTACGCCCGACGGCAGCCGTCTATGTACGCCAGGCGACCGGCGTCACGCCGCAGATGTTGTGACGCCCGACACCGCGCTGCCAAAAAATGCCGTCACATTCGCTGGGATCGGGTGTGTTACGGTCCCAGCCAACAGCGACGACGGAGCCGAGTAGCGCGCCGAACCGCCAGTGCAGAGAGCCGCCGGTGCTGAGAGGCGGTCTGGCGCCGGTGCGCGAAGACCCTCCCGAGCTGCGGGCAGAACGGCGGCGCACGCCTAGTAGAGCCCGCCCGGCTGGCCCCGGTCACCAGGCGACGAACGAGGCTCCCGCCGCGGCGGGAGCGAAGGTGTGGTGGCACCGCGAGGTTCCCGCTCGCCCACACCTCCCTGGGGCTGACGCGACACCGTCGCCCCGGCGGCGGCGTCGCGATCGACCGAGGAGCAGACCCGCCATGCAACGAACCCTGTCCCACCACCTGCCCGCCCACGTCGGCGCGACAGTACGGATCGCCGGTTGGGTGCACCGCCGCCGAACGCTCAAGTCGGTGGTCTTCCTTATCGTGCGGGACGCCGCCGGCCTGGCCCAGGTGGTCGTCACCGACCCGGCCGTCCGCGCCGAGCTGGAGAAACTCACCGAGGAGACGGTCGTCGAGGTCACCGCGACGGTGACCTCTAACGCCGCAGCGCCCGCCGGGGTCGAGCTGACCGACCCGACGGTACGTCCTCTCGGCCCGCCCGCAGTGCCGCCACCGTTCGACCTGTACCGGCCGACGCTCACCGCGAGCCTGCCCACCCAGCTCGACAACGCACCCACAGCGCTGAGGCACCCGAGGCGGTCGGCGGCGCTGCGGATCTCGGCGGCAGCGGTGGCCGGGTTCCGGGCCGCACTCGACGCCCACGACTTCGTGGAGATCCACACGCCGAAGGTGGTCAGCTCGTCGACCGAGAGCGGGGCGAACGTGTTCGCGCTCGACTGGTTCGGCCGGCCCGCGTACCTGGCGCAGTCACCGCAGTTCTACAAGCAGCTGATGGTCGGCGTCTTCGAACGCGTCTACGAGGTGGGGCCGGTGTTCCGCGCCGAGCCGCACGACACGGTCCGGCACCTGGCGCAGTACACCTCGCTGGACGCCGAGTTGGGCTTCGTCGCCGACCACCGGGACGTCATGCGGGTCCTGCGCGACACGCTGGCCGGGATGTTGGGCACTGTCGGTGAGCGGGCCGCGGGCGCTCTGGAGACGCTCGGCGTCGAGCCGCCCACGGTGCCGGCAGAGATCCCGGCCGTGCACTTCACCGACGCGCTGCGGATCGCCGGCGCACCCGCCGACGAGCTGGACCTCGCGCCCGCCCACGAACGGGCACTGGGGGTGTGGGCCCGCCGCGAACACGCCTCGGACTTCCTCTTCGTCACCGGCTACCCGATGGTGAAGCGGCCGTTCTACACCCACCCCGACCCGGCGCGGCCCGCGTACTCGAACGGGTTTGACCTGCTCTTTCGTGGTGTGGAGCTGGTCACCGGCGGGCAGCGGCTGCACCGGCACGCCGACTACCTGGCGGCGTTGGCCGCGCGGGGTGAGCCGGTCGAGCCGGTCGCCGGATATCTGGACGCGTTCCGGCACGGCATGCCGCCGCACGGCGGCTTCGCCATCGGCCTGGAACGGTTCGTGGCCCGCCTGGTCGGGGCGGCCAACGTCCGGGAGGTCACCGCGTTCCCGCGCGACCTGCATCGCCTGACACCGTGAGCGTCACGGCCCTCGGCGTCGCCGCCGGGGGCCGCCGCTCAGACCTCGACGAGGGTGGCGAGCCGGCGCTCGACCACCGGGAGCACGTCGGCGACGGTGATCGGGCGGCCCAGTTCGGCGGTGAGCGAGGTGACGCCCGCGTCCCGGATGCCGCAGGGCACGATCCGGTCGAAGTACGTCAGGTCGCAGTCGCAGTTGATCGAGAAGCCGTGCAGGGTGACACCCCGGGCAACCCGGATGCCGATGGCTGCCACCTTGCGGGCCGGCCCCCTGTCGTCCTCGGGCACCCAGACGCCGCTGCGCCCCTCGACCCGGCCGGCGTCCAGCCCGAACTCGGCGCACACGTCGATGAGCAGTTGCTCGGTACGGCGTACGTAGGCGACAACGTCGACCGGATCGGGCAACCGCAGGATCGGGTAGCCGACGAGCTGCCCCGGCCCGTGCCACGTGATCTTGCCGCCGCGATCGACGTCGACGACGGGAGTGCCGTCCATCGGACGGTCCCACGGCTCGGTGCGCTTTCCGGCTGTGTAGACGCTCGGGTGCTCAAGCAGCAGCACTGTGTCGCCGCGCTCGCCAGCCACCACCGACTCGTGCAGGCGACGCTGCTCGTCCCAGGCGGCCTGGTAGTCCAGCAGGCCGGCGCGGACGGCCGTCAGGCCGGAGGTCGTCGTTGTCACGCCTCCAGCGTAGTCCCGTGGTCGGCGATGATCGCCGGTGAGCCGACTCACCCCGTGCGGTCAGCGGGCGGGATGCGCCAGACCCAGACGTCGTCTACCCGTTCCGGTTCGCCGAACAGTTCGGTGGCGGTACGCCGCACCGCCTCCTCATCGACCTCGAACTTCGCGCCGTGCACCTGGTCGGGCAGGATCACCGCCTCGATCTGCCAGTGCCGCAGGTCGGCCGCCACGTCCCGCCTCGTGCCGTCGGTGATGATCGGCACCAGTCCGGTGCGGCCCGCCTGGTCCATCAACGCGCTCAGGGGTCGGGGCACCGGGCCGATCCGGCCCCGTCCGTCCGGGCCGCCCGGGCCGAGGAAGAACCCGCCCGGGATGGAGAACTCGCCCTGCCGGTGCGACAGCGCGTACGCCTGCCAGCGCTGCCCGTCCGGATAGATGTCAACGGCCAGCGGCACCGGGGTCAGCACCCCGCCCGGGGAGACGTACTCCTTCCAGGTGCCGGAGGTGATGAACTGCGGGATCGGCTCCCGCTCACGGGTCAGCAGCGGCGTGGGCACCAGCGGCAGGAGGGCCACCACGAAGCCGACCGTCCAGGCCAGCTCCGCCGAGCGGTGCCGGGGCGGCGCGGCGCGCAGCTGGTCGAGGGTGTACGCCAGCAGCACCCCGATCACCGGCGCGACCACCAGGGCGAGGCGGGCGGGCAGCGCGGCGTTCACCACCGGCAGTTGGCCGAGCAGGTCGAACGGCATCGGCAGCTCGGTACGCCGTCCGTCGATCTTCGCGACCGGCCCGAACGAGAGCACCGTGAAGATGACCGCGAGGATGCCCAGCGCCCAGAGGGTGGCCCGCCGGCCGCTGTCGGCCCGCCGCCACAACGCCACGAAGCAGACCACTGTGAGCACAAGCAGGGGTACGCCGAAGAAGGAGTTCTCCTCTGTCGGGTTCGGTGCCAGTGAGGTGCCAAGCCCGACCTCGCCGGCCAGCGACCGGCGGGGGAAGGCGGCGAACGCGGCGATGTCCTCGGAATGGATCACCGGGTCGAAGCCGGTCCCGTGGAAGCGTTGCGGCCCGGCGAAGTGCAACCACAGGGGGTACGCCAGCAGGGCCCCGGCGACCACTGCGGTCACCCCGAGCCCGCGCAGGAAATTGGGCAGCACGGCACGCGCCTCGGCCCGGTGGGCCGGGTGCAGCGCCCAGACGGCGACGAACACCCCGAGCGCCAGCGCGGTGAAGAAGAGCCCTTCGGCGGCGATCGAGAAGGCCACCGCCACCAGCACGCCGAGGATCACCCCGTCGCGGAGCCAGTGCCCCGGCCGGCGCAGGGCGAACAGCCGCCAGATCAGCAGCGGCACCAGCCAGCCGGCGGTCCAGTTCAGGTGAGCGTTGGCGTGCGACACCATGCCGGGGGAGTAGGCGATGAACAGGGCGCCGACAGCGGCTGCCAGCCGGCTGCGCACCAGGTGCCGGGAGAACAGCCAGTACCAGGCCAGCGCGGTGGCCAGCAGGTTCAGGGTGAGGATCACCAGGAACGTGGCAGGTGGCCCGATCAGGTACGTGAGCGGGGCGAACACCACCGCGTACACGGTGATCGAGGTGTTGACAGCGAGGTTCACGCCGTCCGGCACGTTGATCAGGTTCGTGAAGAGCGGGTTGTCCCCGTGGGTGAACGCGTGCCCGCCGAAGGCCAGCAGCCACTCGAAGAGCGCCTGGTCGCTGGAGTTGACTGTGATGGCGCGTCCGTTCGGGTCCCGCCACAGGCCACTCGTCACCCAGACGGCTAGCAGGAGCGCCACCAGCACGACGATCAGGTCCGCCCGGCGGTCCCGGACGGCATGCGGCGGTGACGCGGGGGCGGGCCCGGTGGCCAGCGACGGGGAGGACGGCACGCAGCGGACGTTACCAACCGGACCTGGACGGGCCGGTCATACATGCAAGGAGGGGACCCCTGTTATCGCCTGAGGTAGAGGAGGGGGCCCTTCCTAACACGTTGACGGTGCGGGGTACACAGCGGCCGTCGTGAATGTGTGCGCGGGCCCCATGTCATCGCGGTGACACATCGTCGTAACGTTCCCGCAATTCGACGGTGACCCAGTTCACAGTCTGCCCTTCCAGGAGGCCGCCGTGCGCCGCTCCTCGTCCACCCTCACCCGGCTGATCGGCGCGGTCGCCGGGGTCGTCCTCGCCGCCGCGGGCGCGGTCGCCATCGCCGCACCCGCCCAGGCGGCCACCCTCACCCAGGTCGCCAGCTTCGGCTCCAACCCCGGCAACCTCAGCATGTACGCCTACCGGCCGGACAACCTGCCGGCCAACGCCCCGGCAGTGGTGCTGCTGCACGGATGCGTCCAGAACGCCTCCGGCTACTTCGCCAACTCCGGCTGGCAGAAGTACGCCGACCAGTGGAAGTTCGCACTGATCGTGGCGGAGCAGAAGTCCGGTAACAACGCCAACGCCTGCTTCAACTTCTTCGAGGCGGGGGACACCGCCCGGGGTCAGGGCGAGGCGCTGTCCATCAAGCAGATGGTCGACCACGCCAAGGCCAACTTCGGGGTGAACTCCTCCCGCGTCTACGTCAGCGGCCTCTCCGCCGGTGGGGCGATGAGCGCGGTCATGCTTGCCACCTACCCGGACGTCTTCGCCGCCGGGTCGATCATCGCGGGCATCCCGTACCGCTGCGCCACAAGCATGGTCAACGCGTTCAGCTGCATGAACCCGGGCGCGGACAAGACCCCTGCCGCGTGGGGCGACCTGGTCCGTGGCGCGTACGCCGGCTACACCGGCCCGCGCCCACGGGTGGCCATCTGGCACGGCACCTCGGACACCACAGTCACCCCGCTCAACGGCACCGAGTCCCGGGACCAGTGGACGAACGTGCGAGGTGTCTCGCAGACCCCGACCAGCACCTCGTCGCTGCCCGCGAACACCAGCCTGGAGGTGTACGGCAACGACGACGTGCGGCTCTACCGCGTCTCCGGAATGGGCCACGGCACGCCTGTCGACCCGGGCTCCGGGGCCGACCAGTGTGGCACCGCCGCCGCCTACTTCCTGGACACCATCTGCTCGACGTACCGTGACGCGCTCTTCTTCGGCCTGAACGGCGGCGGAACCACCCCGACCCCCACCGCCACGCCCACGGCCAGCCCCACCCCGACCGCGAGCCCCACCCCGACCGCGAGCCCCACCCGGACCCCGACCCCGACCCCCACGGCGGCGCCGACCTGCGTGACGGCCAGCAACTACGCGCACGTGGTGGCCGGTCGGGCGTACCAGTCCGGCGGCTACGCCTACGCGAACGGCTCGAACCAACGGATGGGCCTCTACAACACCTTCTACACAAGCACTCTGAAGCAGACCGCCGCCAACTACTGGGTCATCGGCTGCTAACGCCCGCCCGGCCCCCGGCCGCTGCCCCCGGCTGCCGCCCCCGGTCGCTGCTCCCCGGCCGCCACCCCCGGTGATCATGAGGTTAGCGGGACGATGTGCCGATGAGGCCCCCGGCAATCTCATGATCGCCGGGGGAGGGCGGCGGCCGGGTTACTCCTTTAGGGCGGCGTGCAGGGCGCCGGGCAGGTCGGGGTGGCGGTACCGGTAGCCGGCGCGGGTCAGCACCCCGGGCAGGACGCGGGTGCTGGTGAGGGCCTCGTGGGAGAAGCCGCCGAGCGCCACCTTGAGGGCCAGCGCGGGGATCGGGATGATCGCCGGCCGGTGCAGTTGGCGGGCCAGCTCCCGGGTGAACTCGGCGTTTGTCACCGGGTTCGGTCCCACCACGTTGACGGGTCCGGCGATCTCGTCGTGGGTCAGCAGGAAGACTGTCGCGTCCAGCCAGTCGACCATGGAGATCCACGGTAGCCACTGCCGGCCGCTGCCCAGCCGACCGGCGATGCCCAGTCGGAACGGCAGCAGCTGTGGCTTGAGCAGCCCACCGTCGCGGTGCAGTGGCAGGCCGGTCCGCAGCCGCACCACGCGTACCCCGGCGTCCTCGGCCGGCCGGGTCGCGGCCTCCCACACCCGGCAGACGTCGGCGAGGAAGCCCTCGCCGGCCGGCGCGTCCTCCTCGACCACCCGGTCGCCGGTGTTGCCGTACCAGCCGACGGCCGACGAGTTGAGCAGCGCCCGGGGACGGTCGGTGGCGGGTAGCCCGGCGATCGTTGTCGCCAACGTGCCGCTGGTGTCCACCCGGCTCGTGCGGATGAGCCGCCGGTAGTCGTCGTTCCAGCGCTTGTCGCCGACGCCGGCGCCGGCCAGGTTGACCACCGCGTCCACCTCGGCGACAACGGCCGGGTCGAGCTGCCCGGCGGCCGGATCCCACCGCCGTTCCTGCGGATCGCGCGCCTGCCGGCGCACCAGCCGGGTGACCTGATGCCCGTCGGCCGTGAGCCGGTCGGCCAACCGGGTGCCGAGGAAGCCGGACGCGCCGGCCAGAAGGATCCGCATGCCCCCATCCTTACCCAGAACGCCGCCGGTGGACGCGCCCCGCCCCCACCCCGCGCCGATCTTGCACTTCGTGTCGCCGTTCTGCCGGGCAAAGTCCGTTCTGCCCAGGCAGAAACTGCAAGATCAACGAGGGGTGGGTGGGTCGCGTCAGGTCGCGGGGGTTGGGCGTAGGTCGGCCAGGAGGTCTTCCACCTCGGCATACGCCTCGGGGCTCAGCGGGCCTTGCTCCAGAACGGTCAGGTTCTCCTCGGCCTGGGCCACAGTGCGTAGGCCGGGGATCGGCACGGTACGCGGGCTGCGCGCCAGCAGCCAGCCCAACGCGCCCTGCGCCAGGGTGCGCCCGTCCGCGGTGAGCGCCTCCCGGACCTGCTCCACCCGTGCCGCCCAGCGGGGCGTCGGTCGGCCGTCGGTGAACCACTGCAACCACTCGGGTGCCCTACCGCGTACGTCGTCCGCGCCGAGGGCCCGGGTCGAGCCCGTGAGCAGCCCCATCGCGAGCGGCCCCCGGTTGAGGCTCGCCAGGTCGTAGGTGTCGCAGACCGCCAGCACCGCCGCGTTGTCGCTCAGCACCGACTCGTCGTGCTGGATGGCGACGCAGTGCGGTCCGGCAGCCGCGAACGCCTCCGCCGAGGCCGGGTTGTCGGTGCTCCAGCCGTACCCCCGGATCTTGCCCTGGTCGACCAGGCCCTCCAGGGTGGCGACCAGGTCGAGCGCGGCGGGCACCGTCAGGTCGTTGATGTGCAGTTGGTAGAGGTCCACGTGGTCGGTGCCGAGCCGGCGCAGCGAGTCCTCCAGGCTGCGCACGGCGAACGCCGGACTGGCGTCGGTGCCGAGCGCCCGCCGGGTGCCCTCGTCGCTGACGTTGCCGAACTTGGTGGCGATCACCGCGTCGTCGCGGCGGCCCGCCAGGGCCCGACCGAGGATCCGCTCGCTGTGCCCGGCGCCGTAGTTGCTTGCCGTGTCGAACAGCGTCACCCCCAGGTCCAGCGCGCGGTGGATGGTGCGGATCGACTCGTCGTCGTCCACCTCGCCCCACCCGAACGGCTGCCCGTCGTCACCCCAGAGCGGGCCGCCGATCGCCCAGCAGCCCATCCCGATCGCGCTCACCTCGATGCCGCTGCGTCCCAGCGTCCGTGTCGTCGTCATGCGGACCAGCCTCCAACCTGGAGCGCACTCCAGGTCAAGGGCTAACATCTCGGCCATGACCGGTTACGCGCCCGCGGAGGCCGCCCGGCGCAGCGGCTTCAGCCTGGACACCCTGCGGTACTACGAGAAGATCGGCCTGCTCGCCGACGTGGGTCGTACGGCGGGCGGGCGGCGGGTCTTCACCGACGACGACCTGAGCTGGCTGGTGCTGTTCCGCTGCCTGCGCGACACCGGGATGCCGATCGCCCAGATGTGCCGCTACGCGTCCCTGGCCCGCGAGGGCGAGCACACCACCGACGAGCGACGTGAGCTGCTGCAACAGCACGCCACGCAGGTCCAGGAGCAGATGCTTCTGCTCCAACGCCAGTACGACCACCTGCGAGAGAAGATCCGCTTCTACGAAGGGCTGCCCGGCGCGGCGGCGCACCACGACGAGGCGCACCACGACGAGGCGCGCCACGACGAGGCGCGCCACGACGAGGCGCGCCACGACGAGGCGCGCCACGACGAGGCGCGCCACGATCCGGCGCGTGACGATCAGGCGATTGCCGCCAGCCGGGGCAGCAGCGAGGCCAGCGGGTCGAGCGCGTCGGCGCGTACCACGTAGCGGGTGACGCCCCAGCGCCGCCGGTGCGCCGCCACCGCGGCGACGATCTCGTCCGGGCTGCCGATCAGCACGAACGGCGTGGCCAGCAGCTCGTCGACGGTCAGGTCGGTCTCCTCGGCGATCTGCTCCGCGGCGGCCTGAGCACCGTCGCCCACTGCCACCTTCTGCACCAGCGCCTCCAACGCCGGCGGGTCGTTCCGCCCGGCCGCTCCGGCCGCGACCGCCGCCAGTTGCGCGTCGAGCTGCGCGGCACGCCAGCGCACCTTGTGGTTGTGGCCGTCGGCGAGGGTACGGCCGAAGCCGGTAAGCCCCACCACGTCGGCGTGCGCGCCGGCCCAGCGCAGCAACTCCGTGTTCGCCGTGCCGACGGTCAGCGGGATCCGGGACCCCACCGGGTGTGGCCGGTCCAGCCGCGCGGCACGCATCACGAGGTCGGCGGACTCGACGGTGACCTCGTCGCCGGCCAGCAGCGCGCGTACGGCCTCGGTCACCGCGATGCAGCGGCGTACCCGGCCGGCGACGTCGGGGCGCTCGCGTCCGACCGCACGCCACTCGGCCGGGGTGTGGCCGGCGCCGATGCCGAGCCGGGCCCGCCCGCCGGAGACCAGGTCGAGGGTGGCCACGTCGGTGGCGAGCAGGGCCGGTTCGCGGACGCCGGCGTTGGAGACGTACGAGCCGAGCCCGAGGGTCGAGGTGACCGACGCGGCGGCGGCCAGTGCGACGAACGGCGCGGGCACCCCGCCCGGGTGGTCGCCGACGAGCAGCGCGTCGTAGCCGGCGGACTCGGCCCGGCGGGCGAGCTCGCACCAACTGGCGGCGTCGGACGGGCTCGCCTGGACCGAGAAGGTGATCACGCGGCTCAGCGTGCCTGCCACGGCACGGGTACGGCCAGCGATTCTGCCAAGGGGAGAAGGCTGGTCAGGGGGTGGGTTTCTCCGGCTCGTGCTTGTCGTGCCAGCGTGCCCGCCAGGCGGCCTCGCTGGCCTCGTGGGTGGTCCGTTCCTCGAAGACGACGGCCCGCAGCGCGTGCCGTGAGCTCGACAGCACAAGCACCTCGACGGCCACCAGGCCGACGCAGATCGCTGTGGCGAGGGCGAGCGCGCCCAGAGCCGGCAGGTGCTGGCCGAGCGGCAGGGCCACCGTCAGCGCCACGATCACGCCGATCCGGGTCCAGGTGACTGTGTGCAGGGTGCGCAACTGGAACAGCAGGTTGACGGCGAAGTAGCAGATCAGCCCGCCGAAGAGCATCGGCACGGCGGGCCCGTCGATCCGCTGCGCGGGCCCGCCGGCCGGGTCGGTGACCTGGTGCAGGATCTCCTCGCTGCCGATGGAGAAGAGGATGATCCCGGCGATCATCGGCAGGTAGAGGTACGCGTAGGCGTCCCGGGCCATCGCCACCCGTGGGCTGCCCTCGGCCGCGTGCAGGGCGATCCGGGCCGCCGGGCCGATGAAGTCGAAGTGCGCCCACCACAGGGCTGCGGTGAGCACGATGCCGAGCGTGGCCGCCGCCACCGCCGGCCAGGTGACCTCTTGGCCGAGCAGGTTGCCGCCGACGCCGACGGAGATCACCGACTCGCCCAGCGCGATGATCAGGATGAGGTCGTAGCGCTCGGTCCAGTGCTCGGCGCTTGTCACCCCCCAGCCCCACGTGCCGACGATGAAGCCGGTGGCGTACTGGACCAGCACCACGGCGATCCACAGCCCGTCCCGGACTATCGCGGCCGTGTCGGTGTCGGCGATCTGGAGCGGGATCAGCGCGGCGGCCAGCAGCAGCACGATGCTCGCCACCAGCTCCGGGGCGAAGCGGCGCAGCTGTCGGCGCTCCTGCGGGCTGTCCCGCACCACATGCTGGTACAGGACCATGTGTACGCCCCGGACCACGACGTAGCTGATGGCCACCAGCATGGGGCCGGCGGCACCTCCCCTCGGGTCGCTGAACGCCTGCGGCAGCCCCAGCGCGAACGAGAACAGCGCGGCCATGGCGATGACCATGAGCACCGGTACGTAGCCTTCGCCGAGCCGGACCCGGGTGGCCACGAGGCTGTGCACGACCCAGCACCACCAGAGCACGGCGAGCACCAGGCCGGCGTGCAGCAGTTGCCGGCCGGAGATGTTCGCGGCGGTGGCCCGGGTGATGATGAAGAACGAGAAGACGAATACCAGGTCGAAGAAGACCTCGAACCTGTCCACGCGGGCGCCGGGGGCGATCGGGACAGCGGGTCCCAGATGCCCACGCCGCCGGAAGCCGCCCACGGTCCCACTCTGGCAGCGTATGGCGCGGTCGGAGGCCGAACGGGCCAGCCTGCGCCTGGTGCCGCAGCTGTCCGGGGCAGCGGCGTCGCAGGCTCAGCGCGCGTGCCGACACCCGAGGCGGCGGCGTCGAGCGTTACCTCCGGCCCGGGGCGGGAAAACACCTCGACCGTGCCTCCAGCAGTCGTTCGCGGTCGCAACGACCGCCCCACCCGGACAAGGATGGACAATGACGACTAACAACCCGATCACCACTCCGTTCACCAACGAGTCCACGGCGATGGACGTGATCCAGGGCGTGGACCTCGGCGGACGGCGGGCGATCGTCACCGGCGGTTCGTCGGGCATCGGCGTGGAGACCGCCCGTGCCCTGGCCGGCGTCGGCGCCCAGGTCACCCTTGCCGTGCGCAACACCGACGCCGGGCAACGCGCCGCCGACGACATCACCGCCACCACAGGCAACGACCAGGTCCTGGTCGCCCCGCTCGACCTCGCCGACCAGGGGTCGATCGCCGACTTCGTGGCCAACTGGGACGGCCCGCTGCGCATCCTCGTCGACAACGCCGGCATCATGGCCGCGCCCCTGAGCCGGACCCCGCAGGGCTGGGAGATGCAGTTCGCCACCAACCACCTGGGCCACTTCGCGCTCGCCACCGGGCTGCGGAACTCCCTCGCCGCCGCCGACGGGGCCCGGATCGTCTCGGTCAGCTCCGCCGCCCACCTGCGCTCCCCGGTGGTCTTCGACGACATCCAGTTCGACAGTCGGGAGTACGAGCCGTGGCAGGCGTACGGGCAGTCGAAGACGGCCAACGTGCTCTTCGCTGTGGAGGCGAGCCGCCGCTGGGCCGACGACGGCATCCTTGCCAACTCGCTCATGCCCGGCGCGATCAAGACCAACCTGCAACGGTACGTCAGCGAGGAGGAACTGAGCCGGATGCGCGCGGGCAACGCGGCGGCCTGGAAGACAGCCGAACAGGGCGCCGCCACGTCGGTGCTTGTCGCGGCCTCGCCGTTGCTCGACGGGGTCGGTGGGCGCTACTTCGAGGACTGCCAGGAGGCGGGCCTGGCCCAGCCTGGTGAGCGGCGCGGCGTCGCCGAGTACGCGCTGGACCCGGAAGCCGCCGAACGGCTCTGGCAGGTCTCCACGGCCCTGTTGAAGGGCTGAGACCTGGACTGTCGCGCCCGAACGGCCTCGTGCGGCGGTCCTGACACCAGCCGAACGAAGAGGCGCCCCGGTCGACGACCGGGGCGCCTCTCGGCGTTGCTATGACGATCAGGCCAGACCCAGCTCCGACTCGAAGTTGCCGGCCTCCAGCCGCTCCTTGACCGCGGTCAGGAAGCGGGCCGCGTCGGCGCCGTCGATCAGGCGGTGGTCGTAGGACATGGCCAGGTAGACCATCGACCGGACCGCGATGACCTCGCCCAGATCCGGGTCGTTGACAACCACCGGACGCTTCACCACGGCACCCGTGCCCAGCATCGCCGACTGCGGCGACGGCACGATCGGGGTGTCGAAGAGCGCGCCCCGGCTGCCCGTGTTGGTGAGCGTGAAGGTCGCACCGGCGATCTCGTCCGGGCTGATCTTGTTGGTGCGGGTCCGCTCGGCCAGGTCGGCGACGCGCTTGGCGATGCCGCCCAGGTTGAGGTCACCCGCGTTGTGGATGACCGGCGTCAACAGGCCACGCTCGGTGTCCACGGCGATGCCGAGGTGCTCGGCCTCCGGGTAGGTGATCGTCCCGCCTTCGAGATCCATCCGGGCGTTGACGATCGGGTACGTCTGCAGCGCCTCGATCGCCGCCAGCGCGAAGAACGGCAGGAAGGACAGCTTCACGCCGTGCCGCTGCTGGAACGAGTCCTTCGCCTGGGCGCGCAGCTTCGCGACCCGGGTGACGTCCACCTCGACCACGGTGGTGAGCTGCGCCATCTCGTGCAGCGACTCGTGCAGCCGGGTGGCGATGGCCTTGCGGATGCGGGGCAGCTTCTCGGTGGTGCCCCGCTTGCCGCTGGGCTGCGGCTTCGCGGCCGGCTTGGCCGGTGCCGCCGACGACGCGGCGGCCGGCTGTGCGGCGGCAGGGGCGGCCTTGGCCTTCTCCGCAGCGTCGAGGACGTCCTGCTTGCGGATCCGGCCGCCAACGCCGGTGCCGCTGAGCGAGGACAGGTCGACGCCGTGCTCACCTGCCAGCTTGCGTACCAGCGGGGTGACGTAACCCACGACCTCCTCGCCGTCGCCCTGTGCGGGGCGCTGCGGGGCGCTCGTCGGGGCGGACGGCTGCGCGGCCTGCTCGGTCTTCGCCGGCTGCGCCGAGGACTCCGTC
Source organism: Micromonospora sp. DT41 (assembly GCF_049841715.1). Taxonomy (NCBI): domain Bacteria; kingdom Bacillati; phylum Actinomycetota; class Actinomycetes; order Micromonosporales; family Micromonosporaceae; genus Micromonospora; species Micromonospora sp. DT41. The sequence continues at coordinate 270,474 of NZ_JBNCKU010000009.1, read as the reverse complement.
TCCGCGGCCGGCTCGTTGTAGGACGTGCCCGGGGTCGGCTCGTCGACCTTCGGCTCCGGCTTCGGCTCGGCCTTCGGCGTGGGCTTGGCCTCCGCCTTCGGCTCGGGCTTCGACTCGGGCTCGGCCTGGGCGGGAGCACCACCAGCGGCGCCGATGACGGCCAGCTCCGCGCCGACGTCGGCGGTCTCGTCCTCGGCGACCTTGATCTCCAGCACGGTGCCGGCGACCGGGGACGGGATCTCCGTGTCCACCTTGTCCGTGGAGACCTCCAGCAGCGGCTCGTCCACCTCCACGGTGTCGCCGACCTGCTTGAGCCAGCGGGTGACCGTACCCTCGGTGACACTCTCGCCCAGGGCCGGCATCTTCACCGCGGTGCCCTCGCCCGACGGCGCGGCGGCCGGAGCCGGCGCCTCGTCCTGGGCCGGTGCCTCGTCCTGTGCCACCTGGTCGGCGGTGCCCTCGGCGGCGGCGGTCGGCTCGGCGGCCGGCTCCACTGCCTCGGCCGGAGCCTCCTGCTGCTCCTGCGGTGCGGCCTCGCCGCCACCCGTCGACTCGCCCTCACCGGCGATGACGGCCAGTTCGCTGCCGACCTCGGCGGTCTCGTCCTCACCGACCACGATCCGGCTCAGCACGCCCGCCGCGGGCGACGGGATCTCGGTGTCGACCTTGTCGGTCGAGACCTCGAGCAGGGGCTCGTCGACCTCGACGGTGTCGCCCTCCTGCTTGAGCCAGCGCGTGACGGTGCCCTCGGTGACGCTCTCGCCGAGCCGGGGCATGGTGACCGATACCGGCATGTTCTCCAGACTCCTTCATTCCCCTAGGGGATCTTCGCCCGTCGCCGGACGCCGCGGTTTGGGTGATCAGGCGTGCGCGTGCAGCGGCTTGCCGGCGAGGGCCAGGTGCGCCTCGCCCAGGGCCTCGTTCTGGGTCGGGTGGGCGTGCACGAGCTGGGCGACCTCCGCCGGGTACGCCTCCCAGTTGTAGATGAGCTGCGCCTCGCCGACCAGCTCACCCACCCGGGCGCCGACCATGTGTACGCCGACCACGGGGCCGTCCTCCACCCGGACCAGCTTCACGAAGCCGGTGGTCTTGAGGATCTGGCTCTTGCCGTTGCCGCCCAGGTTGTAGTTGTAGGCCTTGACCTTGTCGGCGCCGTACTGCTCCTTGGCCTTCGCCTCGGTCAGGCCCACCGACGCCAGCTCCGGGTCGGAGTAGGTGACCCGCGGGATGCCCACCTCGTCGATGACCGCCGGGTTCTGCCCGGCGATCTCCTCGGCGACGAAGATGCCCTGCTGGAAGCCGCGGTGCGCGAGCTGAAGGCCCGGCACGATGTCGCCGACCGCGTAGACGTTCGGCACGCTCGTGCGCAGCCGCTCGTCGGTGAGCACGTAGCCGCGGTCCATCTTGACGCCCTGCTCCTCGTACCCGAGGTTGGCGGTGTTCGGGCCGCGACCGACGGCGACCAGCAGCAGCTCGGCCTCCACGGTCTCGCCGCCGGAAATGGTCAGCTTGACGCCGTTCTCGGTCTTCTCGACCTTCTCGAACGGCTTGCCGACCTTGAAGTTGATCTTCCGCTTGCGGAACGCCCGCTCCAGCGCCTTCGACGACTCCTCGTCCTCGGCGGCGACCAGCCGGGGCAGCGCCTCGACGATCGTCACGTCCACGCCGAAGGACTTCCACACGCTCGCGAACTCGACGCCGATCACGCCGCCACCCAGCACGATCACCGACGACGGCACCCGGTCCAGGGTGAGCGCGTGGTCACTGGTGATGATCCGCTCGCCGTCGACCTCCAGGCCGGGCAGGCTCCTGGCGTACGAGCCGGAGGCCAGCACGACGTTGCGGCCGGTGTAGCGCTTGCCGTCGACCTCGACGACGTTCTTGCCGACCAGCTTGCCGGCGCCAGCGACGAAGGTGATGTCCTTCGAGCCGCCCACCAGACCCTGCAAGCCCTTGTAGAGCCGGGAGATCACGCCGTCCTTGTAGGCGTTGACCGCCGCCATGTCGATGCCGACCAGCTCGGCCTTCACACCGAACTGCTCCGACTCGCGGGTCTGGTCGGCGATCTCGGCCGCGTGCAGCAGCGCCTTGGTCGGGATGCAACCGTTGTGCAGGCAGGTGCCGCCGAGCTTGCCCTTCTCGACCAGCGCGACCTTAAGGCCCAGCTGGACGGCGCGCAGGGCGGTGGCGTAACCGCCGCTGCCACCTCCGAGGATGACGATGTCGAAGGTTGCGTCGTTCGGCTCGCTCACGTCCAACTCCCAGGTCGCGTCGCTGCTTCGGGGGGTCACAGAGGGGTAACACGGACACCCCACCTCGGTCATCTTGTCACCATGCGGCACAGGGCGCGTAGTGAGGTGCCCAACGACACGTCATCGACACGTACCCTTGGCACCGTTGTCGACGACGGAGCATTGGGGGAGATGTTCGGTGGGGTTGTTCCGACGTCGCAAGAAGCCGCGTGTGTCGAGCCTCGACCGCGCGGCCGACAGTGGCGACCTGGCCCATCTCGAAGCCTTCATCCGCAGCCGGCGCGGCGTCGAAGCGTTCATCGAACCTCGGACGACGGTCACCGAGACCACTGTCATCCTGATCGCCGACGACGGGGAGTGGACCCGCCGTCGCATCGACGGCCCGGACGGCGCGCGGCGCTTCGCGTACCGGATGGGGATTCCGGTGTACGACGTGCGGCTGATGGGCTACCCGCAGAGGATGCGCGACTTCAACGAACGCCGCAAGCGCCGTCCCGACCAGGAGGTGTAAGGAAGGGCCCCTTCTTAACGCCTGGCGTTAAGAAGGGGCCCTTCCTTACACTTCTCAGCCGTTTGCGGCGACGTCCTCGACCAGCTGGACGAGCGTGCGGACCGGAACACCAGTGCCGCCCTTGGTCCAGTAGCCGGTCGGCTCACCCGAGTGGTAACCCGGCCCGGCGATGTCGATGTGCGCCCAGGCCACGCCGTCGGCAACGAACTCCCGCAGGAACACGCCGCCCTGGAGCATGTGCCCGGCCCGGTCCATCCCTGCGTTCACCTGCGAGATGTCCGCGACGTCGGACTCCATGCCCTTGCGGACGTCGTCCGGCAGCGGCATCGGCCACGCCGGCTCGCCGACCGCGTCGCCCACCGTCCGGACCCGCTCGCACAGCTCCGGGGTGCCCATCACGCCGGCCATCCGCTTGCCGAGCGCGATCACCTGGCCGCCGGTGAGCGTGGACGTCTCGAACAGGTAGTCCGTGCCGTCCTCGCACGCGCGGGCGATGGCGTCGCCCAGCACCATCCGGCCCTCGGCGTCGGTGTTGAGCACCTCCACCTTCTTGCCGTTGTACATGCTGATCACGTCACCCGGCCGGTAGCTGCTGCCCGACGGCATGTTCTCCGCCATCGGCAGGTAGGCGCTGACCGCCACCGCCGGCTTCAGCGCGGCGATCGCCAGCATGGCGGCACCCACCGCGGCGGCGCCCGCCATGTCGGACTTCATCTCCCACATACCCTGCGCCGGCTTGATCGAGATGCCGCCGGTGTCGAAGGTGATGCCCTTGCCGACAAGCGCGACACGCTTGCCGTTGCCGCCGCCCTGCGGGGTGTAGGTGAGCTTCACCAGCCGCGGCGGAGCCTCCGAACCCTGCCCGACTGCCACGATGCCGCCGTACCCACCAGCGGCGAGCGCCGCCTCGTCGAGCACCTCGACGTCGAGCCCCGCCTCCCGGGCGGCACCGGCAACCGCGTCGGCGAACGACGGGGGACGCAACTCGTTGGGGGCGGTGTTCACCCAGTCCCGGCTGAGCCGGACCGCACCGGCCACCGCCTGCGCCCGGGTGATCTCCGCCTGGGCGCCCGCGTCAGCGGCGTCCGGCACGGCGATGAGCACCTCGGCCACCGGCTCCCGCCGGGTCGGCTGCGGCCGGGTCTTGTAACCGGCGAACCGGTACCCGCCGAGCAGCGCCCCCTCGGCGACAGCGCGCAGCGCAGCCGGCGCGTCCGCGTCGTCCGGCAGCGGCATGGCGAGCGCCACCTTCGCGGCGCCGGCCACGGCCCGGATCGCCGAACCGGCCGCGCGGCGCAGCGCCTCCGGCGCCGGTGCGGCGCCCGACGGCTCCGGACCCAGCCCGACGGCGGCGACCAGCGGGGCGGTGACCGTGCCCAGGGTCGCCAGCTTGATCACCTCCCCTGGGGCGCCGGTCGCGCCGAGCAGCGCCAACGTCTCGGTCAGCTTGCCGTCGAAGGCGGCGGCGATGCTCTCCGCGCCGCTGGCGAGCAGCAGGGTGCCGGCGAGGCCGCTGGTGGCGCCCTGCTCTCCGGTCTGGCTGTGCACGCCGATCACGATCGCGTCGACGGCAAGCTCCGCCGGGTCGGTGTCGACCAGGCTCAGGGTGGTCGTGCGGGGGGATGTCACTGAAGCTACTCCGGGCGGGCCGGGCCGGTCGCGGCGTCGCGTACCGGCGGTGAAGGTCTCCGACGGAACCTACCCGCCGGACATCAGGGCTGTCCCGTCGATGCCGCCGACGGGTCCCGCCGATGCTAACCAGCGGCGTTGCCCCCGGTAAGTTGCCACCCATGACCGACGTGACCTCCGACGCCGCCGCGACCCGGCTGCGCCGATCCCCGCTGCACGAGCGGCACACCGCCGCCGGCGCCAAGTTCGCCCCCTTCGGGGGCTGGGAAATGCCACTGGAGTACGCCGGTGGCGGGGTGCTCAAGGAGCACACGGCGGTGCGTACCGCGGTGGGGGTCTTCGACGTGTCGCACCTGGGCAAGGCCCGGGTGACAGGCCCCGGCGCGGCCGAGTTCGTCAACGCCTGCCTCAGCAACGACCTCGGACGGATCGGGCCGGGTCGGGCGCAGTACACGCTCTGCTGCGACGACGCCACCGGCGGCGTGGTGGACGACATCATCGCCTACCTGTACGCCGACGACCACGTCTTCCTCATCCCGAACGCCGCCAACACCGCCGAGGTGGTGCGCCGGCTGCGCGCCGCCGCGCCGCAGGGTGTCACGGTCGCCGACGAGCACGAGGCGTACGCGGTGCTGGCAGTGCAGGGCCCCCGCTCGGGCGAGCTGCTGGCAGCCCTCGGCCTGCCCACCGAGCACGACTACATGAGCTTCTCCGCCGCCACGCTGGCCGACGTGGAGCTGACCGTCTGTCGTACCGGCTACACGGGCGAGCTGGGCTACGAGCTCGTGGTGCCGGCGGACGACGCCGTGACCGTCTGGGACGCCTTGTTCGCCGCCGGTACGGCCTTCGACCTGCGTGCCTGCGGACTTGCCGCTCGGGACACGCTGCGCACCGAGATGGGCTACCCGCTGCACGGGCAGGACCTCTCGCTGGACATCACCCCGGTGCAGGCACGCTCAGGCTGGGCGGTGGGCTGGGACAAGCCGGCGTTCTGGGGTCGCGACGCGCTGCTCGCCGAGAAGGCCGCCGGTCCCCGGCGTACGCTGCGCGGCCTGGTGGCGGTCGACAGGGCCATTCCGCGCCCCGGGATGACGCTGCACGTCGGTGACACGCAGGTGGGCGAGGTGACCAGCGGTACCTTCAGCCCGACGCGCAAGCAGGGCATCGCGCTGGCCCTGCTGGACACCGACGCGAATCTCGCCGAAGGCGACGTGATCGAGATCAACATCCGCAACCGCCGCGCCCCACTAACGGTTACCAAGCCGCCTTTCGTAAACCCCTCAGTGAAGTAACCCGCCCCGCCCGCCCCGCCCCCTGCCCCCTCTGCCCACCCCGCCTCGGTGATCATGAGGTTGACGGGCGCTTTGATCTTCCAGTGACCCGCTAACCTCATGATCAACGCATTGGTGAGCGGGGGGCAGGGGGCGGGCAGGGCGCAGGGGGCGGTTAGGGGGTTTTGGGGGGATTGCCGGAGTCCAGAACTGCTTGGGTCCAGCCGCCCTCGATCACTCCTGTCGCGTTCAGGACAGCCCAGTCGACTACGTCGGTTGCCTCGATCACCACGGGGGATCCGATCTTGACTGCCGGGTCCGTGGCGGCGTCGCTGGCGCTCACGCCGACTATGCGCTCCGGGGTCTCCCAGGAGGTGACGCCGGCCCAGACGTACTCCGGGCCGTCGTCACCGGGCAGCCCGTACTTGACCACCAGCTGCGACTCCGGCGGTAGCTGCCCGGCGACGAACCGGGCGCGGGCATCGCCCAACGCCGCACGGGCGGTGGCGACAGCCCGGCTCATCGCGTCGCCGGAGCGGGCGTACCGCACGTCCGGCTGGATCCCGGCGAACAGCGTCGCGCAGGCGGCGGCGTAGTAGCGCCCGTCCGGACCGGGATGCCCGGCCGGCGGGCGCAGGCTCAGGAACGAGTCGGCCTCCGGGTCGGTCGCCGGGTCCAGCTCCAGGCGCAGCAGCACCGGCGCGGTAGCACCGTGCTGCTCCGGATTGCCGTACGCCACGGCGATGTCGTGCCCGGTCACCGTCGCCAGCACCGGGAGCTGCACGAACGCGGGCACCTCCTCGCCGGACAGGCCGTCGGTCCAGTCCCGCAGCAGCCGCCGGGCCGCACCGGTCAGCACCGCACCCCAGGCGCGGGTGAGATGGTCGGGCACGCCCTGGGTCTGCAACTCAAGCAGCCCGAAACGGCGCAGCCCTTTCGTGGTGAACCAGAGCCCCTCGGTGTCCGAGGAGTACGGCACCAGCACCCAGTCGACAAGTCGGATCCGGCCGTGCTCGTCGGGGAGCGAGCGCAACGCGGTCGCCGGGTCGAGGAACTGCAGGCCGAAGACGTCCACCACGTCGCTGTCGACGGATTCCGCAACGGCAGCCGCGACCGCCCGGGCCGCCCACTCGTGCGCCGGTGGCCAGCCGGGCCGGTATTCGGCCTGCACCACCACCAGGTGTGTCGCCGCGGCCAGCCGGGCGAGCTGCGCCTCGGTGGCGCCGAACGCGGTGAGCAGATCGGGCGGCAGCTCGGGGAACTCGGTGATCGGCCGGGTGTCCACGCTCATCAGCGGGCTGTCCAGCATCTGCCGTGCGAGGCCGTGCACCGGCTCGGCCAGCCGGCCGGTAAGCGCGGCGACCGCGGTCTTCGCGCTGACCTTCGGCAGCCCTTCCATCGGCACCAGATAGGTCGCGCTGAGCGACTCCGGTACCGGTACGGGCAGGAAGTCGTCAGTGATGAGCATGTTCGTTCCCCCGGTGGCGGCGCCGGTGCTGTCGAGCCGAACGCTACCCGGCCGGCCCGGAGCTGTTCAGCCGGACAGCACCACACCCAGGTAGACAAGCGTGGTGATCACCTCGACTGTCGCGCCGAGCACGTCGCCGGTGATCCCGCCGAGCCGGCGTACCACGTGGGCCAGCAGCGGCACCGCGACGGCGAGTGCGGCCACGACGACAAGCGGCCCCTGCCACGGACGGCCCGGCACCGCCGGGACCGCCAGCAGCACGACGGCGACCGCGCCGACGGCAAGCGCCACCGGACCGACAGTGCCGGCCACCAGCGCGCCGAGCCCGTCCGGCCGGGCCGCCGGCACACCCCGCCGGCAGGCCACCGTCACGCCGAGCCGCCCGGCTGCTGTCGCGGCGACCACCGCCGCGAGGCACGCCGGCCAGGAACGACCGGCCAGCTCGGCGAGCGCCGCGGCCTGCACCAGGAGTACGACCACAAGGGCCACCACGCCGAACGGCCCGACGTCCGGCTTCTTCATGATTTCCAGGGCGGCGGCACCCCGTCGGTACGAGCCGAGGGCGTCCACCGTGTCGGCCAGCCCGTCCAGGTGCAGACCCCGGGTCAGCAGGGCGGCGGCGCCCACCGTCACACCGGCTGCCACAAGCGCCGGGGCGAGAGCGCCGACCAGCAGCAGGACACCTGCCAGCAGCGCGCCGAGCAGCGCGCCGACGGCCGGGGCGAGCGCCATGGCGGTGCCCGCCACCGTGCGGTCGATCCGTCCGGCGCGTACCGGAAGCGTGGTGAAGGTGGTGACCGCCAGCCGGGCTCCCGCGAGGAGCCGCGAGTCAGCCGGCACGCCAGCCCGACGCCGGCTGCGCGTCCGGCTCGGTGCTTGTCGGGCCCGGCCCGGCCGGCTCCGGTTCGACGAAGTCCGGCTCGGCGGCGCGGTCCGGATCGGTGGTCTGCCCGGGCTCGACGTCGTCGGCGTCGGTGTCGGCGTCGTCCGGGTCGGTTTCCGGCGTCGCCGGCTCGTCCAGGGCCTCGCCGCCGGCAAGCGACGGGTGCACCGGCAGCGCGGCTGCCAGCGCCAGCACCGAGCGCAGCAGCGGGAGCGCCACCAGCGCGTTGGCGCCCTCGCCGAGGTCCATCCGGAGGTCGAGCAGCGGGTTGAGGCCGAGCACGTCGGCGGCCAGCCGTACCGCCGGATGACCGCCGTGGTCGGCAAGCAGGCACCAGTGTCGCGCCTGCCCGGCCAGGTCACGGCTGACCATCCCGGCGGCGATTCCGACAGGCCCGTCGAGCAGCACCGGCACCCGCCGGGCGGTCGCGCCGAGCAGCACGCCGGTGGCCACCGCAACGTCGCCGCCGCCCAGCTCGGACAGCACGTCCTTCGCGCCGCGCGGCGAGTGTCGGGTGCGGTGCAGCGCGTCGCGCACCGCCGCGCAGCGGACCATCCAGGCCGCGTCGTCGATCGCCCCGGCGTCGGTGAAGACACGGCCCAGCACGGCCGGTGGTTCCGCGCCCGCAGTGGCCGCCAGCACCGCCGCCGCTGCCGCCTCGGTGCCGGCGCCGCACGCTGCCACAACCAGCAGTTGTACGCCCGCGTCGGCCGCCTGCTCCGCCAGCCGCCAGCCGTAGCGCAGTGCCGACTCCACCTGGTCGAGGGTGAGCGCAGGCCCGTCCTCGATCGGCGCGGCGGCCGGAGTGTCCACCACCTGGAGGCTCGCACCACTCTCGGCGGCCAGTCGGGCGAGCGCGCCCCGGCCTGCGCGGGCCTGCGCGGCCCGGCGCGCCGATTCGCCGGCCACGGCGCCGGCCGACGCCCCGCCGGCGTGGTCGCCGTGCAGCAGCAGCACCCGCACCGAACTCCAGGCTTGGGGGGTGGAGGTGCCCTGGGTGGCGGCGGCGAAGCCGACCACCCGGTCCAGTACGCCCAGCCCGGCGCCGGGTACGTCCAGCGTGGCCAGCCGGTCCACCGCCTGCGGTCCGGCGTACTCGTCGGGCATCGGCAGTTCCATGCCGGGCTGGATGACAAGCCCGGTGGACACCATCGGCAGTGCCATTGTGGGTGCGGCCCAGGGGTTGCCGGGCTCCTGGTTCGGGGCCACCGGCGGCGTGTGGGTCAGGACGTCGGGCAGCTGCACCTCGGGGGTGGGCTCGACGTCGATCGGGCTCGGCCCGGAGCCGACCGAGGCTGTCCCGGTCGCAGCGACAGCGGGTGCAGCCGCGGCGGTGGGCGGCACGGCTGCCGGCTTCAGCGGGACCGGCTGGCCGGCGACCACAAGCACCACCGAGTCGCAGGCGTCGGCGACCGCCCGGTTGACAGCGCCGAGCGCGTCCGTGAACGCCCGACCCAGCGGGGTGGTCGGCACCAGCGACAGCCCCACCTCGGGGCTCACCAGCACCACCCGCGCCGCGCAGGAGCCGATCGCCTCGGCAAGCTCGGCGACCGTCGCCAGGTCGTCGGCGGGCTGGTGGTCCGGGTCGAGCAGCACCGTCACCCAGCCACCGAGGTCGTCCACGAGCAGCGTCTCGTTGGGCTCGGCGGACGAGATCACATCCGCGAGCCGCCGCGGCTCCCCGGCGGTCTCCTCGCTGGTCCAGCTGCCCGGCCGCCGGGCGCGGTGCGCCGCGAGCCGGGTCGCCCACTCGGTGTCCTCCGGGTCGCCCTCCGGAGCGGTGGCGATGTACCGGACCACCGGCGCGTCGGCGACCAGAGACTCGGCGAACTCGGACTTGCCGGATCGGATCCCGCCGAGCACCAGGATCGTCTTCCACCCCTCAACGGACATGCTCGTACCTTAGAGCCAGCCGGAAGGCACCAACAGCACAGGTAGCGCTGTCCCGGCCCGGATCACCGTTCGCCGGGTGCGCGGTACTGATAGTCGTTGGGGTTCACGTCCGCAGGCTTCGGGTCCTCCTGCCAGAGACCTTCGCCGGGGCGGGCGAGCAGGGAATCGACAAGTTCCTCCCGGTCCATCTCCCGCGCGCCCTCGATGCCGCCCCGTACCGCGATGTTCCGCAGATCATCGGTGTCCCATTCCCGCAACGGCCTGCTCATCGTCCCGCCCCCCGTCGTACGCCGTCGGTCCGTGCCGATGCCGGCGGCATACCCTCAGGTACGCGCTGTGGAACCTCCGCACGGGCCGCTGTCAGCGTGGCCGACTACGCTTGCGAAGGTTCGTCCCGGCGGGACTTCAGCGGCGAGGGGAGACGCGCAGATGGCGTGGAGCTGGCGGTACGAGGGCACGGACGGCCAGACGGTCGAGGGTCCGGCGGAGTCGTTCGGCAGCCAGGCCGACGCCGAATCCTGGATCGGTCAGACCTGGCGTGAGCTCGCGGCGTCCGGCGTCACCTCGGTCGCGCTCATGGAGGACGACCGGTTGGACTACCGGATGAGTCTGCAGCCCGCGGCCGAGTGATGGGTTACGACCGGCCGGGCGGTGACGGGCTGGTGCTCGGCGTGCCCAAGGCGGCATTCCGGCCCAGCCCGGTCTTCCTCGGCCTGGTCGCCCTCTTCGCGGTCAGCGGTGCCCTGACCTGGAACGAGGTGGGCAATGTCCGGTTCAACGTGTTCGTCTTCGTGGTCACCGGCTGGCTGGTCTCGCTCTGCCTGCACGAGTACGCCCACGCGGTGGTCGCCTACCGGGCCGGCGACCGGGACATCGCCCACCGGGGCTATCTGACGCTCAACCCGTTCAAGTACACGCACCCGCTGCTGTCGATCGTGCTGCCCGTGGTGGTGGTGCTGCTCGGCGGCATCGGCCTGCCCGGCGGCGCGGTGTGGGTGGACCGGCACTCCATCCCGGGTCGGCTGCGGCACACGCTTGTCAGCCTCGCCGGCCCGGCCACGAACGTGCTGTTCACGCTGGTGTTGGTGGCCGCGGTGCGCTTCGGCACCCAGTCGGGCGGCCCTGTGGAGTTCTGGGCCGCTGTCGCGCTGCTGGGCTTCCTGCAACTCACCGCGAGCGTGCTGAACCTGCTGCCGGTGCCCGGCCTGGACGGCGGCAACATGATCCAGCCGTGGCTCAATCCGCAGTGGCGCAAGATGTACGACCTGTTCGCCCCGTACGGCTTCATCCTGCTCTTCGCGCTGCTGTGGAACCCGCGCATCGGAGGCTGGTTCTTCGATGCCGTCTTCGCCGTCGGCGACCTGCTCGGTCTGCCGTCGTGGCTCTACGCCACAGGCCTCGACCTGATCCGCTTCTGGCAGGGCTGAGCGGCTTACAGGGCTGAGCGGCCGGCGGGGCTGAGCGGGCTTTCCGGCCCGGTCGGGCGCGCCGATCCGCGCTGCTGACCGGGCCGGAGCCGCGTCAGGGCCGCTGGGCGGGGGACTCGGTCTTCGCCGCGTCCCGCTCGGTGATCGGATCGATGATCTCGTCGATCGCCTTGAGCAGCTCGGCGTCGAGCTTCACCCCGGCCGCCTTGACGTTGTCCTGCACCTGCTCGGGGCGGGACGCGCCGATGATCGCCGAGGAGACGTTCGGGTTCTGGAGCACCCAGGCCACGGCGAGCTGGGCCATGCTCAGCCCGGCCTGCTCCGCGAGGGGCTTGAGCTGCTGCACCCGGGTCAGCACGTCGTCGCGCATGAACCGGGAGATGAAGCTCGCGCCGGACTTCTCGTCGGTGGCCCGGGAACCGGCCGGCGGCGGCTGCCCCGGCAGGTACTTGCCGGAGAGCACACCCTGCCCCATCGGCGACCAGACGATCTGCCCGATGCCCAGCTCCTCGCTGGCCGGTACGACCTCGGCCTCGATGACCCGCCACAGCATCGAGTACTGCGGCTGGTTGGAGATCAGCGGGATGCGCAGCTCACGGGCGAGGGAGTGGGCGGCGCGCAGCTGCGCGGCAGTCCACTCGGAGACGCCGATGTAGTGCGCCTTGCCGGAGTGCACGACGTCGGCGAACGCCTCCATCGTCTCTTCCAGCGGCGTGCTGTGGTCGTACCGGTGGGCCTGGTAGAGGTCCACATAGTCGGTGCGCAGCCGACGCAGCGAGCCGTTGATCGACTCCATGATGTGCTTGCGGGACAGACCACGGTCGTTGCGGCCCGGCCCGGTCGGCCAGTAGACCTTTGTGAAGATCTCCAGGCCCTCGCGACGCTCGTTCTCCAGCGCCCGGCCGAGCACGTCCTCGGCCCGGGTGCCGGCGTACACGTCGGCGGTGTCGAAGGTGGTGATCCCCGCGTCGAGGGCGGCCCGGACGCACGCGAACGCGGCGTCCTCCTCGACCTGTGAACCGTGGGTGATCCAGTTGCCGTACGAGATCTCGCTGACCATCAGGCCGGAACGGCCCAGGTGTCGGAATTCCATGTACTGAACCTAGACCCAGTCGGTCATTACCGCCGACCTGCCGTTCAGAGCACCGGGTTGGCGTCGGTGAGCAGCCGGTCGATCTCCGCCAGCACCTCGGCGCGGTCGCGGTGCACCGGGTCGATGAGCGGCTCACCCTGCCGGTCCAGTGCGCCCCACCGGCCGCCGCTGCCGACCAGGAACGCCACCGGGTGGATGACGAGCATCGGGTACGCAGGCGGCACGAGCACCGCACCGGACCGGTCCACCACACCGCGCCGACCGGCCACGTCGACCACCACGAGGCCCTCGTCGGTGAAGCCGTCGACAGGCCCACCGTCGCTCAACTCGGTGACGAAGCCGTGGTAGCGGGTAGGCACCACGATCCGTCCGGTCCGGTCGACAGCGCCCCATCCCTCACGGCGTACCGCGGCCAGCCCGCGGCGGAACGGACGTACCTCTGCGAAGTTCGGCGGGACCTGCACCGCGCCGGTGGGGTCGATCGCCGTCCACCCGCCCTCGGTGACCACCCAGGCCAGGCCGTCGCTGAACGGGCGCGCGACGCGGTAGGACGGGGGGATCACCGTCGTACCGAGCAGGTTGATCAGGGACCACCGGTCGGTGTCCGGCCGCCGGACCCAGGCCAGGCCGTCGTGGAACGGCTGCGCCTCGGCGTACCGGGCGGGAATGACCACCTCACCGTCCTGGTCGACGTAGCCCCACAGTGGTCCGTCCTGGTCCGGCTGCGGGGGCCGGTCCCGGTCGAGCACCTCGTCCCGACTCCTGGGGTACGGGCCGAAGCCGTCGGCGGACGCTCGTTCGGTGACCGCGTCGAGCGCCACCCGGACCCGGTCCAGCAGTTCGGCGTCGCCCGCGCCGCGCAAGTCGAGGGCCCGCTCGAAGTGCTGGCAGGCCTCCATCAGCCGGCCCTGGTCGTAGCAGGTCCGTCCGGCGTGCTCGTGCAGGGCGGCCCGCAGCCGGTCGGGCAGCTCGATCGAGTTGGCCTCGGCGAAGAGTTGGTCGGCCTCGGCGAAGTCGCCGCGCCAGCGCAACACGTGTGCCAGCCGGGCCTGGGCCAGGGCGGTCCGGCGCAGTTCCCCGGTCGCCTCCGCGTAGGTGAGGGCGAGCCGGCCGTCGGCCAACGCGTCGTCCAGGTCGCCGAGGATCCGCGACGCCACCGCCCGCAGGCTGAGCAGCCGGGCTCGCGCCCGGTTGTCGATCGCCGAACCGAGCTTCTCGGTCAGCCGCCGCCGGATCGCCCGCATGTTGTCCGGCTCGGTCAGCTCCTCACGGAGGGTGACCGGGTCCAGCCGCCAGCGGTACGCCGCCAGGACCTGCTCCGGATCGCCCGGGTCGGCCAGAGACGGTCTTCTCGGCTCCGGCGCGGCGGCGGGCGGTGCCGGCATCGGCACGTCGGCGTCCGCCGATCCGGTCCGTGGTCCGGGAACCACGCCCGCAGGCGCACCCGACACCGGCTGTGCCGCAACAGGTGGCTCAGCGTCCTCCTCGGCATCGGTTTCGGCGCCCTCCTCAGTCTGCGCGAAGGTCGCCTCGACGGCCGGGTGGTGTGTGGGGGTAGCCGCGTCCGCCGTGGCTGGCGCGTGCGTGTCGGTCGGCGCCGGTGGTGCGGACGTCGGCCGGTCCGGGGGCGTGAGGTCGTCGGGCTCGCCGTTCGCCGGCGGTACGTCGAAGGTGTCTGTGCTCGGAAGCTCCGCGCCCTCTTCGTCGGTGTCGGTGTCGCGGGGGTGTTCGCTGTGGACCTGCGTTCCGGCATCCGCCGTACCCGCATGCTGTGCCTCGGTCAGGGCTGGCTCGACAGCGTCAACGGGCGGCGGCGTGGCCGCATGCACGCGGTACGTGCCCTCGTCGTCGTTCCCACCTGCCTGGTCGTCGTGGTCCGCGTCGAAGTCGGCGTCCACATCGACGTCGCGGTCCGCGTCGACCTCGTAGACAGGCGGCGCGGAGACGGGCGTGGCCGGGGGTGCGGAGATGGGCGTGGTCGGGGGTGCGGAGGTCGGCGTGGTCGGGGGTGCGGAGGTCGGCGTGGCCGGGGGTGCGGAGGTCGGCGTGGCCGGAGGTGCGGAGATGGGCGTGGCCGGAGGTGCGGAGATCGGCCTAGCCGGAGGCGCGGAAACGGGTGCCGTGACGGCGGAGTCGGGCCACCGGTCGGCGGCGGTAGCGGCGGCGGTGGGTTCGGCGTCCACCGTCGACAGGTAGTGCTCGTCCACCGGCCCGGACACAGGCACGGCCGAGCTGCTGAGGACCGCTCGATCGTCGGTCGCGTCGGCTGGATCGGTCGCGTCGGTTGTTTCGGTGGCGTCGGTCGCGTCGACCGTCCCGGTTGGCTCGGTGGTCTCGCGCTCAGTCGTCTCGCGTTCGGTCGTCTGGCGTTCGGTCTCGCGTTCGGTTGTCTCGACCCTGTCGGGCTCGGCAGGCTTGGCAGGGCCGAACCAGGCGTCCGGCTTCTGGGCCGGAACCTCGGCCGGTGGGGGAGCCGACGACGTGGGCGGCTCCGAGGGCGGCGGGGGTACGTACCGGCGCGGCACACCGGGGGCGATCGGAAGCGCCCGGTCGACGTCCACCTCGGGGGCAGGCGATGTGGGCGTCGAGAGCGGGCGGACGGCCGACGGGTCCGGGCGCTGCCAGGTGGGAGGTGGCGCGACCGCAGGCGCCACGTCCCGTCGCGCCTCGTCCGGCCCGGTGCCCGTGCCCGGACTGCTGCCCGTGCCCGGTCCGGGGTAACGCGGTGGCGCGGCGGGTTGGGCGGCGGCGGTGGGTGCCGGCCCGGTCGGCGTCCGCCGCTCGGACGGCTCACGCCAGTCAGGCGGCGGTGACGCTTCGCGTCGGTCGGTCGGCGGTGACGGCTCGTGTCGGTCAGGCCGCGGTGACGGCTCGTGTCGGTCGGTCGGTGACGGTTCGTGCCGGTCGGCGGGCACCGGGGCGGGGAGGAACTCCAGTCGGAGCCGGGCGGCCGGCGGGCCGGAGACAGGTACGTCGTGCGTCGGGGAAACCGGCACGGCCGACACCGGCCGATCCCGATCGTGACCGGCGGGAGTGGACGGCCGGCGCTCGTATTCGGTCGGGGCAGGCGAGGTCGGTGCGGCCGAGTTCGGGGCAGGTGTTCTCGGGGCAGGCGAGTCCGGGGTGAAGGCCGCTGGACGGTCCCGGCCAGGCGTGGCAGGCGATCCGGGGGCCGGCGATACCGGTCGTGCTGGCGAAACAGGTGCCGGCGATACCGGTCGCGCCGGAGAAACCGGGCGTACCGGACCAGCGCTGCCGGTGCCCGGCGTGGCCGGGGAGACGGGCGCCTGCGGGACCGGCGTGGCCCGGCCCGGTGCGGTCGGTGCGGTCGGTGCCGTCGCGGCGGGACGAGCCGGCCGGTCGTCGTACCGGGAGGGTTCGGCTGGTGCCCGGTCGGGTCGGGCTGGCCGTGGCGGCGCGCCCGTCTCGGGGCCACGGTGCGGCTCGGTGCGATGGCCGGGTTCCCGGGTACGGTCCGGGCGCACCGGACCGGGTGGCGGCCACGGAAGCATGCCGTCCGGTCGGGAGGAGGGCTGCACGCGGGGCTCGCGGTACGCCTCTGGCGGCGTCTCCTCGCGCGGCCGGCGATCGGGGTACGCCTCGGCGCGGGCCGCTGCCTCGCGCCGGTGCTGCTCGGCGTCGGGCCGGCGGCGTTCGTCCCGGCGCGCCTGCTCCGGTGCCTCCTGCTCGGGCCGGTGCCGCCATCCGCCGTCGGACGTCGGCGGCGTGCCGTATCCCTCGTCCGGGCGGTACCGCCGGTCGGCGGACGCGCCGGGGTTGCCGTCCGGTCGGGGCCGACCGGCCAACCCGGCGCCTTCGGCGGCCCGCTCCGGGCGGCGGAGGTCTTCCGGCCGTTCCATGCGGCGAACGTCGTCGGGCCGTTCCATGCGGCGAACGTCGTCGGGCCGATCTGGGCGGCGAACGTCGTCGGGCCGATCTGGGCGGCGAACGTCGTCGGGCCGATCTGGGCGGCGGGTGTCGTCGGGCCGGCGGTCCGGGCGGTGGCGCGAGCTGCCGTCCACGGGCGCCCACTGGCCCGCACCTTCGGCTGCCCAGCTGTTGGCAGGTCGCTCGTCGTGGCTGCGCGGCGGCCTGGCGTCGTACCTGTCGGGGGTGCGTCGGTCGTGGCCGGCGGCCTGTCGTTCCGATGTGCCCCGTCCGCGCTGCGTCTCGTCGGGCTCGGGGACCCAGCCGCTGTCGAACCGGGGCGCGGGGGAGACCGGCGGGGCGGCCGGATGTCCCCGGTCGGTCGGCTGGGGCCGGCGGCTGTCGTACCGCTCAGGAGCCTGCTGCTCGCGGTGCCAGGCGGCCTCTCGGGCCGGCCCTCGCTCGTCGCTGGGGCGTCGGTCGGACCAGGCGGTCCGCCGGTCCGACTCGGGGGAGCGGCGTTCCTCGCGCCGGGGCGGCTCGGGCAGCGGGCGGCGGTACGGTTCGTGGTCGTAGTGGGGGGTGTCGGACCGGCCGCGCGGCGGTGGCTCCAGCGGGCGGTCGTCACCTCGCGGCCAACTGTAGGCCGGGTTCCCGACCGGTTCGTCGTCCGGCCAGGAACGGTCGTGAGCCTGCTCGGCAGGGGGTTCGTCGGCCCAGGAGCGGCCAAGGTACGTGCCGTCCGGGCGGGTGGGTGCCAGCGGTGGCACCTCGGTGCGGCCGACAACTGTCGCGCGTCCGCGCGGCGGCGGAGGTGGCTGGTGGGATGCGCCGATGTCGCCGGGATAGCGCTGGCCGGGGAACTGGGGATGCCACTCGGTGGTCGGTTCGACCACCCAGGACGGTTCGTTCGGGTCCGGCCAGCGGTCGGTGTAGCGACCGTTCATCCGTTGGGCCTGTCGCCACATCCGGCCGCGAGGCCGATCTCCGATGGCGGTGCGATGCCCGGGGGCGACGACGTGCCCGGGGGTGTGCCCTCACCGGGCGTCCGGTCGCCGCCTGCCACGCCTCGGTGGCCGGCTCGCGTCCGCTCGCTCACGGCTTGTCACCTCGTTGCAAGTTGTCGCGCTGGGGCCTCGCGTGCCGGTCAGATCGCCCGTTCCGGCAGGGCGTGGCTGCGGATGGAGGGTAACGGCGTGGGCTCGGTCACCGCCACTATGGCGCTGCCCACGGGGGCAAACATTATCCGACGGTTCCGGACATTTGGGTCGATAACCGTATCTGGTCCTCGACGATACTCCACCTACGAGCGGGTCCGTCCGCCCGGGACCGGCGTGCGGGGCTCAGGGATGTTCCATCACCAGGACGGCGAAGGTGCCGGGGAGCAGTGCCTCGTAGCGGTGCGGGATGTCGCCGGGAAACGTCGCGTAGTCGCCCGGATCGAGGTCGACGGGGTTCGCCTCGGGACCGACGCGCAGCCGGCCGGCGGCCACCACCACGTGCTCGACGCTGCGGGGGGTGTGCCCGTCGGCCTCCCGGACGGCGCCGGGCTCCAACTCGATCAGGTAGACGTCCCGCCGCAGGTGCGCCGCACCGGCGCTGAGCAGCGTGCCGGTGAAGTCGGCCTGCTCGGAGCGGATCCGAGGTCCCTCCCCGGCGCGGATCACCCGGATGGCGTCGTCGACAGGTTCCACGAGCCGCCCGAACGGTACGCCGAGCGCCACGCCGAGCGCCCAGAGCGTCTCCACGCTCGGGTTGGCGGTCCCGGATTCGAGGTGGGAGAGAGTGGACTTGGCCACTCCTGCTCGGCGGGCGAGTTCGGTGAGCGAGATGCCGACGCGCTCCCGTTCGCGGCGTAGGGCGGTGGCGATGGTGGCCAGCGGGGCGGCGGGTTCCGGCGGCATTTGTTCGCTCCATCGGATGAATGTTCGGTTTGACGAACGGCGGCGAGCTGTTCACCATAATGAACCATGCGTACGGTACAACGAACAGCCGACGCCGGGGTGCTCCGAGATGTGCTCGCCCTCGGCGCGGCGATGGTCGCCGTGGGCGCCTCCTTCGGGGCGGTCGCGGTGGCCGCCGGGATCCCGGTCTGGGCCACGCTGACGATGTCCGCGGTCCTCTACGCCGGCGGCGCGCAGTTCATGGCCGTCGGTCTCGTGGCCGCCGGGAGCCCTCTGGCCGCCGTGCTGGCCGGGCTCCTGCTCAATGCCCGGCACCTGCCGTTCGGGCTCGCGCTCGGCAACAGTCTCGGCCCCCGGCTGGGGCACCGGCTGCTCGGCAGTCACCTGTTGACCGACGAGGCGACCGCCTTCACGCTCGCCCAGCCGGACGGCGTCGCCCGCCGACGGGCGTTCTGGCTGGCCGGCACGCTGCTCTTCGTCGCCTGGAACACGGGCACCCTGGTCGGCGTGCTCGCCGGTGGCGCGGTCGGCGACCCGGCCGCGCTGGGCCTGGACGCCGCGTTCCCGGCCGGGCTCATCGCGTTGCTGCTGCCGTCCCTGCGCGACCGGGACACCCGCCACGCCGCGCTGGGCGGGGCCGCCCTCGCTGTCGTCGCCACGCCGCTGCTGCCGGCCGGGTTGCCGGTGCTGCTCGCACTGGCCGGCCCGGCCCTCATCGCCCTGCGCCGCCGCCGTACGCCCACCGGCGGTGCCGGCCCCGCAGTGCCCGCAGCCGGGGAGAGTGCGACGTGCTGATCGCGGTGATCCTGACGCTGGCCGCAGGCACCTACGGCTTCCGGGTCGCCGGTGTCCTGCTGCGGGACCGGCTCGACCTGCCCGATTGGGCCCGGCTGCTGTTGCCGGTCGCCGCGGCCGCGCTGCTCGCCGCGCTGGCGGCGACAGCGGCGATCACCGAGGCCGGCCGGTTCGCCGGCTGGGCCAGGCCGGTCGGAGTGCTCGTCGGCCTGCTGCTCGCCTGGCGCAGGGCGCCGTTCCTGCTTGTGGTTGTCGGCGCGGCGGTCACGGCCGCCGTGCTTCGCCTGCTCGGTGTGCCGTGAGCGGGATCAGACCTTGTCGCCGAGGTTCACCTGCGGGGCCGGGGCACGCATCCGCCGGAAGGTGATCGCCCGCATCACCGCGTACAGGTAGAGCGAGCCCATCCGCTGGTCGGTCTTCGGGAAGCGCTGCCGGACCAGCTTGCCGATCTTGCGGCAGATCAGCACCGAGTCGATGACCACGCCCAGCGCCAGCGCGCCCCAGAGCAGGTTGGAGATCAGCCGGACCACCGGCGGCATGGCCGCGTTCGAGCCGATCAGCACGATCAACGCGCCACCGAAGAACCAGGTGCCGACGGTACGGCGGGAGTCGACCACGTTGCGGGCCAGCAGCCGCTCCGGGCCACGGTCGCGGGGGCCACCCTCGCGGCGGAACTCCGCGGCAGCCTCGGCGCGCAGCTTGCGTCGGCGCTCCCGCTCCTCCTCCTTGCTCAGGGGGCGGGTGGGGCCGGCGGGGCGCCGGCCGACGGTCGGCCGCTTGGGCGTCTCCCGACCCTTGGCCGGGGTGTAGCCCCGGGGCTGTTCGGCGGACTCCTCGGGGGTCACCGAGGAGGCGGCCTCGTCGACGAGGTCGGTGGACTTGCGGCGAAAGAGCGACGGCACGCGGCAAGGGTAGCCAACGGTTCGCGCCCGGTGCACATCGCGGTGCACCGGGCGCAAAAGGTGATCGAGGTTACGGACGCTCGACGTGCGCGCCCAGATCGGCGAGCTTCGCCTCGAAGTCCTCGTAGCCCCGGTTGATCAGGTCGACGCCGTACACCCGGGAGGTGCCCTCGGCGGCGAGCGCCGCGATCAGGTGGCTGAAACCGGCGCGGAGGTCCGGAATGACCAGGTCGGCGGCGTGCAGCTTGCTCGGTCCGGCGATCACCGCCGAGTGCTTGAAGTTGCGCCGACCGAAGCGGCACGGGGTGCCGCCGAGGCAGTCCCGGTAGACCTGGATGTTGGCGCCCATCGAGTTGAGCGCCTCGGTGTAGCCCAGGCGCTGCTCGTAGACCGTCTCGTGGACGATCGACAGGCCTCGGGCCTGGGTGAGCGCCACGACCAGCGGCTGCTGCCAGTCGGTCATGAAACCTGGGTGTACGTCGGTCTCCAGCGCCACCGCGTTCAGCTCGCCGCCCGGATGCCAGAAGCGGATGCCACCCTCCTGGCCCGGGTCGCCCAGCTTCGGCGGCCGGGCGTCGGTGACCTCGTACTCGCCGCCGACGGACCGGAAGATGTTCAGGAAGGTCATCATGTCGGCCTGCTGCGCGCCGAGCACCTCGACGTGACCGCGGGTGGCCAGCGCGGCCGCCGCCCAGCTGGCCGCCTCGATCCGGTCCGGGATCGGCCGGTGCGTGTAGCCGTGCAGCTTCGGCACACCCTGGATCTCGATCACCCGGTCGGTGTGGACCTTGATGATCGCGCCCATCTTCTGCAGGATGCAGATCAGGTCGATGATCTCCGGCTCCACCGCGGCGTTGCGCAGCTCGGTGACGCCCTCGGCCATCACGGCGGTCAGCAGCACCTGCTCGGTGGCGCCGACGCTGGGGTACGGCAGGGCGAACTTGGTGCCGTGCAGCCCGTTGGGCGCGGACAGGTGCAGACCCTCGGGCCGCTTGTCGACGGTGGCGCCGAACTCCCGCAGCGCCTGCAGGTGGAAGTCGATCGGGCGCGGGCCGATGTGGCACCCGCCCAGGTCGGGGATGAACGCGTGGCCCAGCCGGTGCAGCAGCGGCCCGCAGAACAGGATCGGAATCCGGCTCGAACCCGCGTGCACGTTGATCTGGTCGGTGCTGGCGCTCTCCACGTTGGCGGGGTCGAAGACGAGTTCGCCGTCCTCGACGCCGTCGGTCACCTTGACGCCGTGCAGTCCGAGCAGACCTCGGACCACCTCGACGTCGCGGATCTTCGGCACGTCGAACAGTCGGCTCGGGGTGTCGCCGAGCAACGCGGCGACCATCGCCTTCGAAACCAGGTTCTTCGCGCCGCGCACGCGGATCCGCCCTTCGAGCGGAGCCCCTCCGTGCACGACCAGGACGTCGTCGGTCAACGCAACCTCCAGCGCGTCGGTGCTGCTGTGTTGATGGTGGGGAGCATGACCACTGTCGCTACCCCGGATGCGGGCATATCGAAACGGCCCGCCTACGTCGTCGCTCCGGCAGCATAGCCCTCGGTGACGAAAAAGGACTCGGTCACACCGGCGTGTGCGGTATTAATCGGTGATCCGGCACTTTTGTGTGCCACCAGCGTCACGGATCGTGATCAGGGTGCGCCCGGGGGTGGGGTGACGGCGCCCGGCAGCGCGAGCATCTGGTCAAGCGCCACCCGGGCGTGGTGCGCGGTGTCGGCGTCCACCGTGATCTGGTTGACCACCCGGCCCGCGACCAGCTCCTCCAGCGCCCACACCAGGTGCGGCAGGTCGATCCGGTTCATCGTCGAGCAGTAGCAGACGGCCTTGTCCAGGAACATGATCTGCTTGTCCGGGTGGGCCAGCGCCAGCCGGCGGACCAGGTTCAGCTCGGTGCCCAACGCCCACGCCGAACCGGCCGGCGCAGCCTCGATGGTCTTGATGATGTATTCGGTGGAGCCGACGTAGTCCGAGGCCGTGACGACCTCGTGCCGGCACTCCGGGTGGACGAGCACGTTGACCCCGGGCACACGCTCCCGTACGTCGTTGACGCTGTCCAGCGTGAACCGGCCGTGCACCGAGCAGTGCCCCCGCCACAGGATCATCTTGGCGTCGCGCAGTTGCTCAGGGGTGAGCCCGCCGCCGGGCTTGTGCGGGTCGTAGAGCACACAGTCGTCGAGCGACAGGCCCATCTCCAACACGGCCGTGTTGCGGCCCAGGTGCTGGTCGGGCAGGAAGAGCACCTTCGACCCCTGCTCGTACGCCCAGTCCAGTGCGCGTCGGGCGTTGGAGGAGGTGCAGACCACCCCGCCGTTGCGGCCCACGAAGCCCTTGATGTCGGCAGACGAGTTCATGTACGTCACCGGGACCGTGTCACCGGCGATGCCCAGCTCGGTGAGCGTGTCCCAGGCGGCCTCGACCTGACCCAGCACCGCCATGTCCGCCATCGAGCAGCCGGCAGCCAGGTCGGGCAGGATCACCCGCTGGGAGTCGGTGGTGAGGATGTCGGCGCTCTCGGCCATGAAGTGCACGCCGCAGAAGACGATGTATTCAGCGTCCGGGCGGGCGGCCGCCTCCCGGGCCAGCTTGAACGAGTCGCCTGTCACGTCCGCGAACTGGATCACCTCGTCACGCTGGTAGTGATGCCCCAGCACGAACACCTTGCTGCCCAGCTTCGCCTTCGCCGCCGCAGCGCGGGCCACCAGGTCGGGGTCGCTGGGCGCCGGCAGGTCGCCCGGACATTCGACGCCGCGCTCGGTGTCGGGGTCGCTGCCCCGGCCGAGCAGCAGCAGAGCCGTCGCCGTGTTGGAAGGTTCCACCCAGGTCGAAGTCACGAGATCCATGGTCCCACAGCGCGAGCACGGCGCAGCCTCTCTCGATGTGGGCTGCCACACTGCTCCGCATGCGTGTGTTGCTCTGCCCGGACAAGTTCGCCGGCACCCTGCCCGCCCCGGAGGTCGCCGCGGCCGTGGCCGCCGGATGGCGTACCGTCACCGCCGGCGACGACCTGCTGCTCCGGCCCCTTGCCGACGGCGGGCCGGGCTTCGTGGAGGTGCTCGCCGAGGCACTCGACGGCCGGCGGGTGCCGGTGCCGACCGTCGACCCGCTGGGCCGGCCGGCGGCTGGTGAGATCCTGCTCACCGCCGACGGCACCACCGCCTACCTGGAGAGCGCCCAGGCGTGCGGGCTGCACCTGCTCACCTCCGCCGAGCGTGACCCGAAGACCACCACGTCGTACGGGCTGGGCCTGCTGGTCACCGCCGCGGTGGAGAGCGGGGCGCGCACGGTGGTGATCGGGCTGGGCGGCTGCGGGACCAACGACGGCGGCGCCGGGATGCTTACGGCGCTCGGCGTCACCCCGTTGGATGACGCCGGCCGCGCCTTGCCGTACGGCGGCGAACCGCTCGCCGCGGTCGCCGCGGTGGACGGCGCTCCCCGCCTGCGCGGCATCCGGCTGGTCGCCGCCACCGACGTGGACAACCCGCTGCTCGGGCTGCATGGCGCGAGCAACGTGTTCGGCCCGCAGAAGGGCGCCGACCGGGCCGATGTCCTGCTGCTCGACGCCGCGCTGGAGCGCTTCGCCGCGGTGCTGGAACGGGACCTGCCCGGCTGCCCGGCAGGTCTCGGCGCGCTGCCCGGCGGTGGGGCCGCCGGCGGCCTCGGTGCGGCCATCCTCGCGCTCGGCGGCAGCTGCGAGTCGGGCATCGGTCTGGTCACCAGCGCCACCCGCCTGGACGCCGCGCTGGACACCGTCGACCTGGTGATCACCGGTGAGGGGTCCTTCGACCACCAGTCGCTGCGCGGCAAGGTCGTCGCCGGGGTGGCCGGGGCGGCCCGCGACCGGGGGGTGCCGTGCGTGGTGGTGGCCGGCCAGGTGAGCGCCGGCCGGCGGGAGGCGGCCTCGGCGGGCGTGACCGACGCGTACAGCCTGGTGGAGCACTTCGGCGGTGAGGAGGCCGGCGGCCTGGACGCCGCGCTCAGCCGGCCCGCCGACGGGTTGCGCGAGCTGGGCGCGCGGCTGGCCCGGCAGTGGAGTCGCTGAGGGCTACTCGGCGCGTCGGCACGGCCAGATCCGGGCCGACCTGCGGTGCCGATCCCGCCACGCGGGTGGGTCCGGCCGAGGCGGCGTACGATCGGAACTGGACCACAACCGGGAATCACTGGACGACGCGTGATGTTGGCCAGTGCGTCCGGACCTAAACCGCGCAGGGAGACTTCCACGTGACCACGCCAGCGCAGACCGAGTCGACCGAGGCCCAGGCCCCTACTTCCGTCGTCCTCACCGACGTCGCGGCGCAGAAGGTCAAGGCCCTGATCGAGCAGGAGGGCCGCGATGACCTGCGGCTCCGCGTCGCGGTGCAGCCGGGTGGCTGCTCCGGCCTGCGGTACCAGCTCTTCTTCGACGAGCGTTCGCTCGACGGCGACGTCGTCACCGACTTCGGTGGCGTCGAGGTCGTTGTCGACCGGATGAGCAGCCCCTACCTGGCCGGCGCGACGATCGACTTCGCCGACCGGATCGACGCACAGGGCTTCACCATCGACAACCCGAACGCGGGCAACTCCTGCGCCTGCGGCGACTCGTTCAACTGAGTCGCGCCACACACCAGCACGACGACGGGGCCGTCCTCCGGGGCGGCCCCGTCGCCGTGTCGAGGAACGGTGGGAGCGGTCCCGTAGCGCCGGTTACCGGCGGGTTGCCGTTGTCCGACCGACCAGACACCACGCGGTTACCGGGCCGGTAGGCTGACCGCGCCCTGCTCCCGACCCCGAGGGTTGACATGAAGATCGCCGTGACCGGCTCGATCGCCACCGATCACCTGATGAGCTTTCCCGGTCGCTTCGCCGACCAGCTCATCGCCGATCAGCTGCACAAGGTTTCCCTCTCCTTCCTGGTGGACGACCTCGTGCTCCGCCGTGGCGGTGTGGCGGCGAACATCTCCTTCGGCATGGCGCAGCTCGGGCTGCGCCCGGTGCTGCTGGGCGCGGTGGGCGCCGACTTCGCCGACTACCGCTCCTGGCTGGAACGGCACGGTGTGGACTGCGACTCGGTGCACATCAGCGAGGTGGCGCACACCGCCCGCTTCGTCTGCACCACCGACACCGACATGTGCCAGATCGCCTCGTTCTACGCAGGTGCGATGAGCGAGGCACGCAACATCGAGCTGGCCCCGGTCGCCGACCGGCTCGGTGGCCTGGACCTGGTGCTTGTCAGCGCCAACGATCCCGAGGCGATGCTGCGCCACTCGGCAGAGTGCCGCACCCGCGGGTACGCGTTCGCCGCCGACCCCTCGCAGCAGCTCGCCCGGATGCCGGGCGAGGACGTGGTGGCGCTGATCGAAGGCGCCGAGTACCTGATGACCAACGACTACGAGAAGTCGCTGCTGCAGAGCAAGGCGAAGCTGAGCGACGACCAGCTGCTCGACCTGGTCAAGGTGCGGGTCACCACGCTTGGCAAGCACGGCGTGGAGATCGCCGGGCGGGGCATCGACCCGATCCACGTGCCGATCGCCCGGGAGATCCGCGCTGTCGACCCGACAGGGGTGGGCGACGGCTTCCGCGCCGGCTTCTTCACCGCGCTGTCCTGGGGCCTCGGCCTGGAGCGGGCAGCCCAGGTCGGCTCGCTGCTCGCCACGCTGGTCCTGGAGACCGTCGGGACTCAGGAGTACGACGTCCGCCGCGACCTGTTCGTGAAGCGGCTCGCCGAGTCCTACGGCGATGCGGCCGCCGACGAGATCCGCCCGCATCTGCTGCCATAGGCGGCTTGTCCGATTGTTGACAACCGCTGACGGCAGGCCCTGCTCCTAGCCGGAGCGAGCCTCGACCGTCAGCGGTTGTAGCTTTCCGTCGGGTTCCGACAGCCAGAGCACCGACTGCAGGTTGACCACGGTGTTCGCGTTGTTGGGAAATATGCAGACCCGGGATCCGACCGGAAGGCGTACCTGTCGGTCGATCACGCTGTGGTGGTCGAATATGCGATCAATGGTGACGCGGGGCAGATCCACCAGTTCGCCGTATCCGTCGAGCCAGGCGGGTCGGTCGCGGCCAATGGCTTTCGCTCCGGCGTCCAGCACGGCGCGGTCGGAGCTGCTGTGGACCACCGTCGCGACGACGCACAACGCCGACCGGCCGCGATCCATGCCCAGCGCGACCTGTTGGCGATCTCCCAGGGCGTACGTTCCCGGGCGGTATTCGGTGACGATGTCGGAGCCGCCGTGGCTCATGGTGGGTGTTGATCCCGCACTGACGACAAGATTGGTCAGGCCGCGTTTTTCCATCTGGGACAACGCAAGGCCAAGGGCCTGCGTCTCCTCGGCGGAAGCGGCCGCGGAATTGCCGGGACGATAGGACTGCCCTGGATAGGTGTAGATGCCCCGCACGTCGAAATCCAGCTTGCAGAGCGCCACTGCGAACTCTCCCGCATCCGCGGGGTTGATTCCCGAGCGGCGACAGCCGCAGTCGACCTCGATCAGCACCTTCGGCCGCCCGGCCGCCGACAGGCACTCACGAAGTGCCCGGGCGGCCGGCACCGACTCCACGCCGAAGAGCACGTCGCCGTCCTCGTGGACGCGTTCGACGGCGCGTCGATTGGATCGGTCGGCGATGAGGGGAAAGGCGATGAAAACGTCCTCGATGCCGGAGGCGATCAGGGCTTCGGCTTCGTGCAGGTTCGCACAGGTGGCACCCTTGGCTCCTGCCGCGGCCTGCATGAGGGCGATCGCGGTGGACTTGTGGGTCTTGAAGTGCGGGCGGAGGCTGGCACCCCAGCCGTCGACAAGCCGCTGCATGGAGACGATGTTCTTCTCCAGTTTCGCGCCGTCGATCAGACAGTAGGGCGTGGGGATCTCCGCCTCAACGCTGCTCATCCGGCTTCCCTGAGACCACGGCGACCCCCCTCAGATAGCGGCGGAACCCGTCCACGGGCGCGTTGAACTCCAGGGACCGGTACAGGGCTTGAGCGTTCGTCCGGGCGCTGTTGGAGATCAGCTGGATCTTGTAGCAGCCCTTGGCCTCCGCGAACCGCACCGTAGCCTCCATCAGGGCGCGGCCGATGCCCAGGCGGCGTTTGCCCGGATCGACCACCAGGTTCTCGACGATGGCCCAGGGGCTTCCGTCTCGGGACAGGTTGCTGACGACCACGACATCGACGGTGCCGATGACCTCGCCGTCCACGTCGGCGACGAGCACCTGGCGATTCTCCTGCCCCAGCATGTCCTCGAAGATCTCCACCTCGCGGTCGGAGGCGGGCGCCTTGCGGTCGCCGTCGTGCATGAGTTCGAGCAGGCGGACGAGGTCGTCCACATCCGAGGATTTCGCCGGCCGCACGTAGTTCTCATTTGTCATAGTCGCCTCGTTCGGTAGACATCGCTCATCCTCCACGGAGCACTCAACGGTTGCTTCGTTTCCCGCCCGACGAAGTCTGGCTTGATCGAGGATGCCGGGTGCGAGAAGAGCGAAACGGTCTTGATCGTAGCGGGGGCCTTGGACTTGGCGAGCTCAAGGGCCGCTCGCAGATCCTGCCCCGAATACAATTCGCCAACCGCAAGTAGCAGTCTCTTTCCGGCGAGGTCCGGCAGCACCTCCGGATATCGGATATGGGCGGCGCTCAACCCGTCCGTCTTGTCGAGTATGGTGTCGATCACGAACAGGGGAAGATGGCCCATGTTCCCGGCAAGCATTCCGCCGAGAATCGCACCGCCGCGTCCGACTCCGATGACCACATCAGGATTGAAGCTCGACGCCTGTATCTCTTTCAGCAGCGACCTCGTGCACGTCTCTACCATTCTCCACGAGATCTTGTTTCGCTCGCGGATGAGCCGGATGGACAAAAAGATGGTGAACAGGCTCGCTATGCTCGAGATAACTAATGACGCTGCGTTGACTATCGCCACTAGGTCCTCCGTCTGAGGCTCAGTTAGACGCAGCATGGTAACGGGCTACGGCTAGACCCGGTGCCCTTCCGGCAAGCAGCGATTCGCAGCGATGGTTGACAGCGGGAGCATCGTCGGATAATGCCGCTTCCCGAGACGTGTTTCCGGGAGGTGAAAGCCCCGGTGATGCGATTTATTGCCCTCTTTCCGGGAATATGGGCAACAGTGAAAGGCGGGACGGTCAGTGGGAGCGGCGGACGTCGTAGGCCGGGCCGTCGGGGCCGGTGATTGCGCCGAGGAACTCCTGGCCGCGCATTCGGCACCAGGCGGGGATGTCCACCGCCGCTGCCGGGTCGTCGGCGAGCACCCGCACCACTGTGCCCACCGGCACCTCGGGCATCCGGCGGGCAGCCGCGATCACCGGCAGCGGGCAGCGTTGACCCCGGCAGTCGAGCACCTCGTCGGGCATCGTCACAGCCCCACCACCCCCGCCTCGGCGCGCAGCCCGGCGACGATCCCGGGCAGCTCGGCGAGGAACCGCTCGACGTCCGCCCCGGTCGTCTCCCGGTGCAGGCTCACCCGCACGTTGCCGTGCGACAGCACGCCCATCGCCTCCAGTACGTGCGACGGCCGCAGCGTGGACGACGTGCAGGACGAGCCGGACGACACAGCGAAGCCCCGCCGGTCCAGCGCGTGCAGCAGCGTCTCGCCGTCGACGTACAGGCAGGAGAACGTCACCAGATGCGGTAGCCGCAGCACCGGATCCCCGACCACCTCCACGTCGGGCACCTCCGCCGACACCCGCGCCCGGATCCGGTCCACGAGCGGCGCCAACCGGGCCTGCTCGGTCGCCGCGTCGGCCGCCGCCGCGCGCAGGCTCGCCGCCGCCGCCACCACCGCGGGCAGGTTCAACGCCCCAGGGGTACGCCCGCCCTCCCGCTCGTCGGCAGGCCACGGCGACTCCCAGCGGGTGCCCTTACGCACCGCCAGCACCCCCACCCCCGGCGGGCCACCCCACTTGTGCGCGCTGCCGGTGAGCACCGACCAGCCCGCCGGCACCGGCACCCGGCCGATGGACTGCGCCGCGTCGACGTACAACGGAACACCGACGTCGGCGCACGCGGCGGCGGCCTCGGCGACCGGCTGCACAGTGCCCACCTCATGGCTCGCGCTGATCAGCGCGGCCAGCGCGACACCGGGAACCCGGACGGCGTCCGACCATGCCGCCAGGTCCAGCCGGCCCTGCCTGTCGACGGGCACCGCAACTGCCGTCCCGCCCGCCGCCTGGTGCCGCTCGGCCGCGTGCAGGACGGCGGAGTGCTCGATCGCCGAGTGCACGAACGCCGACCCGGACCGACGCCGCCCGGCCAGGCCGCCGAGGACAGCCGCGTGCGCCGCCGTCGTACCGCTTGACGTGAAAGAGATCTCGTCGGCGCGGACGCCGAGCGTCTGCGCGGTGGCCTCCCGGGCGGCGTCGAGCAGCTGCCGGGCGCGGCGGGCCTGGGCGTAGAGCTTGCCCGGGTCGGCCCACCCGTCCTCCAGGGCCGCCAGCAACGCCTGCCGGGCGACCGGATGCAGCGGCGCGGCGGTCGCCGCGTCCAGATAGACAGGGGATGGGCTCACGGGTGCACCTTTGTTCGCGACTGCGGGGCTCGCAACCCCGGCTCACTCCTCGCGCTCACGGGGCTGCCTTTGTTCGCGACTGCGGGGCTCGCAACCCCGGCTCACTCCTCGCGCTCACAGTCGCAAACGCTATCGCGGCGGTATGCGCAGGATCCCCCCGATGGGGGCGGAGAGTGACCCCACCACGGCCCAGCTCGTCATGGTCGAGTAATCTGCGACCGTCGGTGACGCCTTTGCCGTCGGTGCTGAGGAAAGACGCACCGCGGCGCGCTAGGGAGGCAGGACCAGGTGGTCGCAAGGAGTTCGGAGGTACGGCCGACGGCCGTACGGCACAGCGCTTCCCCAGGAGCAGGTGGACGCCGGGGACGTGGTGCCGGTCGGTTGGCCGGGCTCGGTCTCGGTGGCGTGGCGCTGCTGGTCCTGCTCACGGGCTGTGACGTGGGCCGGACGTTCGGCGGCTTCGGTTGGCCGCAGGGCGGCATCACGCCGGAGTCGCGGCGGATGTACGACCTGTGGATCGCCTCCTGCATCGCCGCGCTCGCGGTCGGTGTCTTCGTGTGGGGCCTGATCTTCTGGTGCGTGGTGCGCTACCGCAAGCGCGGCAACGCGCTGCCTGTGCAGACCCGCTACAACCTGCCGATGGAGTTCCTCTACACCATCGCGCCGATCCTGATCGTCTCCGTGCTCTTCTACTACACGGCGATCGTGCAGACCGACGTGGACAAGCTGTCGAAGAACCCGGACGTCACGGTCGAGGTCGTCGCGTTCAAGTGGAACTGGCAGTTCAACTACCGCGACGGGCAGGGCCCGGACGCCCGCACCACGGCGTCGACGCTCGGCACCAGTGACGTCATCCCGGTGCTCGTGCTGCCGACCAACCGGTCCATCCGGTTCGAGGAGACCAGCCGCGACGTCATCCACTCCTTCTGGGTGCCGGAGCTGCTGTTCAAGCGGGACGTCTTCCCGGGCAACGTCCGCAACGTGTTCGAGGTTTCCAGCCTGGACGCCGAGGGCGCGTACGTCGGCCGCTGCGCCGAGCTGTGCGGGAGCTACCACGCGTTCATGAACTTCGAGCTGCGTGTGGTCTCGCCGGAGAAGTACGAGCAGTTCCTGGCGGCCAAGCAGGCCGGCAAGTCCACCCAGGATGCGCTGTCCGAGATCGGTGAAGAGCCGTACGCGGAGACCACGCGACCGTTCGACACCCGGCGGACGCAGAGCAACTTCAACCCGGACGACGCTCCGGCCTTCCCGGGAAGCTGAGGGCAGCCGCATGAAGACCGAGTGGCGAATCTTCCTGATCAT
The DNA here is from genome assembly GCF_049841715.1 of Micromonospora sp. DT41. NCBI lineage: Bacteria > Bacillati > Actinomycetota > Actinomycetes > Micromonosporales > Micromonosporaceae > Micromonospora > Micromonospora sp. DT41. The sequence goes on along the minus strand of NZ_JBNCKU010000009.1, from coordinate 239,782 downwards.
CGCCGGCTTCCTCCTCGGGGCCACCGTCCTCTACGGCGCCTGGACCAACGGTGAGGCCGGCGGCATCGAGTGGGTGGGCACGGTTGCCCTGCTGCTGTCGTTCCTGCTCTGCACGATGTGCGGTGGGTTCTTCTGGTTCGTCTCCCGCCGTATCGACCTGCGCCCGGAGGACCGCCCGGACGCCGAGATCGCCGACGGCGCCGGTGAGGTGGGCTTCTTCAGCCCGGGCAGCTACTGGCCGTTCGGCCTGGCGATGGCCGCCTCGATCGCCGCGCTGGGCCTGGTGTTCTGGCAGTACTGGCTGATCGGTGTGGGAATGCTGTCGGTCGTCTTCGCCGTCTGCGGGCTGCTGTTCGAGTACTACACCGGCACCCGGCGTACCGCGGAGCACTGATCCACCCGGTCGCGCTCGCGGCCGACGCGTACCACGACGAAGGCCCGCTCCCGAACAGGGAGCGGGCCTTCGTCGTGCGTGCGGTCGACCCGGCTGCGGGTCAGGCGGCGTGCTGGCGCGTGGGCTGCCGGCGGTGCCGACGGTCGGCCAGCCGTGTGACCGGCGCGGTGAACGTGGCGATCACCACGGCGGCTCCGCAGTCGGTGCAGACCAGCTCGGGACAGTCGGTGCCGTGGCTGTCGACGCAGGGCGGTGCCTCGAACAGTGCCACGCCCACGCAGACGTCGCAGTAGAGCTCGCGGTGCGACACGGGCGTCTCCTTCACTCCAGGCGACCCGCTCCGGCGTGACACGTGGCACCCGGCAGCGGTGCAGAACTACTCACCTGTAGTTTCCCACCTCGGTCCGACATTCCTGCGCGGACCGGGGGCGACCAGCACGCGGGGGACCGGTCAGCCGGCGGTGGCGACCTCGATCCACCGGTCGAGGGTGGCGGCCGCCGCACCCGAGTCGATCGACTTGGCGGCGCGGTCCAGTCCGGCGCGCAGGGCCTCGGTCAGATCGCCGTCCAGAGGACCCTGTGTGGCGAGCGCCGCCGCCGCGTTGACAAGCACCGCGTCGCGTACCGGACCGGTCTCGCCGGCCAGGAGGCGACGGGCCACGCCGGCGTTGTACGCGGCGTCACCGCCCCGCAGGTCACCGAGGGTGGACCGGGGTACCCCCAGGTCCGTGGCGTCCAGCAGCGCCTCCCGTACGGTGCCGCCCTGAGCTGCCCAGACGCGGGTCGGCGCGGCGGTGGTGAATTCATCGAGCCCGTCCTCGCCGCGCATCACCAGCACCGAGTCGCCACGAGCGGCGAACACGCCGGCCATCACCGGCGCCATGCGCGCGTCGAAGCACCCGACGGCACCGGCACGGGGCCGGGCCGGGTTGGTCAACGGGCCGAGGAAGTTGAAGACTGTGGGGACGCCCAGCTCCCGACGGACCGGCCCGGTGTGCCGCATCCCGGGGTGGAACCGCGCAGCGAAGCAGAACCCGATGCCGGCCTCGGTGACACAACGCACGATGGCGTCCGGGTCGAGATCCAGCGGGATGCCGAGGAACTCCAGCAGGTCGGCGGTGCCGCAGGAGGAGGACGCGGCCCGGTTGCCGTGCTTGACCACGCGTACGCCCGCACCGGCCACCACCAGCGCGGCCATGGTGGAGATGTTCACCGTGTGCGCAAGATCACCGCCGGTGCCGACCACGTCCAGGGCGGTCGAGCGCAGCTCGTCGGGAAGCTCGACAGGCACCGCCCGGCCGAGCATCGTCTCCACCAGACCGGCGAGCTCGGCCGAGGTCTCGCCCTTGGCCCGCAGCGCCACGGCGAAGCCGGCCACCTGCGCGGCACCCGCCGAGCCGGCCATGATCTCGCCCATCGCCCAGGCCGTGTCGGCGGTGGACAGCTCCTCGCCGCGCAGCAGCGAGGTGAGCAGGTGCGGCCAGGTCCGATCGCCCATGGCGGGCCTCCCGAGCGTGCGAAGTGCGGGTGGGCTGGAACCGGCGCCGGTCACCCCGGCGCCGCGTCGGTGCCGGAGAGCGGGGGACGTCAGGCGGGTGCGTGCGTCCGCAGCAGCTCGGCCACCGTGTTGCCGGTGGTCACCGGGTCGAGTGGGTGCACAAGCGTCCCCTCGACCTCGGCGTACGCGGCGAGCCATCGGTCGGCGGCGCGGGCGATCACCAGGCAGACCGGGGGAGAGTCCTCCCGGTCGTCCTTGATCTGCCGGGCGATGCCGATGCCGCCGCCCGGGTTGGCCTCACCGTCGAGCAGCATGAGGTCGATCTCATAGTCGTCGACCAGGCGGATCGTCTCGGCGTAGGTCGACGCGTCCACGAACTCGACCTGCAACCCGGGCGCGGGCCGGGTGCCGACGGCGAGCCGCATCCGGTCACGGACCTGCGGGTCGTCGCTGTAGAGCAGGACGGTACAAAGTCGATCGCTCATGCCGGCACTCCGCTTCGCTCCGTGCCGTCATGAGGAACCATCGCGCTGAGCCCGATGATTCGTTCGCGGTGCTCACTCATGCCGGCACTCTGCTTCCACCTCGAAAACTGCGCCGATCGTACCGGGCGGCGTGACGTAGCCGACACGCCGCCTGCCGCCGTCGGCTCCGCGTACCGTCGTCGCAGCTCAGGGGGCCGCGGCGCCCGCGGCGCGTTCGCGTGCCTCCTGGCGGTCCAGCTCGCGGTCGAGCCGGCGGGCCTCCCGCTCGGACTGCTTGACCCACTGCACGACAAGCACCGCGATCATCGTCACGCTCACGAATTCGCCACCCGCCCAGAGGATGCCTCCGGCGAGCACCTGGTCGGCCTTGGGGTCGGCCCAGTCGAGGTTGAGCGACGGGTACCAGTCGCCGCCGAAGAGCGTGCTGCTCTGCATGATCGTGAGCCCGAGCACTGTGTGGAACGGCACGGAGAGCAGCATCAGCAGCGCGCGGGCCGGGTACGGCCAGCGGCCGGGCAGCGGGTCGAGCCCGAGCAGCGGCCAGAAGAAGACGCAGCCGGTCATGATGAAGTGCGCGTGCACCAGCTCGTGCGCCCAGGCGTGCTCAAGCGTGTAGCGGTACAGGTCGCTGAAGTACAACACGAACGGGTTGACAACGAAGATGGCGAACGCCACGAGCGGGAAGCTGTAGACGCGGGCCACACGGCTGTGCACGATCGCCAGGAGGCGTTTGCGTGGCCCGACCGGCAGGGTTCGCAGGGCCAGCGTCATGGGCGCGCCAAGCGCGAGGAAGATCGGCGACACCATGGACAGCACCATGTGCTGGACCATGTGCACCGACAGCAGCGCGGTGTCGTACGCGTGCAGCCCGCTGACCGTGACCAGCGCGATGCCGCCCAGGCCGGGGCCGAGGAAGAGCGCGGTACGCGCGACCGGCCAGCGGTCGCCGCGCACGCGCAACCGGTGCACGCCGTAGAGGTAGAGACCTGCGGCGAGCACCAGGCCGAGGGCCAGCCAGCTGTCCAGCCGGGTCTCGGTCAGGACCGCGCCGACGGTGAACGGTGGCGGGGTCGCCTCGGCGCTGACGGCCAGGGTGGACGTGCCCGCCGGGGTGGCGGCGAGCACAACGGCCGGGACAGCCGAGGTGGCGGCGAGGATCGGATCGACGTGCAGCACGCTTTTCAGGCTAGGCCAGGCGAACCGGACCCTGACGTCCGGCCCACGGATGGTGTGGGTTTGCCACCCCGCTGATCGCCGGCCCCGGTCAGGGGCAATAATGACGGCGTGACTGCGGCCCCAGCCATTGACAAGAGCCGGATCCACTCTCTGACGCGACCCAACATGGTCAGCGTCGGGACGATCGTGTGGCTCTCCAGCGAACTCATGTTCTTCGCGGCGCTCTTCGCGATGTACTTCTCCATCCGCGCGGCTGCGCCGGAGCAGTGGGAGAAGCACACCGAGGTGCTGAACATCCCGTACGCGACCACCTTCACGGTGATCCTGGTCCTCTCGTCGGTGACGTGCCAGCTCGGCGTCTTCGCGGCGGAGAAGGGCGACGTGCACGCGCTTCGGCGTTGGTTCACCGTCACCTTCGTTATGGGCCTCATCTTCGTGCTCGGTCAGCTGAACGAGTACCGCGAGTTGGTCCACGAGGGCATCAAGATCAACGCCGACGGGTACGGATCGATGTTCTACCTGACGACCGGCTTCCACGGCCTGCACGTGGCCGGTGGTCTGGTCGCCTTCATCATCTTCATGGTCCGAACGACCATGGGACGGTTCACCCCGGCGCAGGCGACCTCGGCGATCGTCGTGTCGTACTACTGGCACTTCGTCGACGTCGTGTGGATCGGGCTGTACGCCATGATCTACTGGCTTCAGTGATCTTGGCGCGTCACGAACCGCGCCGCTGCTTCGTCCCCTGAGACAAGGTCCAACCGGTTAAGGACACAGCTCATGACTTCTGACAACGACCGCCGACGCGGCCTGCTCGCGCGGTTGCGCGAGCGGCCCGCCGCGCGCAGCAGGGGCCGCCGCCGGCTGGGCGCCGCGGTCCGGCTGATCGCCGCGCTGATGCTCGCGGGCGGTGCCTACACCGTCTTCGCCCCCGGTGCGCAGGCGCAGGACAACCCGCCGATGACCGGCGCCGCAGCCGAGGGCAAGGCGCTGTTCGACGTGAGCTGTGTGACCTGCCACGGACGCAACGCCCAGGGCGTCGAGGGCCGCGGGCCGAGCCTGGTCGGCGTCGGCGCCGCCTCGGTCGAGTTCCAGGTCAGCTCCGGCCGGATGCCGATGGCCCGGCAGGAAGCCCAGGCGCACCGCAAGCCCCCGCTCTTCACCGACGAGCAGACCCGTCAGCTCGCCCAGTACATCCAGGAGCTCGGCGGCGGTCCGGTCGTCCCGGAGGGTGACATCCTGCGGGAGGGCGCAAACGTCGCCTCCGGCGGTGAGCTGTTCCGGATCAACTGCTCGCAGTGCCACGCCTTCGGCGGCGGTGGCGGCGCGCTCTCCTCGGGCAAGTTCGCCCCGAGCCTGCATCCGGCGACCGACCGGCAGATCTACGCGGCGATGCTGAGCGGGCCGCAGAACATGCCGGTGTTCGGCGACAACCAGCTCCGACCGGAGCAGAAGGCCGACATCATCGCCTACATCCAGGAGACGCTGAAGCACGACCAGGACCCGGGTGGGTTCAACCTCGGTCGGTACGGGCCGTCCACCGAGGGCGTCGTGATCTTCCTGGTTGGCATTGTGGCGCTCGTCTTCGCAAGCCTGTGGATTGCGGGCAAGTCGTGACCGAGCGGATCATCAGATTCAGTGCCGTGGTGCCGCTCGGCGCCACCCCTAGCGAGGTGACGGCATGAGCACCCACACCGAGCACCAGGCCCCGCAGGGCCGGGAGCCGCTCGACGTGAACGACCCCACGCTGACCCGGTTCGACATCGTCCGCGAGGGCGCCCGTCGGGACGACATCGAGATCGTCCACTACGAGCCGCAGGTGCAGCCCGGCACCAAGGCCGAGCGCCGGCTGACCCGAGTGGTCGCCGCGTTCTTCCTGATCACCGGCCTGGCAGCCACCGCGTTCCTTGTCGTCTACATCTGGTGGCCGTGGCAGTACGAGCCGGGCCGGGGTGGCGACAAGCTCTACACCCCGCTGCTCGGCGTCACCCTCGGCGTGGCGCTGCTCGCCGTCGGCTTCGGCATCCTGACCTGGGGCAAGAAGTTGCTGCCCAAGGAGGTCTCGATCCAGGACCGGCACGAGGGCCAGGTGGACTCCGAAGGCCGCACCATCACCGGCCAGACGATGCTCTACATGGCCGACGAGCTGGGTGTGAAGCGTCGTCCGCTGCTCGGCATCTCGCTGCTGGCCGGTCTCGCGCCGGTCGCCGCGGTCGCCGCCGCGCCGCTGGTCGGTGGGTTGATCTCCAACCCGCACAAGAACAACCAGATGTTCCGCACCGGCTTCTCTCCCGCCGAGGGTGGGCAGCTGATCCGCCTCGTCCGCGAGGATGGCCGGCCGATCCGCCCGGCGGACGTCAGCGCCGGCGGCCAGCTGACAGTCTTCCCGGGCATCGACCACGGCGTGAGCAACCTGCACGCCGACTCGCCAACGCTGCTGATCCACCTGCGCGACTCCGACGCGCAGGAGTCCCGCCGGGCCAACGAGAAGATCGGCCACGGCGACTACATGTGGGGCAACTACGCGGCGTTCTCCAAGATCTGCACGCACGCCGGCTGCCCCGCCAGCCTGTACGAGCAGCAGACCAACCGGCTGCTCTGCCCGTGCCACCAGTCCCAGTTCCTGATCACCGACAACGCCAAGCCCATCTTCGGCCCTGCCAGCCGGCGGCTGCCGCAGCTGCCGATCGAGGTGGACTCCGAAGGTTTCTTCGTGGCGAAGTCCGACTTCACCGAGACCGTCGGGCCTGACTTCTGGGAGCGGCCATGAAGCGTCGAAAGCTTGACCTGAAGGCGACGCCGGGCAAGGCCGCGGTGGGAGTGGACGACCGCTTCCAGGTGGCCACCCCGCTGCGCAAGCTGCTGAACAAGGTCTTCCCGGACCACTGGTCGTTCCTGCTCGGCGAGATCGCGCTGTTCTCGTTCATCGTGCTGCTGCTGACAGGTGTGTTCCTCACCTTCTTCTACGAGCCGGCGATGACCGAGGTTGTCTACAACGGCAGCTACGCCCCGTTGCAGGGCACCCCCATGTCCGCCGCGTACGCCTCCAGCCTGGACATCTCGTTCGACGTCCGCGGTGGCCTGGTGATGCGGCAGATGCACCACTGGTCGGCGCTGCTGTTCATGGCCGCGATCGTCGTGCACATGCTGCGCGTCTTCTTCACCGGCGCGTTCCGCAAGCCGCGCGAGACCAACTGGATCATCGGTTCGCTGCTGTTCTGGGTGGGCTTCCTGGCCGGCTTCACCGGCTACTCCCTCCCGGACGACGGCCTGTCCGGCACCGGCCTGCGGATCGCCTCGGCGATCATGCTGTCCATCCCGGTGATCGGCTCCTGGGTCACCTCGTCGGTCTTCGGCGGCGAGTTCCCCGGCACGATCATCATCAGCCGGTTCTTCATCGCCCACGTCCTGCTCATCCCGGGTCTGCTTGTCGCCCTGATCAGCGTCCACCTGGGTCTGGTCTTCAAGCAGAAGCACACCCAGTGGCCCGGCCCCGGGCGGACCAACAACAACGTGGTCGGCGAGCGGATGTTCCCGCGCTACGCGTTGAAGCAGGGCGGCTTCTTCATGGTCGTCTTCGGCGTCGTGGCGCTGCTGGGCGGTCTGTTCCAGATCAACCCGATCTGGCTGTTCGGCCCGTACGAGGCGTGGGTGGTATCGGCCGCCAGCCAGCCCGACTGGTACGTCATGTTCCTCGACGGGTCGACGCGACTCATGCCCGCCTGGGAGATCAACATCCCGATCGGTGACGGGTACGTCATCCCGCCGCTGTTCTGGCCGACGGTGGTGCTGCCCGGCATCCTTGTGGGCCTGTCGACGATGTACCCGTTCCTGGAGGCACGGCACCTCAAGGACCGCAAGAGCCACAACCTGCTCCAGCGGCCCCGCGATGTCCCGGCCCGTACCGCGCTCGGCGCCATGGCGGTGTCGTTCTACATCGTGCTGACGCTCTCCGGCGCCAACGACGTGATCGCCGACAAGTTCCAGATCAGCCTGAACGCGATGACCTGGGCCGGCCGGATCGGTCTGCTGCTGATCCCGCCGGTGGCGTACTACGTCACCTACCGGCTCTGCCTCGGTCTGCAACAGCACGACCGGGAGGTTCTCGCGCACGGCGTGGAGACCGGCATCATCAGGCGTCTGCCGGACGGCCGGTTCGTCGAGGTGCACCAGCCGCTCAGCGCGGCGAACGGTCACGACGACGGCCACGGCGGCCTGGAGTACGTCGGCTGGGTGGTCCCGAAGAAGATGAACCGGCTCGGTGCCCTCGGCCCGGCGATCCGGGGCTTCTTCTACCCGATCGAGAAGCCGGTCGAGGCACCGGTCTCGCCGGGGCACCCGCCGGTCGAGCCCCGAGCAGAGCGCGAGGAGATCAGCAGCGGCGAGAGCCGTCGCTGACCCCCCGAAAGCTGTGTGACGTGGCGCCCGCCGGACTTCCGGCGGGCGCCACGCCGTTACCGGCGTCCCAGCACCATCCGGCCAGGAGTCGGACGGCCACGGTGCGACCGGTCGACCCCGCGCGGCGGGCGATCGCAGGAATAACCCCGGTGAGCCGGGTATCCGTGCGATCCAACGTCTCTAGGGGGGGAAGCATGTTGGGTATCAAACGCCTCGGCCTGTTGGCCGCGCTTGTGCTTGTCGGTGTCGCACCGGCCGCGGCCGCTCAGGCCGCGGCACAGCCGTCAACGCAGGACACCCAGTACCTGCAGGCTCTGCACCAGGTGAACCTGTTCGAGATCACCGCCGGTGACCTGGCTGAGCAGAAGGGCCACGACCAGGGGGTCAAGGACCTGGGCGCGATGCTGAAGACCGACCACACGTCTCTGGACCAGACGGTCCAGCAGACCGCGTCGCAGCTCAACGTCGAACTGCCGAATGAACCCACCACCGATCAGCAGAAGGTCATCGACAAGCTGAACAACGTCAGCGGCGCCGAGTTCGACAGGCTCTGGGTGACAAGTGAGCTTGCCGGCCACGTCCAGGCCATCCAGGCCACCCAGACGGAGATCTCGCAGGGCTCCGATCAGACGGTGGTCCAGTTGGCCCAGACCGCCCTGCCGACGCTGCAGGCGCACTACGACGAGCTGGTCCAGCTCGCCAACCAGCTGGGCATCCCGGTCCCGCAGACCAGCGCCAGCGGTACGCCCAGCCCGGGCGGCACCGGCACTGAGTCGCCGGCTCCGGGCGGCACCGGCACCGAGTCCCCGGCTCCGGGCGGCACCACCGAGTCGCCGGCTCCGGGCGGCGGCATCACCGAAACGCCGGCTCCGAGCGTGAGCTGACGTAGCGGCAGCAGACGGCCGGTCCATCCGTGTGGGTGGACCGGCCGCCGTGCGACTGGAACCCGCTCCGCGGCGAGTCGAACGGATCAGTCGGCGGTGGCCAGGCCGATCGCGAACGCCTGCTCCAGATCGTGCTGGGAGTACGCCCGGAACGCGATGTGCGACTCGGTGTTCAGCACACCCGGCACCTTGGAGATGCTGCCCGCGATGACCTGGGCGATCTGGTCGAACTCTCGTACCCGGACGATGGCGATGAGGTCGACGTGCCCGGCCACCGAGTAGACCTCGCTGACGCCGGAAAGGTTGGCCAGGGTCTCCGCCACCTCGGGGATCGCATCGGTGGCGCAGTCGATCAGCACAATGGCGGTGATCACGGCACGTTTCTCCGTTCGTCGGCGTCGTCGCCCATGCTAGATGTTCGCAACGTGCATGGAGACGGGAGCCCGTGCCGCTCAGCCGTGCGCGGTGACCCGCACTGTGCCGCCGTCGGTGGAGCGGATCGCGTCGTGCAGTCGTTCGCCCGGGTGCACAGTCGCGCCCGGCCAGACGACAGTGCGGCACACATCGCCGTACACCCGCGCGCCTGGGCCAACCACCGACTCCCGGCACCGGCCGGTCACGGTGGCCGACCTGTCGACAAGGGTGCCTCCGGCGGCGGCGTGCAGGTTCGCCGTCAGGTAGTCGGCGGGGGTACCGGTGTCGTAGAAGGTGCCCGGATAGGGCACCACCTGCAACGCTCCGGCAGCCTCGGCCGGCCGCCAGACGGCTCGGACCAGGTCGGAGAAGACGACCGGGAGGTCGCGGACCAGCCGCCAGGGCAGCAGCGAGAAGCCGGTGAAGCAGTGTCCGGCGAAGGTGCCCGGCGCCGTCGGGTCCGCGGCGGGCTGACCGAGCAGGCGTACACAGCGCCCGTCCCAGTCGGCCAGCATCGTGGCCACGTCGGGCCCGGGGGGAGCGGCCGTGTCGGCCAGGTACGCGTCCGCGTTGCCGACCAGCACGGGCCGTCCGGCGATCCAGTCCCGCAGGTTGGCCACCCCGCCCGCGGTGCCGAGCGGGTCACCGGGCTCCACCGACAGGTACGCCCGGTCGCCGACGTGCCCGACCACCTGGTCGGCGAGGTAGCAGGCGTTCACCGCGACCCGGTCGGGACCGGTCAGGCCGAGCCCTGCCAACCGGGCCAACGCGCGGTCCAGCAGTGACACGTTGCCCACCGGGCAGAGGGCCTTGGGGACCCGCTCGGTGAGCGGGCGCAGCCGGGTGCCCTCGCCTGCGGCCAGCACCACAGCGCAGACGTCCGCCGGCCCGCCCGGCACAGTCATGGCGCGTCGTCGGGAATCGGCGGTGGGAACTGCCCGGCCAGCGGCCCGATGTCGTAGTAGGCGAGCAGCCGGGCGGTGGGCCAGGTCAGCTTCGGCAGGTCGTCAAGCGGGTGCCACACGGCCTCGAACACCTCCGCGCCGTCGACCGCGAGGGTGGTCTCCGACGCCGGCACCTCCGCCTCGAAGACCATGTCCACCCAGCCCTTGGCGTGCACGATCGCGTTCGGCACGGCGGGACGCAGCCGCGACGGGGGAAGCCGGATGCCGGACTCCTCGAACAGCTCGCGGGCAGCGCCCACCACCGGCGGCTCACCCTTGTTGAGCAGGCCGGCTGGGAGGGACCAGCCCTTGCCGGGCGGCTGACGCAGCAGCAGCAACCGGCCCGCGCCCGTGGCCTCGGTGTCGCGGACCAGGGTGACCGCGCCGACGATGTACTTGGGCACGGCCAGCCGGACCAGGCGTCGGCGAACCGGCAACGGCAGCCGATAGAAAGCCTGGTAGAAGATGGCCCGACCAGCGGCACGGGTACGGGGGATCATGACCCCAGGCTAGTGGTCACGAATGCCTTTCGGATGCGCTGGGGCCGTGCCGGTCACTGCCGATGATCGACAAGGTCGATGAGCTGGCGGACCACGGTGTCCGGTTCGAGCACCCGGTCGAAGACCGCTACCAGCAGGGTCTCCAGGTCGGGGTAGCCGAGCTCCTCGGAGAGCCGCAGCAACGGCAGGTCGCTGGCCAGGCCGCGATTGTGCTGGCGCAGGGCGAGCCCGATGGTGGCCCGACCCAGGCGGACCTTGTCGCTGATCGTGATGCCCGGCTCGGTGTGCTCGGCGAACCAGCGGTTGATCTGCATCTGCGCGTGCGGTGACTTGACGAAGTCGAGCCATTCCCGGCGCGGGCCCCGTCGTGCCTCGCCTGCCTCGAAGCCGTTGTCGCCGTCGTTCTCGGTGAAGATCTCCACCACGTCGCCCTCGTCCAGCTCCGAGCTCAACGGCGCGAGCCGGCCGTTGATCCGGGCCGCGAGGCAGTGGTCGCCCCGCTCGTTGCCCAGCTCGTAGGCCACGTCGACAGGTGTGGCGCCGGCCGGCAGCACCACCTGACGCCCGTCGGCGAACACCTGGATCTGCCCCTCGGCGAGGTCGCAGCGCAGCGACTCGTAGAACTGCGCCGGGTCGGCGGCGTCCGGCTCCCAGTCCAGCACCCGGCGCAGCCAGTCCAGCTGCTCGGCGCGGGCCGCGGCGTCGCCCCGACCCGAACGCGGAAAGCGGAAGTCGGCGGCGATGCCGTACTCGGCCGACCGGTGCATCTCCTCGGTGCGGATCAGCACCTCGACAGTGCGGTTCTGCGGGCCGCAGACACTTGTGTGCAGCGAGCGGTAGAGGTTGTTCTTCGGCGAGGCGATGAAGTCCTTGAAGCGGCCGGGGACCGGTCGCCAGGTGCCGTGGATCGCCCCCAGGGCGGCGTAACAGTCGGTCGCCGGGCCGTCGACCACCACCGAGATGCGGGGCAGGTCGTACGGGGCGGTGTGACCGCCGGAAACGGTGTCCTTCCAGATCGAGTAGAGGTGCCGGGGCCTCGGGGCGACCTCGGCGGTGACCCGGCTGCGGCGCAACGCCACCCGGGTCCGTGTCACCACCGAATCCAGGTACGCGTCCCAGCCGGGCCTGTCGTGCACGTGCCGGGCCAGCCGGGCGTGCTCCTCCGGCTCCAGGTGCAGCAGCACCACGTCGTCCAGCTCGCGCTTGAGGCTCTGGATGCCCAGCCGGTCGCAGAGCGGGACCAGCACCTCCTGGGTCTTGCGGGCGATGCGTTCGCGGGAGGCCGCGGAGCGCACACCGAGGGTGCGCATGTTGTGCAGCCGGTCGGCCAGCTTGATGATCAGCACCCGGACGTCCTTGGCGGCCGCGACGATCATCTTGCGGATCGTCTCGGCCTCGGCGGCCTTGCCGTAGAACGCCTTGTCGAACTTGGTCACCCCGTCGACAAGGTGGGCCACCTCGCCGCCGAAATCCTCGGACAGCGCCTGGAGCGTGTAGCGGGTGTCCTCCACGGTGTCGTGCAGCAGCGCCGCCACCAGGGTCGTGGTGTCCATGCCCAGCTCGGCGCAGATCTGCGCCACAGCGAGCGGATGGGTGATGTACGGCTCCCCGCTCTTGCGGAACTGCCCCCGGTGCATGTTCTCCGCGATTGTGTACGCCCGGCGCAGCACCGCAGGGTCGGTGCCGGCGTGAATGCTCCGGTGGGTGCGTACCAGCTGGGTGACCGGGTCGGAGTCGGTGGTCGGCCAGGTGAGCAACGACCGCAGTCGTCGGGTCAGCGGCAGCTCACCCGACTGGGTCGGCAGGGCGCCCCCCAGGGCGGCGCCGTGTCCGGCGTCGACGTCCACGAGGGACACCTCCTCACCCCGGCTCCGCGGCCGCCGGACCCGGCGGGCGGGAGCAGGCCCACGAAACGGGCAGGACTGCACTTCTCTAACAGCCTAAGCGAGTCGACGTAGTCCGATCGGACACTTGGTCATGAGCGTTCGGTCGAGAGTTGGTGGGAAGCCCCGCTCTCGGCCTTCGCCAGCAGGTCACGGAAGCGGCCCGCGCCACCGGCCGGTGAGGCCCAACCGGAGGACATCTCGACGAGCCGGGTCTCCGGTCGCTCCAACCAGGACAGGATGCGTTCGGACTCCTCCGCTGTGGCCGACGGCACAGGGCCGTGCCCGCCCGGCACCGTCTCGGCGGTGGCCCGGATGGTGGTCAGCGTCGGTCGCGGGTGGACGCCGGGCGGGGACACCCCTGCGCCGGCCAGCCGGCCGTGCCGGACCAGGGCCAGCTCCCAGCCGCCCCGAGCGGCGGGGCGGGCGGCGGCCAGCTCGACGATGCCGGTCAGCGCGGATAGCCGCTGCATCCGCACTGTGGCGCGCAGCACCGCGGCAAGCCGGGACCGCACCGCTGCGGCCTCCTCGTAGCGCTGGCCAGCCGAGAGCGCCTCGATCCGGGCGAGCAGCGCGTCCACCACCGGCTGCGGGTCACTCGCGGTGGCCGTGCGAAACGGTGCCGCCGCGCGCTCGTCGTACTCCTCGGGGGTGATCTTGTGCTCGCAGGGCGCCGGGCAGCGACCAAGCTCGGCCAGCGCGCAGGCCGGCGTGACGGTGCGCAGCGAGAGCCGGTGCGTGCACTGGCGCAGCGGCACGGCGTCGTGGAAGCCGGCGGCGGCCAGCTCCGCGGCCCGCCGGGAGGTGAACGGCCCGAGGTATGCGGTGTCGGTGGGGGAGATGTCCCGGACGATCGACAACCGGGGGTACGGCCCGTCGGTCAGCTTGAGCCAGACCATCCGCTCCGGGTATTTCGACCGCCGGTTGTACGGTGGCGCGTGCGCGGCGATCAACCGCAGCTCGCGGACCTCGGCCTCCAGCGAGTGCGAGCACTCCACTGCCTCGACCCGCTCGGCCGCGGCCAGCATCTCGGAGATCCGGGCGCGCTTCTCGCCGGCGGTGAAGTAGCTGCGCACCCGGGTGGCGATGTCGCCGGACGTGCCCACGTAGAGCGGCCGGTCGTCGGCGGCCCGGAAGATGTAGACGCCGGGGACCTTGGGCAGCCCGTCGGCCAGGTGGCGCTTGCGTCGCTGGGTCGGGGTGACCGCGCGGGCGAACTCGATGGCGTCGCCGACGGTGTCCACCCGGTGACCGCCGAGCCGGCCGATCAGCCCGTGCAGCACGTCGACGGTGGCCTTCGCGTCGTCGAGCGCGCGGTGGGTGGGCTGGGTGGCGGTGCGGAAGTAGGCGGCCAGGGTGCCCAGCTTGCGGTTGGGCACCTCGTCGCGGGTGAGCACCCGCCGAGCCAGCGCCGCCGTGTCCAGCACGCGGGGGTTGGGCCAGCGGTAGCCGTGCTTGGCGCAGGCGGCCTTGAGGAAGCCCACGTCGTAGGGGGCGTTGTGGGCCACGAGCACCGCGTCGGCGAGGAACTCCAGGAAGCTCGGCAGCACCTCCTCGATCGGCGGCGCCGGCAGCAGCATGGCCTGGGTGATCCCCGTCAGCACGGTGATGAACGGCGGGATCGGCTGCCCAGGACTGACAAGGGTGGCCAGCACGCCCAGCTGCTCGCCACCGCGCACCTTCACCGCACCGATCTCGGTGATGCCGCCACCGTCGGGCGCCCCGCCGGTGGTTTCCAGGTCGACCACCACGAAGGTGGTCGCGTAGAGGGGCAACGCCGGGTCCACCCCGCCCACCGCCGGGTCGAGGCCGGCCAGTGACTCCTGGACGTACTCCGCTTGTGCCATCGGCGGCACGCTAGCGCCACGGTCCGACACTCGCGTCACAGCGGTCTCACCCGTCACCATGGGGCTAGGATGAGAGATCGGCTCACTCACCGGGCGGTGGGCCCACCAACGGTGGGAGACTTGCCACATGCCCCTCACCGAGCCGCACGACGACCACCTCCCGCAGGAGGATCTGGTCGCGCGCGACGGTGCCATGGGCGACGCCGAGGCCGACCCCGACCCCGACCCCGACGTCGCGTCGGCTCCGGGCGGTGAGGCGGTCATCGAACCCGAGCCCACGCTGCCCGAGCCCGTCCGGCAGCGGATCGTGGCACTGACCGCCGCCGTGCTGCCCGCCCTGCCCGCCGACGAGGTGCCGGTGCCGCTGCGCCGGGTGGCCAAGTTCGCGCCGAACCGGCGGGCACGACTCGGCGCACCGGCCATCGCCGCCCAGCTCGCCGCCGATCCGCTGTTCCGGCAGCGGGTCACCGCCCGGGTGCTGGCCGACGCCGGCGACCTCGGCGCGGCCGTGATCGACGGCACCGCGCCGGCCGCCGCCGACCCTGTCGAGGTGGCCGCGCTGGCCTACCTGGGTCGCCCCCGGGGCTGGCGGGAGTTGATCGACGCCAGCGGTGCGGCCGTCCGCGCCGAGGCAGACAGCGCTGTCGTCGCCGAGCTGGTCCGCGAGGCCGAGCAGCGGGCGACCCGCGCCGAGCACGACCGGGCGGTGGCCCGCGTCGAGGCCGACAAGCTGCGCGACGAGCTGTCGCGTGTCCGTGAGGAGCTGGGTCAGCTCCGCGAGGAGTCCCGCCAGTTGGCGCGTACCCTGCGCGAGACCCAGGCCCGTGAGCGCAAGGCCACCGAGCTGCTGGCCACCGAGCGTGGCCGGGCGGCGCGGGCGAGCGCCGACGTGGACGCCGAGCTGCGCCGCGCCCGTGCCCGGCTCGCCGAGGCGGAGGCGGCGGCCGGGGTGGCCCGCGCCAGCGCGAAGGAGGCGCGTTCGGTCGACGACGCGCGGCTCTGGCTGCTGCTGGAGACCATCGGTCAGGCCGCCGTCGGGCTGCGCCGCGAGCTGGCCCTCGACCCGGTGGACAAGCTCCCCGCCGACTTCGTCGCCGACGCGTTCGCCGAGCAGCCGGGTGCCGCACCTGCCGGTCCGGCCGCGCGCGCCCGCGACACCGACGATCCGGCGCGGCTGGACCAGCTGCTCGCCCTGCCCCGGGCGCACCTGGTGGTCGACGGCTACAACGTCACCAAGCGCGGTTTCGGCGAGATGTCGCTGGAGCAGCAGCGCAAGCGCCTGATCACCGGGCTGGGTGGGATCGCCGCGCAGACCGGCGACGAGGTCACAGTCGTGTTCGACGGTGCGGAGCGGATGCACGGGCTGCCACCGGCGCCGCGTGGCGTCCGGGTGCTGTTCTCCCGCAAGGGCGAGACGGCCGACGAGCTGATCCGGCGGTTGGTCCGCGCCGAGCCGGCTGGTCGGCCTGTCGTCGTGGTGTCGTCCGACCGCGAGGTGGCCGACGGGGTCCGCCGGCACGGCGCGTACCCGCTGGGGGCCGACTCGCTGCTGCGCCGCCTCGCGCGTTCCTGACGTCACCCTGCCCGCACGGTCGGGTCGTCGGCGTGTCGGACCGGCCGGGATACCCCGATATCGCTGATCTGGAGTGGATCTCGTCCGCAACGGCCGGTGCGGACGGTTCTGTCGTACCCGGTGGATAGCGTCGATGTGACCGACGGTGCTCGGGCGACGACAAACCGCCGCCCGCGTGCCGCGAGCCGATCAGGAGGCGTGATGCTCATCGACTGCGAGGGGTGCGCTAAGGAGCGGGGTGACGGCTGTTCCGGCTGCCTGGTGGCCGCCCTGTTCGACGAGGCGTCCCCGGCGGCCGGCCTGGACGCCGCCGAGGTCCAGGCGATCGAGGTGTTCGCCCGGGCCGGCTTCGACGTGAAGGTGCTGGCCGCCCCGGCGCGTCCCGGCGCGGCCCGCCGCCGCGCCTCCCGGCGCGTCGCCTGAGCGCGACACCGTGCCCGGACCGGGCTTTTCGCGGGCCATAGGATGGGCGGTCACGGCGGGAGGAGCGGCGCGATGAGCGGGGTACGACACGACGACGGCGAAGCCGTCCGTGGCACGCTCGGCGTCGGCGCGCCGGTGCACCCGTGACCCCGCGCGGATGGGCGCTGCTGACGCTCGCCGGGTTGACAGTGGCGCTGGTGCTGACCGCCGCGCTGCTCATCCCGTGGCACCGGCCGCCGGCACCCCGCGCCGACCAGCTCGCCGCGCTGCGTGACCTGCCCGCCGAGCAGGTGGCCCGGGGGCGGGAGTTCCAGGCCGCGCTTCGACCCGGCGGGTACGCCGCGCTCGCCCTCGGGCTGCTGATCGCCCTCGCGCTGGGGCTGACCCCGCTGGGCAGCCGCCTGGTCGAGCTTGTGGGCCGGCCGTTCGGCGGGCACTGGATCGCGCAGGCGGTGCTCGGCGGGCTCGCCGTGGTGCTCGTCGCCGACCTGCTCATGCTTCCGTTCGCCGCCTGGCGGCAGAGCGTGCTGACGCGGTACGGGTTGAGCGTCAACGGCTGGAGCGGCTGGGCCGTCGACCTGCTCAAGTCGTACGCCGTCAGCGCGGTGATCGGCGCCGTCGCCCTCTTCGGCTTCTACGCGGTCATCAGGCTCGCGCCGCGCTGGTGGTGGGCGTTCGGGGCGGCCGGCGCGGCGCTGCTGGTGGTGCTGTTGTCGTTCGTGCTGCCGGTGCTCGTGGAGCCGGTGTTCAACAGGTTCACCCCGCTGGAGCAGGGGCCGCTGCGCACCGAGCTGATGAGCATGGCGGCAAGGGACGGGGTTCCCGTGCGCGACGTGCTCGTCGCCGACGCGTCCCGGCGCACCACGGCGGTGAACGCGTACGTCTCCGGTCTCGGGCCGACCCGGCGGGTGGTCGTCTACGACACGCTGCTGCGCGAGGCGCCCCCGGCCGAGGTGAAGGCCGTCGTGGCGCACGAGTTGGGCCACGCGAAGGACTCCGACGTTGCGGTGGGCACGCTCACCGGTGCGCTGGGCGCCGCGGCGGCGGTGGTGGCGCTCTACCTGCTCGGCTCGTGGAGACTGCTGCTGCGGCTGGCCGGTGTCGACTCGGTCGCCGATCCACGCGCGTTCCCGTTGCTTGTCGCAGTGGTCACGGTGGCCGGTCTGGTGGCCGCTCCGGCGCAGGCGCTGATGTCGCGGCAGGTGGAGGCACGGGCGGACGCGCACGCGCTCGCGCTGACCGGTGATCCGGAGGCGTTCGAGTCGATGCAGCGCCGGCTCGGGTCGGTGAACCTCGGTGACCCCGACCCGCCGCGCTGGGAATACCTCTACTCGGCCTCACACCCGTCCACAGTGGAGCGGATGGCCGCCGCCCGCGCGTACGCCCGGGAGGCCGGTCGATGAGTCGCACGCTGCTGATCACGAACGATTTTCCGCCGCGCCCCGGCGGGATCCAGTCGTTCGTGCACAACCTTGCGGTGCGTCAGCCGCCCGGCTCGGTGGTGGTGTACGCGTCGAGCTGGCGGGGTGCGGCGAAGTTCGACGCCGACCAGCCGTTCGAGGTGATCCGGGAACGCACCAGGGTGCTGCTGCCCACCCCCCTGATCGCGCGCCGGGCGGCCCGGCTGGCCCGCGCGTACGACTGTGACACCGTGTGGTTCGGCGCGGCGGCACCGCTCGGGCTGCTCGCGGCGGGCCTGCGTCGCCGGGCCGGGGTGCGCCGGGTGGTGGCGCAGACCCACGGTCACGAGGTCGGCTGGGCGGCGTTGCCGGCCGCGCGTCCGGCGCTGCGCCGGATCGGCAGGGGTGTCGACGTGACGACCTACCTCGGCGAGTACACCCGCAGCCGGTTGGCCCGGGTGCTCGACGGCGTGACCGACCTGCGCCGGTTGGCGCCGGGGGTGGATGTGGACACCTACCACCCGTCGGTGGACGGTGAGCCGGTCCGGGCCCGGTTGGGGCTGTCCGACCGGCCGGTGGTGGTCTGTGTGTCCCGGCTGGTGCCGCGCAAGGGGCAGGACATGCTGATCCGGGCGTTGCCGGAGATCCGCCGCCGGGTGCCCGACGCGGCGCTGCTGATCGTCGGCGGCGGGCCGTACCGGGCGACGTTGGAAAAGCTGGCCCGGCAGGCCGGGGTGGAGCGGGACGTGGTCTTCACCGGCTCGGTGCCGTCGGCCGAGTTGCCTGCGCACTACGCGGCCGGCGACGTCTATGCGATGCCGTGCCGCACTCGCAACCGTGGCCTGGACGTGGAGGGGCTGGGCATCGTCTACCTGGAGGCGTCGGCGACGGGGCTGCCGGTGGTGGCCGGCGACTCCGGGGGAGCGCCGGACGCCGTCCGTGAGGGCGAGACCGGGTTCGTGGTCCCGGGGCGCGACGTCACCCAGCTCGCCGACCGGGTGTCCCGGCTGCTCGCCGACCGGGATCTGGCCCGCCAGTTGGGTGCGACGGGCCGGGCCTGGGTGGAGCAGGAGTGGCGCTGGGAGGCGCAGGCGCAGCGGATGGCGGCACTGCTCGCCGGCTGACCGCCGCCGCTCAGGTGCGGGCCGGCCGGGGTGGGGCGTGGTGGGGGACGTACTCCTGGCCGGTGAGCTGTTGGATCGCGGCCATCACCTCGTCGGTGACGGTCCGGATGTCACGGGGGCCGTGGATGCGGCCGGCGACCTGGATCGGCGGGCCGAACCGCAGGGTGATCGGGTGCCGGCGGGGTAGCCGCGCGTCGACGGGCAGCACCTCGGCGGTGCCGAGCACTCCGACCGGGATGATCGGCACCTCGGCGTCGCGGGCCAGTCGGGTCATGCCGGTCCGACCCCGGTAGAGCCGTCCGTCGGGGGAGCGGGTGCCCTCCGGGTAGATGGCGACGAGGCCGCCGGCACGCAGCACCGGCACTGCGGCGTCGAGGGCGCTGAGGGCGGCCCGGCCGCCGCCGCGCTCGACCGGGATGGCGCCCATGCCGTCGACGATCCGCCGGTTGAGCCAGCCGCTCGGACCACGCCCGGTGAAGTACTCCGACTTGGCCCAGAAGGTGACGTGCCGGGGGGCCGCGGTGACCAGGAACAGTTCGTCGGCGACGGACAGGTGGTTGCCGGCGAGGATCGCCCCGCTGTGTCGGGGCAGGTGCTCCCGCCCGTGGACCTGGGGCTGCCAGCCCAGCCGCAGCGCGGCGCCGACGGTCAGCTTGGTGAGGTCGTACAGCAGGGGCACGGGTTCTCCGGGTGGTTGGTGGTCATCTGGCGGCGGGCCCGAGGTGGGCGTCGAGGGTGGCGTGCAGCAGGGCGTCGTCGTCGGTGGCGCCGGTGGCCAGCGGCAGGCTGCCCCACGCCCAGAGCTGCGCGATGCCGTGCAGGTTGGCCCAGAGGGCGCCGGCCAGGACGGGCACGGGGGCGTCCGTCGGTCGGCGTACCTGGGCCACCAGGTCGGCCAGGTCGTCGAACAGGGGCAGGCTCGTCTCGCGCAGCCGCAGGCGGCCGCTGGCCAGCAGGTCGTGCCGGAACATCAGCTCGAACATGCCGCGGTGCTCGGCCGCGAAGTTCAGGTACGTCCGGCCCAGCGCCGCAAGGCGGGTACGCGGGTCGGGGCCGGCGTCGCGCATCGTCTGATCGATCCGGGCGGTGAGGTCGGCGAAGCCCTCCCGGGCGATGGCGGAGAGCAGGTCGACGTGGGTGGGGAAGTAGCGGCGGGGGGCGCCGTGGGACACCCCGGCCCGGCGGGCGATCTCCCGCAACGACACCGCCGACTGGCCCTCACGCAGCACCAGGTCGACCCCCACTGCCACGAGCCGGGCGCGAAGGGTGGCGTCTTCCACGCTCATGAACTGTGTCTACCAGGGCTTGTAGACAGTGTCTACGAAGACGGGTAGGAGATGTCACACACCGGGGGCCGGTCAGCGGATCCGGGCGAGAATCCGATCGGCGGGGGCGGGCGGGCCGAAATGCCAGCCCTGCGCGGCGTCACAACCGATCGCCCGCAACCGCTCGGCCTGCCCGGCGGTCTCCACCCCCTCGGCGGTGACCGTCAGATCCAGCGCGTGCGCCAGCGACACCAGCGACGCCAGAATCCGCTCGTCGGTACGCCCCACAGCCGGCGACCGCAGGCCGGCCACGAACTCACCGGCGACCTTCAACTCGGTGACCGGCAGGTCCCGCAGGTACGCCAGGTTGCTGTAACCGGTGCCGAAGTCGTCGATGGCGATCCGCACCCCGAGATCGGCCAGCACCCGCAGGGCGCGTACGGGCTCCTCGGCGGTGCTCATCATCGTGCTCTCGGTGATCTCCAACTGGAGTCGTTCCGGCGGCAGACCGGTCTGCCGCAGCAGCGCGCGTACCTCCTGCACCAGGCCCGGCCGGTGGACCTGCCGGACCGCCAGGTTGACGCTCACGAACGGCGCCTGCGCACCACCGGCCGACCAGGCCTTTGCCTCCCGGCACGCCTCGGCCAGCACCCAGCCGCCCAGCGGCACGATCAGACCGGTCTCCTCGGCCAGGCTGATGAAGCTGTCCGGTCGCAGCACGCCCAGCTCCGGGTGACGCCAGCGGACCAGCGCCTCGACGCCGAGCAGTCGACCGTCGCGCAGCGACGTCAGCGGCTGGTAGTCGAGATAGAACTCGCCCCGTTCGAGGGCTGCCGGGATGGCCGCCGAGAGGGCGTACCGGGCCAGCTCGCGGCGGTTGCGCTCGGCGTCGTAGAGCGTCCAGCGCGCGCCACCTGCCGACTTCGCCCAGTGCAGCGTGCTGTCGGCGGCCCGCATCAGGTCACTGGGGTTGGCGCCGGCGACCTGGCGCTCGACGATGCCGATGCTCGCCGACACCTGAAGCTCGTGCCCGTCGACCGACCTGGGCGCCCGGACCGCCGCCAGGGCGGCCTCGGCCACCTTGACCATGTCGTCGGTGCCCCCGCTGCCCTCCACGAGGATGACGAACTCGTCCCCACCCAGCCGCGCCACAAGGTGCTCACCGAGGGTCTGGCGCAACTGCTCCGCCACCAGGGTCAGCAGCCGGTCGCCGACCTGGTGCCCCAGGGTGTCGTTGACGACCTTGAAACGGTCCAGGTCGAGGAAGCACACCCCGACGCGCTGCGCGCCCCGGCCCGGCTCGTTGAGCGCGGCGGTGAGCCGCTCGGTGAACAGCGTCCGGTTCGGCAGGCCGGTGAGCGGATCGTGGGTGGCCTGGTGGCGGAACCGCGCCTCGCTGGCCCGTAGTGCCCGCTCGGCCTGCGTGCGGGCCATCATCGCGGCCCGGCGGATCGACTCCTGCTCGTCGAGCGTCCGGTCCCGCAGCGCCCGCGCGTAGCCGGTCGCCACGGCCGCCAGCAGCCGCGCCATCCGGTCCTCGACGTCCTCGGCCACCAGACCCAGGTCACGCACCAGGCGCAGCTGGATCACCTCGACGGTACGGCCCAGCCCTTCGGCGGAGGCGATGTGCGCGGCGACCAGTTCGGCGCCGACGCGGTGCCCGGCCCGCAGGTCGAACGGCTCGGCGAGCAACGCGCCGGCCAACTGACCGGTGAGCCGGTGCAGCAGGGCCTCCAGTTGGGCCTGGGTCATCGGCAGATAGCTCGTGCCGGAGACCGCCTTTGCCCAGGCGCGGGCGAAGGTGCCCGGGTGGCCGTCCGCGCCTGGCAGCTCAGTCACCGAGTCGCCCGACGCCGCCCATGAAGACCGCACGCTCGGCGTCCTCCGCGCTCTCCGGGGTGTCCGGCCGCCACTGCGGCACCCAGACCACGCCCGGGTCGACCAGCTCGAACCCGTCGAAGAGCGCGGTCAGCTCGGCGCGGCTGCGGACCGAGAGGGGATTGTCGGTGCGCTGGTAGACCCGCTCCGCCTCGGCCCGCTCGTCGTCGCTGCGCCCGTCGTCGCTGGCCTGCGACAGCACCAGGTAGCTGCCGGGGGCCAGTGCGTCTCGCAGGGTGCGCAGCAGTTCCGCCGGCCGGTCGGTGTCGGGGATGAAGTGCAGCACGGCCACGACCATCACGGCTACCGGCTGGCTCAGGTCGAGGAGCCTGCGAACGTCCGGGTGATCCAGGATCCGCTCCGGGTGCCGCAGGTCCTCCTGCACCACCACGGCGAGGTCGTTGCCGGCCAGGATCTCCCGGCTGTGCGCCACCGCGACCGGGTCGACGTCCACATAGACCACCCGCGACAGCGGGTCGATCCGCTGGGCGATCTCGTGGACGTTGCCGACAGTGGGGATGCCCGAGCCGATGTCCAGGAACTGCCGGACACCGGCCTCGGCGAGGTAGCTCACCGCCCGACGCAGGAACGCCCGGTTGGCCTGGGCCATCAACGGCGCTTCCGGGACGGCGGCCACCATGGCCTGGGCCGCGGCCCGGTCGGCGGCGAAGTTGTGCGAGCCGCCCAGGTAGTAGTCGTACATCCGCGCGACGCTCGGGCGCTCGATGTCGATGGTGTCGGGTGCCCAGTCCGGCCGCTGCATGCGCTCACCCCTAGAGTCCGCGATGCGGGCATCACCCGCGCGGGTATTGTGCCCCCGCAGGCACCGCCAGACCATAGCCTGACGCCAGGTTGCCCCCGACAGCGGTCGATACGCGAAGTCCGCGCCGGCGGAGTGCGGGCGCGGACTTCGGGTGGGGCGTCCCGCTCGACGAGCGGACGCGGATCAGAACTTCGGGGCGTCCGGTGCCTCGAGCAGGCCCAGCCGCAGCGCTGTCATCAGCGCCTGTGCCCGGTTGGCGGCCCCGAGCTTCTCGTAGAGCTTGGAGATGTGCGTCTTGGCCGTCGACTCGCTGACGAACAGCTGCTTGGCGATGCCCGCCACGCTCATGCCGTCGGCAAGCAGTCGCAGCACCTGACCCTCGCGGGGAGAGAGCTGCGGGCCGGACGGGGCGAGCCGACGCTTCATCGCCTCGGCCAGGTCGGCGGCGGTGAACGCGCTGGGGGAGGACGCGGCGTGCCGGGCGGCGGCCACCACCTCGTCGGCCGGTGCGGTCTTCGGCACGAACGCGCTCGCGCCGGCCTCCAGGGCGCCGAAGAGCTGGTCGTCGCCCGCGTACATGGTCAGCACCACGATGCCCATCGACGCGCTGGACTTGCGCAGCGCCCGCGTGGCCTCCAGGCCGCTGCCGTCGGGCAGCCGCAGATCCATGATCACAACGTCCGGCTGCAGAGCGCCGGCCTGGCGTACGCCCTCTGCCGCCGTGGCGGCCTCACCG
This sequence comes from Micromonospora sp. DT41, assembly GCF_049841715.1. NCBI lineage: Bacteria > Bacillati > Actinomycetota > Actinomycetes > Micromonosporales > Micromonosporaceae > Micromonospora > Micromonospora sp. DT41. The sequence goes on along the minus strand of NZ_JBNCKU010000009.1, from coordinate 216,197 downwards.
ACGACCTCGAACTGGCGGTCACGCTCGAAGGCGTGCCGCAGTCCCTTACGAATGAGGTCATGATCGTCGACAAGGAGGACCTTGGTGCGGGTGGCCGGTGTCGGACTTGTGGTCATCCTCGGGTTACTCCCCTTCTGATGCTGCGCTACCGCGCACGTTATCGCGCCGGGCCGAGGTGCCGAGAACTACCGCCACGGTCGTGCCGCTGGGTTGCCGAGGCCTGATCTCCAACCGGCCCCGGATACGTTCCGCTCTCTCGGCCATGATTGCAAGACCGTACCGCCCGTCGGGGCGCTGGTCAGCCATCCCCTGACCGTCATCCGACACTTCAATCTGCGCGTAGGGGGGATCAACCTCACACGTCACCCAGAGGTTCGACGCCCCGGCGTGCTTGCGCGCGTTGGTCACCGCCTCCTGCGCGATGCGCAGCAGTTCGGCTTCGGTAGCGGCGGGCAGTCGCGCGGTGGACTCGTCAAGCGACAGGTGCACCCGCAGCCCGCCGGAGGCACCCACCGTACGAGCGTACTCGGCGATCGCCGCAGCCAGGCCACCCTGGCGGTCCACCTCGCTGCGCAGTTCGAACAGGCTCAACCGCAGCTCGGTGATCACCCGCGTCACCTCGGCACGCAACGTACGCAGCGCCTCGGCGGTCTCGTCCGCGTCGTCGAAGACTGTGGCGAGGGCGTTGTCGATGCCGTAGCCGACCATCACCAACTCCTGCGCCACGCCGTCGTGGATCTCCCGGGCCAGGCGCTGGCGCTCCTCGTTCGTGGCCAGCGAGCGAACGTCGTCGAACAGCAGCGCCGCCTCCAGCCGCAGCGCGGCCGGCTGGGTCAGCGCGGTCACCCGGGACACCACAGCGGGCGGGTACGCCTGCGCGGCATCGGCCTCCAGCACCACGAGCCCCACTGTGCGTACCCCTGCCACCAGCGGGACGATCAGCGCGGACACGTCACCGCCGCGGTGCGAGCGCGACTGCGACCGCGCAGCGGTCTGCGCCTGCTGGCTGGCCCAGGCGTCGGCGATGGCCGAATCCGCGTCGAGGGTCGTCTCCCAGTCCACCCGGTCCACGCCGGCCTGGGCGAGCACCACGAGCCGTCCGCCTCCGCTGGCCGACAGCACCGCGCCCCGGTCCGCCGGGGCGACAGTGCGCAGCTCGTCAAGCAGGTGCTCGGAGATGCCGCCCGGGTCCAGCGTCGCGCCGGGCAGCTGCCGGGCCACCGTCCGAAGCTGTGTCAGCAGCCGGGTCGCCTCGGCGTACGGCTGCGGTTTGTTCTCGGCGCGTACGGCGATGATGCGGTGCAGGGCGCCGGTGGCGTACAACCCGAGCGCGGCCAGGATCAGCCACTGCGCGCAGACCGCGAGGTAGCCGACCTGGCCGAGCTGACGTTCACCGCCGACCTCGGTCACCGCGCCGCTGATCAGCAGCGTGGCGCCGGCCACCGCGAGCAGCGCGCCGCCTTCGGCGAAGCGACGGCGCAGCGCGGTGACGATCACCGGCACCGCCAGGTAGGGCAGCACCGCCGAGGCGCCGAGCCCGTCGACGGTGCCGCCGATCGACGCGACCGCTGCCACCTCGCTCGCGGCCAGGCCCACCACCACGACCTCGGCCACCCGGCCCAGCGGCCCGATCAGGCTGTGCTGCGGGGCCAGCAGCGCGGGCAGCCCGGCGACCGCCAGCAGCGCGATCCACCACAGCTGGGTGACGTCGCGGGTGGCGATCAGGGTCAGGATCGCGACAAGCGCCAGCATCACCAGGCGGGCTGCCGCCGTGAGGGGATGCGGGTGCGGGGCGGCTGATGTGGATGCGGGCACGTGACGGATGGTAGTCAGCCCCGGTAGATATCGGCGATCTCAGCCGCGTACGTCTTGTGCACTACCTGTCGCTTGACCTTCATCGACGGGGTCATCTCACCGGTGGACTCGGTGAAGTCCTGGGGCAGGATCCGGAAGACCTTGATCGCCTCGGCCTTGGAGACGGACTGGTTCGCGGTGTCGATCGCCGACTGGATCTCGGCCCGCAGGGCCTCGTGCTCGCGCAGTTGCTCGACGGGGGTGTCGGCGGACAGCCCGGCGTTCTCCAGGAACGTCGGCAAGGCCTCCTCGTCGATGGTGACGAGCGCCGCGATGAACGGCTGGCGGTCGCCGACGACGACACACTGGCTGACCAACGGGTGCGACCGGACCAGGTCCTCCAGCACGGCCGGGGCGACGTTCTTGCCCGCGGCGGTGACGATCAGCTCCTTCTTGCGGCCGGTGATGCTGAGGTAGCCGTCGTCGTCGAGCTGGCCCAGGTCGCCGGTGCGGAACCAGCCGTCGGCGGTGAGGGCCTCGGCGGTCGCCACCTCGTTGTGCCAGTAGCCCTGGAAGACCAGGTCGCCGGCGATCAGGATCTCGCCGTCGTCCTCGATGCGCACCGTCACGCCGGGCAGCGGCCGACCGACAGTGCCGATCCGGGTGCCGGTGGGCAGGTTCGCGGCGGCGGCGGGCGAGGTCTCGGTCAGCCCGTAGCCCTCCAGGATCGGCACGCCGATGCCGCGGAAGAAGTGGCCGAGCCGGGCACCCAGCGGGGCGCCGCCGGAGATGGCGTCGCGACACCGGCCGCCGAGCGCCGCGCGCAGCTTGCGGTAGACCAGCCTGTCGAAGACCGCGTGCTGGGCACGCAGCGCCAGGCCCGGCCCGCGCGGCGTCTCCAACGCCTCGCTGTACGCGATGGCGACCTTCTCGGCGCGGGCGAAGATGCCGCCCTTGCCGTTGGCCTCGGCCTTCTGCTTGGCCCCGTTGTAGACCTTCTCGAACACCCGGGGTACGGAGAGCACGAAGGTCGGTCGGAAGTCCTGCAACTCGGCGATCAGGTTCTTGGTGTCGGCGCAGTGCGCCATCGTGGCCCGGGCCTGCACCACGCCGATCTGGATGAGCCGGGCGAAGGCGTGTGCCAGGGGCAGGAAGAGCAGGGTGGCGGCGCCGGCGTTGAACAGGTTCGGCAGCACCGGCACCGCGTTGGCGATGTCGGCGTACATGTTGCGGTGGGTCAGCATGCAGCCCTTGGGCCGGCCGGTCGTGCCGCTGGTGTAGATGATGGTGGCCAGATCGCTGGCGCGGACCGCCTTGCGGCGCTGCTCCACCTCGGCCAGCTCGACGGCCGCGCCGGTGCTGACCAGCTCGTCGACAGCGCCCTGCTCGATCTGCCAGACGTGGTTCAGCTCGGGCACCCGCTCGCGGATTCCGTCGACGAGGGCGGCGTGCGTGGGGGTCTCCACCACGACGGCGACCGCGCCGGAGTCGGCGAGGATCCACGCGGCCTGCTCGGCGCTCGACGTCTCGTAGATCGGCACGGTGACCGCGCCGGCCGCCCAGATGGCGTAGTCCAGCAGCGTCCACTCGTAGCGGGTACGGCTCATCAGCGCGACGCGGTCGCCCTGCTGGACGCCGGCCGCGATCAGCCCTCGGGCCACCGCCGCCACCTCGTCGCGGAACTGGAGGCAGGTGACCTCCGCCCAGGTGGTGCCGGTGCCGTCGGCCGACGGGGTGGCACGGGCGAACTGGACGGTGTCCGGTGCGACCTCGGCGTTGTCCCACACCGGATCGGTGAGGTTGGCCGCCTCGCCGACGGTGACGATCGGCGGAACAGAGAACTCGCGCACCTGCACTCCTTCGTGCTCGCACTGGCCGGGCGGGCCGCCGCGCGAGGGCGGTGGCCTGCTCGAAACCTACCCGGCGGGTGGTGAGGGTGGCACACGCAGGATGCCTGTCCAGGCTTGTGGGAGCCGGTTCGGCGCGTGGCGGGGGCGGCGCGGCGCGGGAAAAGGCGCCCGCCGGGTAGCCTTCGCGCATGGCGGACTCCTCCACCCAGTCGATCATCATCGGCGCGTCACCGGAGCAGGTGGCGGCGGTCATCTGTGACTTCTCGCGGTACCCGGAGTGGACCGAGGCGGTGCGTCGCGCCGAGGTGATCGAGGAGTACGAGGACGGTTACGCAAGCCAGGTGCGGTTCACCATCGACGCCGGGGTGATGGCCGACGAGTACGTGCTCGCCTACGAGTACGCCGAGGACGTGTCACGCGTCGAGTGGCACCTCGTCGCCCCCTCGAAGATGCAGAAGAGCCAGCGCGGCTCGTACGACCTGGCGGCAAACCCGGACGGCAGCACCACTGTGACCTACACGCTTGAGGTCGAGCTGTCCGTGGGAATGCTCGGCATGTTCCGGCGCAAGGCCGAAAAGATGATCATGGACACCGCGTTGAAGCAGCTCAAGCGCCGGGTAGAAGCACCCGGTACGGCGCAGTGACGTGTCCGGCAGCACTGTAGGGGAGCCGAAGGTGGGCGGAACAGATCCGGGTTCGGCCCGGGAAGAGGCGGAACGACTGGTTGCCACACTGCTCGCGGGGGCGCGGCTGGCCTCCGGTCAGGCGGCGGGCGGCGCGTTCGGCCCGCTGGGCGGGATGCTGTCCGGTGTCCTCGGTCACAGTGCGGCGCCCGGTGGCGGCAGCAGCGGTTCCGGTGGCGGCGGCGGTTTCGCCACCGGCTCGGCGGAATGCTGCGTCTGCCCGGTCTGTCGTGGCATCGCCGCTTTGCGCGATCCGAGTCCGGAGTTCGCCGAGCGGCTCGCCACCGGAGCCGGCGACCTCGCGGCCGGTGTGGCCAGCCTGCTCCGGGCGTTCGCCCCGGCCGACCAGCCCGCGGCCGATCCGTCGGGGTCGTCGGCACCGACCCCGCCGGCACCTGGGCAGACGAACGACCCGAGCGGCGACGACAGGGCACCGCAGCCCCACCCGGCCGACCGGTCCGGCGCAACCGATGACGATCACGTGTGGCGCGATGCCACCCGCAGCGGGCATGATTCTCAGCCGGCGCCGGAGCGGGATGTCTGGTCGGTCGCCACCCGGACGGCGGGCCCACCCGCCCCGGCCACCGCAGCACCCGTCGACGAGGCCGGGTCGGTGGCCGCACCGGCACCGACCAGCCGACCCGTGGTGCCCGCTTCGCGGGTGCCCGACGACACCGGTGCGGACGCACCGGGCGACGTCGCCTGAGCGCGGGACATCCTGACCCGGACCGGCGTGCCGTCGGCGCGTGGGCCGGACAGCAGAGGGGAGCGGCAGCGGTGACGCTGACCATCGGAGTCGACGTCGGTGGCACGAAGGTGGCCGGCGGTGTCGTGGACGACACCGGCAAGGTCCTCGTGCAGGCCCGACGGGACACTCCCGCCGATGACGTCGGCAAGACCCGCGACGTCATCATCGAACTGGTCAGCGAGCTGGCTGCCGGTCGCGTCATCGAGGGCGTCGGCATCGGCGCGGCCGGCTGGATCGACGCCTACCGCTCAACCGTCCTCTTCGCTCCCAACCTGGCCTGGCGCGACGAGCCGCTGCGCGAGTACGTCAGCAGCGCGGTCGGGGTGCCGGTGATCGTCGAGAACGACGCGAACGTGGCCGCCTGGGCCGAGTTCCGCTACGGCGCAGCCCGGGCCGCCGACGACTCAATGGTCATGTTCACGATCGGCACCGGCGTCGGCGGTGGCATCGTGCTCGGCGGCGACCTGGTCCGCGGCGCGCACGGCATCGCCGCGGAGCTGGGCCACATGCTTGCCGTGCCGGACGGCCACCAGTGCGGCTGCGGGCGGCTGGGCTGCATCGAGCAGTACGCCAGCGGTAGCGCCCTGGTCCGCTTCGCCCGCGCCGGCGCCCGACAGGAGCCGCAGCGTGCCGCAGCGTTGCTGGACCTGGCCGGTGGCGAGGCCGAGGCGATCACCGGCCCGATGGTGACCGCCGCCGCGCAGGGCGGCGACCTGGTCTCCGCCGAGGCGTTCGCGCAGATCGGCCGGTGGCTGGGCACCAGCCTCGCCGACATGGCGCAGATCCTCGACCCGCAGACCCTTGTCGTCGGCGGTGGCGTGATCGACGCCGGTGACCTGCTGCTCGGCCCGACCCGCCGCTCCTACGTCGACTCGCTCGCCCAGCGGGGCCGCCTGCCGGTGGCCGAGGTGCTCCCCGCCGAGTTGGGCAACAGCGCAGGGGTGATCGGCGCCGCCGACCTGGCCCGGCGGATCTGAGACGGTCGGGATGGACGAGGTCTCGGGCGTACCACTGCGGGTGGTGTCGTACAACATCCACAGCCAGCGCGACGACACCGCCGCTTTGGCGGCTGTGGTCCGGGCCGCGCGCCCGGACGTGGTGATCGTGCAGGAGGGGCCGCGCCGCTTCCGGTGGCGGGAGAAGTCCGCCGCCCTCGCCGAGTCGTTCGGGCTGGTGGTGGCCGCCGGTGGGCTGCCCGCGCTGGGCAACCTGCTGCTGACGAGCCTGCGCGTGCAGGTGACAGGCACCAGGTGTCAGCGCTTCCCGCTGACCCCGGGCCGGCACCTGCGCGGCGCCGCGTACGCCGAATGCCGGGTCGGCGGCGCCCGGTTCAGCCTCGCCGGCTCGCACCTGTCCACCGATCCGGCCGAACGTCCCGGACAGGCCGCCGAGCTCAAGCGCGGCCTGGCCGCGGCGAGCGGCCCGGTGGTGGTCGGGGCCGACCTGAACGAGGGGCCGGACGGGCCGGCCTGGGCCACTGTGGCGGACGGACTCACCGACGCCGCGGTGGCGGCCGACCGGGCGGACCGGCTCACCTACTCGTGCGCCGACCCGCGTCGGCGCATCGACGCGCTCTTCGTCGACCCGCGGGTCACGGTGGTCGACTACGACGTGGTGGACACTCCGCAGACACGGCGGGCCAGCGATCATTTTCCGGTCCTGGTCGACCTGCTGCTGCCCAGCTCCGGCTGACCCGCCCGCCCCACCCGTCGATCGGTCCGCGTCGGGGCTGGACATCCGGCTCCGATGTGGAGAGGATTTCGCGGCGACCGGCACCCGTGCCGTACAAAAGGAGATGTCCCGGTGTCCACCTCCACCGACAACGGCCGGCCCGACCCGGAGGGGACGCCGTCGGCGCAGAGCCGCGACGTCCGCCCCCTGTCCGACCGGAGCGACACGGTCTGCGTCATCGGGGCCGGGGCCAGCGGCCTGACGGCCATCAAGAACCTGCGCGAGCACGGCTTCGGGGTGGACTGCTACGAACGGGAGACCGGAGTCGGCGGCGCCTGGAACTGGCGCCACGACCGCAGCCCGGTGTACGCCAGCACCCACCTGATCTCGTCGAAGCCGTTCACCCAGTTCCCCGACTTCCCGATGCCGGACTCCTGGCCGGACTACCCGCACCACAGTCAGCTGCTCTCGTACTTCGAACGCTACGCCGACCATTTCGACCTGCGGTCGCACATCTGGTTCGGCACCGAGGTGGTCCGTGTGGAGCCCGCCGAGGGGGACCGCTGGGACGTGACGACCCGCTCCACCGGCGGGTACGGCCCGGAGCGCACCTCCCGCTACGCCGCAGTGGTGATCGCCAACGGGCACAACTGGTCGCCGAAGCTGCCCCGCTACGAGGGCCTTGAGCAGTTCCGTGGCGAGATCATGCACGCGTCGTCATACAAGGACCCGGCGCAGTTGCGCGGTAAGCGGGTCCTCGTGGTGGGTGCCGGCAACACCGGCTGCGACATCGCCGTCGAGGCCGCCCAGCAGGCGTCGCGCTGCTGGCACTCCACCCGGCGCGGCTACTGGTACGCCCCGAAGTACGTTCTCGGTCGCCCCGCCGACCAGGTGAACGACTCGCTGCTGGCACTGCGGGTGCCGCTGCGGGTGCGCCAGTGGCTCTACCACTGGACGATGCGGCTGACCGTTGGCGACCTGACCCGCTTCGGCCTGCCCAAACCCGACCACCGGGTGTACGAGACGCACCCGATCGCCAACAGCCAGCTCGTCTACTACGTGGGCCACGGCGGGATCGGCCCGGTGCCCGACGTGGCCCGGTTCCACCCGTATGCGGTGGAGCTGGCCGACGGCCGCGAGATCGACCCCGAGCTCGTCATCTTCGCCACCGGTTACCTGCCGCGTTTCGAGTTCCTCGACGCGTCGGTGTTCGGTGACAGCGCCGGTACGGGTCGGCCCACGCTGTGGCTCAACGCGTTCACCCCGGGGCACCCGACGCTCGCGGTGGCCGGCCTGGTGCAGCCGGATTCCGGGTTGTTCGCCCTGTCGCACTGGCAGACGGTGCTCTTCGCCCGGCTGTTGCAGGCCCGCAGGGACCGGCCGGAGCGGGCAGCGGCGTTCGCGCAGCGGGTGCGGGACCGGGCCGGGGAGCGCTACTCCGGGCAGGTGAAGGACAGCAGCCGGCACTGGTTCGAGGTCGGCCACGCCGACTACCTGCGCGCCGTCCAGCGCGCACTGCACGACCTGGAGGGCAAGTGAGCGCGAGGAGTGAGCTTGCGAGCCCCGCAGTCGCGAACGAAAGGGCGATCCGGTGAGTGAGCTGCGGATCATGCGGGGTCGGGAGTGGTCCCGTCCGGTCCGGCCGGCGCGGCGTGAGGTGGTCAGCGCCGTTCCCGAGGTGGAGCAGGGGCGGCCTCCGCTGCTGTTCGTTCCGGGGTTCGGTCACGGTGCGTGGGCGTTCGCCGAGCACTGGCTGGGTCACGCCGCGTCGCGGGGCTTTCCGGCGTACGCGATGAGCATGCGGGGGCACGGCGGCAGTGAGCCGGCGCCGGAGGCGACGCTGCGCGCGTACACCCATGATGTGGCCCAGGTGGCGGCGGGCCTGCCGCGCCAGGCGGTGCTTGTGGGGCACGGCGCTGGGGCGCTCGTGGTGGCGCACGCGCTGGCCCGCTACCCGGCGCGCGGCGCGGTGCTGGTGGCGCCGGTCTTCGGCGGTTGGAAGGTGTTCGGGACGGCGTTGCGCCGCAACCCGGCCGGCACGTTGCCGGCGGTGTTCGGCGGGCCGCTGCGGCTCAGCCGTGGGCAGTTGTTCAGCCGCGAGTTGCCGGACGAAGAGGCCCGGCGCTACGTCGGCCGGCTCGGTCGGGCGGGCCGGCGGGCGCAGTGGGCGCTGCTTGGTGAGCCGGCGGCAGAGCCCGCTGTGGGCTCGCCGCCGGTGCTGGTGCTGGGCAGCCCGGACGACCGGGTGGTGCCGGCGTCGACGTTGACGCGGGTGGCCCGCCGGTACGGCTCGGCGCCGCTGCTGTTCCCCGGGATGGGGCACGACATGATGCTCGACGTGCGGTGGGCCGAACCGATCGACGCGATCCTGGACTGGCTGGAGAAGGAGCCGGTGGCGCGCTGATCGACGGGCGGCCGCTTGTCAGCCGGCTGCGTGCTCGGTGGTGCGGTCGGCGGGTCGGGGCACCCGGGCGCTGTCGTCGGAGGTGTCGTCGGTCCTGGTCAGGCGGCTGACCAGGGCGCCGCCCTCGTCGAGGGCGCTGAGGTAGGAGCGTGCCCAGGCCCGGATGTCGTGCTCGTGCAGGTGGGCGCGCATGGCCCGCATCCGTTCGGTGGTGTCGGCCGGGCTGGCCCGCAGTGCCGTGCAGATCGCCTGCTTGAGCCCTTCGAGGTCGTGCGGGTTGACCTGGTACGCCTGGGCCAGCTCGGCGGCGGTGCCGGCGAACTCGCTGAGCAGCAGCGCGCCCGTGTCGTCCACCCGGGCGGCCACGTACTCCTTGGCGACCAGGTTCATCCCGTCGCGCAGCGGGGTCACCGCCATCACGTCGGCGACCCGGTAGAGCGCCGCCAGCTCGGCCCTGTCGAACGGCTGGGTGAGGTAGTGGATGGCTGGCTCGCCCACGCGGCCGTATTCGCCGTTGATCCGGCCCACCTCGCGTTCGATCCGCTCGCGCAGGATCTGGTACTGGCCGACCCGTTCCCGGCTCGGCATGGCGACCTGGACGAGCACCGTGTCGCGGACCTTGACGTCGCCGCTGGCAAGCAGTTCGCTGTACGCCTTGAGGCGCTGCTCGATGCCCTTTGTGTAGTCCATCCGGTCCACGCTGAGGATTACCTGTCGGGGGTCGCCGAGGTCCTGGCGGAGTCGGCGGGCGCGGGCGGCCACGTCGGGGCGGGCGGCGAGGGCGGCCATCTCGGTGGTGTCGATGGAGACGGGGAACGCGCCGATGCGGACCACCCGGTCGTCGATCCCGATCCGGCGGTCGGTGGCGGGTAGCTCCAGCACCCTGGTGACGAGCTGGGCGAAGTTGTGCGCGGCCTGGGCGCGCTGGAAGCCGACCAAGTCGGCGCCGAGCATGCCCCGCAGCAGCTCGGCCCGGCGGGGCAGCTGCATGAACAGCTCCGGTGGCGGGAACGGCACGTGCAGGAAGAACCCGATGCGCAGGTCGGGTCGCAGGGCGCGCAACTGCCCGGGGACCAGTTGCAGGTGGTAGTCCTGCACCCAGACCACCGCGCCGGGCTCGGCGACCTCGGCGGTGGCCTCGGCGAAGCGCTGGTTGACCCGCTGGTACGCCTCCCACCATCGGCGGTGGTGCTCGGGCTGCTCGACGGCGTCGTGGTAGAGCGGCCAGAGAGTGGCGTTGGAGAACCCCTCGTAGTGGTCGCGGAGGTCCTCGTGGCTGAGGGGGACGGTGTGCATCCGGACGCCGTCGACGTCGGGAAGCTTGGGGGCCGGACCGGTGCCGCCGGCCCACCCCACCCAGGTGGCAGGGGTGTGCCGGAGCAGCGGGTGCAGTGCGCTCACCAGCCCGCCGGGGCTTCGGCGCCACTCGCAGGCCCCGTCGGGTGCCTGGTTGTCGTCGATGGGGAGGCGGTTGGCCACCACCACGAGGGAACTCTGTCGCATCTCGGGCATTCCGATCAGCAGAGGACTGACCGCCACGAGCAAGGAAAAACCGGCCAGTCAGCGAGGGAAGTGACGTACAACGGTATTCCTACTGACCGTAAGTTACACCATTGTTACGCGCCGGGCGGGTCGGCGTTGTCCCGGGATGCGGTCGACGGGCCGCAGGGCGTCAGACGACGGCGCCGTTGTCCGGGTCGTCGTCTTCCTCGTCGCCGGGCCGCAGCCGCCAGATCAGCGTGACGAAACCGGCGAGGATGCCGGTGAAGCCGAACAGGGTGACCGCCGATCGGTCGATCGGGAGCAGCCACGGAAAGAGGAAGAGCACGAACCCGACGACCACCGCAAGCGTGCCGATCACCGCGTACTTGGAGAACCGAGGCAACGGCGGCGGAGGCGGCGGGTGGTAACCCTCGTCCTCGTCGTCGTCGGGCAGATCCGCACCGAAGGTGTCCAGCCCGTCCAGCAGCGACGGCTCGTCCGGCCGGGCGCCCCGCCCGACCGAGATCCCGGAGATGTCGGTCGCCGACGGCAACCGGCGGACGTCGGTGGCGGTCGGACCGGCCTCGTCGGTGCCGGAGCGGGCGAGCGGACCGGTGGCCGGCTCGTCCCGGTCGTCGCGCTCGTCGACGTTCTCCGCGGCAGGCCACGGGCGCTCGTCAGTGGTCGCTGTGGTGTGGAAACCGGCCACGATCCGAGCCCACTCGGCGTCGATGTCCGGCTCGTCGCGGGCCGGGGGCTGCTCCGGGGCGGTCTCGTCGGCGAGCTGGGTGAGGTAGTCACGTGCGGTGGTCAGGTGCGACCGGTCGACGTAGAGCCTGTCGACCGGTCGGGCCGGCACTGTGGTGGTGCGGGTGACCGGGTTGAGGTCGGCGGACGGTTGCAGGTAGGCGGCTATCCCGCCAGCGGCCAGCACGTCGAGCAGGTGCTCACCGACGCGCGGATCGACGTCGCCGACGACGGCGTACTCGCTCGCGTCGAGCCCGTTGTCCCGCCGTCCCCGGCGGGCACCACCCGCTGACACCCGGACATCCTCCTCAACGCGCCCTTCGGCGCGGCCGTCCCGCCCCCTCGACGCCCGCCCGCACGCCGTGCTCTGAATCGTGACACGTCCGGGGTCGGTTCCGGGAGTGCGTTGCGTCGCGTCTTCCAAACTCCCGACCGCCGCCGCAGGTCGCGGCAGGGTTCCTTTGTCCGTTCTTGCGCGACACGTGCTATCTCGGTGACCGTCGGAGCCGGAGCGGCCCGACACGCCGAGCGGGGTGATCGAGGACCGCCGGACCTGCCGAGGGACGTCGATGCCGCCTCGTCCGTTGTGGGAAGAGCCGGCGCTTCGTAGGCTCGTCGGCGACGGCGGCGTTGCCCCGCACGGGCGCCCCGTCGCGGGCACACCACGGAAAGGACGCCGGTGCTCTACTGGCTGCTGAAGTACGTTCTCCTCGGTCCGCTGCTCAAGCTGATCTTCCGTCCGCAGGTGGAGGGTCTGGACAACGTGCCGGCGACCGGCCCGGTGATCCTGGCCAGCAACCACCTCTCCTTCTCCGACTCGATCTTCACCCCGTTGATCACCCGTCGGAAGGTCACCTTCGTGGCCAAGGCCGAGTACTTCACCGGCAAGGGGATCAAGGGCTGGCTGACCAGGATGTTCTTCGTCGGCACCGGCACCATCCCGGTGGACCGCTCCGGCGGTCGGGCCGCTCGCGCTGCCCTGGACACCCAGTTGCAGGTGCTGCGCGCCGGGGGAGTGGCAGGCATCTACCCCGAGGGCACCCGATCCCCGGACGGGCGGCTCTACCGGGGCAAGACCGGCGTGGCACGGCTCGCCCTGGAGAGCGGTGCGGTGGTGGTGCCGGTGGCGATGCTCAACGCCGACCAGATCCAGCCACCCGGCAAGCTCATCCCCAAGATCGCTCGGGTGCGGATCCGCTTCGGCGCCCCGCTCGACTTCTCCCGCTACCAGGGGATGGCCGGCGACCGGTTCGTCGAACGCGCGGTCACCGACGAGATCATGTACGAGCTGATGGAACTCTCCGGCCGCGAGTACGTCGACATCTACGCACAGAAGCTCAAGCAGCTGGCCCCCGCGCCGGCGGCCGCCTGACCACGCTCAGCAGGCCACCGCCGGCCCGGTCGGGCTGATCGGCCGGCCAGCCAGCGCGAGCAGGCCCGGGGCGTTGTTGCGCAACGCGAAGGTGCCCACCTCGGCACGCGGCACCCGCGCCGCCGCCGGATCGCCGGCACGGGTCAGCTCGGCCGCCGCGAGCGCCAGCGCCAGCACCCGGTCGCTGGCGTCCGGGATCCGGCCGTACGTCTCGGCGGCGGCCAGGTGCAGCTCGGCCGCGCGCCGGTGGTCGCCGTCCGCCGCGGCCACGGCCGCCGTCACCGTCCGCAACGCCGCTTCCGACCAGGGCGTCCGATGACCCACCCGGTCCAGCATCGCCCGGACCCGCACCGAGGCGTCCCGTCCGGCAAGCGCGGCGGCGTACGCGGCTGCGGCGATCCACTCCCCGCTGGCCAGAGCCGGCACGGCCGACCACGACAGGTCCAGCTCGTCGATCAACTCCGACGCCTCGGCGGCACGGCCCTGCAACGCCCGGCACAGCGCCGCCATGCCCAGCATCGTCCACCGCAGGCGGTGGAACCCGCTGCGCCGCGCGGTGTCCAGCGCGTCAGCCAGGTCGCTGGGATCATCGTCGTCGCGCAGCACCAGCAGGCAGCAGCGCAACCCCCGCACCTGCATGTCCCAACTGCCGGTCGGAGTGTCCACGAACGCCTCCGCCGCCGTGAGCAACCGGCCGAAGTCACCCTCGAACCAGGCCCGCATCGCCTCCGCCGAATAGCTTGTGGTCAGCGTCTGGCCGCTTGCCGTCCGGGCCGGCGCCGCCGAGAGCAGGGCGTCCGAACGCAACCAGTCACCCTCCTCGCGGATCGCCCAGGCGAGGTTCTGGGTGGCCCGGGGCAGCGCGAGCAGCTGACCCGCACGGGCGAACTCGACGACAGCGTGCAGCTCGTCCAGGCCGATCCGGTCACCGGCCTGGTAGCGGGCGGTGGCCGCGGTGATCCGGGCGTTGGTGCGGGTCTCGGTGAGACCCAGCCGCTCCGCGATCTCCGCCGCGCTGTCCGCCGCCGCCACCGCCAGGTCCCGCTCGTAGTTGAGCATGTGCAACCGGCCCAGCTCCGCGTACGCGTCGGCCTTCTGTGGGCTGTCCGGCAGCGGCTCGAACAACTGCACCGCGCGGTCCAGGCAGGCCAACGCCTCGCTGCGGTCGGCACGCAGCCAGGCGGCCTGCCCGAGCAGCGTCCACGCCCGGGCGGCGCAGGCGTCGTCGCCGTGCGCCAGCAGCCGGTCGGCGAGCGCGTGCACCTGCTCCGGCCCGCCACCGGACAGGAACGCGTTGCCGTCGCGATAGAACGAGATCTCCGTGCTGAGCAGTTCCAACTGGAGCCGCCCCACCGGGTCGCTGTCGTCGGCCAGACCGAGCGCCCGGCCCGCGTGGCTCGCCGCCGCGTCCAGCCCGTGCAGCGCGTACGCCCGGCGGGCCGCCCGGTGCAGCGCCTGCCGCGCCGGGGCCGCGTACCTCAGGACCTGCATGCCGAGCGAGCGGGCGATCTCGTGGGCCGCCCAGCGGTGGTGGGCGAGGACCTCCGCCAGGTCGGTGTCGCGGCTCTGCGACAGCGCGTCGAGCCAGTCGGCGGCCCGCTCGTGCCGCGCCACCCGCTCGGTACGCGGCAGCCGCTGGTAGCAGACGTCGCGCACCAGCACGTGCCGGAACCGGAACTCCGCCTGCCCGGCCATCGTCGACGCGGACTGCTCGTGTACGAAGTCGCGCTGCTCCAGCCGGCGCAGCGCGCGCTCGACAGACTCGACCTGCTGGCCCAGCGCGGCGGCCACAGCGCCCGGCCAGAACTGCACCCCGACCACCGAGGCGGCCAGCAGCACCGCGCGGTCCTTCGCGTCCAGCAGGTCCACCCGGTTGGCGATCACCGCGTGCACGCTCTCCGGCATCGTCAGTTCGAGCTGCTTGTCGAGCGACCAGCCCCGCCCGGACTGCCGCAACGCGCCCTGCTCGATCAGCATCCGGACGTACTCGTGGGCGTAGAGGGGGTTGCCGCCGGCCACCTCGATGAGCGGGGTGAGCGTGTCGGCGGAGAAAGCCGCCTGCCCGAAGAGATGCGCGTACAGGGCGGCGATGCCGGTGTCGCGCAGCGGCGGCAGGGTGATGGTCACCGAACCGGTGATGGTGCCGGCCCAGCTCGGATCCCTGTCGACGAGCTCCGGACGGGCGGTGCAGAGCAGCAGCAGCGGCGCCTCCCGGGCGGCGGCTCCGAGCAGCTCCACGAAGCGCAGCATCGCGTCGTCGGCCCAGTGCAGGTCCTCGAAGACGAGCACTGTGGGGCGCCGGGCGGCCAACGCCAGCAGGAAGCGCCGCCACGCGGACTCGGCCTCCTCGGCCGGCAGCGGCGTGCCGGGCAACCCGACAAGAGGGCGCAGGGCGTCCACCACCCGGTCCCGTTCACCCGGCCCGATCAGCTCACCGACGGCGGCGGCCAACCGCGCAGCCGCGCTGCTCGCCGGATCGGTGTCCAGGATGCCGGCCTCGGTCTTGACGATGTCGGCGAGCGCCGCGAACGTGACGTTCTCCCCGAACGGGGGGCAACGCCCGGTCCGCCAGGTCAGCGGCTCGTCGACCAGCCGGCCGGCGTGCCGGTAGAGCTCCCGCAGCAGCCGGCTCTTGCCGATGCCGGCCCTACCGAAGATCGTCACCACCTGCGGCAGCCGGTCACGCAGCGACCGGTGCAGGGCGTTGACCAGCATGCCCAGCTCGTGCTCCCGATCGACGAGCGGCGTCGTGTCCGGCTCCCGGTCGGTGGGCTGGCGGCGCAGCGGGGACAGGGCGAGCCACACCTCGGTCGGCGACGACCGGCCGCGCAGCGTGACCGGGGGCTGCTCCTCGTAGCGGATGGCATCCTTCGTCAGCGCATGCGTGGCACCGCAGACCAGCACCCCGCCCGGCGGCGCGACGGACTGCATCCGTGAGGCGGTGTTCACCACGTCCCCGGCCACGATCGCCTGCCCGCCGTCGCGGGCGGCGGCCACGTCGACAAGGGCCTCACCTGTGGACACGCCCACCCGGAACCGCATCTCGGTGCTGCCCGTCGGCGCGAACCGGGTGAGCACCCGTTGCAACTCCAGCCCGGCCCGTACACAACGCAGCGCGTCGGTCTCGGTGGCGATCGGCGCACCGAAGAGCGCCATCACCGCGTCCCCGATGTACTTCTCGACCACACCGCCGTACTGGCCGACGACCCGGCGGGCGGCGGAGAAGAAACCCGTCTGCATGCCCCGGACCTGCTCCGGGTCTGCCCGCTCCACGTACGGGGTGAAGTCGATCAGGTCGACGAAGAGGACGCTTACCCGGCGGCGGTCCTCCTGGGGTGTGATGGCGGCCGGCCGGTCGGTTCCCGGTCGGGGCGACCCGCAGGAGGTGCAGAACGTGACGTCCGATGCGAGTGGACGCAGGCAGTGTGGACAGACAGCGCCCAGCTCGGCGCCACAGCCACCGCAGAAGCGATCGCCGTCGGCGGCCGTGCGTCCACAGCGCTCACACTGCGCGGCGATGACACCCTCCACTGGCGGACCGGTCGACGCCCACGGCGTCCCGTCAGACGGAGTATCACCGCCGGGGCCGCTGTCGGGTACCGGCCTGTTGGCTAGCGGACAGTCCACCGGCGGGTTTGCGGACTACATTCAGTCGGCAATGTCGATCAGGGACCAGAGGGGGACAGGTCAATGGTGTACGTCAAGTTGGAAAGCGACTGGACCGACGGCAACGGAGTGAGCCACTCCGCGGGTGAGTCGGTGGACGTCGACGCCGCCACGCTCGCCACGCTCCAGGCCGAGGGCATCGTCAGCGAGCAGACCCACGGCCCGGGTGGCGACGGCAAGGGCCCGGACAAGTGGGCCGGGCCGGGCAGCTCCGGGGTCTGACCTCGAGCCGCCGAAACGACGACGGTGCCGGGTCACCCACTGGTGACCCGGCACCGTCGCGTCCGTCTCGGTGCGCTGACAGCCCTCAGGCGGGTCAGCGGTCGTTCATACCGGCGCGTCGGCGCAGCGCGGCCACATCGGTGACCACGATCCGGCGACCCTCGGTACGCAGCCAGCCGCGGCTGGCGAACGAGCCGATCGCCTGGTTGACGCTCTGCCGGGAGCCGCCGGCCATCTCGGCCAACTGGCTCTGGTTGAGCTCGATCGTGATCATCGGGGCCTGGCTCTCGCCGGCCAACCGGACCAGCGTCTTGGCCACCCGGCCGGGCAGGTCCAGGAAGACGTGGTCGGCGTTCTGCTCGGTGAGTCGGCGGATCAGCCCGCCCAGCGAGCGCATCACCGCGTCCAGGATGCGCGGGTTGGAATGCACAAGCTCCATGAACGCCCCCCGGGACAGCGCGAGGGCCGCGCAGTCCTCGATGGCCTCGGCCGAGGCGGACCGGGTGGAGGCGTCGAGCAGGGAGACCTCGCCGAGCACATCCGGCGGACGGATCACCGACAGCACCGCCCGCTCACCCGTGGGCGCGGTGCGGAACACGGCGACGGCACCCCGACGCAGGACGATTAGCGACTCACCGGGGTCGTTCTCCACGAAGAGCAACTGGCCCTTGCGGTAGGTACGCGGGACAGCGGCGGCGATCACGCGCTGCCGCACCTCAGGCTCCAGTCCGGCGAACATTTCGACACCCGTGAGCGCATCACCCGGCTCCGGCAGGCGAACCTCCACGGCCCAACCCCTCCCCGGTCAAGGACCACAACTCGCTCACCGGGCGAACTGATGTGCCCCGACAAGGTGAACTGACACCGATTCGGCGTCCGGCTAGCGATACACATCAGATCATGACGGTCCGGTCGCTTGCTGTACACCCCTCGAAGCACTTCCGTGACCGTGGCGAGTTGTGGCGTACCGGCAGAGGTGTGCTTGTCGTCATCGGCTGTTCGGACCGGCGCTGACCTGCGGTGACCTGTTTTCGGGGCCCTGCCGGGACGTGCCCGGCGCCGGTGGGCGAGGATGGCCGGAATGGTTTACCGCTACTTCTACGACTGCGAATTCATCGAGGACGGTCGGATCGTCGATCTCGTCTCGATCGGTGTCGTCGACGAGTACGGCCGCGAGTTCTACGCGGTCTCCACCGAGTTCGACGACTCACGCGCCGTGCCCTGGGTCCGGCGCAACGTGCTGGACAAGCTGCCCTCGCCCGCCGACCGGGCCTGGCGCTCCCGCGAGCGCATCCGGGACGACCTGTACGAGTTCCTCGTCGAGCCGGTCCGGGACCGGCCGGGGGAGCAGATGGAACTGTGGGCCTGGTACGCCGCGTACGACCATGTGGTCCTCGCCCAGCTCTGGGGTGCGATGCCGGCGCTTCCCCGGGAGATCCCCCGGTTCACCAAGGACCTGCGCCAACTCTGGGACGACAAGGGTCGGCCGGCCCTTCCCGACGCGGACGCGGCCCGGCACGACGCGCTTGTCGACGCCCGGCACAACCTGGCCCGCTGGCGGGCGATGACGGCCCGCTGAGAGTGGTAGTACCTTTGCAGGTTTGACCGGTTCTGTCCCGGGCATCGGTTCGGCGAGCCGAGCCGAGGGAGAGTGCCATGAGCAACGAGCCGACCAGCGTCGTCGAGGCCCGCGCCCGGGTCACCGAGCTGGTCCGCGAGGCACGGATCTGCATGTTCACCACGATCGGCCTGGACGGGCGGTTGGTGAGCCGACCGATGGGGCTCCAGGAGGTTGAGTTCGACGGGGACCTGTGGTTCTTCGCCTCCGCCGACTCCGCCAAGGTCCGCCAGATCCGGGTCAACCCGGAGGTCAACGTCGCGTTCTCCGACCAGAAGCGCAGCGCCTGGGTGTCGGTTTCGGGCACCGCCACCGAGGCGTTCGACAGGGACCGCGCCGAGCAGCTGTGGAACCCGGTGCTCACTGTGTGGTTCCCACAGGGGCCGGACACCCCGGGCCTGACGTTGATCAAGGTGCACGCCAGCTCGGCCGAGTACTGGGACTCGCCGAGCAGCACCGTGGTCAACCTGTTCGGGTTCGCCAAGGCCGTCGTCACCGGCCGGCCGCCGGCACCGGGCGAGAACCATGAGGTGACGTACTGACCCGCGCCGGGACGCCCGGGGCGCGCTGTCATTGCACAGGCAGGCCGACTACAGTGCGCAGTGACGGCCCGCCCCGGGCCGGCAACGGCGCCGATGGTCTGATCTGACACATATCCTGGGGCAAATCGGGCTTTACCTGATGCTCCAGGAGGATGAGCGGATCATGCGTATCGGCGTGCTCACCGGCGGCGGCGACTGCCCAGGTCTCAACGCGGTCATCCGGGCGGTGGTCCGCAAGGGCGTCGCCACTTACGGTCACGAGTTCGTGGGCTTCCGGGACGGCTGGAAGGGCCCGCTGGAGGGTCTGTCCCGTCCCCTGACCATCGCGGACGTCCGCGGCATCCTGCCCCGCGGCGGCACCATCCTCGGCTCGTCCCGGACCAACCCGTTCAAGATCGAGAACGGCGTCGAGCGGATCAAGGACAACCTGGCCAGCCAGGGCGTCGACGCGCTCATCGCGATCGGCGGCGAGGACACCCTGGGCGTGGCCACCAAGCTCTACGAGCTGGGCGTGCACGTGATCGGCGTGCCGAAGACCATCGACAACGACCTCGGCGCCACCGACTACACCTTCGGCTTCGACACCGCTGTCAACATCGCGATGGAGGCCATCGACCGGCTGCACACCACGGCGGAGAGCCACCACCGCACCCTCGTCGTCGAGGTGATGGGCCGGCACGCCGGCTGGATCGCCCTGCACGCCGGCCTGGCCGGCGGCGCCAACGTGATCCTGCTGCCCGAGCGGCAGTTCGACGTCGACCAGGTTGCCGGCTACGTCGAGAAGCGCTTCCAGCACCAGTACGCCCCCATCGTGGTGGTCGCCGAGGGCGCCCAGCCGCTGGACGGCCAGATGGTGCTCGCCAACCAGGAGCTGGACTCCTTCGGCCACGTCCGCCTCGGCGGCATCGGTCAGTGGCTGGCCGAGCAGCTGGAGGCCAAGACCGGCAAGGAAGCTCGCACCGTGGTGCTGGGGCACATCCAGCGCGGTGGCACCCCGACCGCCTTCGACCGGGTCCTCGCCACCCGCCTGGGCCTCCAGGCCATCGACGCGGTCCACGAGGGCGACTGGGGCAAGATGGTCGCGATGCAGAGCACCGACATCGTCCGGGTGCCGCTCGCCGACGCCACCCGCGAGCTGAAGACCGTGCCGCTGGAGCGGTACGCCGAGGCCGAGGTCTTCTTCGGTAGCTGATCAACACCTACGGCGGCGCGGCGGGCCATCGGTCCGCCGCGCCGCGACCCGACGCGAGGGGGTACGGCCACCATGTCAGCCGGAGTGCACACGGTCGCGGTGATCGGCGCGGGCAAGATCGGCGAGCTGATGCTCTCCGGCCTGCTGCGCTCCGGATGGCCTGTGGACCGCCTGCTCGCCACCGCCCGACGGCCGGCCCGCGCCGAGGAGTTGACCGCCCGCTACGGCGTACGTGTGGTCGACAACCTGACCGCCGTGGACGAGGCCGCCGTGCTCGCGATCTCGGTCAAACCGCAGGACGCCGGCGCCCTGCTGGACGAGATCGGCCCCAAGGTGCCCGCCGACAAGCTTGTCATCTCGCTCTGTGCCGGGCTGCCCAGCGCCTTCTTCAGCCGCCGGCTGCCCGAGGGCACCCCGGTCATCCGGGTCATGACCAACACGCCGGCGCTCGTCGACGAGGCGATGACTGCCATCTCGGCAGGCGTGCACGCCACCGGGGAGCACCTGGCGCTCGCCGAGGAGATGTTCAAGCCCCTCGGCAAGACGATCCGGGTGCCCGAATCACAGCAGGACGCGGTCACCGCGCTCTCCGGCTCCGGCCCCGCCTACTTCTACCTGCTGGTCGAGGCCATGATCGACGCGGGAATCCTGCTCGGCCTGCCCCGCCAGGTAGCGCACGAGCTGATCGTGCAGAGCGCCGTCGGCGCGGCCGTGATGCTGCGCGACTCCGGCGAACACCCGGTCAAGCTGCGCGAAGCCGTCACCTCACCGGCCGGCACCACCATCTCGGCGATCCGCGAGCTGGAGAAGCACGGCGTACGGGCCGCGTTGCTCGCCGCGCTGGAAGCCGCCCGGGACCGCGCCCGCGAACTGGCCGCCCAAGCCGACTGACGGCCTCGCCCGCGCGAGTGGGCAGGCCTGCTCCGCGCGGGACCCTGCCGAGCCTGTGGGTGGCGCATACTGGCCCGGTGTTCACACTCGCCCAGGCCCGGCACCTGGTGGCCACCCTCCGGCCGCGTGTCGACGAGTTGATCCGGCTCCGCGCCGACCTGGCCGAGCTGCGCGTCGACCTGGCCGACCACGGCGTCAGCGCGCTCGGCGGGCTCGCCGAGGTGAAGGGGCTTGAGGCGCGGCTGCACGGCGTCGTCGAAGAGCTGCACCAGCACGACATCCAGGTCAAGGGCATCGCCCCTGTGCTTCTCGACTTCCCCGGCGAACGGGCCGGCCGTGCCGTGCTCTGGTGCTGGCTGGAGGGCGACTCCGACGTGCGCTGGTACCACCGGGCCGAGTGCGGCTTCGCCGGTCGCCGCCCGGTCTGACGCTGCGCCGCCCGCCGCTGGGTGCGCTGGCAGTGATCGACTCGGTTTCTAGGAAATCGGGGTGTCCACGCCACTGCGATGCCCCGATTTCCAGGAACCCGAGTCGATCAGGGCCGGCGGGCGGCGCTGGACTTCGGCAGAGCCGGATCGGCGGCCACGCTGATCGCGAACACGACGACATTGTCCCGGTAGTGCCCGCGCCGCCGGTCGAAGTCGCCGCCGCAGGTGACCAGGCGTAGCTCCGCACCGGGCGTCGGGCCGTAGACCACGGCGGTGGGAAACTCGTCCTTGCGGGCGCGCAGCGACCCGGTCACCCGGAACGACAGCTGCTGCCCGCCACGCCACACGTGCACCAGGTCGCCGGGTCGCAGCTCGTCGAGCCGGGCGAAGACCGCCGGGCCTCGCCGCGAGTCCAGATGCCCGGCGAGCACCGCCGGACCGGTGTCGCCGGGCGCGGGACCGCCGCCGTACCAGCCAGCCGTGTCGAACTCGGTCGGCGGAACCAGCGCGCCCGCGCTGTCCAGGCCGAGCACCGTGAGCGGCGAGTCGAGGTCGATGCGTGGCACGCGTACCCGCGTGGGTGGACCCTGGGTCGCGGGCGCGGCGGCCATCGACGGGCACCCGTCGGCGCAGCCGGGGTGCCAACGTGCGGCCGGCGGCTGGCCGGCGTCGGCCCGCCCGGCGCCGGTGACGAGCCCGACTCCGGCGCCGATGGCCAGGCAGACCGCCGCGCCGGCCGCGACAAGCGCGGCCACCGGCGCCCGCCGGTCGCGGTGCCGTCGGATCGCGAGACCGGGCCCGGCGCTCACCAGGTCGTTCGCCGCCGGCGCCACAGCAGCAGGCTCGCCGCGACGGCCGCCGCGGCCAATCCGCCGGCCACCAGGAGGTACGCGCCGAAGCCTGCCCCGGCGGCGCCGCCCGCGCCGGTGTCCACGCCACCGGCGGGTACGACGGTGCCGCCCTCGGCGTCGCGGCGCAGCTCGGCGGTGAGCCCGCCCTGCTTGTCGTCGAGCACCAGCAGCGAGTAGACGGCGCCGCCGGTGAGCCGGACCTCGGCGTCGGTGCTCGGCCCGCCGGCTCCGGTCAGTCGCAGCCGCCAGGTGCCCGGCTGGACCTGCTGGTATGCGGTGGTGGTGGCGAACTGCACGCCGTTGGCGATCATCGGGCCGTCGGCGGCGGCCACGTCGAGGACCGGGGTCCGCACCGACGCCTGCACGACACGGACCTTGGCGTGACCCTGGTCGGGCGCGCTGAGATCGTCGTGGAGCACCCGCAGGCCCAGGTCGGCGTGTCGACCGACGCCGGCCACCGTGTACGCGCTGCCGCTGGTCACGGCCACCTCGGTGGTAAGCACCGGGGGTTCGTCGGCGGGGCTGCCGGCCTCGCGCATCGCCACCGCGTACCGGCCGGGAGGAAGCCCCAGGTAGTCGGAGACCACGCCGTAGCCGACGCCGGGGAAGACCTTTGGCTTCGCGGCGTCGGGGGTGGCCAGGTAGACGTCGACGGCCGGGGTGTCGGGGGAGAGGTGGGCGAGCCGGACGTACCCGACGGTGTCCGCGCCGGTCGCGGCGCTGGCCAGCATCGGCGTGCCGGCGGCGAGGCCGGTGCCGAGCAGGAGCGCGCCGGCGCCGGCAAACAGCCGGCGGGGCACGGTACGGAGCCTCTGCATGTCACCCTCCGGTGGGCGTTCGGTAAGCGGGCGGTGGCGCAGAGACAGAGTCCCGTGTACGGGACTCTGCCGCAAGTTGTGGCGGAGATGTCGCCGAAATTTGTCGTCGCCATCGCCTATTCTCGATCGATGCGAGATCGTCGGATCGCGCTGGCGTGGGCGGCGTTCGTCGTCGTCGCGCTGGTGTCCTGTGTGCTCGTGCTGCGGCGCGAGGATCGCCTCTCCGACCTGCACATCTACTACGGCGCGCTGTCCGATCTGCACGCCGGCCGACCGCTGTACGGGTTCGTGGCGGCCAACGGCGGACCGTTCACCTACCCGCCGTTCGCCGCCCTGGTGCTGGGGCCGATCACCGCCGTCGACGAGGGCGTGGTGCAGGGGCTCTGGCTGGTGGCGACCTGCGCGGCTGTCGTCGCCATCGCCGGGGCGGTCGGCGTCGCGCTGAGCACCCGACAGGCCCGGCGACCGCTCGTCGTGGCGGTGGCGGCCACGGTGCTGATGCTCTCCGCGCCTGTGCAGAGCAATCTGCGCTTCGGCCAGGTCAGCATCTTCATAGTGCTCATGGCGTTGCTCGACGGGATGGGCGTCGTGCCGCCCCGGCTGCGCGGGATGCTGGTCGGGGTCGCCGCCGCGATCAAACTGACCCCGCTGCTGTTCGTCGTCTACTTCCTCGCCACGGGCCGCTACCGTGACGCCGGCCGCGCGGTGGCCACCTTCGTGGCCTGCGCCGGGATCGCCGCGATAGTGCTGCCGGGCGAGAGCTGGACGTACTGGACCGAGGCGGTGCGGCAGACCTCGCGGATCGGCAACCTGGCCTCGCTTGGCAACCAGTCCCTGCACGGGATGCTGCTGCGCGTCGGCGTGGACGAGGCGACGTTGCCCCTGCTCTGGGCCGGCCTGGTGGCGGTGATCTGCGCGGCGGCCCTGCTGCGGGCCCGCCAGCTGACGCGGGAGGACCGACCCGGGCACGCGGCGGTGCTGGTCGGCTGCGCCACAGTGGCCGCGTCCCCGGTGTCCTGGACGCACCACCAGGTCTGGCCGGTGCTCGCCGCGATGCTGCTGATCGGCGCCTCCGGCGTCACCCGACGGGTCGCCGGCGCTGCGCTGCTCGGCACGATGGTCGTGTCGTTGGGCGCGGTCCTCAGTCCCGTGTCGATGCGGCCGGGCCTTCAGTTCCTCTTCGAGAACGCCCGTGCTGTCGGGGTGTGCCTGCTGTGCCTTGTCGGCTTCGGTGGCGTCGCGGTCGCCGCCACACGAGCCAACCGGCGGGCCGCCGGGCGGGGCTGGCTACGGGTGGGTGTCACGGCCATTGTGGCGCTCGCGTTCTTCGCCGTGCAACCGCTGCCCGCCGGAGCGGATCCGACCTTCAAGGCGTACGCCCTCGACGACGTGGCCAATCCGCGCTACTTCTTCGTCTGCCGGGGCCCGGCTGAGTGCGCCGCCTACGGCACCGACGCGCCGGTCACCTTCGACACCCGCGCCGAGAAGACAAAGGTACGCGTCAACGGTGTGGTGTCCCCGCAGGTGACCCGCCTGGAGTACTACTCCGCCCCGGGCGGGACGCCCCGGACCATCCCGCTGCTCGACGCGTACCCGGGAACCCGCACGTTCTCGTTCCGTTCCGCGAACATGGCCCAGGGGCGGCTCGTCGCGTACGCCTCGGACGGTCGGCCGATCGCCAGCTACGACGACGAACTCGCCGCCGCCCTCCGTACGACCTCCCGGTAGGCGGTCGCGGGGAGGACGGCGGCGGTGCTCAGCGGGTGGCGGCGGCCAGGGCGGCGCGAAGCTTCTCGGCGTCGCCCGGCGCCGGGTTCTCCCAGTCCGTTGGCGTGTTGGCGTATAGCGTGCCGTACGCCGGGGTGTCCGGCTGATAGCGCCAGCCCTCGGCGAGCGGGCCGACGTCGACGGCGTCGTACCCGATCCGGTCCAGGAATGCGGTGACCTCGGCCTTCGCGGCGTCGTCGTCACCGGCGATCGCGAGGGCGCTGCGGTCCGGAGCACCGGAGGGCCGGGGCAGGTCGGCCAGGGCCTTGAAGTAGATGTTGTTGAAGACCTTGACCACCCGGGAGTCCGGCAGGTGCCGCTGGAGCAACTCG
This sequence comes from Micromonospora sp. DT41, assembly GCF_049841715.1. Classification (NCBI taxonomy): domain Bacteria; kingdom Bacillati; phylum Actinomycetota; class Actinomycetes; order Micromonosporales; family Micromonosporaceae; genus Micromonospora; species Micromonospora sp. DT41. The sequence continues at coordinate 191,119 of NZ_JBNCKU010000009.1, read as the reverse complement.
CTGCTTGTGGTCTCGCCGGAGTCCAGCTCCGGGATGGTCCCGTCGCGCTGCGGGTAGTAGTTGTTGGTGTCGATGACGACCTTGCCGGCCAGTGGCTCCACGGGCACCGCCCGGTACGCCTTCAGCGGCACGCTTACCACCACCAGGTCACCGACCTGTGCGGCGTCGTGTGCCGTGCCGGCACTGGCGTGCTCGCCCAGTTCCTCGACCAACTCGGTGAGCGTCTCGGGCCCCCGCGAGTTGCTGACCACCACGTCGTAGCCGGCGGCCACCGCCAGCCGCGCCACGGTGCCGCCGATGTTGCCACTGCCGATCAGTCCCACAGTTGTCATGTCGGTTTCCAACTCCGTCCACCCGCGACACATTCCGCCACCGGCGCGGCGGGCCGTTCGGCTGCCGGAGCGACGACCGGCCCCACCGGCTCTCGGCAATGCGCTGCCTCACCGACCCTCGCGCCAGCACTGACGCATGGCGACGCAGCGACCCGGTCCACCACAAAGTACTGCTCGCCTCGGCTGGAGACCGGCTCTCCGGAAACGTGCCACCCGTCGGTGACGAGCGGTCGCGCCCTCCACCCCGTCGATCATGGAGTTGTGGTGGGGGATAAGTCCGGCAAGGCACCCCGTACCAGGCACCACAAGTCCATGATCGACGCGGGTTGGGGCGGTCGGTCAGGCTGCGGTGGGGAGGGTCTTTTCGAGGGCGTTTGTCAGCTCTTCGGCGTCGGGGGCGACTGTGGGGGCGAAGCGGGCCGCGACCGTGCCGTCGGGTGCTACCAGGAACTTCTCGAAGTTCCAGCGGACGTCCCCGGTGTGGCCGTCGGCGTCGGGGGTGTCGACAAGCGCGGCGTAGAGCGGGTGCCGGTTCGGGCCATTGACGTCAATCTTCTCGGTCAGCGGGAAGGTGACCCCGTAGTTGACCTGGCAGAAGTCGCTGATCTCGGCGGCGGTGCCCGGCTCCTGGCCGGCGAACTGGTTGCACGGCACGCCGAGCACCACGAGGCCACGCTCGGCGTAGGAGTCGGCGAGGGCCTGGAGTCCGGCGTACTGCGGTGTGAGGCCGCAGCGGGAGGCGACGTTGACGACCAGCAGCGCCTTGCCCCGGTACTGGGCGAGGTCGGCGGGGCCGCCGTTGAGGGCTTCGATGGGGATGTCGAACACGGTCATGGCCAGAGGTTACGCGCCGGTAGGCGTTCGGGTCGGAGTGGCCGGCGGGGCAGTCACGCACCACGGGAAATCGACGCATGCGCATCTTGACGAAGTGATGACGGTGTGAGTACCGTCTCACCAATCTATTTTGGAAAGTTTCCTAACAGTTCGGGAGACGCCTCATGAAAAGATCGCTCCGCCGAGCCCTCTGGGCCGGTGCCGTGGTCGCCGTGACCGTCGCAGCGGTGCCGATGACCACCGCGTTCGGCGCCGGCACTGTCACCGCCACGTTCGCCAAGGCGCAGGACTGGGGGACCGGTCACGAGACGAAGGTGACCGTCACCAACGGCTCCAGCGCCACCGTCAGCACCTGGCGCATCGAGTTCGACCTGCCGTCGGGCACCACCATCAGCAGCGCCTGGGACGCCGACGTGACAAGCAGCGGCAACCACTACGTGGCGGTCAAGAAGAGCTGGGCCGGCGGCCTCGCCCCGGGCGCCTCCTTCAGTTGGGGCTACAACGGCACCGGCGCGTACAAGGCGCCGCTGAACTGCACAATCAACGGCGCACCGTGCGGTGGCGGCACCCCGACCACCCCGCCGACCACGGCAGCGCCCACCACGGCCCCGCCGACCACGGCCCCGCCCACTACGGCCCCGCCCACCACGCCACCGCCGAACACGGGTGGCAAGAAGGTCGTCGGCTACTTCGCCGAGTGGGGCGTCTACGCCCGCAACTACCACGTCAAGAACATCCAGACCAGCGGCTCGGCCGCCAAGCTGACCCACATCCTGTACGCCTTCGGCAACACCACCGGCGGCCGCTGCTCGATCGGTGACAGCTACGCCGACTACGAGAAGGCGTACACGGCGGCGGACAGTGTCGACGGTGTCGCCGACACCTGGGACCAGCCGCTGCGCGGCAGCTTCAACCAGTTGCGCAAGCTCAAGCAGCTGAACCCGCACCTCAAGGTGATCTGGTCGTTCGGCGGCTGGACCTGGTCCGGCGGCTTCACCCAGGCCGCGCAGAACCCGGCAGCGTTCGCCGAGAGCTGCTACAACCTGGTCGAGGACCCGCGCTGGGCGGACGTCTTCGACGGCATCGACGTCGACTGGGAGTACCCGAACGCCTGCGGCCTGACCTGTGACAGCAGCGGCCCGAACGCCTTCAAGAACGTGATCAGCGCGCTACGGTCGAAGTTCGGCTCCAACGCCCTGGTCACCGCCGCCATCACCGCGGACGGCAGCAACGGCGGCAAGATCGACGCCACCGACTACGCCGGGGCCATCGGCAACCTCAACTGGCTGATGCCGATGACGTACGACTACTTCGGCGCGTTCAACGCCCAGGGCCCGACCGCCCCGCACTCGCCGCTGACCTCGTACACCGGCATCCCGCAGCAGGGCTTCAACTCCGACGCGGCGATCCAGAAGCTCAAGAGCAAGGGGATCCCGGCCAACAAGCTGCTGCTCGGCGTCGGCTTCTACGGCCGGGGCTGGACGGGCGTCACGCAGGCTGCTCCGGGCGGCAGCGCCACGGGCGCGGCGCCGGGCACCTACGAGGCCGGCATCGAGGACTACAAGGTCCTCAAGAACACCTGCCCGGCCACCGGCACGATCGCCGGCACCGCCTACGCCAAGTGCGGCAGCAACTGGTGGAGCTACGACACCCCGTCGACAATCAACGGCAAGATGACGTACGCGAAGAACCAGGGCCTCGGTGGCGCGTTCTTCTGGGAACTCTCCGGTGACACGAGCAACGGCGAGCTCATCGGCGCCATCAAGGGCGGTCTCGGCTGAGCCGAGCGCCGACGCAACACCCACACGGCGGGGAGGGACCCGCACCGTCCCTTCCCGCCCGTGACGAAGCGGCCCGGTCGACGCCAAGCGTCGGCCGGGCCGCCGGCCTTGGGCGGTTCCGCTGCGATATGGCAGACTCGCGGCTCGGCACATCTCGATCCCGTCGACGGAGGTGGCATGCGCCCGACCCACCGCAGGATGGCGGCGACCGCCGCCGGGCTCGTGCTGCTCCCGGCCGCGCTGGTCGGCTGCGGGATCGGCGGCGGCGACAAGGACGAGTCGGCAGCCAAGCCCGAGCGGGCGCCGGCCGAGGAGGCCGCCACCTGGTCCCGCGAGCGCGTGCAGGCGTACCTCGACGCGATGATCGCCAAGGACGTCGCCGCCGGCCGGAGCCAGCTCTGCGCGCTGCTGCACGAGAGCTTCGACCTTGCCGCGACCGGCCCCAACGGTGACTTCGCCGACCACTTCACGGTGCCCGAGGCGTCCATCACCGACGTCCGGTCCTCGCCGCGTGGGCAGGAGGTGAGCGTCTCGGTCTCCGTCACCGCGGGCAAGAAGAAGATCACCCGTCCGTTGGTGTTCACCGTCACCCGTGACGGTGGCGACTGGTGCATCGCCGCAGAGGCTCCCGGTGGCGTGCCGGCCGGAAGCGCGTCGCCGACCGCCGTGCCGTCTCCGGTGTCCTGAGTCGCGCCTCTTTCCGGCGGGATCGATCTCCCAACGTGCGGAACCGTCCCCCTCGCCGCCCGGGTGCGCCGACGGCCGCCGTAGGCTTTCTGTCATGCGCCATGAGTGGCATCAGTTGAGCCATCCCGGGTTCGGTAGCCCGGGTCTGCAGACCAGTCGCCCGACCGCCGACTCCGCCGAGGACGCCGCGCTCGGCCTGGACCGTTGGCGGGAGCTGCCCCGCGAGCAGGTTCCGCCGTGGTCCGACCCCGCGGCCGTCGCCGAGGTCTGCAAGGTCCTCGACACCGTGCCGTCGGTCGTCGCGCCCTACGAGGTCGACCAGCTCCGGCAGAAGCTCGCCCTCGTCTGCGAGGGCAAGGCGTTCCTGCTCCAGGGTGGCGACTGCGCCGAGACGTTCGTCGACAACACCGAGAGCCACCTGCTTGCCAACGCCCGCACCCTGCTCCAGATGGCGATCGTGCTCACCTACGGCGCGTCGCTTCCGGTGGTCAAGGTCGCCCGGGTCGCCGGCCAGTACACGAAGCCCCGCTCGCTGCCGACCGACGCCCGTGGCCTGCCCGCCTACCGCGGCGACATGATCAACTCGTTGGAGGCCGACCCGGCCGCCCGCGTCGCCGACCCGCAGCGCATGATCCGGGCGTACGCCAACTCGGCGGCGGCAATGAACATGCTCCGGGCGTACCTCGCCGGTGGGCTCGCCGACCTGCACGCCGTGCACGACTGGAACAAGGGCTTCGTGAAGAACTCCCCGGCGGGGGAGCGCTACGAGGCGATCGCCCGGGAGATCGACCGCGCGCTGGCCTTCATCCGGGCCTGCGGGATGACCGACGACGAGGCGCTGCGGACCGTCACCCTCTACTGCTCCCACGAGGCCCTCGCCCTGGAGTACGACCGGGCGCTCACCCGGGTCTCCGACAAGCGGGCGTACGGGCTCTCCGGGCACTTCCTGTGGATCGGCGAGCGCACCCGGCAGATCACCGGCGCGCACATCGACTTCATCTCCCGGATCGCGAACCCGATCGGCGTCAAGCTCGGCCCGACCACCACCCCGGACGAGGCCATCGAGCTGTGCGAGAAGCTCAACCCGGACAACATCCCCGGCCGGCTCACCCTGATCAGCCGGATGGGCAACCACCGGGTACGCGACGCCCTGCCGCCGATCGTCTCCAAGGTCACCGCCTCCGGCGCCAAGGTGGTCTGGCAGTGCGACCCGATGCACGGCAACACCCACGAGTCGTCGAACGGCTACAAGACCCGGCACTTCGACCGCATCGTCGACGAGGTGCTCGGCTACTTCGAGGTGCACCGAGGGCTTGACACCCACCCCGGTGGCCTGCACGTCGAGCTGACCGGCGAGGACGTCACCGAGTGCCTGGGCGGCGCCCAGGGCATCGAGGACCTCGACCTCCCCGACCGGTACGAGACCGCGTGCGACCCGCGACTCAACACCCAGCAGTCGCTGGAGCTGGCGTTCCTCGTGGCGGAGATGCTCCGTGGCTGACGCGAGGAGTGAGCCGGGTTTGCGAGCCCCGCAGTCGGCGGCCGAGGGGAATGACCGTGGCTGACCTTGTCGACCTGCGCTCCGACACGTTGACCCGGCCGACCGCCGGCATGCGGGAGGCGATGGCCACCGCCGAGGTCGGTGACGACGTCTACGGCGAGGACCCGACACTCAACGCGCTGGAGGCCGAGGTCGCCGCGCTGTTCGGGCACGAGGCGGCGCTGTTCGCCCCGAGCGGGTCGATGGCCAACCAGATCGCCCTGCAACTGCTGGTGCCACCCGGTGAAGAGCTGCTCTGCGACGCCGACGCGCACGTCGTCACGTACGAGATCGGGGCCGCTGCCGCGTACGGTGGCATCTCCTCGCGGACCTGGCCGGCGGTCGGCGCGGACATCGACCCGGAGACGGTCGCCGGGATGGTCCGCGCGGACGGCTACTTCGCGGTCCCCACCCGTGCGATCGCCGTGGAGCAGACCCACAACCGGGGCGGCGGCGGTGTGATCCCGTTGGCGACGCTGCGTGAACTGCGCGGTGTCGCCGACGCGGCAGGGGTGGCGTTGCACTGCGACGGCGCCCGGATCTGGCACGCGCACGTCGCCGACGGGGTGCCCCTGATCGAGTACGGCCGGCTCTTCGACACGATGTCGGTCTGCCTGTCGAAGGGCCTCGGCGCGCCTGTCGGTTCGCTCGTGGTGGGCAGCGCCGAGAAGATCGAACGCGCCCGGATGATCCGCAAGCGGATGGGCGGCGGCATGCGTCAGGCTGGCATCCTCGCGGCCGCCGGCCGGTACGCGCTCGCGCACCACGTCGACCGGCTGTCGGAGGACCACGCCCGAGCGGCCCGGCTCGCCGAGGCGGTCGCGCCTTTTGGTGTGCTCGCCACCGCGGTCCGCACCAACCTCGTCCTCCTGGATCTCACCAAGCACGCGTTGGACGCCCGCGCTCTGGCCGCCGCGGCCCGGGAGCAGGGCGTACTCATCTCGGTGCTCGGCCCGCGCACCGCTCGCCTGGTCACCTACCTGGGCATCGACGACGACGCGGTGACCCAGGCCAGCACGGCGCTGACCCGCGTCCTGTCCGCCTGACCTCACCTGCCGGCCCTACCTGTTGATCATGAGGTTGGCGGCGTCGCGTTGCCAACCGCATGGGAGTTTCAGGGGCGCAGGCGGGTCAGCGTTGTGATGTCGGCGGTGTGGCCCAGTTGCTGCTCGCTGGGGGTCTCCACGACGATCGGGACGCCGACGACGGCCGGGTGGGTCATCAGCTCCGCGAAGGCCGGCTCACCGATGGTGCCCTTGCCGATGTTCTCGTGCCGGTCACGTGTGGAGCCGCACAGATCCTTCGAGTCGTTGGCGTGCACGAGCCGCAGCCGATCCGCACCCACAGTGGCCACAAGCGTGTCGAGTGTCGCCGTCATGCCGCCTTCGGCAGCCAGGTCGTGCCCGGCCGCCCAGGCATGGCAGGTGTCGAAGCAGACCCCGAGCATGGGGTGCCGGTCCACCGCGTCGAGGTAGGGGCCGAGCTGTTCCACGCGCGAGGCGAGCGACCGGCCGCCGCCCGCGCTCGGCTCCACGAGCAGCATCGGTCCGCCAGCCTCGGCGGCCCAGTCGAGCAGGGGCAGCAGCTCCGCACGGACCTGCCGCATCGCCGTCTCGGCGTACCCCTCGTCGACCGAACTGCCGGCGTGGAACACCACAGCCCGAGCGCCGATCGCCACGCCCCGGCGCAGCGCGTGCGCCAACGTCTGCGCCGACTTCTCGACGGTGCCCGGCGTGGGGGAACCCAGGTTCACAAGCAGCGAGGCGTGGATGAACGCCGGGATGCCCCGCTCGGCGCAACCGTCGCGGAACCGCGCGTCCTGCGCCGGGTCGCCCGGGGGCAACGCCCAGCCCCGCGAGTTGGAGACGTAGACCTGCACCACCTCGGCGCCTGTCGCGTCGACGTACGGCAGGGCGGCCTTCGCCAACCCGCCGGAGGTGGGGGTGTGTGCGCCGACCGGGGTCACCGGCATCTCAGAGGCATCCGATCGTGACCTGGGTGCCCGGCGGCACCTGCGAATTCTCACCCGGAGTCTGGAAGCGCACGGTGGCGTTCGGGTTGAACTGGATCGCCACCGGGAAGCCCTGGCCCTCCAGCACCTGCTTGGCCTGCTGGCAGGGCAGGTCGACCACGCGGGGCACGACGACAAGCGGTGGGCCCTTGCTGACCTCCAGCTTGACCTGGGTGCCCTTCTCCACGCCGGTGCCGTCGGCCGGGCTCTGGCCGAGGATCTCGTCCTTCGGCTTGTCGGAGTCCTTTGGTGTCTCCACCGCCACCAGGCCGAGCCGGGACAGGGTGGCCCGGGCCTCGGTGAGGCTCTTGCCCACCAGGTTCGGCACCGATATCGGCGCCCGGCCGCGGCTCAGAACGAGGGTGATCTTCGTGCCCGGCTTGACCTCGGCGCCGACCTTCGGGTTGCTGTCCAGGACGACGCCGGCGGGCAGGGTGTCGTCATAGCGGGAAGCGCCCTTGGCCACCACCAGCTTCGCGTTGAGCAGGTCCGCCTCGGCCAGCTCGTACTCCTTGCCGATCACGTCCGGCACCGGGAAGCGTTCCGGGCCGAGGGAGAGGGTCAGCGTGATCGTGCCACCCTTGACGATCTTGGCGGACGACGCGGGGTTCTGCTCCAGCACGCTGTCCTTGGGGGCCTGCTCGTCATAGCGCGGCTCCCCGTACGCCAGCTTGAGGCCGGCGCGGTCGGCCTGCGCCTGCGCGTCCGCACTGCTCAGGCTCACCAGTTGCGGGGCGGACGTGTACCGGCCGACACCGAACCACCAGCCGCCGAGCGCGGCCACCAGGCCCAGCGTCACCACGACGGCCGCGACGGCCAGCCGGCCCTGCGGGTGGCCCATCACCGTGCTGCGCAGCGCGGCGAGCCGGGCCCCCAGACCCTCCGACGGCTCCGGGGCGGCCCGCCGTCGGCCCGGCCCCTGGCCGCTGCCCTCCGGCAGCCGCGCCCACGTCGGACGCTCGGCCGGGCGGACAGTGGCGACCATCATCGTCGGCTGGGAGACCGACGTGTCGTCGGCCACCCGGTGCAGCACAGCGGTGCTGCTGTTGATGTCGCCCAACTGGTCCCGCGCGACCTGCACCTCGGCCAGCAGCGCGCCGGCATCGGCGGGCCGGGCGGCGGGATCGCGTCGGGTGGCCCGCTGGACCAGGCCGTCGAGGACCGTCGGCAGGCCGGGCACCAGCGTCGAGGGCGCCGGCACGTCCCGGTCGACGTGCTGCCAGGCGACCTCCACCGGGCGGTCCCCGTCGTAGGGCACCCGACCGGTCAGCATCTCGAACAGCACGATCCCGGCGGAGTAGACATCGGTACGCGGGTCGGCCCGACCCTCGGTGACCAACTCCGGGGCGACGTAGGCAACGGTTGCCATCAACTGGGTGCCCTGCTCGTCGTCGGCGCTCGCCTCGACGGCGCGGGCCAACCCGAAGTCGGCCACCTTGACGACGCTGTCCACCAGGTTGGCGACGCCGCCGGTGGGCGCCTCGGCGACCAGCACGTTCTCCGGCTTGACGTCGCGGTGGACCAGACCGGCCCGGTGTGCGGCGCCGATCGCGGCGAGCATCTGCTCGGCGATGGCCAGCGCCTCGTCGGGGTTGAGCCGGCGCCGCTCGGCCAGCACGTCGCGCAGCGTGCGACCGCGGACGTACTCCATGACCAGGTACGGCAGGCCGGCGTGGGTGCCCTGGTCGTAGACCGCCACCACGTTGGGGTGGGTCAACCGGGCGATCGTCTTGGCCTCGTCGGTGAACCGGGCCACGAAGTTGGCGATCCGGGTACGGGCCTCGGGCGCCTGCGTCGGATGAATGATCTTGACAGCGACGGTGCGCTCGAGACGCTCGTCGGTTGCGGTGTACACGGTCGCCATGCCGCCACGGGCCACGCGACCGCGAATGCGGTAGCGCCCGTCGATCAGCGAGCCCAGCAACGTGTCGGCGACCTGTGTGTCCATCGGCAGGGAGTCTATGTGTCCAGAGGGCGAAGGTAGAACAGGATGCTACAGCCTGGGGGTACCGCCGGCCCGTCCCGCCGAGGTCGGGCACCTCGTCTCAGCCACTGATCCGCTGCTCATCCATGCTTCCCGGGCTGGTCGGAGCGGGCCGTACGGGGTGCCGCTGGCTGCCCGGGTCGGCGGCGTGGCAGGGTGATCGGGTGACCGAACCCGTACCCGCTGAGGCCGTGCCCGGCCCCGAGCTTGCCGGCCCCACCGACCCGGCCGGCTGGCTCACCCTGCCCGACGTCGCCGAGCGCCTCGACGTTTCGATAAGCAAGGTGCACCAGATGATCCGCGACCGCGAGTTGCTGGCGGTCCGCCGCGACGGCGTCCGCCGGGTGCCGGCGGACCTGGTGGCAAACGAGATCGTGCTCAAACACCTGCCCGGTGTGCTCAACCTGCTCTCCGACAACGGCTACGACGACGAGGCGGCGCTGCGCTGGCTCTACGAGCCCGACGACACCCTGCGCGGCGGCACCCCGGCCGCAGCCCTCTCCGGCGACCACGCCCGCGAGGTAAAGCGCCGAGCCCAAGCCCAAGCCTTCTAACCCCGCCCGCTGCCCCCGCCCCGCCCGCCGCCCTCGCCCCCGCCCTCCGGAGTTGATCATGAGGTTGGCGTGCCCGTGCCGGCGTGTAGCCGCCGCTAACCTCATGATCAACCAGGGGGGGTGAAGGGGAGGGGAGCGGGGAGCGGGCGGGGCGGGTTAGTCGGTTCGGCGGGTTGCTGCTATTGCCAGGTCCACCAGGGTCTGGCGGGCCTCGGTGTCCAGGTCCACGGCGGCGAGAGCCGCCAGCGCCGTGTCGGTGAGCGTGGTGATCCGCTGCTCGGTGCGGGCCAGCGCACCGCTCGCGGTGATCAGCTCGCGGAGCCGGGTCACGCCCTGCTCGTCGAGGTTCGGGTCGCCGAGCCGGCTCAGCAGCAGCTCCCGGCCCGCGTCGTCGGTGGCCTCCACTGCCGCCGCCACCAAGTACGTGCGCTTGCCCTCACGCAGGTCGTCGCCGGCCGGCTTGCCGGTGTGCGCCGGGTCGCCGAAGACCCCCAGTACATCGTCGCGCAACTGGAACGCCTCACCCAACGGCAGCCCGTACGCCGAGTAGGTGGCCCGTACGTCCTCCGGCGCGTCGGCGAGCGCGGCGCCGAGCAGCAACGGCCGTTCGACCGTGTACTTCGCCGACTTGTACCGGGCCACCTTGCTGGCCCGTTCCACCGACGTGTCGCCGGTGACCTGGGTCAGCACGTCGAGGTACTGCCCGACGGTGACCTCCGTGCGCATCTCGTCGAAGACCGGCCGGGCCCGTGCCGCCGCCCGCAGGTCCAGGCCGGCGGAGTGCAGCAACTCGTCGGACCACACGAGGCAGAGGTCACCGAGCAGGATCGCGGCGGAGTCACCGAAGCCGTCCGGGTCGCCGCCCCAGCCGGCGGCCCGGTGCCGGGTGGCGAACCGCCGGTGCACAGCGGGCTCACCGCGCCGGGTGTCGGAGCGGTCCATCAGGTCGTCGTGGATCAGCGCGCTGGCCTGCACGAACTCCAGCGCGGCCAGGGCGGTGACGACCGGCTCGGCGTCCACGCCGCCGGCACCTCGGAACCCCCAGTACGCGAAGGCCGGCCGCAGGCGCTTGCCGCCGCCGAGCACGAACGCCTCGATGGCCTCCGCCACCGGGACGAGGGCGTCGTCCACCCGGGCCAGCCGGGCCCGCTGGTCGGCCAGGAAGTCGGTGAGGGCCTTGTCGACCCGCTGCCGCAGGCCGGCACGGTCGACGGGGGACACGGGAGCAGCGTGGGTCACGCCACGACGCTAGCGGGTCACCGCGGCCGACGTTGTACCGCCACACGTGCTCCCGCCGGCGCGCGGGCGGGGACGGCCCGGCCGGTCGGCCGCGTACCCGCCGCACCCGCCCGGCCTGGCCCGACGGCGCGGTGCGGACCAACGCGTCGGGTGCTCGCGGCGGCCTCGGCGAGCACCACGAGCGGCACGTCCAGCACGACGGCGAGCCAACCGAGCCAGAACCCTCCCGGTACGCGTCGTTGCCGCTCCCACCGGGACACCTCGTGTCTGCTCAAGGTCGGCACGCCGGCGGCGGCACACAACTCGGCGGCGGTGCGCTGCTGGCTCCAACCCCGGGCCCGCCGGCACCGGGCCAGCAGCGGTCCGAGCTGTGTGGGGCGCGGTGATGTGAGCGAGGTCATGGGGCCTCCCGGCGGGGCGTCGGTGCGGCGGCGGCACCCCGCCCGCCCACGGGCGGGACCGGTGCCACCTCTCGGCTGTGCGACCCCCGCGCCGGATGCCGGGCCGCCCCCGCCGCCCCTCCCGCGCCCCCTCTTCCTACCCCGGGGGTACGACGGCTTCCCTCCACCGGGCCGGCACGCGCCCGCCGAACTGTGGGAGGCGGTGGGAAGGACCTGGGTGCCGATGGCGTCGCCCGCTAGAGTCGGGGTCGTGGCGCTCGGTCTTCCCTCGGTACTCCCCAATCCGCAGCCGGCGATCGGGGAGCTCATCCGTGAGCGTCAGCCGACCTTCTCGTTCGAGTTCTTCCCGCCCAAGACCGAGGCGGGTGAGCGGCTGCTCTGGCAGGCGATCCGCGAGTTGGAGTCGCTGCGCCCGTCGTTCGTGTCGATCACCTACGGCGCGGGCGGGTCGACCCGGGACACCACAGTCGCGGTGACCGAGCGGATCGCCACCGAGACCACCCTGCTGCCGATGGCCCACCTGACCGCCGTCAACCACTCCGTCGCCGAGCTGCGGCACGTGATCGGCCGGCTCGCCGGGGTGGGGGTGCGCAACGTGCTGGCGGTACGCGGTGACCCGCCGGGTAACCCGGGCGGCGAGTGGGTCCGGCACCCCGAGGGCGTCGACTACGCCGAGGACCTGGTGCGTCTGGTCCGCGACGCCGGTGACTTCAGCGTCGGCGTGGCGGCTTTCCCGTACAAGCATCCCCGTTCGGTCGACGTGGCAAGCGACACCGCGCACTTCGTCCGCAAGTGCCGGGCCGGCGCCGAGTTCGCGATCACGCAGATGTTCTTCGACGCCGACGAATACCTGCGGCTGCGCGACCGGGTGGCCGCGGCCGGCTGCGACACCCCGATCCTGGCCGGTGTGATGCCGGTGACCCAGATCGGCACCATCGAACGGTCCGTGCAACTGTCCGGTGCGCCGTTCCCGCCGGCGCTGGCGGCGCGCTTCGAGCGGGTCGCCGACGACCCGGAGGCGGTCCGCCGGCTCGGCATCGAGCAGGCCAGTGAGATGTGCCGCCGGCTGCTTGACGAGGGTGTGCCGGGAATCCACTTCATCACCCTCAACAGGTCCACAGCGACCCGCGAGGTGTGGCAGAACCTCAAGGTCGGCGCGCGGGTGTGAACACGGCGAGTGCGACACCTGATGCTCGACACGACGGTTGATCAGTGGTGGGCACACAGCTGAACTGGGACGAGTACGCCACGGCGTGGGCACGGCTGCACGGCGGGTTCGACCCCCGCGCAGCCGCGCCGGTGGTACGCGCCTGGCTGCGGTTCTCCTACCACGTCGGATATGTGCTGGGCCGGCTGCGGGTCGGCCCCACAGCGGTCACAGTGGCCGGGGTGCTGCTCTGCTTCTGCGTACCGTTGCTGGCGACCCGGCCGGGGGACGGGCCGTTCCTCGCCGCGCTGTTCGTGCTGTTCGCCGCGGTGGCCGACAGCGTCGACGGGGCGGTGGCGGTCGCCACCGGCCGCACCACCCGGCTCGGCTACGTCTACGACTCGCTCGCTGACCGGCTCGGTGAGGTGGCCTGGCTGCTGGCGTTCTGGCTGGTGGGCGCGCCGGGCGCGCTCGTCGTCGCGGGCGGCGCGTTGTCGTGGCTGCACGAGTACGTCCGTGCCCGCGCGGTCTCCGCCGGCATGCGCGAGATCGGCGCCGTGACGGTCGGCGAGCGACCCACCCGCGTCTCGGTAGCGCTGGCAGGGTTGGTTGTCGCCGGGTTGTCCGGGCTGATCGAGCCGGATCTGGCAGCCGGCACCATCACCATGGCGACCGCCGTGTGGGTGCTGCTGGCCGCCTTCGGGCTGGGGCAGTTGCTCTCCACGGTCCGCCGCGCGCTGCTCGACGCCGGCTGACCGCCGCACCGGCCAGCGCCGAGAGGGCTACCAGGCGGGGCCGATCTCGTCGGCGACGATCTGCGCCGAGAGGGTCACCATCGGCAGGCCACCGCCCGGGTGGCTGGAGCCGCCCACCAGCCACAGGCCGTGCGCCGGGCCCCTGTTGGCCGGGCGGAGCAGCCCACCGGCGGTGCCGTAGATCACGCCGCCCGGCGCTCCGGTTGCCGCGTCCAGGTCGGCCGGGGTGCGCACCTCGCGGAACAGCAACCGGTCGCGCACGTCCACGCCGCGCTGCGCCAGCACGTCCAGGATCCGGTCGGCGTACGCGTCGGCAAGCCCGGGGCGCCGCCAGTCGACAGCGCCAGCGGCGGTGCCCTGCCGCGCGGAGTTGACCAGCACGAACCATGCCTCGTGCCCGGCCGGGCGGACCGTCGGGTCGTCGGCGACGGTGACGAACACCGTCGGGTCGGCCGCCGGCCGGGCCCGTACGCCCCGCCCCGGGTTGCCGAACACCGCGTCGAACTCGGCGTCGTAGTCGCGCGGGAAGAAGACGTTGTGGTGCGCCAGCCCGGTGCTGCCGGAGACGCCGAGCAGCAGCACGAAACCGGCCAGGCTGCGGTCGCTCAGCCCGGCCAGCCGGCGCGCGTGCGGCAGCAGGTCGCGGTAGACGGTGAGCGCGTCCACATTCGCCACCACCACGTCGGCGGGCACCGGCGCGGCGACGCCGGCGAGGCGTACCCCGTGCACCCGGCCGCCAGCCGCGTCGATCCGCGTCACGGTGGCGCCGGTCTGCACGACCACGCCGAGGTCCAGGCAGCGGGTCAGCAGCGCGTCGGCGAGGGTTCCCAGCCCTCCGCGCAGGTACCAGCCGCCGAACGCCAGCTCGGCGTAGGGGACCGCGACGAGCGCTGCTGGCGCCCGGCGTGGGTCGGCGCCGGTGTACGTGGCGTACCGGTCCAGCAGCATCCGCAGCCGCGGGTCGGACAGGTGCCGGCGGCCCAGCCCACGCAGCGTGCGGCCCGGGGCGATGGCGGCCAGGTCGCCGACGCGCCAGGCCAGCGACGCCAGGTCGCGGGGGGAGTCGACGGCGCGGCGCAGGATGTCCCGCGAGGAGGCGTTCCACACCCGGGCGGCCCGCCGCCACAGCCGCTGCCAGTCGGCCGCTGCCTGGTCACCGAAGGCGGCCCCGATCCGGCCGGCGAACTCCACAGGATCGGCGCAGGAGTCCAACGTCGGACCGCCGCCTTCGAAGACGTGCCGGACGATCGGGTCCAGCGGCGTCAGGTCCAGGTACTCGTCGAGCTTCGCCCCGGTGGCCTCGAACAGGTCCTCGAAGACCTCCGGCAGTGTGAGCAGGCTCGGCCCGGTGTCGAAGTGGAACGACCCGGCGGGGGTGTCGTGCACGTACCTGCCGAGCTTGCCGCCGACGGTGTCGGCGGCCTCGAAGACGGTCACCTGGTGCCCGGTTGCGGCCAGCCGGGCGGCGGTGGCCAGGCCACCCACCCCGGCGCCGACGACCACGATCCGCGCCATGCCGCGTCCTCCTAGCTGACCGGGCGGCCCCGCCAGGTCAGGCGGTGTCGCTTTCGCAGATGGTACGACCGCAGGGTCAGCCAACCGAGGACCACGACCGACACGGGGTGTGCGAGCGCGTCGGGCCACCACCGGCCACCCGTCGACCGGGCGGTGAGCACCCGCCCGGCCACCCCGAGCAGATAGCCGGCCAGGCCCACGGCGGCGACCGTCGGCGCGCCGGCCACCACGCCGGCCACCGCGACGAGCGGCGGAGCGGTGTAGAGCAGCAGCAGCATCGCCACGACGGCGGCCGCCGCGCCTGGATGCCCGAACGACGCCCACAGCGACTTCGAGTACCCGTCGCGCAGTTGCGGCCAGTCGTCGTACATCCGGCAGGTGGCCAGCCGGGAGCCGTCGGCCAGGGCGATCCGTCCACCGGACCGCTTGACCGCCCGGGCCAGCTCGACGTCCTCCAGGATCTTGTCGGCGACCGCCGCGTGCCCGCCGGCGGTGGTGTAGCCGGCCCGGTCCAGCACCAGGAACTGCCCGCCCGCGGCGGCCAGCGAGGGCCGCCGCGAGCGTTCCATCGCGCGCAGCGGCAGGAACGTCAGCCAGAGCCACTGGAGCAGGGGCTGCACCAGCCGGTCGGCCGCCGTCGCCACAACGATCCGGGGGTACGGCGACAGCAGCGTCGCGTGGGCGGCGCGCAGTTCGGTGACGGCGGCGGCCACGGCGTGCGGGGCGAGCACCACGTCGGCGTCGACGAAGACCAGCACTGTGGCCTCCGGGTCGGCCCGGGTGGCCAACTGCCAGCAGGCGTGCGGTTTACCCAGCCAGCCCGGCGGCGGGGCGACGCCGCTGAGCAGTGTGACCCTCGGGTCGTCGCCGGCCACCGCCCGGACCACGTCGGCGGTGCCGTCGGTGGACCCGTCGTCGAGGACCACGATGCGCAGCCCGGGCACGCCACGCTGGGCGAGCAGGGCGCGCAGGCACGGAGTGACCCGGGTGGCCTCGTCGCGCAGCGGCAGCAGCACCGCCACCGGCTCACCGACCTCGTCCGGCCGGTCGGTGGGCCGGCGCAGCCAGCGGGCGGCGTTGAGCCAGGTATGCCCGGTCAGTACGGCGACCACGAGCAGCAGGGCGAGCAGGACGGTCATCGGGTCGCGTCGACGCCGGGGCGGGCCGGCTGGTGGTCGTCGCCGTACGCGTCGCCGGCCCGGCGGGCGCGCAGCAGGGTCACCGCCAGCGGTACGGCGGTCACCGCCATGCCGGCCGCGCCCCAGAGCGCCGAGGCGGGCAGGTCGAGGAAGACCGCGTGGGCCAGGATGCTGGAGAAGTACGTCCACAGGTAGAGCGCGAACATCGGGTGGTCCCGCTTGTCGGTGCGCTCGGCGGCCGGCCCGGCCAGCGGGCGCAACGCGCTCATCATCAGCACCGCGAAGAGCAGCCAGCCCAGGTAGTTGCTGACCGGGATACCGGCCAGGCCGGGCAGCGCCGGGGTGGCGTTGCGCCACACCCAGTAGCCCTCGGCGACCATCTGCGGGTCGAGGAAGAGATCCCAGGCGGCCAGCCCCACAGTGGCCAGCGCGATCCGCCCCACCCACCGACCGACCGTCGCGCCACCGGTCGCCGGGGCGCTGCCGGTGGCAGTCGAGACGCTGGCCGTCGGGGTGTTGCCACCGGTCGTCGGGGCGGTGGCCGTCGGGGTGTTGCCGCCGGTCAGGCGGACCGCGGCCAGCCAGGCCGGCCAGGCCATCCAGGTCCAGGCCAGGGGGATGATCAGCGGCACCCCGGCCAGCTTGGGGCCGAGTTCACCGGAGTAGTCGTAGCTGCCGAACGGCACACCGGTGGCCACCCCGATCGCCTCGATCGCGAACCCGCCGCCGGCGGCCACCGCGACCAGCGCCGCCGCGACTCGGGGCCCGCGACTGAGCAGCGCGTGGCCGACCGAGAGCAGCCAGCCGAGCACGACGGTGGCCACTGTCAGCCCGGCCCGGGTGTCGCCGGCGGTGAGCGGATAGCAGATCTGGGCGAGCACCAGGACGCCGAGCAGCGTCCAGGAGATCCGCCTGGTCATGACGTCGGGGGCTCGAGCGGCAGGTCCCGACCGAGGACGCCGAACGGCCGCTCGTCACCGGGAAAGTGGAAGTCACGCAGCACGTCGACGAAGCCGAACCGCCGGTACAGCCGCCAGGCCCGCGAGGTCTGCTCCTCGGCCTCCGGGGTGGACAGCAGCGTGGTGTCGCCCTCGGCCATCGTGAGCAGCGCCCGCAGTTGGCCGGCACCCAGCCCGTGGCCCTGCGCCGGTGGCCGGACGTGCAACTCGACCACCTCGAAGCAGTGGGTGAGCCAGCGCTTGCGAGCCGAAGTGTCCAACGCCCGGTGCACCTGGTCGTGCCACCACTGGCCGGGGCCGCCCAGATAGCCGTAGCCGAAGCCTGCGAGGTGCCCCTCGCTGGTCAGGCTGGCCACCGCCCGGAAGCCGGGCCGGCGGACGTGGGTGGCCATGTAGCCGCGCCGGGCCTCCAGCAGGTCGGTGCGGTATCCCATCGCCTCGCCGTAGACGGCGACCACGTCGTCCAGCCGCCGGACGAGATCGTCCGGCGTCCAGCGCACCAACCTCATGCCCGTCCACCCTTCACCGTTGCAGGGTCGTCGTCGGCGACCCACCCGAGCACCGTCCGGTCGCCGACCACGTCGCGTACCTCGAATCGGGCGAAGAGCTCCTCGGCGTACCAGCCCGCGGTGGGGGTTCGCATGATCGCCGCCCGATGCTCCGGGTGACGGTACGCGAACGCCACCAGGTCCGTCGGGTCGCGCCACACACTGACAGTGCCCTGCCATCCCAGCGGCGCCTCACCGACACCGAAGCGGGCCAGCAGCCCCGGTGCGTCGCGCAGGGCGGCGGCCACCGGCGGGACGGCCCGCCAGAAGGTGGCCGCCCGGCGGGCGCGCAACCGGGCGCGGGTCAGCGCCAGCACCGGCCCGGTGACCCGGCCGCCCGGCGGATCGCCGAACGGCTGCTGGCCGGACCACTCGCCCCGACTGCTCACCGGGCGCAGGTCGACCCGGACCTGGGCGAGGGCGATCCGCGCCCAGGCACGCCCCACCGGCGAGCCGTCGAAGCCGGCCGCCTCGGCGGGGGAGTCCCACACTGTCAACGCCGCCCACCGGGTCAGGTCGGCGTCACCCGGCCCGAAGCTGGTGCCGGTCCCGGTGCCCAGCAGCTTGCCGAACCGGACGCCAGGAAGTGCCCGCAGCCGGCGCGGATCGACGGCCATCCTGGTCAGCGCCCGGGGCAACGCGCCGCTGGAGGTCCGCCACACATGCAGGGTGACCAGCTCCGGTACGACGTTCGCGTGCCCGCTGGTTCGTTCGCTCACGCCACCTCGGCCGGCGTACCGGCGGTGACCCGCAGCAGCTCGGCGTAGGTGGTCGGGAAGACCGCCTGCGGCACGCCGCCCGCGGCCCAGATCTCCGGGTACGCCGCCAGCGCCGTGTCCACGAGCGTGCGCAGTGCCTGCGGGTGCCCGAGCGGGGCGACCCCGCCGATCGGCTGCCCGGTGTGCTGCCGGACGAACTCCGGGGTGGCCCGGCGCAACCGGGTGACTCCGATCGACGCGGCCAGGCCGTTGGTGTCCACCCGGTGCGCGCCGGAGGTGAGGACGAGCAGTGGCGCGCCGTCCGCGTCGAAGATCAGCGAGTTGGCGATCTGGCCGACCTCGACGCTGAGCGCCTCGGCGGCCGCGGCGGCGGTGTGCACCGCGTCGGGCAGCAGGCGGACTGTGCTGGGTCGGCCGGCGCCGTCGAGCGCACCGGTGCCGTCGAGCGCGTCCTGCACCGCCCGTACGTTCGGGTGTGGCTGCATGTCGCCATTCTTCATGGTCCGCCTGAGAACGGCTCAGCCGGCCACGCCGAACCCCTGCGTCGCCATGCGTCGTGTCGCCCTGCCGGCGGTGTCGGTGCGGCTCACCACGCCCGATGGGTTCAGTCGGCGCGTCACACGTTGCGTTTTCGTCGGAGGGGAGGTGTACTGTCAACAGCAGTTAGAACGAGTGTTCGATTGCCTCGTACGCTCGTTCCAACCAGCCGGAGCGCGGTGTTTCGCGGCGCCAGCTCCGGGCGGTGCGGCTCCGCGGGCCGCACCTGGGTTTCCGGGCAGTCGCGAGCCCGGTCCCGACAGGCAGGAGCGTCGCCCGCCGCCCACGACCCCCGGGCGGCGGGCGACGAACCCGCCGGTACGCCGGCCGGGTGTGGTGTGGGGAAGCATCCACACCCGGCCGGCCACCCACGGTGCGTCTTCCTCCGCACCACCGACCTCGGCGTCTTTTGCCGGCGGCACCACTGCGCCGGTCGACGCCCGGCCACGTGGAGGAGACAGCCCATGCCGACCAACTCAGCTCAGGCACCGACGGTGCCGGCGCACGTGCTGCCGCACCGCACCCCCGCCCAGCTGCTCACGTTGGCCCGGCGCGGGCTTGTCGAGGCCAACCAGACCGGGCCTGACGGCCTGCGCTACGCGGCCGCCCATCTGGCCGCGCTGCGCGCGGCGGCCGCCATGCTCGCCGCCAGGGCTCGTCCCGCGCCGAGCCGGCGTAACCGGATCACCAGCGTCTGGGTCCTGCTCTGCGCCGTCGCCCCCGAGCTCGACGAGTGGGCCCGCTTCTTCGCCGCCGGGGCCAGCAAACGGGCCGCTGCCGAGGCCGGCATCCCACGGGTTGTCACCGCCCGGGAGGCCGACGACCTGCTCCGCGCCGCCGAGCAGTTCGTCACGGTGGTGGAGACCGCGCTCGGCGTGGCCCACCAGCCGGCCCTGGACGGCTTCGCCGCCTGATCCCGCCACGACGCCGGCCGTCCGGCCGCCGGGCGGTCGACGTCACGGCTGGCCGGTTCTGATCTGTTCCACAGCAACGACGGGGGGTTGGTCCGATGGCGGGCCGCATGGTGGTCGGTTCCGCTGCTCTGGCCGATCTGGTACGCCCGGCGAGCGCACCCGATCCGGTCGCCGGCCAGCAGGTGCTACCGGTGGCACCCGAGCTGACCGGCCTCCTGCCCAACCGGGGTCTGCGCCGGGGCAGCACCATCGCTGTCACCGCCGGTCAACCCCGGCGCAGCGGCGGCACCTCGCTGGTGCTGGCCCTCCTCGCCGAGGCATCCCGCGCCGGCTCGTGGTGCGCCGTGGTCGGAGTGCCGACGCTCGGCGCTGGTGCGGCAGCCGAGCTCGGTATCGCACTGGACCGGCTGGCCCTGGTGCCGAACCCGGGCCCCGAATGGGCCACAGTGGTCGCCGCGCTGATCGACGGGGTGGACGTCGTGGTCACCGCCGTACCGGCCGCTGTTTCCGCCTCGGTCGCCACCCGGCTGGCTGCCCGGGCCCGGCAGCGCGGCAGTGTGCTCGTCCCGTACGGCCGGTGGGACGGCGCGGACGTGACGTTGCAGGTGGTCCGTGGGCTCTGGGAAGGGCTCGGCCAGGGGCGGGGGCGGTTGCGTCGCCGGGAGGTCACCGTCTCGGCGCGCGGGCGCGGAGCGGCTGCACGACCCAAGGAGATCAAGGTTTGGCTCCCCGGTGACGAGCTCACCCGGGTGATTCCCCGGGCGGTGCCCTCCACCGTGGACAGACGATCGACGGTGCCCTTCGACGGACGGCCCCACCCGGTGCCGTCGTCCGGTGATCGGCCTCGTCCGGCGTCGCCGGCAGGTGACCGCTCCCGTGCCGACGCCGGTCGACCGGGCTCTCTCACCCTGGTCGGCCCGGCGTGACGGCGGTGGTCAGGTCGACCAGATGTGCTCTCACCTTGGTCGACCCGGCCGGAGGTGCGGGCTGCGTGGTCGGTCGTGTCGAGCCCCGGTCCGGAGCGTCGGCGGCGGCGCGGTTGACCGGGGTCGTGCGGGCCGGGTCCGGTCCGGGAGGCCCAGCGTGACCGGCTCGCCGATCCGGACCTTGCTGCTGTGGTGTCCGGACTGGCCGGTGCTCGCCGCCGAGATCGTCGACGGGGTGCCGGCCACGAGTCCGGTCGCCGTCCTGCACGACAACCGGGTGGTCGCCTGCTCCGAGCGGGCCCGCGCCGAGGGGGTACGTCGAGGGCTGCGCAAGCGGGAGGCGCAGGGCCGTTGCCCACAGCTCACCGTCGTGGAGTACGACCCGGGCCGGGACGCCCGGGCGTTCGAGCCGGTGGTCGCCGCCGTCGAGGAGATGGTCGCGGGTGTCGAGGTGGTTCGCCCCGGCGCCTGCGCGGTGGCCGCGCGAGGGCCGAGCCGTTACCTCGGCGGCGAGGAGGCGGCTGCCGAACGGCTCATCGAGCACGTCGCCCAGTCGTGCCTGGTGGAGAGCCAGGTGGGCATCGCCGACGGGGTGTTCGCCGCCGGGTTGGCCGCCCGCGCCGGCCGGGTGGTGCCACCGGGAGGAACGCCAGCGTTCCTGGCCGGGTTGCCGGTCGAGGCGCTGGGCCGGTCAGCGCTCGCCGACCTGCTGCGCCGGCTGGGAGTGCGGACCCTCGGTGACTTCGCCGCGCTGCCGGCCGGCGACGTGCTGGCCCGGTTCGGGTTCGACGGCGCGCTGGCCCACCGGCTCGCCGCCGGGCGGGATCATCGCCCGCTCGCCGTCCGGCAGCCGCCGACCGACCTGACGGTGACCGCCGAGCACGACGAGCCGATCGACCGGGTCGACGCGGCGGCGTTCGCCGCCCGCGCGCTGGCGGAGCGGTTGCACGACCGGCTCGCCGGGCACGGGCTGGCCTGCACCCGGCTCGGCATCGAGGCGGTCACCGCGCACGGGCAGGAACTGCACCGGGTGTGGCGGCACGACGGTCTGCTCACCGCAGCGGCCATCGCCGACCGGGTGCGCTGGCAGTTGGACGGCTGGCTTTCCGGCAGCAACGGCCGTGCCGGCGCCCGACCGGCCCGACCGACGGCTGGCATCATCCGGCTGCGGCTTGTCCCCGACGGGGTGATCGCCCAGGCTGGCCTTCAGGTCGGTCTCTGGGGGGAGACCGGCGAAGAGCGGGAACGGGCGCACCGGGCGTTGAGCCGGGTGCAGGGCATCCTCGGTCCGGAAGCAGTGGTCACCGCGGTGCTCGGCGGCGGGCGCTCCCCGACCGACCAGGTACGACTGGTGCCCTGGGGCGACGAACGGCTCCCCGACCGTCCCGGCCCACCACCGCTGCCCGACGAGCCGATCGCTACTGGTGGCCGGGTCGCGGGCGTTGGTCGGGTTGCTGGAGCCGGTCGGGCTGCTGGCGTTGGTCGGGCTGCTGGAGTCGGTCGGGCTGCTGGCCGCGGTGGGGGCGGCGTTCCGCCGTGGCCCGGTCGGCTGCCGCGGCCCTCACCGGCGGTGGTGCTGCCGAGCCCACTCGCCGCGACAGTGCATGACGCCGCTGGCGAGGCGGTGGTGATCAGCGCGCGGCTGGCGGTCAGCGCCCCGCCCGCCCGGCTGACAGTCGGCACCGGTCGGCCAGCGGAGATCGTCGGTTGGGCCGGCCCGTGGCCGGTGGACGAGCGATGGTGGGCTCCGGCCGAGGCGCGGCGGCGGGCCCGGTTCCAGGTCTGCCTGGCCGACGGCACCGCTCTGCTGCTCGCTGTCGAGGCCGGGCAGTGGCTCGTGGAGGCGATCTATGACTGAGCGTTCAGATGGGCGCCCACCTAGCCGTGATCGACTCGGCATCACGGAAATCGGGGTATCCCGCCTCTTCGGACACCCCGATTTCCATGATGCCGAGTGGATCAAGCCGGTGGGCGGCCCGGGGGCGTGCTGGTGAGCTTCCACAACCCGAAGATGCCCTGGTCGGAGCTGGAGCAGGTGCTCTCCGGCCGGTCTGGCGACGGCCGGTCTGGCGACGGCCGGTCTGGCGACGGCCGGTCTGGCGACGGCCGTTCGGGGGACGGCCGGGCGAGCCGGGGTGAGCGGCACCTGCACGTGGTGGACCCGCTCGCCGTGGACGCCGACGGCGGGGACTCCCCGGCCTGGAGTCGTCGCCGCGAGCAGTACCAGCCGCCGGAGTTGGCCCGCCCCGACGATGTGGTGCCCTACGCGGAGTTGCACGCGCACACCAACTTCAGCTTCCTGGACGGCGCCAGCCACCCCGAGGAACTGGCCGAGGAGGCGGCCCGGTTGGGGCTCACCGCGCTCGCCGTCACCGACCACGACGGCTTCTACGGCGTGGTCCGGTTCGCCGAGGCGGCCCGTACGCTGGGCCTGCCGACGATCTTCGGCGCGGAGCTCTCGCTGGGGTTGCCCGGCCCGCAGAACGGCGAGCCGGACCCGCACGGCACGCACCTGCTGGTGCTGGCGCACGGCCACGAGGGGTACGCCCGGCTGGCCACCACCATCGCCCGCGCGCATCTGCGCGGCGGGGAGAAGGGTCGCCCGGTCTACGGGGAGCTGGAGGAGGTCGCCGACGAGCTGCGCGACCACGTGCTGGTGTTGACCGGATGCCGCAAGGGACACGTGCCGGCGGCGCTGCTCAGCGAGGGCGTGGACGCGGCGGCCCGCGAGTTGGACCGGCTGACCGAGCTGTTCGGCGCGGAGACGGTGGCGGTGGAGCTGACCGACCACGGTCACCCGGTCGACGCCGATCGCAACGACGCGCTCGCCGAGTTGGCCGCCGCGGCCGGGCTGCCGACGGTGGCCAGCAACAACGTGCACTACGCCACGCCGGGCAGGCGTCGGCTGGCCACCACCGTCGCCGCCGTACGGGCCCGGCGCAGCCTGGACGAGATCGACGGGTGGCTGCCCGCTGCGGCCACCGCCCACCTGCGCAGCGGTGCGGAGATGGCGGTCCGGTTCGCCGCGTACCCGGGTGCGGTGGCGCGGGCCGCGGAGTTCGGCGCGGAGCTGGCCTTCGACCTCCAACTGGTCGCGCCACGGCTGCCGGCGTACCCGGTGCCGCCGGGGCACACCGAGATGAGCTGGTTGCGCAAGTTGACCGCCGACGGCGCGCGGGAGCGTTACGGCCCGCCGCAGGCGCACCCGGCGGCGTACGCGCAGCTCGACCACGAGCTGAACATGATCGAGGAGCTGGGCTTCCCCGGCTACTTCCTTGTGGTCTACGACATCGTCGCGTTCTGCCGTGAGCAGGACATCTACTGCCAGGGCCGGGGGTCGGCGGCCAACTCGGCGGTCTGCTACGCGCTGCGGATCACCAACGTGGACGCGGTCCGGCACCGGCTGCTGTTCGAGCGGTTCCTCGCCCCGGAGCGGGACGGCCCGCCGGACATCGACGTGGACATCGAGTCCGATCGCCGGGAGGAGGTGATCCAGCACGTCTACACCCGGTACGGCCGGGAGCACGCCGCCCAGGTCGCCAACGTCATCTCCTACCGGCCCCGGTCGGCGGTGCGGGACGTGGCGAAGGCGTTCGGGTTCTCGCCGGGGCAGCAGGACGCCTGGAGCAAGCAGATCGACAGGTGGGGCTCGGTGGCCACTGTCGACGTCGAGGGCATCCCGGAGCAGGTGGTGGAGTACGCCAACGAGTTGCAGACGTTCCCCCGGCACCTGGGCATCCACTCCGGCGGCATGGTGATCTGCGACCGGCCGGTGATCGAGGTCTGCCCTGTGGAGTGGGGGCGGATGCCCGGACGCAGCGTGTTGCAGTGGGACAAGGACGACTGCGCGGCGGTCGGCCTGGTCAAATTCGACCTGCTGGGCCTCGGCATGCTCTCCGCGCTGCACTACGGCTACGACATGATCGGGTCCAGGCTCGATCTCGGTGACATGACGCTTGACGACCCCGAGGTCTACGACATGCTCTGCCGGGCCGACTCGGTCGGGGTGTTCCAGGTGGAGAGCCGCGCTCAGATGGCCACCCTGCCCCGGCTCAAGCCCCGCGAGTTCTACGACCTGGTGGTGGAGGTGGCGCTGATCCGGCCCGGCCCGATCCAGGGCGGTTCGGTGCACCCGTTCATCAGGCGCAAGAACGGCCAGGAACCTGTGACGTTCGCGCACCCGTTGATGCGCAACGCCCTGGAGAAGACCCTTGGTGTGCCGCTGTTCCAGGAGCAGTTGATGCAGCTCGCCATCGACCTGGCGGGCTTCGACGCGGCCGAGGCCGACCAGCTGCGCCGGGCGATGGGCGCGAAGCGGTCCGTCGAGCGGATGAACCGCATCGCCGACCGGCTCTACGCCGGGATGGCCGAGCGGGGCATCACCGGCGAACTGGCCGACGACGTCTACCGCAAGCTCACCGCGTTCGCCAGCTACGGCTTCCCGGAGAGCCACGCGATGAGCTTCGCCTACCTGGTGTACGCGAGTTCCTGGCTCAAGCGCTACCACCCGGCGCCGTTTCTGGCCGCGCTGCTCAACGCCCAGCCGATGGGCTTCTACTCCCCGCAGACGCTTGTCGACGACGCCCGCCGGCACGGGGTGGAGGTCCGCCGCCCCGACATCAACGCCAGCGGGGCGTTGGCGGTGCTGGAGTCCACCCCGGACACCCGGTGGGGCAGCGGGCCGGGGGAGCCGCCGCACGCCTGGGGGTTGGGCGGTCCGGCGGTCCGGCTCGGGCTGTCCAGCGTGCGTACCCTCGGGGCTGACGTGGCCGAGCGGATCGAGGCCGAGCGGGCGGCGCACGGGCCGTACCGGGACATGCCTGATCTGGCCCGGCGGGTCGGTCTCACCGCACCGCAGCTGGAGGCCCTGGCCACCGCGGACGCCTTCGCCTGTTTCGGGCTGACCCGGCGGGAGGCGCTCTGGGCCGCCGGCGCGGCGGCCCAGGACCGGCCGGGCCGGCTGCCCGGCACGGTGACCGGCGCGGCGGCGCCCACGCTGCCCGGGATGGAGGCGGTGGACCGGCTGGTCGCCGACGTGTGGGCGACCGGGTTGTCGCCGGAGAGCCATCCGGCCCGGTTCATCAGGGGGCAGCTCGATGTGCTCGGCGCGGTGCCGATCGCCCGGCTCGGCCGGGTGGAGCCGGGCCAGCGGATCCGGGTCGGCGGCATCGTCACCCACCGGCAGCGTCCGGCCACCGCGGGCGGTGTCACGTTCCTCAACCTGGAGGACGAGACCGGGATGCTCAATGTCACCTGTTCGCCGGGGCTGTGGCAGCGCTACCGGCGGGTGGCCCGCACCAGCGCCGCGCTTGTGGTCCGGGGGCGGCTGCAACGGCACGAGGGTGTGACCAACCTGGTGGCCGACCGGCTGGACCCCATTGAGCCGCCGGTCAGCCCCGCGTCCCGTGACTTTCGCTGATCCAGTGATCCACATTACGGTTTCCGGCGACGCCGGACGGGACACTCGTGCTGAGCGGGCAGAGCGGCCCGTGATCCATGAGGAGATGAACAGTGCTGGGGAATCACGCGTACACCGGTGGAATCGCCAACTCCCGACGGACCCGGCTCGGCGCGGGTTGGATGCCGTCGCACCTCGCCGATCCTCGCGAGTACGAGGTGACGAACGGCCCGGTCGCCAACGAGCGCCGGTCCCGCGCGGAGGACGAGGCCGAGGGGGGCGAGTCCTGACCCGCTGGGCGGTCGCGTCACGATCGGCCGGACGGCTGGTTCCACATGCCATACGGCTGCGATACGACTGGACCGGGTGACTAGGCTCGACCGGGTGGAGCAGACCCGAGGCCGGTTCGCCGGGCCGCCGCTGACCCCCCGTACCGCAGTGATCTGGTCGGTGCTCCGTGCCGAACTGGACCGGCGCGGCGACGCCGAGCTGACAGTGCTGGACGTGGGCGGCGGCACCGGCGGTTTCGCCGTCCCGCTGGCAAGCGCCGGGCACCGGGTCACAGTGGTCGACGCCAGCCCCGACGCGTTGGCGGCGCTCACCCGCCGGGCCGCCGAGGCCGGCGTGGCCGACCGGATCGCCGCCGTGCAGGGCGACGGCGACGCCCTCGCGGGGCTGGTCGAGCCGGCCGGCGTCGACCTGGTGCTCTGCCACGCCGTGCTGGAGGTCGTCGACGACCCGGCGCCTGTGGTGGCCGCACTGGCCACCGCGCTGCGCCCCGGCGGCGCGGCCAGTGTGCTGGTGGCCGGCCGGGCCGCCGCCGTGCTGGGCCGCGCGATGAACGGGCACCTGGACGTCGCGGCGGCCCTGGCTGCCGACCCCGCCGGCACCGCCGGAGCGCGGGACACCTTGCGGCGACGCTACGACGCCTCGGGCGCCGCCGCGCTGCTCACCGCCGCCGGGCTCACGGTCGAGGAGATCCACGGAGTACGCGTGCTCGCCGACCTGCTGCCGGCCTCAGTCGCCGACGGGCAGCCGGCCGGTCTGGTCGAGTTGGAACTGGCGTTGGCTGCCCAGCCCCCGTACCGGGATCTGGCGGCCCAGCTGCACCTGTTCGCCCGCCGGCCCGCATGACAGCACCTCCGGCACCGCTGGCCGTTCTCGGCCCGGACCACGGCGGCGGCCGTCTGGCCGACGTGCTGCCCAGCGCTCTCGCCGTGCTGGGCGTGCCCGGCTCACCCGACCCGCTCGGGTTGGTCCCCAACCTGGCCGGGGTACGCCGGGTCGCCGTGCTGCTCGTCGACGGGCTCGGCTGGTACCAGCTGCCGACCGCCGCCCCGTACGCGCCGACCCTCGCCGGGCTTGCCGCGACGGTGGCCCGCCCGCTCATCGCCGGTTTTCCGTCCACCACCCCGACCAGCCTGGCGACGCTCGGCACCGGCGTCGCGCCCGGCGCGCACGGGGTGCTCGGCTTCACCGTGCGGCTGCCCGGCACCGACGGAGTGCTCACCCACACCGCCTGGGCTGCCGATCCGTCGCCGCTGCGCTGGCAGCCGGTGCCCACCCAGTTCGAGCGGGCACGCGCCGCCGGAGTGGCGGTGACAGTGGTGAGCCGGCCGGAGTTCGGCGGCAGCGGGTTGACAGTCGCCGCCAACCGGGGCGGTGACTTCCGGGGCGCCGCAGGTGCCGACGCGGTGGCCGCCACCATGCTGGCCGCGCTCGCCGCCGGCCCTGGGCCCACACTCGTCTCCGGCTACCACGCCGACCTGGACCGGCACGGGCACGTCAGCGGGGTCGACTCCGAGCCCTGGCGGATCGCCGCCGCCGAGGTGGACACGCTGCTCGCCCGGCTGGTCGACGGGCTGCCCCCGGACGCGGCCCTGCTGGTGACCGCCGACCACGGGCAACTCGACGTACCCGTGGCGCACCGCTTCGACCTGGACACCGACCTGCGGCTGCGCGCCGGCGTACGGGTGGTGGCCGGGGAGGCCCGGGTGCGGTACCTGCACGTCGAGCCGGGTGCGGTCGACGACGTGGTGGCCGCCTGGTCCGAGGTGCTTGGCGACGCCGCACGGGTGCGGACCCGGGACGAGGTGGTGGCCGACGGGTGGTTCGGGCCGGTGCCCGAGGATCATCTGGGCCGCATCGGCGACGTGGTGGTGATCTGCAACGACACGTACGCGGTCATGGCCACCCGGACCGAGCCGCCGATGGCGTCCCGACTGGTGGCGTACCACGGGTCGGACACCGCCGCCGAGTTGACAGTCCCGCTGCTTGTGGTGCGGGGCTGACCCGCGTGCGGTCCGGCCGGTCGGCGGCTGGTGCTGTCGTACCTCCGGGTTAACCTGCCGGGATGGGCCGCAGCCAGTCGTTGCCCCGAGGTGGCGATCCGCGCTTCGGGCCGGACGCCGACGATTCCGACAGCCCGATCCTGCACGTCGACATGGACGCCTTCTTCGCCGCCGTCGAGGTGCGTCGCCGACCCGAGCTGCGGGGTCGGCCGGTGGTGGTCGGCGGCGTCGGGCCGCGCGGCGTGGTCAGCTCGGCCAGCTACGAGGCCCGCCGCTACGGCGTGCGCAGCGCGATGCCTACCGGTCAGGCCCGCGCCCGCTGCCCGCACGCGGTCTACCTGCCCCCGGATTTCAGCGCCTACACGGCCGCCTCCCGCGCGGTCATGCAGATCTTCCGGGACGTCACCCCGCTCGTCGAGCCGCTCTCCCTCGACGAGGCATTCCTCGACGTGACAGGGGCCCGCCGGCTGTTCGGCTCACCGGCGACGATCGCCCGGCTGATCCGTCGTCGGGTCGCCGACGAGCAGGCACTGACCTGCTCGGTGGGTGTGGCGCCGACCAAGTTCGTTGCCAAGCTGGGCTCCACCCGGGCCAAACCCGACGGCCTGCTTGTCGTGCCGCCCGGGCAGGTCCTCGACTTTCTGCACCCGCTGCCTGTCGAGGCGCTGTGGGGGGTGGGGGAGCGGGCCACCGAGGCGCTGCGTCGGTTCGGCCTGGCCACCGTCGGTGACCTTGCTGAGGCACCTGCGGGCATGCTCCGCCGGGCGGTGGGCGCTGCCTCGGCGGCGCACCTGCACGAGCTGGCGTGGGGGCGTGACCCGCGTCGGGTCAGCCCCGAGCAGGTCGACAAGTCGATCGGTGCCGAGGTCACCTTCGACGTCGACGTGGCCGACCCGCTGGAGATCCGCCGTGCCCTTCTGGCGCTCAGCGCGAAGGTCGGCGTCCGGTTGCGCGGCTCCGGTCAGGTGGGCCGCACCGTGTCGCTCAAAGTGCGGTTGGCCGACTTCCGCACCGTCAGCCGATCCCGCACCCTCGGCACGGCCACCGACACCGCCCGTGAGATGTTCGACACGGTTTGGGCTCTCTACACCGCGTTGGACCCTGGCGAGCGGATTCGCCTCGTCGGTGTCCGGGTGGAAGGGCTCACCTCGGCGCAGGGCGCGCCCCGGCAGCTCACCCTCGGCGCGCCCGAGCGCGGTTGGCGGGAGGCGGAAGCTGCCGCCGACGCCGCCGCTGCCCGTTTCGGGCGGTCCGTCATAGGTCCGGCCAGTCTGTTAGGCGACCCTGACGCTCGGCAAAAGGAAAATCCCACCCACCCGTAGGTCGTCCCGCTTTCCGACGCGCGACCCCCCTCGTAGACTTGCGGGTAAGCAGCCGAACGGCTGCCACGGTCTGTCGGCCCGAGTGGGCCTGACCAACGTGACCGGGGAGGAGTGCCGTGCCGCTCTCGGAGCACGAGCAGCGGCTGTTCGAGCAGATCGAGCGGTCGCTTGCCGAGGACCCCAAATTCGCCTCGGCCGTGCGCGCCAGCGATCCGCGCTTCCACGCGCGGCGTCGCCTGCTCGTCGCTGCTGGCGTGATCATCGCTGGCTTGGCTCTACTGGTCTATGGCGCGGTGATCAAGACTCCACCGCTGGCGGTGGCGGGCTTTGTCGTCATGCTGGCGTCGGCCGCGTTCGCGGTGCAGTCGCACCGTAAGGCGCAGTCACCTGACCTGCACGTGGTGGGTGGCACGACGAGTCGTCGCCGTCCCCGCGGTGGCCGATCAGGTCGCCGGTCGTCGCTTCTGGACCGGATGGAAGACAGGTGGCGGCAGCGCCCGGAGGGCCACCGCTGAACCCGTCCCGCCGCTGAGGCGGGCCGCACACCGCGACGAGCGGGTCGCCGGAAACAGCACCGGCGACCGCCGTCGCATCGGCGCGTCCTCCGCCGGGCCGTCGCTGCGGCCGACGACGGCGCGCGGATGTGATCAGCGGATGCACGTCCAATCACCAACGCCGGGCGCAGGCCGTCCTCGTAGCGCGGGCCTTGGCTGTCCGGCGACGACCGCGCGGACCTCGCCGATCCCGCCCGGGAATCAAGACGCCAGAGCTGAATCCCGCCCACGCCTCCTGGCCGGATGCCGTCCTTCGGCCGCCTCCTCCGGCGGTGACCAAGGGCCGCAGCTGCCCGGCTTCAGCGGGCCGCGCGGTCGCTTTGGTTTCAGCAGACCGCGCGGCCAGTCGGGCTCAGCGAGCCGCGCGGTCGGCCAGGAGCCGACGCGGGCTCCAGCGCAGGAGCCGGTAGCGGGCCCTCCCGGTCAGCGCCACCAGACGCCCCGAAGTGTCCGCCATGCCGACCCGCCACCGCAGCAGGACCGACGGCGGCAGTACGGCGGCCAGCAGTCGGGTCCGCCGGTCCGCCCGGGTGGCGAGCGCGCCACGGACCGCGCGTAGCGCCGGCAGCAGCGGCTCACCGGTCAGCGGGTCCCGCGCGTAGCGGGCCCGTTCCTCCGCCCGGCCGAGCAGGCGCGCCGCCCCGACCGCCGCAGTGTCGTCGGTGAGGGTGTCCCGGATCAGCCGGTCCGCTGTCGCCCGAGGTGTCTCGGTGCGGTCGACAACGACCTTGAAGTCGACCATCGTGTCGAGCAACTCCGCCCAGGCGGCGTGCGCGTCCGCGCGGGCACGGTTGGCATCCGGGCCGACCACCACTACCCGTGCCCCGTCGGCCGGCTGGACCTCGCCGGTGGTGGTGGCCACCACCGCACCGGCCCGGGCACCTCGCCGTCGGCGCAACGCCAGCCGGCGCAGAGCCGGCACCGCCAGCAGCGCCATCAGGGCCAGCAGACCGGCCGCCCACCACGGCCACACCGGTGCCTCCTCGGCCGGCTGCTCACCGGCGAGCGAGAGCCCGGAGTCGGTGTCCCGGTCGGCGTTGTCCGGGCCAGCCGGGCCGGCGGACGGGTCAGCGCCGGACGGGGTGTCAGTGGCACCGCTCTGCGGAGTGGACGGCTCAGGCGCGTCCGTGTCCGGAGCCCAGGCCGAACGGGTCGAGCCCGGTACGCCGTACGCCGGAGTGGCGTCGAACGGCACCCAGCCGATCCCGCCGAAGTAGACCTCGGTCCAGGCATGAAGGTTGAGGTTGGTCAGCGTGTACGTGTCGCCGTCGCGCTTGCTGCCGTTGGTGAACCCGAACGCCACCCGCGCCGGGATTCCCGCCGAACGGACCAGCCAGGCCATGGCCGCCGCGTACTGCTGGCAGTAGCCGACCTTGTTGGTCAGGAAGTCGACGATGTCCTGGCCGCTGCTGCCGCTCTCGGTGCTGAGCCGGTAGCTGAACCCGTTGTCCGACGAGAAGTGCTGGTAGATCGACAGCACCCGGTCGTAGTCGGTGCGCTTGCCCTGGATCAGCCCCTTGACCAGCTCCTCCACCTCGGGCACCGGCCCGGGGGTGGCGGTGAGCTGGCGGCGTACCGGGTGGTCGGCCGCCAACGGCTGGGCGGCCCGCAGAGCGGCCGGCGTGTACGTCGACCGGATGTAGTCGAAGGAGTACTTGCGGCCCCGGGAGTTCTCCCGGTTGGAGAAGACGACCTGCTGGTTGGGGTCGTAGAGCCAGTTGCTGTTGAGGTCCTCGGTGCGCACCGGCTCGGCGTACACCGGCATGAGCGACATGTTGAGGCTCTTTGTGACCTCGACGGTCGCCCGGTAGCTGGTCTGCTGCACCCCTCGACCGGCCCGCTCGGTCGGATCCGGCAGGTCCCGGTTCGCCGGCCGGCCACTCGGATTACGGGCCTGGAAACCAGTGGGGCGCAGCTCGTCGGCGACCGCGTAGCGCAGGTAGAACGGGTTCGGCTCGGACGTGGTCACCTTTACCAGGTCGGCCACCTCGGACTGGTTGAGCTGGCCGGCGAGCGAGGCGAACAGGTCGATCCGACCCGTCGACCCTCCCGACCCCGCGCGGCCGCTGCCCGAGCCGTTGCCCGAGCCACCGAGGCTGTCGAGCAGCCCGCCGGTCATGCCGGGCACCGCCAGTGGCAGGGCCACCGCCACCACCACCCCGACCACGGCGAGCCGGCGGCCGGCAGAGGCCAGCGGCGACGCCTCCCACACGTCGACGTCGCGGCCGTCGCCGGTGAACCGGCGGCCGAACCGCCGAACCCGGTCGACGTTGTCGGTGACCAGCAGCCACAGGTACCCGGCGGCGCCGATCACGAACGGCAGCGCGGGAACGCTGTCCACGTAGACGGCGACCGGCACCGAGTAGATGGCGAGCATCGGCAGCCCCGCCAGCGCCGGCCGGCGCATACCCACGGCCAGCACGTCCACCAGCACGGCCACCCCGCCGACACCGAGCACTGTGATGAACAGCAGCGGGTCCGTGTCCGGAACTTCGACGCCGTACGAGCGCATGTCCTGCATGGAGCCGCCGAGCAGGTCGGCGAAGTGCCCGAACGTGGTCGGCGTGGGCAGGACGGCGAACAGTTCGCCACCGCTGGGGAACAGCCAGGTAAGCGCGAGCGCCAGCGCGGCCAGCATGCCGAGCACCTGACCCCAGAGGGGTGCCCGGACCAGCCGGGTCAGGGCGGCGACCCCGGCCACCACGGCGACCGCGATTGCCGACTGGATCAGCCACGTCCAGCTCTGGAAGATGGCCGACAGCGGCGCGGCGGCGAGCAACGTGGCAGCTGCCGCCACCGCACCGATGTTCCGACTGGCGATCATGAGGGGGACCTTCCGTTCATCGCACGCCGCCGGCGACCGTCTCGGCCAGCGCGGCGCGCATAGCGAAGCCCTGGGAACCCCGGCCCGCCTGCGGCCAGAGCGCCGGCAGCCGGCCACCGTGGTCGACGCCGACCACCCGCCAACCGCTCTGCACCATGGCGAGAACGGCAGCGCCGTGCGCGTGCTCCGCCTCGGCGCGGGCCTTCTCCGGCAGGCTGAGCCACCCGGAGCTGTTCAACAGGAACCCGACGCACGTCGCGCCGTTGCCGCGCAGCCCGGCCAGCAGCTCGGCCTCCGCCACGCTCACCGCGCCGAACAGCCCGATGATCAGACCGCCGTCGGAGCGTTGCCGTACCCGCTGCACCAGGCCCGCCAGCTCGGCCCGCTGGTCCAGCCGGACCTCCGCGAGATGATCGAGCAGCACACCGTCGCCGCCGCCCTCCGAGGCGTCCACGTCCACCCCCGAGCCGGTGACCAGGCGCAGCTTGTAGCCGGACTGGCGCAGGTGCACGGCGATGCTCGCGGCAGCGGAGACCGCCCACTCGAAACTCGCCGTCGGCCCGTCACCCCGGTGGCCGTACGCGCGGGTGTCCAGGACGACAGTGGCCCGGCTCTCCCACGGCTGCTCCTCGCGGCGCACCATCAGCTCACCGGTGCGCGCCGTCGACTTCCAGTGCACCCGGCGCAGGTCGTCGCCGCGCCGGTACTCCCGGGTCGCCGCGTCGTCCTCACCGTGCACCGCCACCGACCGGGCCCGGCTGTCGCCGCTGCCCGCGTACTCCCCGGGGAGCCGGACCGACGGCAGGGGAGTGACCTGCGGGATGACCGTCAGGTGGTCGGTGCTGGGGAAGGCGCGGGTCAGCTCGCAGAGACCGAACGGGTCGGTCATCCGGACCACAAGCGGGCCCACGTCGTAGCGGCCCCGCACGTCGGCGCGCACCGTGTACGCGACAGAGCTGGCCTGGTGGGCGCCGAGCCGCTCCAGCACGACCCGTGGCCGGCTGCCCAACGCGTAGGGCAGCCGGTCCTCCAGCAGCAGCGTGCCGGTGGGCAGACGGGAGAGGTTCTGCAGACGCAGCACCACCCGCGAGTTCGCCCCGACCGGAACCCGGTGCGGGTCCAGCGACCGGTTGCAGGCCAACTTGTAGCGGCTACGCCCCACGTAGGCGGCGGCCAGCAGCGGAAGGACGGCCAGCAGCACTGCCACCCGGAGCAGGTCCTTCTCGCCCAGGATGAAGGCCGAGATGGCCGCCGCAGCGGCGGCGGCCAGGAACGAGCGCCCGCGGGTGGTCAGACCGCGCAGCCCGGCACGCACGTCACGGCCTCCGCGGCTCGTAGGGGGCGCGACCGTTGCCGGTGGCGGGCCGGGTGTCGTACGGGTTGCGCTGCCGGTCGTGCGGGAGCGGCAGCCGGTGCACCAGCTCCGAGACGATCGCGTCGGTGGTACGCCGGGCGAGCTGCGCGTCGGCCGTCGGGATGATGCGGTGGGCCAGCACCGGCACCGCCAGGGCCTGCAGGTCGTCGGGGAGGACGTAGTCGCGGCCCTCCAGGGCGGCGACCGCCCGGGCGGTCCGCAGTAGCTGCAGGGTCGCCCGGGGGGACGCGCCGAGGCGCAGGTCGGGGGCCTCGCGAGTGGCGGTCACCAGGTCGATCGCGTACTGCTTGACCGCGTCCGCGACGTGCACCTGCCGGACGGTGGAGATGAGCTGCCGGACGATGTTCGCGTCGGAGACCGGCCGCAGCTCGTGCAGCGGGTCGGTGGCGCCGTGCCCGTCGAGCATGGCCAGTTCGGCGCTGACGTCCGGGTAGCCCATCGCGATCCGGGCGGTGAACCGGTCGCGCTGCGCCTCGGGCAGCGGGTACGTCCCCTCCATCTCGATCGGGTTCTGGGTGGCGATCACCATGAACGGGGTCTGCAGCTGGTAGGTAACGCCGTCGACGGTGACCTGGCGTTCCTCCATGCACTCGAGCAACGCCGACTGGGTCTTCGGCGACGCCCGGTTGATCTCGTCGCCGACGACAAGGTTGGCGAAGACGGCACCCGGACGGAACTCGAAGTCGTGCGTCTCCTGGTTGTAGACGCTGACGCCGGTGACATCGCTGGGCAGAAGGTCGGGGGTGAACTGGATGCGCCGCACCGTGCAGTCGATGGACCGAGCGAGGGCCTTGGCCAGCTTGGTCTTGCCGACGCCGGGAACGTCTTCGATGAGGAGATGGCCCTCGGCGAGAAGGACGGCAAGGGCAAGCCGCACGGTGGCGGTCTTGCCCTCGATGACCTGCTCGATGTTGGCCACAATGGCCTCGCTGGCGGCGCGGAACTCGTCGTGCGGCAGTAGGCCGCCCACCTCGTCCCAGGTCTGTTGTGTCACGGGCCTCCTCCTCGTCGCCGTCACGGCAGCTCTGTTGAGAGCACCTGGACCCGCCGTTGGGTTCGCGACGCCGAGCCTCGTTTGCCGCAGGAATCTCACTGGCCTCTCAGGCTAACCATGTTTGTCGCTAACGCCGACCCCCGCAGGTAGTCGGTCGGTTACGTACGGATATTCGCCAAGTCGGGGGACCGGCTCCGGCCGGTGCGGGCTCCGGTCCGTCCGCCTCGGGACAGGGGTACACTGCCGGACATGGCCGGAGTCTTCCTGCTTCTTACCGGGCCGTGCTGATGCGCTGATCGCGCGACAGCACGGCGGCCCCTCCTGCGCGAGGGGCTTTTTCGTGCCCGCCGCCGGCTCGCCGCCGACGGCGCCGAGAGGACCGGCCCGGCCCGGCGGTGCCGAGACGAAGCGAAGTGAAGCGAGGAGAGACGATGAGTGAGGCAGCCGCACCGGCGGACGACATCCCCCCGTTCCGGTACACCGCGACCCTGGCCGACGAGATCGAAGTCCGTTGGCAGGACACCTGGGCGCGCGAGGGCACCTTCCACGCGCCAAATCCGAGCGGCCCGCTGGCCGACCCGGATCACCCGCGAGCCGGCGCGGAGAAGCTGTACGTGCTGGACATGTTCCCGTACCCGTCGGGCGCCGGCCTGCACGTGGGCCACCCGCTGGGCTACATCGGCACCGACTGCTACGCCCGCTACCAGCGGATGGCCGGGCGCAACGTGCTGCACGCCATGGGCTTCGACGCGTTCGGTCTGCCCGCCGAGCAGTACGCGGTGCAGACCGGCACCCACCCCCGGACCACCACTGTCGCGAACATCGAGCGGTACAAGGCGCAGCTGCGCCGGCTGGGGCTGGCGCACGACGAGCGGCGTTCGGTGGCGACGATCGACACCGACTTCTACCGCTGGACGCAGTGGATCTTCCTGCAGATCTTCAACTCCTGGTACGACCGCGACGCCGCGAAGGCCCGCCCGATCGCCGAGCTGATCGCCGAGTTCGAAGGCGGCAACCGGCCCACCCCGGACGGCCGACCCTGGGCGGAGCTGAGCGTCGCCGAGCGCCGCAAGGTCGTCGACGACCACCGGCTGGCGTACGTCTCGGAGGCGCCGGTGAACTGGTGCCCCGGGCTGGGCACCGTGCTGGCCAACGAGGAGGTCACCGCCGACGGTCGCTCCGACCGGGGCAACTTCCCGGTCTTCAAGCGCAGCCTGAAGCAGTGGAAGATGCGGATCACCGCGTACGCTGACCGGCTGCTGGACGACCTGGACAGCCTGGACTGGCCCGAGCCGATCAAGCTGATGCAGCGCAACTGGATCGGTCGCTCCACCGGCGCGCACATCGACTTCCCGACCGCGCAGGCACCGGTGCGGGTGTTCACCACCCGACCGGACACCATCTTCGGTGCCACCTACATGGTGCTGGCGCCCGAGCACGAGCTGGTCGACGCGCTGGTGCCGGCCGCCTGGCCGCAGGGCACCAGGGACGCCTGGACCGGCGGGCACGCCAACCCCCGGGCCGCCGTCGAGGCGTACCGCAAGGACGCGGCCGCCAAGACCGACGTCGAGCGGCAGTCCGACACCAAGGAGAAGACGGGCGTCTTCATCGGCGCATACGCCACCAACCCGGTCACCGGCGGACAGATCCCGATCTTCATCGCCGACTACGTGCTGGCCGGCTACGGCACCGGCGCGATCATGGCGGTGCCCGCGCAGGACGAGCGGGACTGGGCGTTCGCCGAGGTCTTCGAGCTGCCCATCGTCCGTACCGTGCAGCCGTCGGAGGGCTTCGACGGCAAGGCGTACACAGGTGACGGCCCGGCCATCAACAGCGCCGCGCCCGAGCGCGGCCTGGACCTGAACGGCTTGGGGGTCGCCGACGCCAAGGCGGCGACCATCGCCTGGCTGGAGGCCAACGGCCACGGTACGGGCGCGGTGACCTACCGGCTGCGGGACTGGCTGTTCTCCCGGCAGCGCTACTGGGGTGAGCCGTTCCCGATCGTCTACGACGAGACCGGTGCCGCGATCGCCCTGCCGGAGGAGATGCTGCCGGTCGAGCTGCCGGAGGTGGAGGACTTCTCCCCGAAGACGTTCGACCCGGACGACGCGGCCTCCAACCCGGAGACCCCGCTGTCGCGTCGCCGCGACTGGGTCGAGGTGGAGCTGGACCTGGGCGACGGGCCGAAGCGTTACACCCGCGAGACCAACGTGATGCCGCAGTGGGCCGGCTCCTGCTGGTACGAGCTGCGCTACCTGGACCCGACCAACTCCGAGCGCTTCGTCGACGAGGAGAACGAGCGGTACTGGATGGGCCCGCGCGGCGAGGGCGACTGCGGGGGCACCGACCTGTACGTCGGCGGTGCCGAGCACGCCGTGCTGCACCTGCTGTACGCGCGGTTCTGGCACAAGGTGCTGTTCGACCTGGGGCACGTGTCGTCGTTCGAGCCGTTCCGCAAGCTGTTCAACCAGGGCATGATCCAGGCGTACGCGTACACCGACTCGCGCGGCAGCTACGTGCAGGCCGAGGACGTCGTCGAGCGTGACGGCGCGTACTACCTGGACGACCTGGTGGTCAACCGCGAGTACGGCAAGATGGGCAAGTCCCTGAAGAACGTGGTGACCCCCGACGACATGTGCGCCGCGTACGGTGCCGACACCTTCCGGGTGTACGAGATGTCGATGGGTCCGCTGGAGGTGTCCCGCCCCTGGGAGACCCGGGCCGTGGTCGGCTCGTACCGGTTCCTGCAGCGCGTCTGGCGGGCGATCGTCGACGAGCAGACCGGCGCGGTGCGGGTCACCGACGACCCGGCCGACGAGGCGACCCGGCGACTGCTGCACAAGGTGATCGACGGGGTCCGTGGCGACATGGACGGCATCCGGTTCAACACGGCGATCGCGAAGCTGATCCAGCTGACCAACGGGCTGACCGGCCTGTCGGCGACGCCCCGTGAGGTTGCCGAGCCGCTGGTGCTGATGGTGGCGCCATTCGCCCCGCACGTGGCCGAGGAACTGTGGCGCAAGCTGGGCCACGACACCTCGCTGACGTACGCGGACTTCCCGACCGCCGACCCGGCGCTGCTGGTGGCCGACACCGTCACGTATCCGGTGCAGGTCAACGGCAAGGTCCGGGGCCGCATCGAGGTCCCGGCCGACTCGCCCGAGGAGGCCGTACGCGCGGCAGCCCTGGACGCGGTGGCGTCCTCCCTGGCCGGCAAGGAGCCTCGCAAGGTCATCGTGGTCCCGGGTCGGATGGTGTCGGTCGTCGCCTGAGCCCGGTGTGACCGAGCGTGACGTCCGCGCCTGCGGACACTGTCAGGGGCGTGATGACTCAGAGGCATTTTGATGCCTCTGAGTCATCACGCTCATTGGTATTGGGTGCCGGCGACCGCGACACACCGACATCCGGAGGCCGAGGGCTTGCGCCTGGGGTCGGCCTGGGCCGGGGGTCAGCCCTGCAGCGCCCGCCGTTGCCGTTCGGCGCGCCACCACTGGTGGAGCAGCACCAGGCTGGCGATCAGGCCGAGGCTCGCGGGGGCGGCGGCGTACCAGTTGATCTGGCCGGGGGTGCTGACGGCCGCACCGATCGCTGCGTACCCGAAGGCGGTCGGCGCGGACGCGATCACGCTGCCGGTCAGGAACGGCGCCAGCCGGGCGGCGGTGGTGCCGTAGCCGTAGCTCACCAGGCCGAAGCCGGCGATCGGCAGCAGCCGGACGGTGACCACCCCGAACACGCTCTGCCGCGCGAACCATCTGTCGAGGCGGGCCAGTCTGCCGCGGACCCGCTCCGCGACGAAGTCCCGACCCAGCAGCCGGCCGACGGTGAACCCGATGGCCGCCGCCACCAGGGCGGCGCCCAGGGCGTAGGCGGCACCTTCGAGAGGGCCGAAGATCGCGCCCGCGGCGAGCGTGACGAAGGTCCGGGGGACCAGCGCGACAAGCAGCAGCGCCCCGCCGACGATCGCCGCCACGGGGGCGAGGCCACCGAGCTGGTCGGCCAGCCGGGGAAGCTCCGCCAGATCGGGTCGGGGCACCAGGAGCAGCAGCAGACCGCAGGTGCCGATCAGCAGCACGAGAAGGGTGAACCGGGCGGCCGACGGCTGCCGGAGCAGCCGCCGGACGGCGCGGATCATGCCCGGGCGGCGGCCACTGCGGTGCGGCGCTCCGCGCGGAGCCGGTCCGACCAGGTGTCGTCCAGCGGCGGGAGCTGGTGCGCCCCGGTGGCCCAGCGCAGCAGCAGGTCGGCCAGGGCCGGGTTGCGGGCCAGTGCGGGGCCGTGGGAGTACGTGCCGAGGAGCTTGCCGCGCCAGGCACCTTCGGTGGTGCCGTCGTTGCCGACGCCGGCGCTGACCCGGGCCAGTGGGGAAACCTCCGGGCCGAGGTGGGTGCGGCCACCGTGGTTCTCGAAACCGGTCAACGCGGGCAGGCCCAGGCGAGGGTCGATCTCACCGGCCAGCTCGCCGACGGCACGGCTGGGGCCCCGGTCGGACTGCAGATCCAGCAACTCCAGGCCACGGCACTGCACGCCCTTGGCGAAGAACGACGTGCCGAGCAGTTGGTAGCCGGCGCAGACGCCGAACACCACGGCACCCTGGGCGACCGCCCGGTGCAGGCCGCCGTCGGCGATCAGCCGCTGCGCGCCCAGCGCCTGCGGGCCGTCCTCACCGCCGCCGACCAGGTAGATGTCGGCGGTCGCGGGCAGCTGCTGGTCGGAGCGGACTTCCAGCACCTCGACCGGCATGCCGCGCTGGCGGGCCCGCCGGGCCAGGATCAGCGCGTTGCCCCGATCGCCGTAGGTGGAGAGCAGGTCGGGGTAGATCCAGACGATGCGCAGGCTCTCAGTTGACACGGTCCAACTCCGCTCGGATGTCCTGGAACGCTGTGTAGTTCGCGATGACCTCCAGCCGCCCGGGCGGGACCGACCGGATCGCGTCGCTGAAGGTGCGCACATGCTGGAACGGCACGTCGTTGACGTCCAAGCGGACCGCCAGGTCGTACGCCCGGTCGCCGGTGATCAGCACCTGCCGCCCGCGCAGCGGGGCGAAGTCGACGTCGAAGAGCCAGGAGGTGTCCAGACCGTCGGGGTCGCGCGCGTTGATGGAGAGCAGTGTCGGCGCCTCGTCGGCCATGTCGAACGCCTCCAGCCAACTGGCCGGGTTCTTGGCCAGCAGCAGCCGGATGTTGCGCCCGTCCTTCTCGACCTGTGCGTAACGGCCGGCCACCGACGTGACGATGCCGAGGCGGGACACCGCGTCGACGGGGCGTACGCCGAATTCGGCGGCCACGGCCAGCGCGGTCGCCGCGTTGCCGAGGTTGACCTTGCCGGGCAGCTGGAGGGAGACCTTGTGCCAGGCGCCGGTGGGGTCGAGCACGCCCTCGTCCTCGACTACCCACTGCGGCTCCGGTCGGCGCAGCGCGCAGCCCGTGCACCACCACTGGTCACCGGAGCGCTGGATCGTGGAACCGCACTCGGGGCAGACCCAGGAGTCGTCGTGCCAGCGCTGGCCGGCGCTGAACCAGGTCACGTGCGGCGGGTTGATGCCGCTGGCCGGGTCGGCGGGTGGGGTGGCTGCCCACACCACCATCGGGTCGTCGGCGTTGGCCACCACCCGTACGTTCGTGTGCCGGACCAGCGCCGCACGCCAGAGCTGCGCCATCATGGCGACCTCCTTGGCGCGGTCGAGCTGGTCGCGGGAGAGGTTCAGCAGTGCTACCACGTGTGGCTCTGTCGACTCCAGCACCTGGGCCAGGTAGTGCTCGTCGACCTCCAGCACCGCGTACGGGGTGCTGCCGGCCTTCGCCAACGCGGAGGTGTGCCCGGTGGGCATGTTCGCGCCGAAGGAGTTGGTGGCGACACGCCCGAGCACGCCGACTGCGGCGGCTGTCAGCCGGGTGGTGGTGGTCTTGCCGTTGGTGCCGGAGACGAGCGCGATGGCACGTCCGGCCGACAGGTGCGCCAGCAGATCCGGGTCGATCTTCAGCCCGATCCACCCGCCGATCACCGAACCGTCGCCACGTCCGGCCGCTCGGGAGAGCGCTGCGGCGGTCCGTGACACGGAGCTGGCCACCTTCGCCCGTAGGGGCATTTTCGCGTCCGTCACGCGAGCGAGGTTACCGGACCGGCGACCCCACCAGATCGCCGCCGACGCCGAACCGTTCGGCCGTGGTGGGTGTGTGGGCGGCCGGGTCGGCCTCCACCGGACGGAGTCGATCTATGTCGGAAAGCGGACCGCGCCCGGTCGGCCCTCCAGCCCTCCACTCCGCTCCACCCCGCGTGACGTGCTGTTTTACCCGGCGATCGGCCACGCCACGCGGGCGATTCTGGTTGCAGGTGGAGGGAAGTGGAGTAGAGTGGGGCCCAATGGTGAGGCCGGGAGGGCTCACCGGCCCGGGGGGTCAGCGGCGCCGCGAACGCCGCTTCAGGGCGAGGGGGTTGGGCCGATGTTCCTCGGCACCCATACTCCGCGCCTGGACGACAAAGGCCGGTTGATCCTTCCGGCGAAGTTCCGGGATGAGCTGGCGGGGGGTGTCGTGGTAACCAAAGGGCAGGATCGCTGTCTCTATGTCTTTCCGACACCCGAGTTCCAGCGCATCGCGGAGCAGTTGCGCGCGCAGCCGATGACACACAAGGCGGCCCGGGCCTACAGCCGGGTCTTCTTCGCCAGCGCGCACGACGAGGTGCCTGACAAGCAGGGCCGGGTGACAATCCCAGCCCACCTGCGGGAGTACGCCGCGCTTGACCGGGACCTTGTGGTGATCGGCGCGAGCACTCGGGTGGAGATCTGGGACAAGGGCGCCTGGGAGACCTACCTCGCCGAGAGCGAAGACGACTTCGCCGACATCGAGGAGGGGGTGCTGCCCGGCGGACTGTAGGGCGGAACGGCGCCCGACGTACTGCGAGATCTCCAGCCGCTTTCGAGTTCCTGGCATCCCTTCCCCGGTGCCAGGCGCACGATCCAGTCATCGGGTGGTCCGGTGGCCGGCGGGAGCGGATGGGGATCTGGCGGTACGACGGCAGCGCCGTCGCCACGACAGACGCAGGAGAAGAACGGACGTTTCAACCAGTGGGGGTCAACATGGGGGAGCTACGCGGCACGCACGTGCCGGTGCTGCTCGAGCGGTGCCTCGAGCTGCTGGCCCCCGCGCTGGGTCGAGGCGGCCGGACGATCCACGTCGACGCGACGCTCGGCCTGGCCGGGCATGCGGAGGCGGTGCTGGAGGCGTACCCGGAGACGGTCCTGATCGGGCTCGACCGGGACACCGAGGCGCTCGCTCATGCGCGGGTCCGGCTGGCGCGTTTCGCTGACCGGGTGCACCTGGAGCACGCCGTCTACGACGAGTTGCCGGACGTGCTGGCCCGGCTTGGCTATCCGGGCATCGACGGGATCCTGTTCGACCTGGGTGTCTCGTCGTTGCAGTTGGACGCGCCCGACCGCGGGTTCGCCTACGCACAGGACGCTCCGCTTGACATGCGGATGGACCAGACGCGGGGGGTGACCGCCGAGGAGGTGGTCAACACCTACGCCCATCCGGATCTGGCCCGTGTGTTGCGGGTCTACGGCGAAGAGAAGTTCGCCGGCCGGATCGCCTCGGCGATCATCCGGGAGCGGGAACGTGCCCGGATCACCTCGTCGGCGCGGCTGGCGGAGCTGGTTCGGGACTCGATTCCGGCACCAGCGCGACGAACGGGTGGACACCCGGCAAAGAGAACGTTTCAGGCTTTGCGGATCGAGGTAAACAGAGAGCTGGCAGCGCTGGAGACAGCGCTGCCGTCTGCCCTCGACGCACTGACCGTGGGCGGTCGCATGGTGGTCCTGTCCTACCACTCGCTGGAGGACCGGCTCACCAAGGCGGCGCTCGCGGATCGGGTCCGCAGTAAGGGCCCGATCGACCTCCCGGTCGAACTTCCCGGGTCAGGTCCGACGTTCCGGCTTCTCAGCCGGGGCGCGGAGCTTCCTGGGGAGGCGGAGGTCGCCGCGAACCCGCGTGCCGCCTCGGTGCGGTTGCGGGCAGCGGAACGACTCGATCCGAACGCGACAGAGCAGGGGCGGACCGACCGCGAACGGTCCCGCCGAAGGGTGAAGGGGATGCACCAACCGGGGACGGGGTCTGTGTGATCCGTGGGGGGTCCGCAGACGTCGACCCGCAGAGGGACGGACGTTGAGGGGGAGGGGACATGAGCATTGACAAGCGCGACCGCCGGGGCGTAACCGGTGGCGGGCAGCGCGCACCGCGGTCGGGGGGCCGGACCGCGGCGGAGCGAGCCACGCGCGTGGAGAACGGTACGCCACGCATCGATCGAGTCAACCGGCAGGGGGAGGCTCGCGCCCGGGGGGCGCGCGAGTTTCCCACCCAGGGCAGCGCCGCGCTGCGACCGGCCGAGAAGGCCACCGCCGCGCCCAGCGCCCGCCCGCCCCGACTGCGGGTGGCGCCTCCGCCGCCGGTGTCGGTGCCGCGTGCGCCGTTCGCGGCGCTGATCGTGGTGCTGGTCGTCGGCGGGGTGCTGGGCATCCTGGCGGTCAACACCAAGATCAACGAGAACGCGTTCCGGCTGGAGAAGCTGCAGCAGCAGCAGGCCCGGCTGGACCTGGAGAAGCAGCAGTTGGACAAGCAGATCGCCGAGGCGAAGGCACCCGGCAACCTGACCGCCGAGGCGCGGCGGCTGGGTCTGGTGGACGTCGAGCCGGCGTACATCCGGTTGCCGGACGGAAAGTCCATCGGCGTGCCGAAGCCGGCGACCGGTGAGCCGTCGGTGACCAGTCAGGGTGCGGGAGGCTGACCGGTGCCGCCAAGGTCGGACGAGCCGCGCCGGGATCCCAAGGGAACCCGGCGCGGCTCTTCGCGTGACGCCAACCCCGCCGACGGGGAGCCTCGGGCCGACGAGCCGGGCATCGGAGGCATCTCCGGCGCGCGGGCGTACACCCCGAGGGGTCGGACGGTCCGCGAGGAGCGCGGCACGCCGGCGCGCGGCGGGGGCGCCGAGCAGCGACGTACCCCGCGCAGCACCCGGTCCGGCGACCCGTTCCGCCCCGCGTTGCAGGTGCTCGACGGCGGTCGCGCCGCCGCCCGGTCCGGCCGGCGCGACGCCCCGGCTGCCGGACGTGGCGGCGTGGTGCGCACCGTCGCGCCGCGTACCCCGCGACGCCCGGCCGGCGACGAGCCGCCGCCGCGT
The DNA here is from genome assembly GCF_049841715.1 of Micromonospora sp. DT41. Classification (NCBI taxonomy): domain Bacteria; kingdom Bacillati; phylum Actinomycetota; class Actinomycetes; order Micromonosporales; family Micromonosporaceae; genus Micromonospora; species Micromonospora sp. DT41. The sequence continues at coordinate 146,668 of NZ_JBNCKU010000009.1, read as the reverse complement.
CGCCGGACCACGCCGAGGACGCCCGGCCGCACCGACCGCCCGGCGGCCCGGCGGCCGTCACGCAAGCCGCCGCGCCCGCCGAAGCTCGCCGACCCGCGCCTGCGGTTGCGGCTTGGCACAGTGCTCACCCTGGCGCTGTTCGTCACCATCGGGATCCGGCTGATCTTCCTACAGGCGGTCGACGCCCCGGCGTACGCCGGGGCGGGCGTCGCCGACCGGACCCGCACCGTGGAGCTGCCAGCGCCGCGCGGGGCGATCTACGACCGCACCGGCGAGCCGCTCGCCCACAGCGTCGAGGCGCGGTACGTCTTCGCCGACCCGGTCGAGATCGAGGACGTGCCCGCCACCGCGAAGGCGCTCTCCCCGCTGCTCGGCATCCCGGTCTCCAAGCTCACCACGCTCATGAAGCCCCGCAAGCTGGAGAACGGCAAGCCGTCCCGGTTCGAGTACCTGGCGCGCGGTGTGGAGATCCCGACAGCCAAGCAGGTGCTGGCGCTGGAACTGCCCGGCATCGGGGTGCACCGCGACGAACGCCGCGAGGTCCCCGGTGGTGACCTGGCGGCCAACCTCATCGGTTTCACAAGCCAGGACATGGTCGGGTTGGAAGGGCTGGAGGCCCGCTACGACGAGCAGCTCGCCGGTCAGGACGGCAAACGGGTGTACGAGGCGGGCCGCAGCGACCTGGCCGCGCCGATCCCCGGCGGCTACAGCCAGACCACTCCGGCCAACCCGGGCAGCTCGTTGTGCCTGACCATCGACCGGGACCTTCAGTTCAAGACGCAACAGATCCTCAGTGCGGGGATGGCGCAGCAGCGCGGCGGCACCGCCGCTGCGGTGATCATCGACGTGCCCACCGGTGAGGTGCTGGCCCAGGCGAGCCACCCCACGTACGACGCGAAGAAGCCGGCGGACAGTGACCCGGTCGCCCGGGAGGACGCCGCGACGAGTTTCGTGGTGGACCCCGGCTCGGTGCACAAGGCGATCACCTTCGGCGCGGCGCTCCAGGAGGGGGTGATCACCCCGGACACCACGCTGCCCATCGCCAACAGCATCAAGAAGGGTGACACCTGGTTCTCCGACACCCACCGCGCCAACGGCCGGAAGATGAGCATTCCGGGGATGCTCGCCTACTCGTCGAACGTCGGCACCATCACCATCGCCGACCGGCTCGGGCCGGACCGGCTGATCGACTACCAGAAGCGGTTCGGGCTGGGCCAGCCCACCCGCGAGGGTCTTCCCGGCGAGGCCAGCGGGCGGCTCCTGCCCGCCGACGAGTGGAGCGAATCGTCGCGCGGGTCGGTGCCGATCGGGCACAGCGTCGACGCCACGCCACTGCAGATGGCCGCCGCGTACGCCGCCATCGCCAACGACGGCACGTACGTGCAGCCGCACCTGGTCAAGGAGACCATCGACCCGGACGGCAAGCGCACTCCCGGGCCGACCCCGGTGACCCGTTCGGTGCTCAGCCCGCAGAACGCGGCGGCCCTGCGCACCATGCTGGAGGCGGTCACCACTGTCGACGGCGCCACCGGTGTCACCGCCGCGGTCCCCGGCTACCGGGTCGCCGGTAAGACAGGCACCGGCTGGCGGCTTGTGGACGGCAAGAAGCAGCCCGGCGAGGTGTCCTCCTTCATCGGCATGGCCCCCGCCGAGAAGCCCCGGTACGTGATCGCCGTCTTCGTGTACGCGCCCTCCGGCGGTGGCGCGGCGATCGCCGGACCGGCCTTCCGGGACATGATGCAGTTCACGCTGCGTCACAACCGGATTCCGCCTTCGGCGAGTGGTTCGGCACCCAAGTTCGTGGTCTATCCGCGCTGAGCAGCAATGGCGGGACATCATCGGTGAGTGCCGACGAACCACCGGGGCGGCTGTGCGGCCGGAACCGGACGACCGGGTAGGGTCTGACGCCGTGCCCGGCAATCCACGTCCACGTACCGTGACCGGCCTACGGCTCGGTGATCTCGCCGCCCGGATCGCTGTCGACCTTCCGGCGGACGCCGCCGACGTGGTCGTCACCGGGGCGACCCACGCCAGCCAGGAGGTCCGCCCCGGCGACCTGTACGCGGCGCTGCCCGGCGCCCGCCGGCACGGCGCGGAGTTCGCCGCCGGGGCGGCCGAGGCGGGTGCGGTGGCCCTGCTGACCGATCCGGCCGGCGCGGAGCTGGCGGCGGGGACCGGCCTGCCCGCGCTGGTGGTTGCGGACCCGCGTGCGGTGCTCGGCGAGCTGGCGTCGGCCGTCTACGGCGACCCGACCGCCGCGCTCACAGTCATCGGCGTGACCGGCACGGCGGGCAAGACGTCCACGGCGTACCTGATCGAGTCGGGGTTGCGGGCGGCCGGGCACACCACCGGGCTGATCGGCACCGTGGAGACCCGGCTCGGCGACCTGGTGATCGACAGCGTGCGTACCACGCCCGAGGCGACGGACCTGCACGCGATGCTCGCCACCGCCCGCGAGCGCGGCGTGACAGCCGTCGTCATGGAGGTCTCCAGCCACGCGCTGGCGATGGGCCGGGTGGGCGGGGTCCGGTTCACCGTCGGCGGCTACACCAACTTCGGCTCCGACCACCTGGACTTCCACGCCGACACGGCCGACTACTTCGCGGCAAAGGCGCAGCTCTTCGACGGCCGGTGCGCGGTCGAGGTGCTCAACCACGACGACGCGGCGCTCAAGCCGCTCTACAAGCCGGCGACGGTCAGCTACTCGGCGGCCGGCGACCAGGCTGCGACCTGGTGGGCCGACGGCGTGGGCGGCGAGGGGTACGCGCAGCGGTTCACCGCGCACGGCCCGGACGGCGTGGCGCTTGCCGCCGGAGTGGCGCTGCCCGGCCGGCACAACATCGCCAACGCGCTGCTGGCAATCGCCGCGCTCGTGGGTGCCGGGGTGGACCCGAAGACCGCGGCGACCGGCGTGGCCGCCTGCGGTGGCGTACCCGGTCGCCTGCAACTTGTCGACGTCGCCGGGCCGGTGCGCGGGGTCGTCGACTACGCGCACAAGGCCGACGCGATAGTGGCGGCGCTGACGGCGCTGCGCGAGCTGAGTGCCGGCCGGTTGATCTGTGTGATCGGTGCCGGCGGGGACCGGGACAGGGGCAAGCGGCCGGTGATGGGCGCCGCCGCGGCGGAGGGGGCCGACGTGGTGCTGGTGACCGACGACAATCCGCGTACCGAGGATCCGGCGGAGATCCGCGCCGAGGTGCTCGCCGGGGCGTACGCGGCCGGCACGCCGGCCCGGATCATCGAGGTGGCAGGTCGCCGCGCCGCTGTCGACGAGGCGGTCCGGCTCGCCGAGCCGGGCGACGTCATCGCGCTGCTCGGCAAGGGCCACGAGCGAGGCCAGGAGGTGGCCGGCGAGGTGCTCCCGTTCGACGACAGCGTCGAGTTGGCCGGCGCGCTGCGGGCACGGTTCGGCGACACGGCAGGTCAGCGATGATCGCCCTGAGCCTGGCCGAGGTGGCCGAGGCGGTGCACGGACGGCTCGTGGCCGCCGACCCGGACGCTACCGTCAGCGGCCCTGTCGAGTTCGACTCGCGCAAGGTGGGGGCCGGCTCGCTCTTCGTGGCCTTCCCCGGTGAGAAGGTCGACGGGCACGACTACGCGGAGACGGCGATGGCGGCCGGCGCGGTGGCGGTCCTCGGCACCCGCGAGGTGCCCGGGGTGCCGATGGTGCTCGTCGACGACGCGCTGGCCGCGATGGGCCGGCTGGCCCGCGCCGCCGTCGACCGGTTGCCCGAGCTGACCGTGATCGGCGTGACCGGCTCGTCGGGCAAGACCACCACGAAGGACCTGATCGGTCAGCTCACCACCCGGCTCGGGGCCACTGTGGCGCCGCCCGGCTCGTTCAACAACGAGCTGGGGCACCCGTACACCGCGTTGCAGGCCGACCCGGGCACCCGCTACCTGGTGATGGAGAAGGGCGCCCGCGGGATCGGGCACGTGCGTTACCTGTGCGAGCTGGTGCCGCCCCGCATCTCGGTGGTGCTCAACGTCGGGACGTCGCACATCGGCGAGTTCGGCTCCCAGGACGCCATCGCGCAGGCCAAGGGCGAACTGGTCGAGGCGCTTCCGCCCGACGGGCTGGCCGTCCTCAACGCCGACGACCCACGGGTGTCCGCGATGGCGAGCCGTACCCGGGCGCGGGTGGTGCGTTACGGCGAGGCGGCGGACGCCGACGTACGGGCCGAGGACGTCACGCTCGACGAGCGCGGGCACCCGTCGTACACCCTTGTGACGTCGGAGGGGCGCGCGCCGGTGCGGCTCGGGCTGACAGGCCGCCACCAGGTCGGCAACACCCTCGCCGCCGCAGCGGTCGCCCGGGAGTTGGGCATGCCGCTGGCCGAGCTGGCCACGGCGCTCGGTGAGCTGGTGTTGGTCTCGACCCGGCGGATGGACGTCTTCGACAGGCCCGACGGGGTCACTGTCGTCGACGACTCGTACAACGCCAACCCGGCCTCGATGGCTGTCGCGCTGCGGGCGCTTGCCAGCCTCGGCGAGGGGCGGCGTACCGTCGCGGTGCTCGGTTACATGGCCGAGCTGGGCCCGTTCGAGCGGGACGGCCACCTGGAGGTCGGCCGACTCGCGGCCGAGCTGGGCGTCGACCGGCTGCTCGTGGTGGGTGAGCCGGCCGCGCCGATCCACGAAGGCGCGACAGCGGTAGCGAATTGGGGAGGAGAGTCGGTGCTGCTCACCGATCAGGCGGCGGCCGTCGAGGTGCTGCGGAGCGAGTTACGGCCGGGCGATGTCGTCCTGGTCAAGGGCTCCCGGTATCGGACCTGGGAGGTGGTCGACGCGCTGCGCGCCGACGCCGCCGGGGAATCCACCCGATGAGGGCGGTCATCGTCGCCATCGGGGTGGCCTTCCTCGTCTCTCTCTTCTGCACCCCGATCGCCATCAAGGTGTTCACCCGGCTCAAGGCCGGTCAGCCGATCCGCTCCGACGGCCCGGCCATGCACCAGGGCAAGAAGGGCACGCCCACGATGGGCGGCGTGGTCTTCATCCTGGCCACTGTCATCGCGTACGTGGCCGGGCACCTGGCTCTGACCACGCTTCCCGACGCGCAGATCGCCCAGGTCGAGCCGACGATCACCGCGCTGGTGCTGCTGGGGCTCATGGTGTTCTCCGGGGCGGTCGGTTTCCTCGACGACTTCCTCAAGGTGCGCAAGCGCAACAGCGCCGGGCTGAACAAGCGTGGCAAGCTGCTCGGCCAGATCCTCGTCGGCGCGGTCTTCGGTGTGGTGGCGCTGTACTTCCCGAGCACCATGACCGACGCGTCGGGCGCTGTGACGAACACCGAGACGGTCGGCAGCACCACGCTGAGCTTCATCCGGGACATCGACGCCCTGGAGGTCAGCAAGGTCGGCGCGGTGATCATCTTCATCTTCGTGGTGATGGGCGCGACGAACGGCGTGAACCTCACCGACGGCCTTGACGGTCTGGCCACCGGCGCCTCGGTGATGGTCCTGGCCGCATACGCGCTCATCGCGTTCTGGCAGTACCGGCACTGGTGCGCCGACCCGAGCTACACCCAGTCGTACTGCTATGCCGTGCGTGACCCGTTGGAGATCGCGCTGATAGCCGGGGCCGCGGCCGGGGCCTGTGTGGGCTTCCTCTGGTGGAACACGTCCCCGGCACGGATCTTCATGGGTGACACCGGGGCGCTGGGCCTGGGCGGCCTGATCGCCGGCATGGCGATGTCCACCCGGACCATCCTGCTGCTGCCGATCATCGGCGGCCTCTTCGTGATCATCACGATGTCCGTGGTGATCCAGATCATCTCGTTCCGGACCACCGGCAAACGTGTCTTCCGGATGTCGCCGCTCCAGCACCACTTCGAGCTGGCCGGCTGGAGCGAGGTCAACATCGTGGTCCGGTTCTGGATCATCGCCGGCATAGGCGTGGCAATAGCCCTGGGCCTGTTCTACAGCGAGTTCCTCGCGAACATGACCTGACCCCCACCCCACCCTCCCCGCGATCTTGCACTTTCGGACCGTGGAATGTATCGTTCTGCGGCTTCTGTCCGGGCCGAAAGTGCAAGATCGCGTGGGGGAGAGGGCCCGACACGCCCGGTGGGGCGTTGTGGGCCTGTCGGGTGCGTCCAGCGGTGATGATGTCGGGGTGGGGGAGGAACTCGGCACTGAGGACAGGACGGGCGGGCGACCGCGACGCTCAACGGGCGGGGCGCGGACCGCTGAGGCCGGCGCGCCGCCACCGGACGACGCGCGTGGCCCGGAACCGGGGGCCGCGCGGCGCGAAGCCGGGCCGGACACGCCGACCGGGGCACCGCTGCGCGGGCCGGACACGCCGACCGGGGCGCCGCTGCGCGGGCTGGACGCCGCTGGCGGGCTTGCCGCGCTGCGGGGGCTACTGGACCGGCCGCTGGCCTCCTACTACCTGCTGCTGTCCAGCGCCGGCCTGCTGCTGCTGATCGGGCTGACGATGGTCTTCTCGGCGACCAGCGTGAAGGACTACGCAGTGGGCGGCAACGCCTCGGCGTCGGTGACCAAGCAGGCCATCTTCGCGGTGATCGGCATCGGCGCGTTCTGGGTCTGCCAGCGCCTGCCCGCCAGCACCTACCGTTCGCTGGGCCGGCCACTGCTGATCGTCTCGATCGGGCTGCTGCTGGTGCTCAACCTGCTGCTCGCGTACGCCCGGCTTACCGATCGGGATTCGGCGTCGATCGGCCCGATCGAGGCGCGGCTGCTGTGGCTGTTCATCGGCGGGATCCAGGTGCAGCCCTCCGAGTTCGCCAAGTTCGCGCTCGTGTTGTGGGGCGCGCACGTCGTCGCCCGCAAGGGTGCGGCGCTGGGCTGGTGGCGCGAGCTGGCCACCCCGCTGTTTCCGGTGATGGGCCTGCTCTTCGTGCTTGTCGGCTACAACGACGTGGGCACCATGCTCTGCCTGCTGGCCCTGGTGGTCGGTCTGCTCTGGGCAGCCGGGGTGCGGATGCGGGTCTTCGGCGCGCTGACAGTCGTCGGCCTGCTCGGCGTCGGCCTGCTCGTCGCGGTGGCCTCGCTGGGCGCCGGGTCCGGCGAGCGCGGCGCGGAGAACTACCGGCTGGCGCGGCTCACCCTGTTTCTCAACCCGCCGCCACCGGACCAGTGCGGCGACCCCTGCTACCAGTTCTATCAGGGGCGACTGGCCATCGAGCACGGCGGCTGGTTCGGCGTCGGGCTGGGCAAGAGCAGCCTCAAGTGGGACTGGCTGCCCGAGGCGCACAACGACTTCATTTTCGCGATCATCGCCGAAGAGCTGGGCGTCATCGGCTGCGCTGTGGTGCTGAGCCTGTTCTCGGTGCTCGCGTACACCGGGCTGCGGATCGCCAGGCGCGTCGACGACCCGTTCCGGCGCCTCGCCGCCGCCGCCGTCACCACCTGGCTGGTGAGCCAGGCGGTGATCAATATCGGTGGGGTGGTCGGGCTGCTGCCGATCACCGGGCTGCCGCTGCCGTTCATCTCCGACGGCGGAAGTGCCCTGGTCGTGACGTTGGCCGGCATCGGCATGCTGGCGTCCTTCGCCCGCGCCGAACCCGATGCGGCCAGAGCACTGCATGCCCGTCCGCCGGCCCGGTGGGTCCGACTACTCTGGGCCCCGTTGCCGCCGCTTCCCGGCCGACGTCGCCGACCGGCGACGCCGCCGGCTGGCCGAGGGTCAGTGCCCCGGTCCCGTGAGCGGCGACAGGACGACAAGGCCGCATCGCGCGGCGTCCGGCAGGGCCGGAGCCGTACGGGGTCGGCGAGCGAGAGGAGACGCTGATGGGTCCGCTGCGTTCGGTGGTGCTCGCGGGAGGTGGCACCGGGGGGCACATCTACCCGCTGCTCGCCTTCGCCGACTGCCTGCGCCGACACGACCCCGGCGTCCGGATCACCTGCCTCGGCACACCGAAGGGCATGGAGAACGAGCTGATCCCGCCGCACGGCTACGACCTGCGGCAGATCCCGGCGTACCAGCTGCCCCGGTCGGTGAACATGAACCTGGTCCGTACCCCGGGTCGGATGTGGACCGCGGCGCGCGCGGCGGGCAAGGTCATCGACGAGGTGCGGGCCGACGTGGTCGTCGGCTTCGGCGGGTACGTGTCGGTGCCGGCCTACCTGGCCGCGTGGCGGCGTGAGCTGCCCATGGTGATCCACGAGGTGAACGTGCCGCCGGGGGTTGCCAACCGGCTGGGCATGAAGTTCACAAAGAACATCGCTGTCGGCTTTCCGCACCAGCCGAGCCAGGCCGAGGCGCTCCGGCACGCCACCGTGGTCGGTGTGCCGCTGCGTCGTTCCATCGCCTCGTTGGACCGGCACGCGTTGCGCGACGCCGCCCGCGCCCACTTCGGGCTCCGCCCGGACCTGCCGGTGCTGTTCGTCGCCGGTGGCTCGTCCGGTGCCCGCTCGGTAAACCTGGCCGTCTCCGGCGCCGCCAAGGAGTTGGCCCGCAACGGTGTGCAGGTGCTGCACGTGATGGGCGCCCGCAACGAGCCGGTGCCGATCCCCACGGACCTCCCGGTGCCGTACGTGACGCTGCCGTACCTGTCGGACATGGAGCTGGGTTACGCCGCCGCCGACCTGATGCTGGCCCGGGGCGGGGCGATGACCGTCGCCGAGGTGGCCGCCATCGGCCTGCCGACGATCTTCGTGCCGTACCCGCACAGCAACCAGGAGCAGAAGCGCAACGCCCTGCCCGTGGTCGAGGCCGGTGGCGGACTGCTCGTCGACGACGCGGAACTCACCCCGGACTGGCTGGAGCGGGCCGTCATCCCGCTGATCCGCGATCCGCAGCGGCTGTACACGATGGGCGCCGCGGCGTCGGCGTACGGGCGGCGCGACGGTGACGAGGCGCTGCGCTCCTTCGTTCTCGAGGCGGTGGCCCGATGACCGCGCAGTTCACCCCGGCCGGCACGCTCACCGCCGAGGACCTGGGCACCGTCCACCTGATCGGCGTCGGTGGGGTGGGAATGCTGGGCGTGGCCCGACTGCTGCTCACCCGGGGCATCCGGGTCTCCGGCAGCGACCTGCGGGAGTGGCCGTCACTGGCGGGGCTGCGGGCGCTCGGCGGCACCATCTACCTCAGCCACGAGACGACGAACCTCGACGGTGTGGACACCGTTGTCTACTCCTCGGCCATCCCGCAGGACCACCTGGAGATCGTCGAGGCGCGCCGGCGTGGCCTGCGGGTGCTGCACCGCTCGGAGGCCCTCGCCGCGGCGATGACCGGCCGTCGTGCGATCGCTGTGGCCGGCACCCATGGCAAAACCACCACCACGTCGATGGTGACGATGGTGTTCCAGCAGGCCGGTGTGGACCCGTCGTTCGTGATCGGCGGGGAGATCTCCGAGGTCGGCTCGGGCGCGCACCACGGCACCGGTGAACACTTCGTGGTCGAGGCGGACGAGAGCGACCGCTCGTTCCTCATCTACCGCCCGTACGTCTCGATCATCACGAACGTCGAGCCGGACCACCTCAACACCTACGGCGACTACGCGACGCTCGAGGCGGCGTTCGTCGAGTTCGCCCGGCTCACCGACCCGGACGGGTTCATCATCACCTGTGCCGACGACCCGGGTGGCCGGCGGCTGGCGGCGACGCTGCGCGCCGAGGGGCGGCGGGTCCACACGTACGGCGCGGCGGAGGACGCCGACCTGCGGCTCACCGAGATCGTCTCGTCGGCGCGCGGGGTGCGCTACCTGGCCGCGATCGACGGGCGGTCGCTCGGCGAGTTCCGGCTGCCGGTGCCGGGTCGGCACATGGGGCTCAACAGCGCCTCGGCGGTGCTGACGGCGTACCTGCTGAGGCTGCCTCTGGAGGCCGCGGAGGCGGCGCTTGCGGTGTTTCCCGGCGTGCGGCGGCGCTTCGAGCGCAAGGGCGTCGCGGACGGCGTGCTCGTCTACGACGAGTACGCCTACCACCCGACCTCGATGACGCTGGCGTTGCAGACACTGCGGGAGGTAGCCGGGGACGGGCGGCTGATAGTGGTCTTCCAGCCGTACCGGCTGTACCGGACCCGCGACAACCAGGCGGAGATCGCCGACGCGCTGGCCATCGCCGACGAGGTGGTGCTGCTTGAGGTCTTCGGGCCGGGGGAGCTGCGCCAGCCCGGCGAGGGCTCGGCGGCGCTTATCGAGGCGGTGCCGTTGCCGGCCGAGCGGAAGGTCTTCGTCGACTCGTGGGAGGCGGCGCCTGTCGAGGTGGCTCGTCGGGCCCGCTCCGGGGACGTCGTGGTGACAATGGGCGCCCCGCCGATCTCGTTGATGGGTGACGAGTTGCTGGCCGCCCTCGGCGCGCGTACCCCGGGCTCGGTGTCGACAGCGACAGTCGATCCGGTGGCGACCACCCCGGCGATCGGCCAGCCGGTGCCCGGCGGGTCCACCGCCGGTGGTGACGGTGCGGCCCTCGGCGGCGCCGCCGCACCGGACGGTGCGGCACCCCCGGCCGGATGAGCCCCGGCCCCGCCCGTGGGCGGACCAGCGGCGCCGAGGGCGGCAAACCACGACGCGGCCCGGTACGGCGTTGGCAGCTGGTCCGGGCCAGCAGCGACGCCGTGCCACCGTCGACCCGCAGGTTCATGGCGCGGGCCCGGCAGCGTCGGATGCGCGCGGCGCTGCCGTGGGCGGCCGCCGCCGGGGTACTGGCGCTGCTCGGGCTTGTGGCCTGGACGGTGTTGGGTACCGGGCTGTTCGGGGTCCGTGCGGTGACTGTGGAGGGTGCGCAGCTCGTCACCCCGGTGGAGGTGCGCGACGCGGTGGGGGTGCCCGACGGGGTGCCGCTGGCCCGTGTGGACCTGGCCGCGGCCGAGCGTCGGGTCGGTGCGTTGGCGCCGGTGGAGCGGGCCACTGTGTCCCGGGACTGGCCGGGCGCGCTCGTGGTCCGGGTGACCGAACGGACGCCGGTGGCAGCGGTGCCGCAGGGTGCGGTGTTCGCCCTGATCGACGGCAGCGGCGTGGCGTTCCAGACGGTGGGCCGCCGCCCCGCCGAGCTGCCGCTGGTACGGGTGGTCCGGCCCGCCGCCGACGACCCGGGCACCCGGGCCGGGCTGGAGGTGCTGGCGGCGTTGACTCCGCAGTTGCGCGCCGAGTTGGTGGACGTGAGCGTGGAGAGCCTGGCGCGGATCAACCTGCGGCTGCGTGGCGACCGTACGGTCGTCTGGGGCGACGCGACGCGCGGCGCGGACAAGGCCCGGGTGGCCACCTCGCTGCTCGACGAGGACGCCGACCGCATCGACGTGAGCTCACCGGATGTGGTGACCTTCCGCTGACCGACGCAGGGGTACGGGGACGTGACGAGTCGCGCTCCGGCTGCGACACGCCGGTCAGGTCCTTGGCTCATCGGGCGGCGGCGCTTACGTTGCCCCGAAGAGGATCAGTGGTTGACATAACTGTAAGCCTCTAGTAGAGGGTGAGGGTTCACCTCTGATCCTCGCTGGTGACAGCTGTTGTCGGCCGCTGGGCTGGCCACGCCGTACCGGTCGGCCGAAGCCAATCTCGAAGGGAAAGGACCGGAGATGACACCTCCGCACAACTACCTGGCGGTCATCAAGGTCGTCGGCATCGGGGGTGGCGGCGTCAACGCCGTCAACCGGATGATCGAGGTTGGGCTCAAGGGCGTCGAGTTCATCGCGATCAACACCGACGCCCAGGCGCTGCTGATGAGCGACGCCGACGTCAAGCTCGACGTCGGCCGGGAGCTGACCCGTGGGCTGGGCGCCGGGGCGAACCCGGACGTGGGCAAGAATGCCGCCGAGGACCACCGCGACGAGATCGAGGAGGTGCTCAAGGGCGCCGACATGGTCTTCGTGACCTGCGGCGAGGGCGGCGGCACCGGCACCGGCGGCGCGCCAGTGGTGGCGAACATCGCCCGCAAGCTCGGCGCGCTGACAATCGGCGTGGTGACCCGGCCGTTCTCCTTCGAGGGCAAGCGCCGCCAGGTGCAGGCCGAGTCGGGGATAGACGAACTGCGCAACCAGTGCGACACCCTCATCGTCATCCCGAACGACAGGCTGCTGGCGCTCGGCGACCGCAACATCAGCATGATGGACGCGTTCCGCACCGCCGACCAGGTGCTGCTCTCCGGCGTGCAGGGCATCACCGACCTGATCACCACCCCGGGTCTGATCAACCTGGACTTCGCCGACGTGAAGAGCGTGATGAGCGGCGCGGGCAGCGCGCTGATGGGCATCGGCAGCGCCCGCGGCGAGAACCGCGCGGTCGAGGCGGCCGAGGCGGCCATCTCCAGCCCGCTGCTGGAGCAGAGCATGGACGGCGCGCGCGGCGTGCTGCTCTCCATCGCCGGTGGCTCCGACCTGGGTCTGTTCGAGATCAACGACGCGGCCCAGCTGGTCACCGACGCGGCGCACCCGGACGCCAACATCATCTTCGGCGCGGTGATCGACGACGCGCTCGGCGACGAGGTGCGGGTGACAGTCATCGCGGCGGGCTTCGACGGTGGCACGCCTGCGTACAAGGCGGCCGAGCCGACCCGCAAGACCAACACCAACCAGCCGGCGCCGCAGAGCAACCCGGTGCCCGCGCCGGCAACCCTGCCGGCCCCGGCCCAGTCGCCGCGCCGGGTGCTGTTCGACGACGTGGACGTGCCCGACTTTCTCAAGAACGGGTCCTGAACACCGGCGATGACTGACAGCTCAGCCACGGCACGACCGGACCGGCGCGCCGAACTCGCGGCCGGCCTGGCCCAGGTGCGGGCCCGGATCGCTGACGCCTGCGCGGACGCCGGCCGGGACCGCGCCGACGTCACGATGATCGCGGTGACAAAGACGTACCCGGCCAGCGACGTGCTGGTGTTGGCCGGGCTCGGTGTGACCGACGTGGGGGAGAACCGCGACCAGGAGGCGGCCGGCAAGGCTGCCGAGGTGGCCGCCGCCGGGGTGAACCCGCGCTGGCACTTCATCGGCCAGTTGCAGCGCAACAAGGCCCGCTCGGTGGTCCGGTACGCCGACGTCGTGCACTCGGTGGACAGCGTGCGGCTGGCCCGCGCGCTGGCGTCCGCGGCGGCGGACCGGGAACGGCCGCTGGACGCCCTGGTGCAGGTCAGCATCGACGGCGACCCGGATCGTGGTGGCGCGCTGCCCGGGTCGGTCGATCCAGGCGCCGGGCTGGAGCCGGTGGCCGAGGCGGTGGCCGGGTCGCCGGCGCTGCGGCTGGCCGGCCTGATGGCTGTCGCCCCGCTCGGGTGGGAGCCGGAGCGGGCCTTTGCCCGGCTCGCCGAGGTGGCCGAGGCGTTTCGGGCGCTCCATCCGGGAGCGACGGCGTTGTCCGCCGGAATGAGCGGCGACCTGGAAATCGCGATCCGATATGGCGCGACACATGTCCGCGTCGGCAGCGCGTTGCTCGGAATGCGTCCCACGCTGCGGTAGCCTGACGCGAGACACGCAAATTACATCAGTGTTGTTTCAGGGACGGCGTCCCCTTGTCGGGGGTTGTGGCGCGCGACGCGAATCGCGTGCCAGGGGATTGCCGTTCCGGTCCGATGGGCATGGTTGTCCACTCGCGACTGGCGACATGGCACGGGGGCGAGTGCCGCACGGCGGACGGAAGGGCGCGGGATGGGTGCACTGCGCAAGGCGGGGGTCTGGCTCGGTCTGGTCGAGGAAGACGACGAGCGGGCCTACGACGACGGTGGCTACGACAAGGGTGGCTACCGTGAGTCGCGCTACCGGCAGAGCCGGTACGCCGAGGAGTTCACCGACGAGGACGACGACGACAACGAGGAGCCGCCGGCTCCCCGTCCGAGGGCCAGCGAGCGTGCTCGGTTCTCCGACCGGTCCAACGGGCGGGTCACCGAGTCCGACCGTGGCGACGGTGAGCGTCCCGAGCGCGTCGAGCGGTCCAGCGTACGCTCGATCACCCGGTCGTCGGCAGGTGAGACGTCCGGCGCGCTGACCTACCACACGCGCGACAATCTGGCCCTCGCTCCGCAGGCCACGGCACGTGAGCGTGTCGCCGCGCCCGAGGAGGAGCAGCGCTACCAGATCACCACGCTGCACCCCACCACCTACCGGGAGGCGCGCACCATCGGTGAGCACTTCCGCGACGGCGTGCCGGTGATCATCAACCTCACCGAAATGGACGAGGCCGACGCCCGCCGTCTGGTTGACTTCGCCGCCGGTCTGGCGTTCGGACTGCGCGGTACGATCGAGCGCGTGACCAATCGGGTGTTCCTGCTCTCACCGGCCAATGTCCAGGTCACCGCTGAGGACAAGGCCAAGATCGCTGAGGGCGGTTTTTTCAGCCTGAGTTGACCCCGCCCGACCCGAGGGACGTCGCTGACCGTGTTGTCGATCTTACTGCAAGTGCTGTATCTGGTCCTTTATGTCTTCCTGCTTGTTCTTCTGTCCCGGTTCGTGTTGAGCGCTGTTCTTCAATACGGCCGGCGGTGGCAGCCGGGCCGGGGCGCATCGGCAGGACTGGAATCCGTGTGGAGCGTCACTGATCCCCCTCTCAACGCGTTGAGGCGTGTGATCCCTCCGCTGCGAATTGGTACCGTGAGCATCGACCTGGCCTCCCTTGTGCTCCTGGTTATCCTGTTCGTGCTGATGGAGTTCGTGTTAGGGCCGTCGATCAGGGCATCTGCCTGATGACCGACGCGCTTTCGCGGCCGCAACTGACCCGAGGAGTTTCGATGCCGCTGACCCCGGCCGACGTCCACAACGTCGCCTTCAAAAAGCCGCCGATCGGCAAGCGGGGGTATGACGAGGAGGAGGTCGACGCCTTCCTGGACGAGGTCGAGCGCGAGCTCGCCCGTCTCATCGAGGAGAACAACGAGCTGCGCGCCCAGGTGGAGCGCGGCGGCCGTGGCGGTGCCCCCGCCGGCCCCGGCGGCGACGCCCGACTGGCGGCGGAGCTCAACGACGTCAAGGCCCAGCTGGACCGGGTGCAGCGCGACAAGTCCGCTGCCGAGCAGGCCGCCCGCGCCATGCAGGCCGAGCTGGAGCAGGTCCGCGCGACCGGCGGCCCGGCTGTCACCGGTGACGGTGAGCAGCAGGCCCTGCGCGTGCTGATGATGGCCCAGCGCACCGCCGACGACCACGTGTCCGACGCGCGCCGCGAGGCCGACCAGCTGCTGTCCGAGGCGCGCAGCAAGGCCGAGGAGGTGACCCGCGAGGCTCGTGCGAAGGCCGACGCCCTGGAGCGGGACGCCCGCCAGCGGCACCAGGAGGCCATGGGCGGCCTGGACGCCAAGCGCACGGCCCTGCAGAAGCACATCGAGGAGCTCAAGCAGTTCGAGCGCGAGTACCGCACCCGGCTCAAGGCGTACCTGGAGAGCCAGCTGCGGGACCTCGACGGTCGTGGCCAGGGCCTCGAAGCCGAGATGACCCGCACCGAAGCTGGCCGGGTCACCGGCGGCAACGGGCTGGCCGCGGCAGGTCTCGCCGGTTCGTACGGCGGCGGGCGCTCCGGCGCTCTCGAATCCGGACGCTGAGCACCGGCCGGCGATCGCTGTCCACGGATGGTCACGATCGCCGGCCCTGCCTGCACGGTACGACGCGGCGGGGGTGAGCCGTGATAGTTGCGAGTCTCCTGCTCATCCTCGTCGCTGTGGTGCTGCTGGTGGTCGGTCTGACCGGCGGCTCCAGCATCCTGTTGACCATCTCCATCGGGGCCAGCCTGCTGGCCGCCGTGGCGTTGGTGGTGGGCGCTCGCCAGGCTGCCGCCAACCGCGCGACGGCGGACCTCGGCCGTGCCGGCCCACGGACCTCTGCGGCACCTCGCACGGCCGGCCAGTCCGGGCCGGGTGTCGCGTACGGTCCACCGCTGGCCGGGCAGGACGTTCCGGTCCAGCACGTTCCTTCGACGGTCGGTAACGGCGGCACCGGGTGGCGGCAACCACCCGAGCCGCCGTTCGACCCCGACGCGCCGTTCGTGGCTGAGCCGGCTCCGGCCGCCGGCACGGCGTCCCGCTCCTCGCCGGCCAGCCCGGCGCCTTCCCCGCTGGTCAGCCCGGCCTCGCCGTTCACGGCGCGCGCCGACGAGGTGCCCGGCGTACCGGCTGCGGATCCGCTTGCCGACGAGCCTGCCGAGCAGGCGATCACCGCCGCCGAAGCGGCCCAGGTGGCCCGGCTGCCCAGCCCTGTCGACGTGGTCGACGGCCGCCCCCGCTACCACCTCGCCAGCTGTCCGCACCTCGCCGGTCGGTTGCCCGAAACCCTCCCGGTCGCCGAGGCCGTCGAGCTCGGCTTCACGCCGTGCGCGACCTGCGCGCCGGCCACCGCCCTGCTCGCCGACGTCCGGCCGATCTAAGCGGTGCCCGTGCCCCCGCAGGACGCGCTCACAGTCGCGGTGCGGGTCAAGCCAGGTGCTTCCCGGGACCGTGTCGGTGGCCGCTTCGACGGCCCGCACGGGCCCGCCCTGGTGATCGCTGTACACGCGCCGGCCGTTGACGGGCGCGCCACCGAGGCGGCCCGCCGAGCCCTCGCCGCCGCCCTGGGTGTCCGTCAGTCCACTGTGTCGCTGCGTACCGGCGCGGCCAGCCGGGACAAGCTCTTCCTCATCGACCGGCCCGCACCGGAGCTGAGTGAGGCGCTGCGCCGACTGCGGGACGGATCCGCGGGGTGAGCGACACCCGGGCGAGGCAAACGTGACGCCCGGGTTGGATATCGCGCTGCTGCTCGGGTCGGCGGTGCTGCTGGTGGCGGTGGGCGCGGTCCGGCTCTCCAGCCGTCTCGGGGTGCCCAGTCTGCTCGTCTACCTGGCGCTGGGCGTGGCGATCGGCGAGGGCGGGCTGGGCATCCGCTTCGACGACGTCGAGCTGACCCGGGCCCTCGGCTTCTGCGCGCTCATCGTCATCATCGCCGAGGGCGGCCTGACCGCACGCTGGAGCACGCTGCGTCCGGTGCTCGGTCTCGCCTCCGCGCTCTCCACCGTCGGCGTGGTCGTCAGCATCGTGGTGGTCGGCCTCGCCCTACACCTGATGTTGGGGTTGGAGTGGCGGCTGGCGATGCTCTACGGCGCGGTGCTCTCCTCCACCGACGCGGCGGCCGTCTTCGCCACCCTGCGTCGGCTGCGGCTGCCGCCCCGGCTGGTGGCCACGTTGGAG
This sequence comes from Micromonospora sp. DT41, assembly GCF_049841715.1. Lineage (NCBI taxonomy): Bacteria > Bacillati > Actinomycetota > Actinomycetes > Micromonosporales > Micromonosporaceae > Micromonospora > Micromonospora sp. DT41. The sequence continues at coordinate 129,638 of NZ_JBNCKU010000009.1, read as the reverse complement.
GCCGAGTCCGGCATGAACGACGCCCCCGTGGTGCTGCTCGTGGTGCTGCTGTCGCACGAGGGCTGGGCACATCCGTGGTGGTACGAGGTGGGGCTGGTCTGCTACGAGCTGGGTGTCGGCGCAGCGGTGGGTGTGGGTGCGGGTCTCGCCGGCACCTGGGCGCTGCGCCGGGCGGCGCTGCCGTCGGCAGGGCTGTATCCGATCGCCGCTGTGGGCATCACGGTGCTGGCGTACGCCGCCGGGGCGGTGCTGCACGCCTCGGGGTTCCTCGCCGTCTACGTGGCCGGGGTGCTGCTGGGCAACGCCCGGCTCCCGCACCGGCAGGCGATCCTCGGTTTCGCCGACGGGTTGGCGTGGCTGGCCCAGATCGGGCTGTTCGTGCTGCTCGGGCTGCTGGTCTCACCGGGCCGGTTGGACGCGGCGGTGCTGCCGGCGGTGGTCGCCGGACTGGCGCTGGTGCTACTGGCCCGGCCGCTGTCGGTGGCCGTGTCGGCGCTGCCGTTCCGGGTCGGCCCGCGTGAGCAGGTGTTCCTGTCCTGGGCCGGGTTGCGGGGCGCGGTGCCGATCGTGCTTGCCACCATCCCGCTCTCCGAGCGGGTGCCCGGCGCGGACCGGCTCTTCGACGCGGTATTCGTGCTGGTGGTGATCTTCACCCTGGTGCAGGCCGGCACGCTGGGGCCGGTGGCCCGCGGATTGGGCACCACCGCGCCGGGTGAGGCCACCGAGATCCACGTGGAGACCGCGCCGCTGGAGCGGATGAGGGCGGATCTGCTGCAACTCGAGGTGCCGCCGGGCTCGCGGCTTGCCGGCGTGCACGTCGACGAGCTGCGGCTGCCGGTGGGTGCGTCGGTGACCCTCGTGCTGCGCGACGGGGCGGGTTTCGTGCCCGGCCCGGACACCCGGCTCAAGACCGGCGACAGCCTGCTGATCGTCGCCACCGGTGGGGTGCGTGACGCCGCCGAACAGCGGTTGCGGGCGGTCAGTCGGCGGGGGCGGTTGGCCCGGTGGTTTGGCGAGTACGGAGATGAGGCCGCCCGTTGATCTGCTAGCGTTCCCTTTGCCCCAGTTCAGTAGGGCTCGGGGCACTTGAGCGGTGCGACGGTGCGGCACGTTGTCGGACGCCTGTACGTTCCGTATTCTTGCGAACCTCCGGAGTGCGCGGCCGACGTGGCCGTGCGCCCCTTTTCGTACCCAGGGGACGCCTTTGTCGGTGCCCCTGACCAGGTGCCGCGGTCCACGCGGCGCCGCGGCCGAGGGAGCGACCCATGGCGAAGCCAGCCGACACCAAGACCGCCGGCCGCAAGCCGGTGGCCAAGGTCACCCGCAGCGCGGCGGAGACCGAGAAGATCCGTGCGGCGTTGGCGGCCCGGCGGGACGAGCTTCGCGCCGAGTACGATCAGACGCTGAGCGAGATCACCGAGCTGCAGCGCGATCGGCTGACCGACTCGGCCGGGGACGACCAGGCCGACACGGGCACCAAGACGTTCGAGCGGGAGCAGGAGATCTCTCTCGCCAACAGCATCCTGGAACGGATCACGCAGGTCGAGCGCGCTCTGGAGCGCCTCGACGAAGGTGGTTACGGCTGGTGCGAGCGGTGCGGCAACCCGATCCCGGTCGAGCGCCTCGCCGCCTTCCCGTCGGCGACCCTCTGCGTGACGTGCAAGCAGTTGGAGGAGCGGCGCTGACGCTCGTTCCCCATCTGCGATGAGACGGTGAGCGATCACCGCCGAGACTGTCGATGGGGAGCGCATGACCGCAGCACCGCCCGCCGAATCCGGCCACACCGACCCGGGTGGCGGCAGAGCCCGACGCCGGGCCGTCGCGATCCTGGCCGGGATCGCCCTGGTGTCCCTGGTGACCGACCTGGTCACCAAGCACCTCGCGCTGGCAGCGCTGACCGACCGGGAGCCGGTGCGCATCCTCGGTGGGCTCGTCTACCTGAGCCTGACCCGCAACAGTGGCGCCGCGTGGAGCATCGGCTCGGACTACACCTGGGTGTTCCCGCTGATCACCATCGGTGTGGTCGGTTGGATCGTCTTCATGGCGCTGCGGCTGCGTTCCCTGCCGTGGGCGATCTCCCTGGGCCTGGTGCTCGGCGGCGCGCTGGGCAACCTCGTGGACCGGATCTTCCGCGCGCCCGCCCCGTTCCACGGGCACGTGGTCGACATGGTGAGCGTCTTCGGCCCGTACGGCGAGTATTTCCCGGTGTTCAACGTGGCGGACAGCTCGCTGTTCTGCGGCGTGGTGCTTGCCGTGCTGCTGGAGTTGACCGGCCGTCAGCGCGACGGACGGCGGCTCGGCCGCGACGGTGCTCCCGTCGAAGCCGACGCCACCGAGAACGCCGACCAGAGGGAGCGGGCATGACCTCCGCGTTCGCCGCTGGCGGCGACCACCGTTCCCTGCCCGTGCCCGACGGCCTCGACGGGATGCGCCTCGACCAGGCGGTGTCCCGGCTGTTCGGCCTGTCCCGCACCGCCGCGGCGGCCCTGATCGACGCGGGCGACGCCCTGGTCGACGGCGCCACCCGACCCAACTCCCACAAGGTCAAGGCCGGCTCCTGGCTGGAGGTCACGCTGCCCGCGCCGGTCGCCCCGCCGACCGTGGTGCCGCAGGCGGTGCCCGGCCTGCGCGTGGTGTACGCCGACGACGACATCGTCGTGGTGGACAAGCCGGTCGGAGTGGCCGCGCACCCCAGCCCGGGCTGGACCGGCCCGACGGTGATCGGCGCTCTCGCGGCGATCGGGCACCGCATCTCCACAAGCGGCGCCGCCGAGCGGCAGGGTGTGGTGCACAGGCTCGACGTGGGCACCACGGGCATCATGGTGGTGGCCAAGAGCGAACAGGCGTACACGGCGTTGAAGCGGGCGTTCAAGTACCGCGAGGTGGACAAGGGCTACCACGCTGTGGTGCAGGGCCACCTGGACCCGCTGCGGGGCACCGTCGACGCCCCGATCGACAGACACCCCACCCACGACTACCGGTGGGCCGTGGTGTCCGGCGGCAAGCCGAGCATCACCCACTACGACACGTTGGAGGCGTTCCCGGCCGCCAGCCTCGTCGACGTCCGGTTGGAGACCGGCCGCACCCACCAGATCCGGGTGCACTTCTCCACCCTGCGGCACCCCTGCGTGGGCGATCTCACCTACGGCGCGGATCCCACCCTCTCGGCCCGTCTCGGACTGGCCCGACAGTGGCTGCACGCCCGCGAATTGAGCTTCCTGCACCCCCGAACGGGGGACGAGGTCCGGTTCGTCAGCGACTACCCTGACGACCTGGAACGTGCGCTTGAGATCCTGCGTGACTGAGCGGCGACCGCCCGACACCTACCCGACGAGGGGATCCCGCCCGTGCGCGCCGGCGACCTGCTGCGGCAGTTGGACCAACGGCTGCTGTCGCTGCTGACCCGGACGACGACCCGGCTTGCCGACCGGTCGGCGCGGCCCGGCATGCTCACCTGGGTCGCGCTGCTGTCCGTGGGGGCGGTGCTGGGCACCGCCGTCTGGGCAGCCGACGACCGGCCGGTCGGCGACCGCACCGTCGGCGAGGTGACCCGGGTCGGGGTGTCCGAGGGCGACTCCGTTCCCGGCTACCTGAAATCCGCGGCGGCCGACCTGGCCGCCCTGCCGTCGGCCGCACCGACCACCGGCGACGGGACGTACGCCCTGGTCACCCTCGACGAGTACCTGCCGCCGCAGCGACTGGCGGCGGTGCTCGCCGACGTGGGGGTCTCGGCGGTCTTCGGGCGGGTGCCGCTGCCCGGCCGGCAGACCGAGATCGTGAAGATCCCCGCGCTGCGGGTGCCCGACGACGTGGTCGTCGGGATGGCGGAGGTGGCGACCCGCAAGGACGCCGAGGCTGCCGACTACCGGGCCAAGGCCGCCGCGCTGGGTGGAAACACCGCCGAGCGCGAACTGCGCGAGTGGTACGCCACCAGCGCGCAGGTGGCCAGTGCCGAGGCGTCGGCGTACCGCACCGGCTGCGCCTGTGTGTACGCGGCGGTGGTGCGGGCGGCGCCACAGGCGCTGCGACGGGTGGCGACCCAGCCGGACGTGCGGGCCGTCGACCCGGCCCCCGAGGTGTCCCGGCTGGACCGCACTGTCTTCACCGCGCCGCTGCCGGAGCAGCGCGACGTGGTCCGCCCGCCGGCCGACACCGGTCCGGAGCCCGAGCAGACCCCGGCCGGGAAGGGCGAGTCGGCATCGAGCACGCCGGTGCCGATGGGCGAATCGTCGGAACCCGCACCGGTCGTAACGATTCCGTCACCCGAGCAGCCGCCGGCCCCGCTCACCGAACCGACCCCCACGAGCACCGCCACCTCCCCGGACGTCACCGGAGCCGGGCCGCTGGAGTCGTCCCCGTCGTGATCCGCGCCGGGTGGTGTGCGTGCTCCGGTGTGGTCCGAATAGGGTTTCGTTCGTAGCCTGTCAGACGGAGATCGATGGCGCTGGGAGGGCGGGCCGTGGAGGGCAGTGAGACCGGCTGGGGCCGGCCGGCCGAACCAGCGCCGAGGTGGCGGGCATTGCTGGACCGCGCCCGGCTGGGCGGCCGCGCCGCTGAGCAGCCCGAGCCCGACCGTCCCGACGAACAGCCACCGGACCCCCTGCCGCGACGTGCGGCCCCCAACGGCTACGCCGGGCGAGCGCCCGCCATCGGGCATCCGGCCGAGCTGACGTACGGCCAGGACCCGGGCTACCGGGCCGAGGGGACCTACCGGGTCGACCCCGCCCGCCGCTCCGAGCCGGGGTACCGGTCTGAGCCGGACTACCGTGCCGAGCCGGCGTACCGGTCCGAGCCGGGATACCGGCCGGAGCCGGATCACCGCTCCGAGCCGGCGTACCGGTCCGAGCCGGCCTATCGGTCGGAGCCCGCCTACCGCCCCGAGCCGGGGTACCGCGCTGAGCCGGGATACGGCGCCGAACCCGGTTATCGGGCCGAGCCTGGTTATCGGGCCGAGCCGGACTACCGTGCCGAGCCCGGGTACCGTGCCGAGCCCGGTTACCGCGCCGCGCCGGTCGAGCAGCGCCGCGTCGAGCCGGTCGAGCCGCGGCGAACCGAGCCGGTCGAGCCGCGGCGGGCCGAGCCCGAGTCGCGCCGGGCAGCCGAGCCTGTCGAGTCGCGCTACGCGCTGCTTGACAACGGCTACCGGCAGGGCGGGCCGACGATCGAGTCCCGGTACGCGATGCTGGAGACCGGCTACCAGCAGGGGACCGGCTACGCGCCAGCGCCGGCCGCGCCGGCCCCCGCCGCGCCGCCGATCACCCCGCCGCCGGCCCCGCCGATCACCCCACCACCCGCGCCGCCGGTCAGCTCGGCGCTCGCGGAGCGCGGCTACCCGGCCCGTATCGAGTGGCGTCCGCAGGGCGTCGACCAGGAGGTCGAACGCGCCACCGGTGTGCTCCGCCGCGACCTGGGCACACCCCGGGTGTTCGCGTTCGCCAATCCCAAGGGCGGCGTGCACAAGACCACTGCCACAGTGCTCGCCGCCGCCACCGTCGGCAGCGTACGCGGGCGCGGCGTGCTGGCCTGGGACGACAACGAGCTGCGCGGCACCCTCGGGCTGCGCGCCGGCAGCGCCCGCCACGCCCGCACCATCCGGCACCTGATCAGCGACCTCGCCCAGATCGAGATCCTGGAGGGCTCCACCCTGCTGGAGCGGCTCGACGACTACCTGCGGCACGCCTCCGACGGCTCGTACGACGTGCTGGCCGGCGAGGAGAGCCCCCGCTTCGCCCAGCGGCTGGACCAGTTCACCGTCAAGCGGGTGCTGGAGCTGCTGCGGCGTACCCACGACGTGGTCTGCGTCGACACCGGCAACAACGTGGAGAGCCCCAACTGGCGCACCGTCATGCAGGCCGCCGACCAACTGGTGGTGACCACCGTGCCCCGCGAGGACGCGGCGTTCAGCGCCGACTGGATGCTCGACCTGCTGCACGAGGTCGGCATGGGCGAGCTGGCCGACAACGCCGTCACGCTCATCTCCTGCCCGACGCCGGGCCGGTCGCCGTTGCAGGACGACCTGGAGCGGCACTTCGCCACCCGTACCCGGGCGGTGGCAGTGGTGCCGTACGACCCGGCGCTGGAGACCGGGTCGTCGATCGAATACCACCAGCTCCAGCCGGAGACCCGGCAGGCGTGGCTGCGTGCCGCCGCTGTCATGGCGGAGCCGTTCGCGAGGTGACCGCCGGCGGCGCGGTCACGTCATCGGGCGGGACCGCCGACGACAGTGCACGGTCCGGGCGGCGAGCTGAGAGGATCATCGGGTGAACCCCGACAGTCCCGATTCCGAGCGGCCCACGCCGCCCGGCGGCGAGCCGTCCGTACCTCCGGCGTCCGCGGATCCGTTCGCGCCGGCGCAGAGTCCGGGCGGTACGCCGCCGCCCCATGACTGGCTCGTCGGCCCGCTCCCGGTGGGGCCGCCTCGCCGACCGGGCCGGATCTGGGCGACGGTGCTCGGCACCGCGCTCGCGCTGGCCGTGCTGGGTGCGCCTCTCGGGCTGCTCTGGGCGGCGCTCGCGCCGGACACCCCGGTGCTCAAGACCGCCGAGGGGGCCATCTACGCCGAGCCGCAGCCGGAGCAGCCGATCGCCGCGGACGGCTGGTTCAGCCTCGTCGGGCTCGGCTTCGGGGTGCTGGCGGCGCTCGCCCTGTGGTTTCTGCTGCGACGCTGGCGTGGCCCCGTCGGGCTGCTCGCCGCGGTGCTCGGCGCGCTGGCCGCCGCGCCGGTGGCCTGGCAGGTGGGGCGCCGCATCGGCCTGAGCACCTACGACCGGCTGCTGGACACCGCCCCCGCCGGTCAGGCGTTCACCAAACCCGCCGACCTGCGTGCCGGTGGCGTCGACTGGCTGTTCGGCGTGTTTCCGGTGCCGCACGGCAGCCTGCTGCTGCCGGCGTTCGGCGCCGCCATCACGTACACGCTGCTGGCCGGCTGGTCGCGTTGGCCGTCGCTGCGGCCCGAGCCCGACCCGGCGGCGCTCAGTTGGGCGTCGGCGGGGACGCCAGTTCCGACAGCGGCACCGGAACCGCCCGCACCTGGCGCAGCAGAGCCGCCTCGCGGTTGAGCAGCCGCAGCTCGGCGCGGAGCCGGGCGGCGGTGTCGTCGATCGCCAGCAGCCGTTGCCTGTCATCCACTGTCAGCGCTGCGGTGGCCGCCACCAGGTGGGACAGCACTGTCGGGTCCTCCGGCAGCTGCTCGGAGATCTCCTCCGGGTCGGCGCGGATCAGCCCCAGATATTGCCGGAACACGGCGATCACCCGTGCCGCCAGCAGGTCGGCCACCTCGTCCGGCCCGGCCGGCTCGGGCAGCCACTCGACGTCGGCGGTCAGGTAGGGCGCGGCGGCGTCGTCGACATCGGCGATCCGGAACCGGCGTCGGCCGACCGTGACGATGTCGAAGCCGCCGTCGTCAAGCTCGGTCACCTGGCGCAGCTCGGCGGTGCAACCCACCTCGTGCAGGGTGACATCGCCCACCCCGGGGGTCGGACGGCCGCCCGGCCCGGTGGGCGCGACCTCCCAGCCGGCCTGGATGGCGACCACCCCGAACTCACGCGGCGCGCCCTCGGGCAGGCCGACCAGATGCCGAACCAGGGCGCGGTAGCGCTCCTCGAAGATGTGCAGTGGCAGCACCAACCCGGGAAAGAGCACCGTTGCGAGCGGAAACACCGGCAGCCGTGCGGTCACGTGGTCGAGCCTAACCAATCCGGCGGGCGACGGCGTGGCCCGGCTCACCGTCCCGCCGAGCGGACGGCTCGGGTGGGCGGCGAGCCCGCCGCCTAGACTCGCAAGGGTGCTGAATCGGATCGACCTGCGCGGTGGCCTCGGTGACCCGCGCCGCCTGCTGCCCCGTGCCCAGCTCGACGTCTCCGTGGCCGTCGAGCGGATCAAGCCGCTCGTGGAGGCGGTCCGGGAGCATGGTTACCCGGCGATCCGGGAGGCAAGCGAGCGGTTCGACGGCGTCTCGCCGGAGGTGCTGCGCGTCCCGGTCGAGGTGATCGCCGAGGCCGAGGGGGTGCTCGACCCGGCCGTGCGCGCCGCCCTGCTGGAGTCGATCAGCCGGGCCCGTCGGGTGCACGACGACCAGCGGCGCACCGACCACGTCACGCAGGTGGTGCCGGGCGGCACCGTTACCGAGCGATGGTTGCCTGTCGACCGGGTAGGCCTCTACGTCCCCGGCGGGCTGGCCATGTACCCGTCGACAGTCGTGATGAACGTGGTGCCGGCCCAGGCGGCCGGTGTGCGCTCGCTCGTGGTGGTCAGCCCGCCGCAGAAGGACAACGGCGGTCTGCCAGACCCCCGGGTGCTCGCCGCGTGCGCGCTGCTCGGCGTCGACGAGGTCTACGCGGTCGGCGGCGCCCAGGCGGTGGCGATGCTTGCCTACGGTTCGGCTGTCGACCCGGCCGGCGAACTGCGGTGCGAGCCTGTCGACCTGGTCACCGGCCCGGGCAACATCTGGGTGACCGCCGCCAAGCGGTTGCTGCGCGGCGTTGTCGGCATCGACGCCGAGGCCGGGCCGACCGAGATCGCCATCCTGGCCGACGACACCGCCGACGCGGCGCACGTCGCCGCCGACCTGATCAGCCAGGCCGAGCACGATCCGCTGGCCGCCAGCGTGCTGGTGACCCCGTCGCTGGAGCTTGTCGACGCGGTCGAGCGGGAGTTGGCCCGGCAGGTGCCGGCCACCAAGCACACCGAGCGGGTGACCACGGCGCTGACCGGCGAGCAGAGTGGCGTGGTCCTGGTCGACGATCTTGAGGCGGGGCTGCGGGTGGTCGACGCGTACGCGGCCGAGCACCTGGAGATCCAGACGGCCGACGCCCGGGAGTGGGCGCTGCGGGTACGCAACGCCGGGGCGATCTTCGTGGGCGCCTGGTCGCCGGTGTCGCTCGGCGACTACTGCGCCGGCTCCAACCACGTGCTGCCCACCGGTGGCTGCGCCCGGCACTCCTCCGGTCTGTCGGTGCAGTCGTTCCTGCGGGGTGTGCACCTGATCGAGTACACCGAGGCGGCCCTGCGCGAGGTGGCCCCGCACGTGGTCACCCTCGCGAACGTGGAGGACCTGCCCGCGCACGGCCAGGCCGTCCAGGCCCGCTTCCCGGGAGGGTCGGCGTGACGAGCCTGGAGGATCTGCCTATCCGCGACGACCTGCGCGGGCTGACGCCGTACGGGGCGCCGCAGCTGGACGTGCCGGTGCGGCTCAACACCAACGAGAACTCCTACCCGGTGCCGGAGCCGGTGGTCGACGCCATCGGTAAGGCGCTCGCCGCCGAGTTGCGCGAGTTGAACCGCTATCCGGACCGGGACGCGGTGGCGCTGCGCGCCGACCTGGCCGACTATCTCGGGCACGATCTCACCGTCGAGCAGGTGTGGGCGGCGAACGGGTCCAACGAGATCCAGCAGCAGTTGCTCCAGGCCTTCGGTGGCCCGGGTCGCAGCGCGCTCGGCTTCGTGCCGGCGTACTCGATGCACCCGCTGCTGGCGATGGGCACCGGCACCCGGTGGGTGCCGGCCCAGCGCGGCGTCGACTTCGGGCTGACCGCCGACGAGGCTGTCGCCCAGGTCCGCGAGCACCAGCCCGACGTGGTGTTCCTCTGCTCGCCGAACAACCCCACAGGCACCGCGCTGGACCCGGCGGTGGTCGCCGCGGTCCTCGACGCGGCGCCGGGCATCGTGGTGGTCGACGAGGCGTACGCCGAGTTCGCCAGACCCGGCACTGTCAGCGCCCTCGCGGTGCTGCCGGGGCACCCGCGGCTCGTGGTGACCCGGACGATGAGCAAGGCGTTCGGGTTCGCCGGCGGCCGACTGGGTTACCTGGCGGCCGACGCGGCGGTGGTCCAGGCGGTGCAGTTGGTCCGGTTGCCATACCATCTGTCCGCGTTGACCCAGGCCGCCGCCCGCGCGGCGCTGGCGCACCGCGACGCCCTGCTCGGTACGGTGAGCGCGATCATGGGCCAGCGGGACCGGATCGTGGCGACGTTGCGCGGGCGAGGGCTGCGGGTGGCCGACAGTGACGCCAACTTCGTGCTGTTCGAGACCGGTGGCGACCAGGCCACAGCCTGGCGCGCCCTGCTGGATCAGGGGGTGCTGGTCCGCGACGTCGGCCTGCCGGGCTGGCTTCGGGTGACAGCGGGCACCCCCGCCGAGACCGACGCTTTCCTTACCGCGATGGAGACTGTGAGCTTGCGCGCCCCGCAGTCGCGACCGAAAGGCAAGACATGAGCAGGACCGCCCGGGTGGAGCGGATCACCAAGGAGACCAAGGTCCTCGTCGAGATTGACCTCGACGGCACCGGCGCGGCCGAGATCAGCACCGGCGTGGGTTTCTACGACCACATGCTGAACCAGATCGCCCGGCACGGCGGCTTCGACCTGACCGTGCGCACCGTGGGTGACCTGGAGATCGACGCGCACCACACGATCGAGGACACCGCGCTCGCCCTGGGCGCCGCGTTCGACCAGGCGCTCGGCGACAAGGCGGGCATCCGGCGGTACGGTTCGGCCACGGTGCCGATGGACGAGGTGCTGGTACGGGCCGCGGTGGACCTGTCCGGCCGACCGTACGTGGTGCACGACGAGCCGCTGCTCGTGCCGTACATCGGGCCCGTGTACGCGACGAGCATGACCCGGCACATCTGGGAGTCGTTCGGCCAGGCGGCCCGGGTCACTCTGCACGTCGACGTGTTGCGGGCGGCCCGACCCGGTGGGCACCCGGATGCGCACCACGTGGTGGAGGCGCAGTTCAAGGCGGTGTCGCGGGCGCTGCGCGAGGCCACGGCGATCGATCCGCGGGCGGCGGGCGCGATTCCGAGCACGAAGGGCGCGCTCTGATGAGCGCGAGGAGTGCAGCGCAGCGGAGCCCCGCAGTCGCGAATGGGAGGTGGCTCTGATGAGCGCGAGGAGTGCAGCGCAGCGGAGCCCCGCAGTCGCGAATGAAGGGTGGCTCTGATGGGTGGCGCTTTGCCGACGTTGCTGCTGATCCTGGCGGGGGTGCTGGTGGGTGGCACGTGGTCGCTGTACCGGCAGGGTGCGCCGAAGGTCGCCGTGCTGATCACCGGGGCGCTAGCGGTGCTCGCCACGGCCGCCGGTGTGCTGCGGCTGATCCCGGGGTCGGACACGTGACCGCCGACGTGGTGGTGCTCGACTACGGCTCGGGCAATCTGCGTTCGGCGGAGCGGGCGTTGGCCGCGGCCGGCGCGACCGTGCGGGTGACCGACGACCTCGCGGCGGCGGCTGCCGCCGATGGTCTGGTGGTGCCGGGCGTGGGCGCGTTCGCGGCGTGCATGGCGGGGATCGACGCGCTGGGCGCGGGTCCGGTGATCGCCGAGCGGGTCGCGGCGGGCCGGCCGGTGCTCGGCATCTGTGTGGGCATGCAGGTGCTCTTCGAGTACGGCGAGGAGCACGGGGTGGTGACCAAGGGGCTGGGTCTGCTGCCCGGTGGGGTGACCCGCCTGGCTGCCGCCCGGTTGCCACACATGGGCTGGAACACGGTTCGGGCGGCGCGGGGTTCGGTGCTGTTCGCCGGCCTGCCGGCCGAGAGCCGGTTCTACTTCGTCCACTCGTACGCGATGGGTGATCCGGCTGCGCTGGCGGCTGCCGGTGCCGCCGTGACCACGGCTCACCATGACACCGATTTCGTGGCCGCCGTGGAGCGCGGGCCGCTCGCGGCTGCCCAGTTCCATCCGGAGAAGTCCGCCGACACCGGTGCCGCGCTGCTGCGCAACTGGCTCGCCACGCTGCCCAGCGGTGACTGAGCGTCGGCGCCGCCGGGCGCGGCCGGGCCTGCGCGGCCGTGGCACGGGCGCGGGGGTGGCGCGGTGAGCCGGGAGCGGGCCCGTCGGCGGGCGGAGCGGGAGGCTGTGCTGGCCCGGGAGCGGGCGGTCCGGCAGCGCCGGGTGGCCCGCCGGCAGCGTCGCCGCGCGGTGGTCCGCCGGTTGACGCCGAAGGTGCGGTGGGGTCGCTCGGGTCGGCTGGCCCGGCACTCGCGGGGTGAGCGGGCGGCGATCGTGCTGCTCACCGGGGCGGCCGTGGTCATGATCTGGACGTTCGTCGACGATCTGGCGTTGCGTATCGCGCTGATCGTGTTGTTGCTGCTCGTACTGCCGGCGATCGTGGTGATCGCCTTGGACCGCCGTACCTGATCGAGGAGAAGACGTGAGCCTCACCCTGTTACCTGCCGTGGATGTCGCCGACGGCCGGGCTGTCCGGCTCGTGCAGGGCGCCGCCGACAGCGAGAGCATCTACGGCGAGCCGTTGGACGCGGCGTTGGCGTGGCAGCGCGACGGCGCCGAGTGGATCCACCTCGTCGACCTGGACGCGGCGTTCGGCCGGGGTACGAACGCCCACCTGCTGGCCGAGGTGGTGCGTCAGTTGGACGTGAAGGTGGAGTTGTCCGGTGGTATCCGTGACGACGAGTCGTTGCGCGCGGCGCTGGGCACGGGGGCGGCGCGGGTGAACATCGGCACGGCCGCCCTGGAGGATCCGGTGTGGTGTGACCGGGTGGTCGCGGAGTACGGCGATCGGGTCGCCATCGGGTTGGACGTGCGCGGTCACACCCTGTCGGCGCGGGGCTGGACCCGTGACGGCGGTGACCTGTACGAGGTGCTGGAGCGGTTGGACAAGGCGGGCGCGACCCGCTACGTGGTCACCGACATCACCAAGGACGGCACGATGCGCGGGCCGAACCTGGATCTGCTGCGCGAGGTGTGCGCGCGTACCGACCGGCCGGTGATCGCCTCGGGTGGGGTGTCCACGTTGGATGACCTGCGGGCGCTGGCCGGCCTGGAGTCGATCGGTGTGGAGGGTGTGATCGCCGGTAAGGCGCTCTACGCGGGCGCGTTCACGGTGGCTGAGGCGCTGCGGACGCTGGCCGAGGCGTGACGACCACCAGGCTGGGCTCGGGCGGCCCGTGGGAGCAGCGGTACGGCTACTCGCGGGTGGTCCGGGCCGGGCAGTTCGCCTGGACGGCGGGCTGCACGGCGACCGTGGACGGTCGGGTGGTCCACGTTGGTGACGCCGCCGCGCAGACCGCGCAGGCGCTGCGGATCGGGCTGGCGGCGCTCGCCGAGGTGGGTGCGGAGCCGGGTGACGTGGTCCGTACCCGGATGTACGTGATCGATCGGCTGCACGCCGACGAGGTGGGCCGGGCGCACAATGCGGTGTTCGGAGCGGTCCGGCCGGCCGCCACGCTTGTGGTGGTGGCCGCTCTGCTGGATCCGGAGCACCTGGTCGAGGTGGAGCTGGAGGCGTACCTCGGCGACAGCTGAGGTCGGGCCCCGGCGGTGACCGCCGGGGCCAGCCCAGGGGTGATTGTCGTGGCCCGCCCGCAGGCAGATCGGTTGTGCACAACTTAATTGTGGGCTACGGTGCGGTGGTGACCGATGATCTGCTGTTACGCCGACAGGTGTGCTTCGCGCTCTACGCCGCGTCGCGCGCCCTCACCGACGTCTACCGGCCGATCCTCGACGAGTTCGGGCTCACCTACCCGCAGTACCTGGTGCTGCTGGTGCTCTGGGAACGCCCCGACGACGCACCCACAGTCTCCGAGCTCGGCACCGAGCTGCGGCTCGACTCCGGCACGCTCTCCCCGCTGCTCAAGCGGTTGGAGACGGCGGGCCTGGTGGCACGGCGGCGGTCGGCGCGCGACGAGCGACGGGTCGAGGTGGGCCTCACCGAGCAGGGCAGGGCGCTGCGGGAGCAGCTCTGCGACGTACCGCTGCGGGTCGCGCAGGCCACCGGGCTGAGCCTCGGTGAGCTCGTGGCGTTGCGCGACACCCTCACCCGGGTCACCGACACCATCCACCGACAGAAGGAGCAGTGACTCTCATGCAGGTTCTCTACACCGCGTCGGCAACCGCCAAGGGCGACGGCCGCGACGGCCACGTCGAGACCTCCGACGGCACGCTGGCGCTCGACCTGGCCGTGCCGAAGGAGATGGGTGGCGCCGGTGGCGCCGCCAACCCCGAGCAGCTCTTCGCCGCCGGCTACGCGGCCTGCTTCCACAGCGCCCTGCGGGTGGTGGCCCGCCGGGCCAAGGCCGACGTGAACGGCTCGGTCGTCGACGCCGAGGTCGGCATCGGCCCCAACGGCAGCGGCGGGTTCGGGCTCACCGTGCAGCTCCTCGTCGACCTGCCCGCCGTCGGCCGCGAGACCGCCGAGCAGATCGTCGAGCAGGCCCACCAGGTCTGCCCCTACTCCAACGCCACCCGCGGCAACATCGACGTCACGCTTACCGTCCGCGAGACCCTGGCCGCGTGACGTCCGCAGATCTCCTGGCCCCGATCGCGGACGAGAGGACCCCCACCTGATGACCACCAACCGCGAGGTCCACCTGGCCAGCCGCCCTGCGGGCTGGCCCACCGAGGACACCTTCCGGCTCGTCGAGACCGACGTGCCGACGCCCGGCCCGGGCCAGATCGTGGTCCGCAACCAGTACATGTCCGTCGACCCGTACATGCGGGGACGGATGAACGACGTCAAGTCGTACGTGCCGCCGTTCGCCCTCGACGCGCCACTCGACGGCGGTGCGATCGGCGAGGTGGTGGCCAGCGAGGCGCCCGACGTCGCCGTCGGCGACACCGTCCTGCACAACCTGGGCTGGCGGGAGTACGCAGTGCTCGGCGCCAGATCCGCCCGCAAGGTCGACCCGAACCTCGCACCCGTCAGTGCGTACCTCGGGGTGCTGGGCATGACCGGCCTGACCGCGTACGCCGGTCTGCTGGAGGTCGCGGCGATGAAGCCCGGCGAGACGGTCTTCGTCTCCGCCGCGGCCGGTTCGGTGGGCAGTCTGGTCGGGCAGATCGCCAAGCTCAAGGGCGCCGGCCGGGTGGTCGGCAGTGCCGGTACGGCCGCCAAGGTGCAGCGGCTGAAGGCGCTGGGCTTCGACGCCGCGTTCGACTACCACGACGGGCCGGTCCGCGAATCGCTGCGCGAGGCCGCCCCGGACGGCATCGACGTCTATTTCGACAACGTCGGTGGCGACCACCTGGAGGCGGCGATCTCGGCGATGAACCTGCACGGTCGGGTCGCCATCTGCGGCATGATCGCGCAGTACAACGACACCGAGCCGCCGGCCGCGCCGCGCAACCTGGCGATGGTCATCGGCAAGCGGCTCACCCTGCGCGGCTTTCTGGTGAACGATTACGGCCACCTGCGCGAGGAGTTCGTCCGCGACGTAGCGGGCTGGCTGCGTGAGGGCCAGCTCTCCTACGACGAGACGATCATCGACGGCATCGACAACGCCCCAGCCGCGTTCCTCGGCCTGCTGCGGGGCGAGAACCTCGGCAAGATGCTCGTTCGTCTGTGACAGGGACCTCTTCACGGCGGTCGGCCCGAATGGGCCGGCCGCCGTCGCGCGGGCGGAGGATAGGCTGGCGACATGACGGTGGCGGTACGGGTGATCCCGTGTCTGGACGTGGACGCCGGACGGGTGGTCAAGGGGGTCAACTTCCTCGACCTGCGCGATGCTGGTGACCCTGTGGAGTTGGCTGCCGCCTACGACCGGGCCGGCGCGGACGAGCTGACCTTCCTCGACGTCACGGCGTCCTCCAGCGACCGGGGCACCATGCTCGACGTGGTCCGCCGCACCGCCGAGTCGGTCTTCATCCCGCTGACTGTGGGTGGCGGGGTCCGGCAGGTCGCCGACGTCGACACGCTGC
Organism: Micromonospora sp. DT41; assembly: GCF_049841715.1. Lineage (NCBI taxonomy): Bacteria > Bacillati > Actinomycetota > Actinomycetes > Micromonosporales > Micromonosporaceae > Micromonospora > Micromonospora sp. DT41. Next base: position 113,992 of record NZ_JBNCKU010000009.1, on the reverse strand, counting down.
TGCGCGCGGGCGCCGACAAGGTCGGCGTGAACACCGCCGCCATCGCCCGACCGGAGCTGATCGCCGAGATCGCCGACCGGTTCGGCCGGCAGGTGCTCGTGCTCTCCCTTGACGTGCGCCGCGCTCCGGCCGGCGGCACGCCCAGCGGCTTCGAGGTCACCACGCACGGCGGTCGACGCGGCACCGGCGTCGACGCTGTGGACTGGGCGCGGCGGGGCGCCGAGCTGGGCGCGGGGGAGATCCTGCTCAACTCGATGGACGCCGACGGCACCAAGGCGGGCTTCGACCTGGAACTGATCGCCGCGGTGCGGGCCGTTGTGGACGTACCGGTGGTGGCCAGTGGCGGCGCCGGTGAGGTGGCGCACTTCGCGCCGGCGATCGGAGCCGGTGCGGACGCGGTGCTCGCCGCCAGTGTCTTCCACTTCGGTGAGCTGACAGTGGGCGAGGTCAAGGACGCGCTGCGCCGCAGCGGTCACCCGGTGCGCTGAGCCCGGTCAGTGGCCGCCGGTGTGTCCCTCCGGTGACCGGCGGGGCGTGGGGATCGAGCGGACGGCGTACTCCTGCACGGCCGCCGCGTGATCGGCCTCGTCCAGGCTCCAGTCGGCGTGACCGGGCGCGCGCCGGCGGCTCAGCACACCCTGCACGGTGTCCACCATTGTCGCCACCCCGGCGCGCGGCCGGGAACGCCAGAGCTGCTCGCCCTCGGCGGTGATCCGGAACCAGCCGTCGGCGACGGTAACCAGCCCGGAGCCCACAAGCCGCTGGACGGCGGCCTCCACCTCGTGCCGCTCGGGGATCGCCCGGTTGAGGTGATCGGCTGTGGACAGCACGTCGGCCAGCCGGACGCCCTCGGGCCGGCGGCTGGTCGCCGACCGACGGTGCCGCCCGGCCCCGCTCGCGATCACCAGCGACACGAAGATCCAGGCGTCCGACCAACGCCAACCGTTCTCCCCCATGCAGAGATGATGACGGCGAGCGTCGCGGAAGGGAACACCTACCCTCGATAGTGCGCTATTACACCACCGTTGCGTGCCGGCCCGTGACCGTCGGTGAGGCTCAGCCAGCCGGCGCGACTGGTTCGACACCTTCGGTAGCGGTCCGCGTGACACCTGGCCGAACCGGCGCGGGGACCGCGAACAGCGGGATGAACAGTTGCGCCAGCGGCCCGATGGCCAGCGCGTACGCGACGGTGCCCACGCCGACAGTGCCGCCGAGCAGCCACCCCAGCGCGAGCACCGTGACCTCGATGACGGTGCGCACCAGCCGTACCGACCAACCGGGCCGGCGGGCCACCATTCCGGTCATCAGCCCGTCGCGGGGGCCAGGGCCCAGGTGGGCACCGAGGTAGAGGGCGGTCGCGGCGCCGTTGCCGACGATCCCGGTGATCAGCAGCGCGATCCGCAAGGCCAGCGGTCCACCGTCCGGCATCAGGGCCAATGTGGCATCCACGACGAGGCCGATCACCACCACGTTGCTGACCGTGCCCAGGCCGGGTCGCTGCCGCAGCGGGATCCAGAGCAGCAGCACCAGGGCACCGACGATGATTGTGACAGTGCCGAAGGAGAGCCCGGTCAGCTCGGACAGCCCCTGGTGGAACACGTCCCAGGGGTTGAGGCCCAGGCCGGAGCGGATCATCAGGGCCATGCTGACCCCGTACAGGACGAGCCCTGTGTAGAGCTGGGTGAGCCGCCGCACCGGCTGATGCCGCAGATTGCCAATCAGTGCCATGCATGCCACCCTAGGTGCCAATCCCCCCGGCGAAAGAGGCCAATATTCGAGGAGTGGCCATGTCAGGTCAGGTGCGAGGCATCCAATTGGCCCGACTGCTCGGTCAGTGGCACGCCCTGCCGGGCCGCCGCCGCAGCCCCGACTACGCCGCTCTGGCCGGTGCCGTACGCGGTCTGCTCGCCGACGCCCGACTGCCGCTGGGCGTCCGCCTCCCTGCCGAACGGGAGCTTGCCGAGGCGCTGCGGATCAGCCGTACCACTGTCACCGCCGCGTACCGGGAGTTACGCGAGACCGGGCACCTTGCCAGCCGTCGGGGCGCCGGCAGCTGGACGATGCTGCCCGCCAACCACCGCGTCGCGAGCACCGGGCTGTGGACTCCGGTGGACGACCGGGAGATGATCGACCTCGGTGTCGCCGCGCTCGCCGCCCCGCCGCAGCTGCTCGGCGCGGCCCGCGCCGCCACCGAGGACCTGCCCCGCTACCTGGGCGGCGCCGGCTACCACCCCACCGGGATCATCGAGCTGCGCGAGGCGGTGGCCGACGGCTACACCGCCCGGGGCCTGCCCACCTCGGCCGACCAGATCATGGTCACCAGCGGCACCCAGCACGCCCTGGACCTGGTGCTGCGGCTCGCCCTGCCGCCCGGCGGGAGCGTGCTCGTCGAGTCACCGACCTACCCCAACGCGCTCGCCGCCCTGTCCGGCCGGCGAGCCCGGATCACCACCCACGGGCTGTCCCTCGACGCCGGCGGTTGGGAGGCCGACCTGCTGCTGGGCAGCCTGCGGCAGACCCGGCCCAAGCTGGCCTACCTGATCCCGGAGTTCCAGAACCCGACCGGGCATCTGATGCCGTCCGCGCTACGCGAACAGGTGGTGTCCGCCGCCCACGCCGTCGGCACCGACCTGATCGTCGACGAGTCCTTCGTGGATTTGCCGTTGGACGGCACCGAGCTGCCCCCGCCGATGGCAGCGTTCGACAGGCATTCCCGGGTGGTCAGCATCGGCGGGATGAGCAAGCCGTACTGGGGTGGTCTACGGATCGGCTGGGTCCGCGCCTCCGCCCCGCAGGTGCAGCGACTGGCCGCCGTCCGGGTCGGCGTGGACATGTCCAGCCCGGTGCTCGACCAACTGGTCGCCGTACACCTGCTCGCCGACGCGGCGGCAATCGTCGCGGACCGTCGGGTCCAGCTCGCCGCCCAGCGCGACGCGTTGCTCGGCGCGCTGGCGCACCGGCTGCCGGACTGGCGGGTGAACGTTCCGCGCGGCGGCGTGACGTTGTGGGCCGAGCTGGACGGCCCGGTCTCCAGCGCGCTGGCCCGGGCCGCCGAGGAGGTCGGAGTCCGGTTGGCGCCGGGCCCCCGGTTCGGTCTCGACGGCACGTTGGAACGGTTCCTGCGGCTGCCGTTCACACTGCCCGCCGCCGACCTCGTGGAGGCCGTGGGGCGGATCGCCGCGGTCCGCTACGACCTGGACCGCGCTGGCCGGCAACGCTGGCGGGAGCCGGCCGTCATCGCCTGAGCCCGCCTACCGCCCGTGCCGGCCGAGACGCCGGTGATGCCGTGCCGGCTGAGACGCCGGTGGCGCCGTACCGCCCGGGACGCCGATGGCGCCGCACCCGAGCGGGTACGGCGCCACCGACGGTCGACTCACAGCTCGGCGAGGGTGCCGGCGTACATCTTGTCGATCTCGGCGGAGAAGTTGCTCTCCACTCCACGACGCTTGATCTTCAACGACGGGGTGATCTCGCCGTCCTCGATTGTCAGGTCACGCGGCAGGATCGCCACCTTCTTGATCGTCTCCCAGCGGTTGAGCTTCGCGTTGAGCTGGGCGACGTACTCCTCGACCATCGTCTGTGCCTCCTGCGAGGTCACGATCTCGGTGTAGCTGCGGCCCTCCAGCGGGCCGCCGGCGACCCAGCCCTGGATCGCGTCCGGGTCCAGCGTGACGAGCATCGTGCAGAAGTTGCGGGCCTGGCCGACGACGACCGCCTGCGAGGTGTACGGGCAGATCGCCTTGAACATGCCCTCGATGTGCGACGGCGCGATGTACTTGCCGCCCGAGGTCTTGACCAGGTCCTTCTTGCGGTCGGTGATCCGCAGGTAGCCCTGCTCGTCGAGGGTGCCGATGTCGCCGGTACGGAAGAAGCCGTCCTCGGTGAACGCGGCGGCGGTCTCCTCCGGCAGGTTGTGGTAGCCCCGCATCACCGGCCGACCGCGCACCAGGATCTCGCCGTCGGTGTCGATCCGGCACTCCAGGTCGCCCATCGCCCGGCCGACAGTGCCGATCCGCAGCCCCGACGGCGGGTTGACGAAGTTGCCGGCGCTGGTCTCGGTCAGGCCGTAGCCCTCGGAGATCGGCAGGTTTGCGGCGGCGAAGAAGGTGGCGATCTCCGGGCTGAGCGGAGCGGCACCGGAGACGAGCACGCGCATCCGGCCGCCCAGGCGGGCCTGGAGCTTGCTGAACACCAGCTTCTCGGCCAGCCCGTAGCGCAGCTTGAGCCCGCCGGGCACCGGCTTGCCGGCCTGTTCCAGGGCCACCTTCTCCTTGCCGACCCGGACGCCCCAGGCGAAGATCTTCGCCTTCGCGCCGCCAGCGCCCTGCGCGGTGGTCACCGCCTTGTTGTAGACCTTCTCGAACACCCGGGGAGCGCCGCACATCAGCGTCGGGCGGATCACCGCCAGGAGGTCGACCAGCTTGTCCACCCGCCCGTCGACGTAGGTGGGCAGCCCGACGTGGATGGCGCCGCAGAGCAGGGTCTTGCCGAACGAGTGGGCCAGTGGCAGCCACAGGTACTGGAGATCGTCGTCGCGCAGCAGCCCGACCTCGGCCTGCGCCACGGCCTCCCAGCACCAGCCGCCGTGCAGCAGCTCGACGCCCTTGGGTTGGCCTGTGGTGCCGGAGGTGTAGATCAGGGTGGCCAGGTGGTCCGGGCCGATGCCGGCCACCAGCATGTCGATCAGATCCGGCTCGGCGGCCAACGCGGCTTCGCCGCGCTGCTCCAACTCGGCGAGGGTGAGCTGCGGCACCGCAGCGGCGGGGTCGGCGGCACCGTCGAAGAGCACCACGTGGGTCAGTGCGGGCAGGTCAGCACCCGCGATCTTGGCCGCCTGGGCGGGGTTCTCCGCGAAGAGCACCCGCGAGCCGGAGTCCGCGATGATGAACGTCGCGTCTCCCGGCTCGGTGGTCGGATAGACGGTGGTGGTCGCCCCGCCGGCACACATGATGCCGAGGTCGGCGATCACCCAGTCGAGCCGGGTGTTGGCGAGGATCGCGACCGGATCCTCCTGGCCGACGCCGAGCGCGTGCAGGCCGGCGGCGACCGCCTTGGCGCGCTGACCGACCTGCTCCCAGGTCAGCCAGTTCGGGCCCGAGTCGTCGGGCAGTGGGGACGCGAAGGCGTGGCGGTCGGGGGTCGCTGCCACGCGCTTGAGGAACATGTCCGGGATGGAGCGGTACGGTACATCGAGAGCCATCGCTGTAGCCGCCTTCGGGGGTGGTGGCGTGACGGGCGTCACGTCATAACGGTTACCGAAGAGTATTGCCTCTCACCAGGCATCGGCTAGCCCTGGAGATCATCCGGCTGTCCCCGTCCCACCAACCGGTACCGACGATCAGGCGTACCGGGCAGCCATGACTGACCAGTCGTAGGTGGCACGAACCCAGTTGCGTCGGGAGGCGAGCGGCTCGTGCAGTGCGTCGTCACCGCTGGCCAGCAGCGCCTCCTCCGCGTCCAGGTACGCCGCCAGCCCTCGGTTGAAGCGGTCCGCGGCGGCCCGCAACGCGTCCGCCTCGTCCAGGCCGCCCTCCTGGGCGATCACGGTCACCAGATTGTGCGCGTCCGGGTCTGCCCGGCTCTCCTTGCCGTAGGAGAACAGGTCGTTGCACCAGCAGATCAGGTCCACGGCCAGCAGATCCAGGGCGGTCAGCGCCGGATCGGCACGTCGTGTCGGCCCCGGCGGTCGACCCGACGCCAGGTCGGTCAGGGTGAGGCAGGGGTGGACGCCGCCGATGTGACGCCGCAGCTGGACGTACTCGGTGACCCCCGGGACCCGTTGGCGTTCCCGGTTGGTCGCCTCCCAGAGCAGCGCCAGCAGATACTCCCGCAACTGGCTGACGAACCGCAGCAGCAGCGCCGAGCGGCCCTGCGCCCGGGTCCGGCGGCACAGGTCGTGCAGTGCCGCGCCCAGCGCGCCGGCCTCGGCCGGCGGTCGTGCGGCCGGATCGCCGCACTGGTCCAGCACGTCGAGGAGTGCCCCGATGGCCGGCGCCAAGCGGCCAGGGTCGGTCCCGAGACCGTCCTCGTCGCAGGCGTCATCCATGACGAAGAGCCAGGAGATCAGGTCGGTGAGTAGTCGGACTCCCTCCACTGGTCCGTCTGGGCAGGCCCGGCCGGCTAGGCCGGCGGCATCCGCCTGTTGCAATCGGTTAACCCGATGTCCGGAATCGACCAGCCCGAACGTTCGCGCCCACTTGACGCTCTCGACCGCCACCCGATCTGTGGCCTTATGGCGCCCTCCCACAAAGGAAGGTTCCCGTAGCGCCGAAATCGCGAAACTGCGCATGCTCCGCCCCCACTTCATGCCGCCCCGGCGCGGAACGGCGCGCTGAAGCGTACGGGAGGAGGTATCGTTCCGCATCGCTCCCGCGTGCGCAATTCCGTGGAAGTTTCGTGACCGATTCAGTACAGACGGTCACATGCCCAGGCTGGCGTTGCGCAGTTGCTGCGCCGACGCCGCAGGCCCGTCCAGCTGAACCCGGGCCACCCGCTGCCGGCCGGAGAGGAACAGCGTCAGCTCGCCCGGAGCGCCCACCAACCGCAGCGGCTCGCCACCGCGGCCGGTGGAGATCTCGCCGTAGCCGGGCGCCTGGACGTACAGGTCGGCGGGGAAACGGCGCAGCCTCATGCGGGCCAGTGGGGCGGCCCGCTTCCAGAGCGTTGCCTCCAGGCCGTTGGACAACTCTCGCGGCTGCCATCCCGGCGCCGCCCGCCGGACGTCCTCGTGGTGGATGAAGAACTCCACCGTGTTCACCAGCTCGTCTGTCAACGGGTTGCTGACCGGGCTCCACACCGGCGGTCGGCGCACCTGCGCCACCAGTTCCGGGTAGGGCCGGGCCGCGATCTGGAGGCGGACCCGCTCGGCGTACGCGCGAAGCGGCGGCAGCAGGAGTCCGCCGGCCGCGTCCGGTCGGCGCTCACGCAGCACCAGGTGCGCGGCGAGGTCACGGGTCGCCCAGCCCTCGTTGATCGTCGGCGCGTCCGGCCCGAGGGCCAGCAGGAGATCGGCCAGCGACTGGCGCTCGGCTCGGGCGTATCGCGGCATGGCCCGATCGTAGGCCCGGATGCCGTGCACCGCCCGTCGAGCAGCTCAGCGCCTGGTGCGCCGTCCGGTGCGTGACTGTCGACATATCCGGTCCGGGTCGTCGGTGTCGGTGGCTACCGGTAAGGATGAGGGAGATAATTGTGGCTTACGGCGGGGGAGAGCGTGGCGAGCGGAACAAGTCGGGACGTACTCGGCCGGGGGCTCGGAGTCCTCCGGCAGGCCATCCGGGAACAGCCACGCATTTTCGCGGTGGCCGTGCTCGGCAGCGTGCTGTTCGGCGGGATGGTCATCGCCAGCGCGTTCGTGGTGGGCGCGGTTGTCGGTGACGTGGTGGTGCCGGCCATCGCCCGCGGCGAGGTGGCGGCCGGCACGCTGGCGCTGGCCGCTGTGGCGCTCTTCGGCATCAGCGTGCTGCGGGTGGTGGGGATCTTCGGGCGTCGGCTCGGCGCCGGTTACATGCAGTACCGGCTTCAGGCCGCCTACCGCCGGCGGGTCACCCGCCGGTACCTTGACCTGCCGCTGTCGTGGCACCACCGCAACGCCACAGGCACCCTGCTGTCCAACGCCAACTCCGATGTGGAGGCGGCCTGGTATCCGATCGCGCCACTGCCGTTCGCCGTCGGCACGTTGGTGATGCTTGTCGGCGCGATCGTCTCGCTGTTCGCCACCGACTGGGCGCTCGCCCTGGTCGGCCTAGCGGTCTTTCCCGCGCTGTTCGCGCTCAACGTGGTCTATTCACGCCGGATGGCGCCCCGGCAGGCCCGGGCGCAGCGGCTGCGCGCCGAGGTCAGCGAGATCGCCCACGAGAGCTTCGACGGCGCGCTTGTGGTCAAGACGATGGGCCGCGAGGCGCAGGAGACCACCCGGTTCGCCGGTCGCGCCGGAGAGCTGCGGGACGCGCTGATCGCGGTCGGCCGCCTGCGAGGTGTCTTCGACCCGCTGCTGGAGACACTGCCCAGCCTCGGCACCCTGGCGGTGCTGGTGGTCGGGGCGTTCCGGCTGCGCCAGGGCGCAATCAGTGTGACCGAGTTGGTGAGCGTTGCCTTCCTCTTCACGGTGCTGGCGTTCCCGGTGCGGGCCATCGGCTGGGTGCTTGCCGAACTGCCGCGCAGCGTCGCCGGCTGGGACCGGGTCCGCCGGGTGCTCGACGCCACCGGCGAGATGCCGTACGGGTCCCGGGTGCTCGATCCGGCCACCTCCGGCCCGGCCACGCTCACCTTCACGGACGTGCACTTCTCGTACCCGCCGGCGGAGGCGCACCAGACCGGCGCGAAGGTGCTCGGCGCTGTCGGCTTCACAGTGCCCGCCGGCCGCACTGTGGCCCTGGTGGGGCCCACCGGCTCCGGTAAGTCCACAATCGCCTCGCTTGCGGTGCGCCTTGTCGACCCGGACTCCGGCACGGTGCAGCTGGACGGTGTGGACGTGCGGGACCTGACCGCCGCCTCGCTGGCGAGCACTGTCGCCCTGGTGGCGCAGGTGCCGTTCGTCTTCGACGACACCGTACGGGCCAACATCGCCCTCGACCGGCCGGGCATCGACGACGAGGTGGTCTGGGCGGCGCTGCGGCTGGCCGAGGCGGACGGTTTCGTCGCGGCGCTGCCCGAAGGGCTCGACACAATGGTCGGCGAGCGCGGCACCTCGCTGTCCGGCGGGCAGCGGCAGCGGCTCACGCTTGCCCGCGCGCTGGCGGGGAGCCCGCGTCTGCTGGTGCTCGACGACGCGACGAGCGCCGTGGATCCCCGGGTGGAGGCGGCAATCCTGGCGGGTCTGCGCTCGTCGGCGGGTGAGCCGGGAGCGGCGGTGGCGTCGATCCTTGTCGTCGCGTACCGCCGGGCGACCATCGCGCTGGCCGACGAGGTGATCTACGTCGAGCAGGGCCGGGTGGTGGCCCGGGGCACGCACACCGAGTTGCTGGCCACGGTCCCCGGGTACGCGGATCTGGTGACCGCGTACGAGCAGGCGGAGGTCGAACGGGCGCAGGAGCGCACGTACGACGAGGTGGCGCCGCTGCCGTCGGGCTTGGAGATCGAAAACGAGAGGTCGACCCGGTGAGTGCGAGGAGTGCAGCGAAGCGGAGCCCCGCAGTCGCGAACGAAAGGTCGGCCCCGGTGAGCGCGAGGAGTGCAGCGAAGCGGAGCCCCGCAGTCGCGAACGAAAGGTCGGCCCCGGTGAGCGCGAGGAGTGCAGCGGAGCGGAGCCCCGCAGTCGCGAACGTAAGGTCGGCCCGGTGACTGCGCAGACGGATGAGCGGGCGGCGAAGTCGGAGACGACCTGGCAGACGCTGCGGCGTGGCCTGGCGCTGTCTCCGGAGCTGCGGACGGGGTTGGCTGGCACGCTGGCCCTGGCGTTGGTCTACATGGTGGGTCGGGTGGCTGTGCCGGTCGCCGTGCAGCAGGGCATCGACCGGGGCATCGTCGGTGGTTTGAACCTGACCGTGATCTGGTCGGTGGTGGCGATCACCGCGGCGATCCTCACGGTCACCACGCTCTGCGGTTACCTGATGATGCGGCGGCTGTTCACTGTCAGCGAGACGGCGTTGGCGAACGTGCGGACGCGGGCGTTCCGGCACGTGCACGACCTGTCGATGCTGCACCAGCAGTCGGAGCGGCGCGGTTCGCTGGTGTCCCGGGTGACGAGCGACGTCGACCAGATCACCCAGTTCCTCCAGTGGGGCGGGGTGATCCTGCTCGTCAACCTGGGTCAGCTGGTGGTGACGACGGCCGTCATGCTTGCGTACTCCTGGCAGTTGACGGTTGTGGTGTTGGTGGCGTTCCTGCCTGCGGTGTTCATCATCCGGCAGTTGCAGCGCCGCCTCGGTGCGGCGTACGCGACGGTGCGTCAGCGCACCGGCACGTTGCTGGGCGCGATCGGCGAGAGTGTGGTGGGCGCGCCGGTGATCCGGGCGTACGGCATCGCGGGGCGTACGGCGCGGCGGTTGGACGACGCGATCGACAGTCAGCGTGTGGCGCAGCAGCGGGCGATCCGGATCAGCATCGTGGGCAGCTCGGTGGGTGAGTTGGCGGCCGGTGTGGCGTTGGCCGGCGTTGTGGTGCTCGGGGTGACGCTGGGGGTGGACGGCACGCTGTCGATCGGCCAGTTGACGGCGTTCCTGTTCCTGGTGACGTTGTTCATCCAGCCGGTGCAGATCGCCACTGAGGTGTTGAACGAGGCGCAGAACGCGATCGCTGGTTGGCGGCGGGTGTTGGACGTGCTGGACGTCGCTCCGGACGTGGCCGACCCGGGGGAGCAGGGTCGGGATCTGCCGGGCGGTCCGTTGGACATCCGGTTCGCCGGGGTGCGGTTCGCCTATCCGGGTGGCCCGCCGGTGCTGCACGACATCGATCTGGAGATCGCTGCGAAGAGTCGCGTGGCGGTGGTGGGTGAGACCGGCAGCGGCAAGACGACGTTCGCGAAGCTGCTGACGCGTCTGATGGACCCGTCGGCCGGGGCGGTGCTGCTGTCCGGGGTGCCGCTGTCGGAGGTCCGGTTCGACTCGCTGCGATCCCGGGTGGTGATGGTGCCGCAGGACGGGTTCCTCTTCGACGCGACGGTGGGGGAAAATGTCCGGTTCGCTCGGCCGGAGTTGACCGACGAGCAGCTCGCTGCGGCGTTCACCGAGTTGGGCCTGGCGGACTGGCTGGACGGTCTGCCGGCGGGCCTGGACACTCCGGTCGGTGAGCGTGGTGAGGCGCTCAGCGTGGGGGAGCGGCAGTTGGTGGCGTTGGCGCGGGCGTACGTGGCGGATCCGGATCTGCTGGTGCTCGACGAGGCGACGAGCGCTGTGGACCCGGCGACGGAGGTGCGTCTGCAACGGACGTTGGACGCCGTGACGCGGGGTCGTACGACGCTCGCGATCGCGCACCGGCTCTCCACGGCGCAGGCTGCCGACGAGGTGATCGTGGTGGACCGGGGGCGGATCGTGCAGCGCGGCGCGCATGACGAGTTGGTCCGGGATGCCGAGTCGGTCTACGGCCTGCTGTACGCGTCCTGGCTGGAGCAGACCCGGTAGCGGAGGCGTAGGTGGACGTGGTGGGCTGGGTGCTCTACGCTCCGGGTTAGGTAAGCCTAACCTCCGAAGGGGGTCTCCCTATGCGGCCCAGCCCTGCCGAGACCGTGCGTACTCTCGTCGCCGGTCGGCTGCCCGGTCTCATCCACCTGGCCCACCGACCGGGCCCGCACCACGCCCGGCACGTGACCGACCCGGACGGGCGGGTACTGCTGCTGGTGCCGGTTGCCAGCCACCTCGCCGCCGCGTTGCAGCCTGACGGCGGAAGCGCCGAGGTCGCAGTGGTCCTCGACGTGCTCGACCTGCCACCGGCGGCCGGCGCTCCGGGGTTGGGTCGGGCATGGGTGTCCGGTTGGGCCGGTGAACTGCACGGCGACGAGGCGCGCCGCGCGGCTGTCGACTTCGCCGCTGTCGAGCCGACAGGTGACCTGCTCGACGTGGGGACCCGGTTCCGGCTGTTCCGCTTCGAGGTGGCCGAGGTCCGCTGGGAGCAGGCGGGCGTCGTACGGCGGATCGACCCGGGGGAGTACGCCGAGGCGGAACCGGACCCGGTGCACCCGGTGGAGGCCCTGCTCCTGGCCGACCTCGCCGACCGTGACGCCGCCGAGGTGACCGACTACCTGCGTCAGCAGCTCGGATTGACCGAGCAGACACCGGGCGGGCCGCCGCGCGTGGTGCGCATCGACCGGTACGGCCTGGTGGTCGCCCTCGGCCGTCCCGCCGCCCGGCGTCGCATCCGGTTGGCCTTCCCCTGCCCGGTGGACGGCCCGGACGAGCTGGACGGGCTGCTTCCGACATTGCGCCGCCGGGCCGAGGCGCGTCCGCCCCGCTGATCGGCCGGCCGTACCCGTACTCCTGCTCGGTGTCTACGCCGGCAGCGGGCCCAGGGGCTTCCCATGACCGCCGCCACCTGCCGCGGTCGGCAGCGGCCCGGTCAGGTACCGCTGGATGGTCGGGCCGATGGCCGCGACAAGGGTCTCCGGGTCCGCCGAGGCGACCGGCTCCATCCGGACGACGTGGCGCATCAGGGCCAGGCCGATCATCTGGGTGGCCACCAGGGAACCGCGCAGCGGCAGCTCGTCCCTGTCGACGTCAAGCTGCTCCAGCACCCGCCGCAGCACCTGGGTGGTGACGAATTCGCGCAGCAGGCGGGCGGTCCACTCGTTGCTCACGGCGGAGCGCAGCAGCGCCTGCGCGGCACTGCCGGCCGGGGAGTCCCACACGCCGAGGAAGTTGCGCACCAGCCGCTCGCCGACGCCGTCCTCGTCGCCGGCGAGCACCGTCGGCACCAGTTGACCGGGGTCGACCGGGAAGTTCATCGCGGCGATGAACAGCTGATCCTTGCTGCCGAAGTAGTGATGCACAAGCGCCGGGTCGACCCCCGCCGCGCTGGCGATGGCACGGATCGAGGCGACGTCGAAGCCACGCTCGGCGAACGCCGTGCGCGCCGCGTCGAGGATCGCCTCCCGGGTGCCCGGGTTGCCGGGTCGCCGACCGGTTCGCCGCGTCATCGTCGCCCTTCGTTTGTTTCCACAGGCGCAGCCGCACCACGGCCGCGCAGGTCTCAGCCGGTACGTCGGCGCAGGGTGGCCGCCGCGAGCACCAACGCCAACACCACCGCGCCGAGCACCACCGCCACGTCCCGCCACATCGTGCCGGTCGGTTCGGCGTGCGCGCCGACCTCCTGCAACGCCTCGACGGCGTACGACAGGGGGAAGACGTTACTGAGCGCCTGGAGCCAGCCGGCCATCTGGTCACGGGCCACGAACAGGCCGCACAGCAGCAGTTGGGGGATCACCACGACCGGCAGGAACTGTACTGCCTGGAACTCGGTGCGGGCGAAGGCGCTGCAGAGCAGGCCGAGGGCGACACCGAGCACGGCGTCGACGACCGCGATGCCGATCACCAGACCGCTGCTGCCGGCCGTCTCCAGATCAAAGATCCAGTACGCCACTGCGGCGGCGATCGTGGCCTGCACGGCAGCTGCCAGCCCGAACGCGATGCCGTACCCGAACAGCAGGTCGAGCTTGCCCAGCGGGGTGGTGAGCAGGCGCTCCAGGGTGCCGGAGGCGCGTTCCCGGAGCATGGCGATGCTTGTCACCAGGAACATGATCACAAAGGGGAAGATGCCGAGCATCACCAGCGCGACCCGGTCGAACGTGGACGGTTGCCCGGGCGGGGTCGGCTGGTCGACGTACATGAAGTAGACGAGGGTGAGCAGGGCGGTCGGAACCACAAGGAGCAGCGCGATGGTGCGCCGGTCGTGCCGGAGCTGGCGCAGGATGCGACCGGTGGTGGCCGCCAGGATCCGCGGGTTCACGACGCCTCCCGTCCGGTGCCCGAGGTCCGGCCGAGGGTTTCCGCCGGGCCGGAGCGGGCCTCCTCGGCGCGGATCAGCCGCAGGAACGCCTCGTCGAGGTCGTCCACCCCGGCGGACGCGCGGATGGCTGCCGGACTGTCGTCGGCGATCAGCCGTCCCGCGCGGATCAGCAGCAGCCGGTCGCAGCGCGCCGCCTCGTCCATCACGTGGCTGGACACCAGCAGGGTGGTGCCGGCGGCGGCCATCGCGTGGAACCGGGCCCACAGGTCGGCGCGTAGCACCGGGTCCTGGCCGACTGTCGGCTCGTCGAGGATGACAAGCTCCGGGTCGCCGACCAGGGCGCAGGCCAGGGAAGCCCGACTGCGCTGGCCGCCGGAGAGGGTGCCGACGAGTTGGGTGGCCGCGGCGGCCAGCCCGACATCGGTGACCGCCTGGTCCGCCTCGGCGCGACCGCGTCCGTGCAGGGCCGCGAAGTAGCGGGCGTTCTCGCGCACGGTCAGGTCGGCGTAGACGCTCGGCGCCTGGGTGAGGTAGCCGACCTGATGCCGCAGCGCGGGAGCACCAGCCGGCTGGCCCAGCACGGTCACCGTCCCGGACGTGACCACCTGCACGCCGACCACCGCGCGCAGGAACGTGGTCTTGCCGCTGCCGCTGGGGCCGAGCAGCCCGGTGACGGCGCCGCGCGGAACGGCGCAGCTGATGCCGTCGAGCACCCGCCGGCCGCCCCGGTCGACCACCAGGTCACGGACCGCTATCGCGTCGGTCATTCCGTACCTCCGATGAAATTCAACACCCGATGAACTCAACGCTAGATGAGATATCGAGCCCACGCAATGCGGCCTACCGCGCCCAACGGAAGAACGGGCAGTACGCTCCGGACCGGACAGCAGGTCCGCCATCGGGCATTGCGCACCGAACGGACGTACGGCACGATGGCGCGGTGGGTCACGCTCCGTTACCGCACAGCGGGTTCCTTGAGGACTGGGCCGCACGGTTGCGGCAGGCCGCCGACCGGCCGGTCGTCGGCATCCTGCTGCGCGGCAGTCACGCCCGCCGGACCGCCACCGCCCACAGCGACGTCGACCTCGACGTGCTCGTCGGCGGCGCCCCCTACGCGGCGCGCCGCGCGTACCTGGCCGAGACTGCCGGCCGCGTCACCCACGTCTCGGTGGCCGCCCGCGATGTCCGCTCCTGGGTGCACCGGCTCGGCGAGCCGGCCGACTGGGCGTTCGGACTTCCGGTCACCACACCGGCCCGGCTGCTCTGGGCCGACCCGCACTGGCGGCCCCGGATCGACCTGCCGGTGCTCTGCCAGCCCGCCGAACCGCCCCGGCTGGAGGAACTGATCGCCGTGCTCGGCAAGGCCGCCGCCGCGCGGGCCGCCGCCGACCGCCTCGGTGTCCGGCTCGCCGTGGCCGACCTGGCGCGGCTGTGCCCGTCGGTGCTGCGCCCGGCGAACCCCTCGGTGCGGGTGGCCTCCCGCCGCGCGGCGTTCGCGGCGGCCCTGGAACTGCCGGTCGCCCCGCCCGGCTACCGGGACGACATGCTGCTCTGCCTCGGGCTGCGCCCGGGCACCACCGGGCAACTCTGGACCGCCGCCGTACGGCTGGTGGCCGGCACCCTGCCGTTGATCCGCCCGTACGCCGAGGAGATTGCCGAGGTGACCGGCACCGACCTGGCGGACGCCCTGGTCGACGGCCGGCTGGACCGCTACGTCGCCCAGCTCGCCCGGCCGGTCGGCCCCGGGCGGGAGCCGTCGCCAGTGTCCGCGCCGCGTGCAGGACAATGGGTCACTGTGCCCGTACCTGACGCGCCGGCGACCGGCGTACCCAGCGATCCGAGCGGCCCGACGGCTGCCGTGCCGGCCCGGCCCACCCAGCTCGACCCGGCCATCGCGGCCCGGCTGCGCCGCAACGCCGACGGCCTCGTCGCCGCGGTGGTCCGCGCCCACGACTCCGGCGATGTGCTGATGGTCGCCTGGATGGACGACGAGGCGCTGCACCGCACCCTCACCACCGGCCGGGCCACCTACTGGTCACGCAGCCGGCGCGAATACTGGGTCAAGGGCGCCACCTCAGGGCACCACCAGTACGTCCGCTCGGTCGCCCTGGACTGCGACGGCGACGCGCTGCTGGTAACCGTGGAGCAGGTGGGCGCCGCCTGCCACACCGGGCAGCGGACCTGCTTCTTCACCGAGCTGCCCGTCACCAGCCCGGAGGAGCTGTGACCACGCGCGTGCGGCGCGGCTGCGCGGTCGCGACCGAAAGGCAGGCTCAGCCATGACCGACGGCGCTGTGAGCCCGGACCTGGTCACCTTCACCGAGCTGGCGGCACGCTGGCGGGTGGTGCCGGTCATCCGCCGGCTCCTGGCCGACGCGGAGACCCCGGTCGGCGTCTACCGCAAGCTGGCAGGTGGGCCCGGCACGTTCCTGCTCGAATCGGCCGAGCAGGGCGTCGGCTCCGCAGGCATGGCCTGGTCGCGGTACTCGTTCATCGGCGTACGCAGCAGCGCCACGCTCGTCGAGCGGGACGGCGTGGCGACCTGGCTCGGCCAGCCGCCGGCCGGGCTGCCCACCGAAGGTGACCCGGTGCGGGTGCTGCGGGAGACCGTCGCGGCGCTAGCCGGTCCGGTCGGTGACGAGGCCAGCGGGATGCCGCCGCTGACCGGGGGCATGGTCGGCTACCTGGGGTACGACCTGGTGCGTCGCTTCGAGCGGCTGCCGGAGCTGACCGAGGACGACCTCGGTGTGCCGGAGCTGGGCATGATGCTCGCCACCGACCTGGTGGTGCTCGACCACTACGACGGCTCGGCGATCCTCGTCGCCAACGCGGTGCTGCCGCCGCTGGGCACCCCGGGCCGCGACGAGCAGGTCACCGCCGCGTACCACCACGCGGTGGGACGGCTGGACGCGATGACCACCGCGCTGTCCCGGCCCATCCCGCCGATGATCTCCACGGTGGAGCGCCCGCCGGCCGGCGAGGTCCTCTGCCGTACGCCCGACGGTGGCTATCCGAAGGCGGTGGAGGCGGCAAAGGAGGCGATCCGGGCCGGTGAGTGCTTCCAGATCGTGCTGTCGCAGCGCTTCGAGCGGGCGACGCACGCCGATCCGCTGGACGTGTACCGGGTGCTGCGCACCAGCAACCCCAGCCCGTACATGTACCTGCTGCGCTTCGACGGGTTCGACATCGTCGGCTCGTCGCCGGAGGCGCACCTGAAGGTCACCGCAGGCTCGGACGGGCGGCGACGGGCGTTGTTGCATCCGATCGCCGGCACGCGGCCGCGCGGTGGCACGCCGGCCGCCGACGCGGCGCTGGCCGCCGAGCTGCTCGCCGACCCGAAGGAACGGGCCGAGCACGTGATGCTTGTCGACCTGGGCCGCAACGACCTGGGTCGGGTCTGCGAGCCGGGCAGCGTGGAGGTGCCCGAGTTCGCCACCATCGAGCGGTACAGCCACGTGATGCACATCGTCTCGACTGTGATCGGCACGCTGCGTGACGATCGTTCGGCGTTCGACGCGCTCGCCGCGACCTTTCCGGCCGGCACTCTGTCGGGCGCTCCCAAGGTGCGGGCCATGGAGATCATCGAGGAGTTGGAGCCGGTTCGGCGTGGCGTGTACGGCGGCACTGTCGGCTACTTCGGCTTCGGCGGCGACCTGGACATGGCGATCGCCATCCGCACCGCGCTGATCCGTCAGGGCCGCGCGTACGTGCAGGCGGGCGCGGGGGTCGTTGCCGACTCGGATCCGGCCGCTGAGGACCAGGAGACCCGCGCGAAGGCCGCCGCAGTGCTGGCGGCGATCGCCGCGGCCGAAACTCTCAGGCCGGCCCGGTGAGCGCGAGGAGCGCAGCGCAGCGGAGCCCCGCAGTCGCGAACGTAAGGCCCGCCCGGTGAGCGGGGCGGGTGTTGGTGAGCGGCCGGAGGGCGGGGTGGCGACGGGTCGGCGTCAGTTGACGTACGCCGTGCTGTTCGGTCTGGCTGGCGCGGCGCTGGCGCTGTGGGCGGCGACCCGGAGTTGGTCGGTGGAGGTGACGGCGCGCCCGGCCCCGTTGCCGCCGGTGCGTGATGTCCGTAGTGGGGCGGCGCTGCTGCCGTGGCTGCCGGCGTTGGCTCTGGTCGCGTTGGCGGGTGGCGGCGCGGTGTTGGCCACCCGGGGCTGGCTGCGCCGGGTGGTGGGCGTGCTGCTGGGGGTGCTCGGCCTGGCGGTGGCGGCCGGCGGTGGGTACGGGCTGGTCGCCGACCTCGGTGGTGTGGTGAGCAGGCAGTGGCCGGCGCTCTGTCTGCTCGGCGGTCTGCTGGCCGCGGTGGGCGGTGGGTGGACCGCGTTGCGGGGCGGGGGTTGGCCGGCGATGGGCGCCCGGTACGAACGACCGACGCGAACCGTCACGGAGAGTGAGCCTGAGGCGGCTGGGCCGCCCGGCCCGATGGCCGGGCGGCGGACCACCGAGGCGTGGGACGCGTTGGACCGGGGCGAGGATCCGACGGCCACCTGACGCGACGCCCGACCGGCGGGTCAGGCGGCGTCGTCACGGGCAGGGTGTCGTCGGTCGGTGAGGGTGCACACCGACTTCGGGCGCGGGTGTCAGCCGACGGGCTGGTGCTCCCGCTGCTCCTGCTGGCGGCGCGCCGCGGCGCGGGCGGCGGCCAGTTCGGCCACCAACCGCTCCAGTTCGGCGCGTCGGTCGGCGCGGGCCCGGTCGGCGCAGACCGCCTCCCAGGCGTTGCCGCGGGCGGTGCGCATTCGGTCCTCGCCGACGACGGCTCGTTCCAGGGTGTGCACGACGCTCACGGCGAGTGACGCGACGGTCCGCGAGATGGTGGTCAGCCCGATGCTCTGGTTCGGCTCGACAATGCTCATGGTCACCCCGCACGAGAAGTTGGCGACGGTCGGGCAGGTGCGCCATCGAGTCTGCCCGAGGACGATGCTGACCGGCTGACGTTTCGCCCGGGTGACCGCCCGGTCAACTGTCTCGCCCCGGTGCTGACCTGGGACGGGCCATTCGGCCTTGAGTTCGCTCACAGCATCGACGGGTGTCGTTGTCGCGCGGCGGACGGCCGCTGTCGATGGCATGATCGATGGGTCGGCCCGGTTCGACCGGGGTCGCCGGGCTCCCGACCCAGGGCGCCGTGGAAGCGGAGGTGGCGTTGCGTGACATCCCGTTCACGGCAAGTCGGCCATTATGCCGCAAGCGTTTTCGTGAGCAGCGCCATACCCCGGCCTCCCGGCGTCGGTCGGCTGCCCCTAGCATCGGCCCATGACACCCGGAGAGGGGAGTCCGATGGTGACTGCTGAGCATGGGCACGCGGAGGGGGACGAGGCCGGTCAGTCGGCGCCCGCTAGCGTGCTCGACGAGATCCTGGCCGGCGTTCGTGAGGATGTCGCCCGCCGCCAGGAGCAGATTCCGTTGGAGCGGATCCGTGAACTGGCCGCGGCGGCACCGCCTCCGCTGGACGCGTACGCGGCGCTGCGTAAGCCCGGTGTGGCCGTCATCGCCGAGGTGAAGCGTTCCTCGCCGTCGAGGGGCCGGCTGGCCGAGATCGCCGATCCGGCCGATCTGGCCGTCGACTACGCGGCGGGCGGGGCGCGGGCGATCAGCGTGCTGACCGAGGGGCGCTGGTTCGGCGGCTCGCTCGACGACCTCGCGGCCGTCCGGGCGGCGGTCACCGTGCCGGTACTCCGCAAGGACTTCGTGGTCTCCAGCTACCAGGTCCACGAGGCGCGCGCCCACGGTGCCGACCTGGTCCTGCTGATCGTCGCGGCGCTCGAACAGAACGCCCTGGTGGGCCTGTTGGAGCGGATCGAGTCGCTGGGCATGACGGCACTCGTCGAGGTTCACGACGAGGAGGAGGCCGACCGTGCCCTGGAGGCCGGCGCGCAGGTGATCGGGGTGAACGCCCGCGACCTGCGTACCCTGGAGGTCGACCGGTCGGTGTTCGAGCGGATCGCGCCCGGCCTGCCCAGCAGCGTCGTCAAGATCGCCGAATCGGGCGTCCGTGGGCCGCACGACCTGATCCGGTACGCCTCCGCGGGCGCCGACGCGGTCCTCGTCGGCGAGGGCCTGGTCACGCAGAAGAGCCCCCGCGAGGCAGTGGCAGAGCTGGTCAACGCCGGTAATCATCCGGCAACGCCCCGACCGGCGCGCTGACCCGCGCCGGTGTGACGCCCCACCGAGAGGATTTCCGATGAGCGCCGATGCGCTGGCCCCGGTGGCCGGCCCGCAGCCCGACTCCGCCGGTCACTTCGGTCGCTTCGGCGGCCGGTTCGTGCCCGAGGCCCTGGTGGCCGCGCTGGACGAGCTCGACGGGGCGTGGCGCACGGCGATGACCGACGATTCCTTCCGGGCCGAGTTCGGCGCGTTGCTGCGGGACTACGCGGGCACGCCGTCGCTGCTCTACGAGGCCCGGCGGTTCTCCGCGAAGATCGGCGCGCGGGTGCTGCTCAAGCGGGAGGACCTGAACCACACCGGGGCGCACAAGGTGCGCAACGTGCTCGGTCAGGCGCTGCTCACCAGGCGGATGGGCAAGACCCGGGTGATCGCGGAGACCGGGGCGGGTCAGCACGGCGTGGCCACCGCGACCGCCGCCGCCCTGTTCGACCTGGAGTGCGTGGTCTACATGGGCGAGGTCGACACCGAGCGGCAGGCCCTCAACGTGGCCCGGATGCGGATGCTCGGCGCCACAGTCGTCCCGGTCACCACCGGCTCGCGCACCCTCAAGGACGCGATGAACGAGGCGATGCGCGACTGGGTGGCAAACGTCGACCAGACGCACTACCTGATCGGCACCGCCGCGGGGCCGCACCCGTTCCCGGCGATGGTCCGCGACTTCGTCCGTGGCATCGGCGACGAGGCCCGTCAGCAGTGCCTCGACCTTACCGGCGCGCTGCCGGACGCGGTCACCGCCTGTGTCGGCGGCGGCTCCAACGCGCTGGGCATCTTCCACGCCTTCGTTCCCGACGAGGACGTGCGGCTGTACGGCTTCGAGGCCGGCGGCGACGGGGTGACCACCACCCGCCACGCGGCCAGCATCACCGGCGGGTCCGCCGGGGTGCTGCACGGCGCCCGCACGTATGTGCTGCAGGACGCCGACGGGCAGACGCTGGAGTCGCACTCGATCTCCGCCGGGCTGGACTACCCCGGCGTCGGGCCCGAGCACGCCTGGCTGCACGACACCGGCCGGGCCAACTACCTGCCGGTCACCGACGACGAGGCGATGGCCGCGTTCCAGTTGCTCTGCCGTACGGAGGGCATCATTCCGGCGATCGAGAGCTCGCACGCGCTGGCCGGCACCGTCGCACTGGCCCCGAAGCTCGCCGCCGAGCTGGGCCGGGAGCCCACAATCGTGGTGAACCTCTCCGGGCGGGGCGACAAGGACGTGCACACCGCCGGGGACTACTTCGGCATCCTCGACAAGGAGAGCTGAGATGAGCCGGATCGGGGTGGCCTTCGACAAGGCCCGGGCCGACGGACGAGCCCTGCTGGTCGGTTGCATGCCGGCGGGGTTTCCGACAGTCGAGGGCAGCATCGCGGCCATGACGGCGATGGTTGAGGCCGGTGTCGACGTCATCGAGGTGGAGATCCCGTACTCCGACCCGGTGATGGACGGCCCGGTCATCCAGAAGGCCAGCGACATCGCGCTGGCCGGCGGGGTCCGCACGGCGGACACGCTGCGCATCATCGAGGCGGTGGCGGCCACTGGTGCCCCGGTGGTCACCATGACCTACTGGAACCCCATCGAGCGGTACGGCGTGGACGTGTTCGCCCGCGACCTCGCCGCCGCCGGTGGCACCGGCCTGATCACCCCGGACCTGATCCCCGACGAGGCGGACGAGTGGCTTGCCGCCTCGGACGCCCACGGGCTTGACCGCACCTTCCTGGTGTCACCGTCGTCGACGGACGCCCGGCTGGCGATGACGGTGCAGCACTGCCGTGGCTTCGTCTACGCCACCGCCGTCATGGGCGTCACCGGCGCCCGCGCGCGTACCTCCGACGCCGCGCCCACCCTGGTCTCCCGGGTCCGGGAGGTCACCGACCTGCCGGTGGGTGTCGGTCTGGGTGTGGGCACCGGCGCGCAGGCCGGCACTGTCGCCGGGTACGCCGACGGAGTGATCGTCGGCAGCGCTCTGGTGCGTTGCGTGCTCGACGCGTCGTCCGAGGCCGAAGGGCTTGCCGCGCTGCGTACCCTCAGTGCCGAACTCGCCGAGGGCGTCCGCAACCCCGTTCGCTGAGCGCCGCACACCGCGACGAACGTGAACGGGCCCGGCGGTCACGTCCTTCCGAGCCTGATTCCTGTGAGTCATTTTGATGACTCACAGGAATCAGGCTCGAAGACGTAGCACCGGCCCGGGGGCGGTCGACAGCGGCGCCGGCACGGTCACGGACGCAGCGACGGGCCTGTCGCTGCTTCGCCGCGTTGCTCCGGCGGCCGCCCAGCTCCCGCCCGCCCGCCACGGCTGGCCGGATCCGCGGAGTCGGTGGCCCAGGTGGTTTCGCGAAGAACGCCGGAGCGGCCGGCGACCGCGTCGGCGACGGCCGCCCGGGTGAGCGGGGTGACCTCAGCGGGCAGCGTGCTGGGGGCGTGCCAGGACAGCCGGCAGCCCGGCGACGGGCCGGCGCTCGGCCCGACCTCCGCCGCGCGGGCGCGGAACACGTGCACAAGGATGTCCGGCAGTGGCCCGGCCCGGCCGGCTGGCGTGTCCGCCGGTGGACCGCTCAGGTGGTAGACGCCGACCAGGTCGACGAGCTCGATCTCCCAGCCGGTCTCGGCGCGGATGTCGCGCAGCGCCGCCCGCACCGGGCTCTCCGCCGGGCGCAGCCGGCCGCCGGGCAGGGCGTACCGGCGCTCGCCCCGGCCCTGCCGGCAGAGCAGCACCCGGCCGGCAGCGTCGGTGACGACTGCGGCGACCGCCCAGGTGAGCGTGCTCATGGACAAAGAGCCTACGGCGGCGCAAACCAGAAGTCATCGGGATGGCCGGGCGGTGGCCCGGGGTGCCGCTGCGGGGGTCGGCAGCGGTAGCGTGTGCACCCGTGACCTACGCCTCGCTGTCCCCCCAGGCGGCTCTTCCCAGTCCCAGCACCGCGGTCTGGCAGCTCGGGCCGGTTCCGATCCGGGCGTACGCGCTGTGCATCATCGTCGGCATCGTGCTGGCCTGCTGGGTCACCGAGCGCCGCCTGCGTCAGCGCGGTGTCGCGCCCGGAGCGGTGCTCGACATCGCCGTGTGGGCAGTTCCCACGGGCATCATCGGCGCCCGGATCTACCACGTGCTCACCTCGCCGGAGAAATACTTCGGCGCCGGTGGAGACCCCATGAAGGCGTTCGCCATCTGGGAGGGCGGTCTCGGCATCTGGGGTGCCGTCGCCGGTGGCGCGATCGGCGCCTGGATCGCGGCCCGTCAGCTCGGCATTCCGTTCTCCGTGGTGGCCGACGCGTTGGCCCCCGGGTTGCCGCTGGCCCAGGCGGTCGGGCGGGTCGGCAACTGGTTCAACAACGAGTTGTACGGCGGCCGGACGACAGTGCCGTGGGGCCTGGAGATCCACCGGATGGACCCGGACAACCCGGGGCACGCGTTGCGCGACGACGCCGGTCAGCCGATCCTCGAACCGGGCCTCTACCAGCCGACGTTCCTCTACGAGGCGCTGTGGAACCTCGGCGTGGTCGCGCTGGTCCTCGTGCTGGACCGCAAGCTGCGGCTCGGCCGGGGCCGGGCGTTCGCCGTCTACGTGATGGGCTACACCGTCGGTCGGTTCTGGATCGAGCTGATGCGCACCGACGAGGCCAACCAGATCTTCGGCGTCCGGCTCAACGTCTGGACGGCCGCCCTGGTCTTCCTCGGCGCGTTGCTCTACTTCGTGCGGGTCCGTGGCCCCCGGGAGTACCTGATCCCGATCGGCGCGGCGGCCACCCCGACTCCGCCAGCGACCTCCGACCTGTCCCAGGTCGACCTCTCCGAGCAGGAGGCCGGGGCGCGCGCTGCCGCCCCGGAGGGTTACCGGGTGGTCAGCGAGGAGCAGTTCCGCACCTGGCAGGACACCGGCGTGGCCCCGCCCGAACCGGCCGACGGCGACAGCGACGACAGCGGCGACGACGACGGCCGCGGCGACGACGACGGCCGCGAGGCGGCACCGGCGACCGGTGACCCCACGCCGGCCGACGACACGCGGGACGCGCACGACGGCGAGCGGGCCGACGCACGCCCCGCCGACCGGGACAGCTGAGCGAGGGCGATACCGATGCGAAGCGCGGTGGTGGTCGGTGCCGGGGTCGGTGGCCTCGCGGTCGCTGGCGCGTTGGCCCGCTCCGGGTGGCAGGTCACCCTGTTGGACCGCGCAGAGCGGGTCCGCCCCGAGCCGACCGCCGTCGTGCTCTGGCCCAACGGGGTACGCGCGTTGCAGGCCCTCGGTCGCGGCGACGGCCTTGCCGCCATCGCCACCCCGCTGCCCGACGGTGGGGTCCGCCGCCCGGACGGGCACTGGCTTGTGCAGCCTCGACCGACGTCGGTCGAGCGGATGCCGGTGGTGGTGCACCGGGAGGACCTGCACGACGCGTTGATCGCCGGGCTCGGTGACCGTGTCGAACTGCGTACCGGTGTCACAGTGCGCCACGTCCGGGTCGAGCCGGGGGAGCGCCCGGGCGTCAACGACGGGCGGCACACCATCGAGGCCGACCTGGTGGTCGCCGCGGACGGCACGGACAGCGTCATCCGCCGCCAGTTGGCACCCGAGTCCGGGGTGGTCAGCTCCGGCTGCGCCGCCTGGCGGGCCGTCATCCCCTGGTACCGCGCACCTCGACTGCCCGCCGACCAGCCGATCGCCGGTGAGTTCCTCGGCGCGGGCTACCGGTTCGTGGCCGCCTCGCTGGGCGAGCGCGGCTCGTCGGGCGGCTCCACCCGGGGCGGCATCTACTGGGTGGCCACCGCGGCCGGCGCTCCCCGCCCGGAGCCGCCGGAGACCCAGCTCGCGCTGCTGCGCCGCTGGTACGCGGGCTGGCCGGCGCCGATCGCCGACCTGCTCGACGCCACCGACCCGGCCGACCTCGTCCAGCAGGAGGTTCGGGAGTTGCGCCCGCTGCCCCGCGCGTACGGCTTTCCGGTCGGGCCGGGCGGTGTGGTGCTGCTCGGCGACGCGGCGCACGCCATGCCGCCGCACCTCGGCCAGGGCGCGTGTCTGGCATTCGAGGACGCCGCCACACTCGCCTCCCTGCTGCGTGAGGCCCGGTTGCCGGACGCCGTGCAGGCGTACGACCGGGTGCGCCGTCCCCGGGCGGCGTCAGTGGTCCGACAGACCCGGCGCATGTCGGCGGTGCTCCAGACCCGGGGCCGGCTGGCGCTGCGCGCCCGGGACGCCGCACTCGGCACGATCAATTCGCGGCTGATCTCCAGCACCGCCGCGTCCGCAGCCCAGTGGCGTCCGCCGGCCTGACCGGTTCAGGGGATCAGGGCGGTGGGTTCGGCGATGCAGGCGGTGCCGATCCGGCGGAAGCCCACCCGCAGGTAGACGCGGGCGATCTCCTCGCTGCCAGCGGACAGGAACACGAGGTCGGTGCCGGCGGCGAGCAGGTCCCGGGCGAGGGCGGCGGTCAGCGCGGCGCCCATCCCGCGCCGACGGGCGGCAGGCAGGGTGGCCACCCCGGCGATCTCCGCCACGTCGTCCACACGCATCGCCATGCCGCTTGCCAGCGCGCCCTCCGTAGGCGTGCCGGCCAACGCGGAGATCCGCCGACCATCGGCGATCCGGGCACGCTCCTCTTCCAGCGCGGCCAGCTCCAACTCGGTGACGGCCGCGTCCCGCTCGGCCGGTCCGGCCTCGCCGGGCGCGGTGCCGGGGGCGCCGAACGCCACGGCGGCCACCGCCCGCCGGGCCGCGACGTCGGCGGCGAAGTCCGGTGAGTCCGCAGCCAGCACCCGCACCGGTACGTCGGACAGCGTCGCCGGGTCCGGCAGCGCGGCCGGATCGAGCACCATCAGTGGTGCCTCAAGCACGTTCAGCCCCGCCGAGCGGGCCACCGCCAGCAGCTCAGGTGTGGTTTCGTGCACCCACTCGAGGGCCTCCGGCAGGCCCAGTTTCCGCTGTCGCTCCCGTACCGAGGTAATGTCGGCCAGGGACGGCGGCTCAGCGGCGTCGATCCGGGGTCGGGCGTAGAACGGCCAACCGGGGCCCTCGCGGACGAACAGCACAAGCGCACCGTGGTCCTCCACAGCGGCGACGTCCCGGGGCACGGCGTCGTAGAAGCGTTCCAACCGGTCGAAGACGTCTTTGTGTAGCGAATCCACCGCGCGAGACTACACGTCCCAGACTCTGGGCGGTGTGATCAATCTTGACTGGCCTTGCGCTGACCGCCCTAACGTAGACTCAATAGACCCCGGGCCGACGTCGTCCCTCACCATGATCAGACCTGAGTGACGACAGGAGGCCCGGTGGCCTTTCCGTACCCGCAGAGCCCGCAGGCTTTGCCGACGCCCGGCCCCCGCCCGTCCGCGCAGGGGCTCTACGACCCGGCGCATGAGCACGACGCCTGCGGGGTGGCCTTCGTAGCGGACCTGCACGGCCGACGCTCACACTCGGTCGTCGCCAACGGGCTCGGAGCGCTCTGCCGGCTGGACCATCGCGGCGCCCGCGGCGCGGAGCCCAACACCGGCGACGGGGCCGGCATCATGATCCAGGTCCCGGACGCGTTCCTGCGCGCGGTGGCCGACATCAAGCTTCCGCCTGCCGGCGAGTACGCCACCGGCCTGGTCTTTCTCCCCGACAACGACGACGACGAGGCTCGCGCCCGCCGGGTCATCGAGAAGTACGCGGTGGTCGAGGGGGCCGACGTCCTCGGCTGGCGGGACGTGCCGGTGGAGCCGTCCGGGCTCGGCGAGACCGCCCTGGCGGCGATGCCCCGGGTTCGGCAGGTCTTCCTGGCCGCACGTCGGCTCACCGACTCGCCCGCCGGCCGGGCCGGCACCCCGCTGCGCGACATCGACCTGGACCGGGTGGCGTTCTGCCTGCGTAAGCAGGCCGAGCGGGAGAGCGCCGAGCGGGGCGTGCCGGCGTACTTCCCGTCGCTGTCCAGCCGGACCATCGTCTACAAGGGCATGCTCACGCCCGATCAGCTGCCGGAGTTCTTCCCGGACCTGCGCGACGAGCGGGTGGACAGCGCGATAGCGCTCGTGCACTCCCGGTTCTCCACGAACACGTTCCCGTCCTGGCCGTTGGCGCACCCGTACCGGTTCATCGCCCACAACGGCGAGATCAACACGATCCGCGGTAACCGCAACTGGATGCAGGCCCGTGAGGCGCTGCTGCGCTCGCCGAACCTACCGGGCAACATCCGGCGGGTCTTCCCGGTCTGCACCCCTGCCGCCTCGGACTCGGCGAACTTCGACGAGGTCCTGGAGCTGCTGCACCTGGCCGGGCGGAGCCTGCAACACGCGGTGCTCATGATGATCCCCGAGGCGTGGGAGAACGATCCCGGCATGCAGCCGGACAAGCGGGCCTTCTACCGCTTCCACGCGAGCCTGATGGAGCCGTGGGACGGGCCGGCGTCGGTGGCGTTCACCGACGGCGAGATCGTCGGCGCGGTGCTGGACCGCAACGGGCTGCGCCCGGGGCGTTGGTGGCAGACGGACGACGGCCTTGTCGTGCTGGGCTCCGAGGCGGGCGTGCTCGACCTCGACCCGGCCCACGTGGTCGCCAAGGGGCGGCTCCAGCCGGGAAAGATGTTCCTCGTCGACACCGCCGCCGGCCGGATCGTGCACGACGACGAGATCAAGTCCGAGTTGGCCGCCGCGCAGCCGTACGGCGAGTGGCTGCACGCCGGGCTGATCGAGCTGGACGACCTGCCGGCTCGCGAGCACACCGTCTACACCCACGACTCGGTCCGCCGCCGCCAGCAGACCTTCGGCTACACGCAGGAGGAGCTGAAGATCCTCCTCGCGCCGATGGCCCGTGCCGGTGCCGAGCCGATCGGCTCGATGGGAACGGACACCCCGATCTCGCCGCTGTCCACCCGGCCGCGGCTGCTCTACGACTACTTCCACCAGCTCTTCGCCCAGGTGACGAATCCGCCGCTGGACGCCATCCGCGAGGAGCTGGTGACCAGCCTGGCGTCGACGATCGGGCCGGAGGGCAACCTGCTCGACCCGAACGCGGCGAGCTGCCGGCAGATCGTGCTGCCGCACCCGATCATCGACAACGACGAGCTGGCGAAGATCCTCTCCATCGACGAGGACGGTGACCTGCCCGGCTTCAAAGCGGTCCGGGTCTCCGGCCTGTACCGGGTCCGGGAGGGCGCCGCAGGCATCAAGGCCCGGCTGACCGAGATCTGCCGGCACGTCTCCGAGGCCATCGAGGACGGCGTGCGCATCCTGGTGCTCTCCGACCGGGACTCCAACGCCGATCTCGCGCCGATCCCGTCGCTGCTGCTGACCGCCGCAGTGCACCAGCACCTGGTGCGTGAGCAGACCCGTACGCAGGTGGCGTTGATCGTGGAGTCCGGCGACTGCCGGGAGGTGCACCACGCGGCTGTCCTGATCGGGTACGGCGCGGCGGCGGTCAACCCGTACCTGGCGTTCGAGTCGGTCGAGGACATGATCGCCACCGGCGCGCTGACCGGCGTCGAGCCGGCCGTCGCGGTGCGCAACTACGCCAAGGGGCTCGGCAAGGGCGTCCTGAAGATCATGTCGAAGATGGGCATCTCGACTGTCTCGTCGTACTGCGGTGCCCAGGTCTTCGAGGCGGTCGGGCTGGACACCCGGCTGATCGAGCGCTACTTCCGGGGCACGCCCAGCCGCATCGGCGGGGTGGGCCTTGCGGGTGTGCACGCCGAGGTGGCCGCCCGGCACGCCCAGGCCTGGCCGCCGGCCGGCACCCCGGTCTCCGACCGGCTGGAGGTCGGCGGCGAATACCAGTGGCGCCGTGAAGGTGAGCTGCACCTGTTCAACCCGGAGACGGTCTTCCTGCTCCAGCACGCCACCCGCAGTCGGCAGTACGACGTCTTCCGGAAGTACACGGCGAAGGTCGACGCTCTCGCCGCGCAGGCCGGCTCGTTGCGCGGGCTGTTCACCCTGCGTACCGGGGTCCGTCCGGCGGTGCCGATCGAGGAGGTCGAGCCGGCCACCGAGATCGTCAAGCGGTTCGCCACCGGCGCCATGTCGTACGGGTCGATCTCGGCGGAGGCGCACGAAACGCTCGCCATCGCGATGAACCGCCTCGGCGGCAAGTCCAACACCGGCGAGGGCGGCGAGGACGTCGACCGGCTGCACGACCCGCTGCGCCGCTCGTCGGTCAAGCAGATCGCCAGCGGCCGGTTCGGCGTGACGAGCGAATACCTTGTCAACGCCGACGACCTCCAGATCAAGATGGCCCAGGGCGCCAAGCCCGGCGAGGGTGGCCAACTGCCCGGCAACAAGGTCTGGCCGTGGATCGCCCGTACCCGGCACGCCACCCCCGGCGTGGGCCTGATCTCGCCGCCGCCGCATCACGACATCTACTCCATCGAGGACCTCGCCCAGCTGGTCCACGACCTCAAGTGCGTCAACCCGGCCGCCCGGGTGCACGTCAAGCTGGTCAGCGAGGTCGGTGTGGGCACCGTCGCCGCGGGCGTGGCCAAGCTCAAGGCCGACGTCATCCTGATCTCCGGTCACGACGGCGGCACCGGTGCGTCCCCGCTGAACTCGCTCAAGCACGCCGGCACCCCGTGGGAGCTGGGGCTCGCCGAGGCGCAGCAGACGTTGCTGCTCAACAAGCTGCGCGACCGGGTCACGGTGCAGGTCGACGGCCAGCTCAAGACCGGCCGGGACGTGCTGATCGCGGCGCTGCTCGGCGCTGAGGAGTTCGGCTTCGCGACCGCGCCGCTCATCGTCTCCGGCTGCGTGATGATGCGGGTCTGCCACCTGGACACCTGCCCGGTGGGCATCGCCACCCAGAACCCGGTGCTGCGGGAGCGGTACACGGGCACCCCTGAGTTCGTGGAGAACTTCTTCCTGTTCCTCGCCGAGGAGGTCCGCGGCTACCTGGCCGAGCTGGGCTTCCGGTCGATCGAGGAGGCGATCGGGCAGACCGAGTTGCTCGACGTGGCCCCGGCGGTGACGCACTGGAAGGCGCACGGGCTCGACCTCGCGCCGGTCCTGCACCTGCCGGAGCTGCCCGCCGGCGCGGCCCGCCGTGGCGTACGCGCCCAGGACCACGGCCTGGACCAGTCCCTGGACAACGAGCTGATCGCGCTCGCGCAGCCAGCCCTGTCCGCGGGTGCGCCGGTGCGGGTCGAGGTGGCGGTGCGCAACGAGCACCGCAGCGTCGGGGCGATGCTCGGCGGTGAGGTGACCCGCCGGTTCGGTGGCGAGGGGCTGCCCGACGACACCATCGAGTTCGTGTTGCACGGCACCGCCGGGCAGTCGTTCGGCGCGTTCCTGCCGCACGGGGTGACCCTGCGGCTGCACGGCGACGCCAACGACTACGTGGCCAAGGGCCTCTCCGGTGGGCGGATCGTCGTCCGCCCGGACGCCGCCGCGCCGTTCCTCGACGCCGACGCCACACCGGGCGAGCGCGCCGAGGACCAGATCATCGCCGGCAACACCATCCTGTACGGGGCCACCGCCGGTGAGGTCTTCCTGCGGGGCCGGGTGGGGGAGCGGTTCGCGGTGCGCAACTCCGGCGCTGTCGCAGTGGTCGAGGGTGTGGGCGACCACGGCTGCGAGTACATGACCGGCGGGACGGTGGTGGTGCTCGGCGCGACCGGCCGTAACTTCGCCGCAGGCATGTCCGGCGGTACGGCGTACGTGCACCGGCTGGACCGGGCCCGGGTCAACGCGGAGCTGGTCGACCTGACGCCGCTGGGTGAGCAGGAGCAGGCGCTGCTGCACGAACTGGTCCAGCGGCACGTGGCCGAGACCGGCTCGTCGGTCGCCGAGGAGTTGCTCAAGCGCTGGCCGGAGGCGGTGGCCGAGTTCACCGCCGTGGTGCCCCGCGAGTACCGCCGGGTGCTGGAGATCATGCGGGCCGCCGAAGCCGCCGGCCGCGATGTCGACGACGCGGTGATGGGCGCGCTCAGCGCACCCTCTGCCGCGCCCGTTCCGCCCGCTTCGCGGGTGGTCGCCCAGGAGGTGGCCCGTGCCTGACCCGAACGGTTTCCTGCGCTACGACCGGCGACTGCCGGCCCGCCGCCCGGTGTCGGTGCGGATCAGCGACTGGCGTGAGGTGTACCCACCGGCCGGCGAGGAACTGGTCCGCGAGCAGGCCACCCGGTGCATGGACTGCGGCATCCCGTTCTGCCACGACGGCTGTCCGCTGGGCAACCGGATCCCGGACTGGAACGACCTGGTCCGCACCGGTAGCTGGGACGCCGCAGTGGAGTCGCTGCACGCCACCAACAACTTCCCGGAGTTCACCGGCCGGCTCTGCCCGGCGCCCTGCGAGGCGGCCTGCGTGCTGGGTATCGCCGGCGGGCAGCCGGTGACCATCAAGCAGGTGGAGGTGGAGATCGCCGACGCCGCCGCGGCGCGTGGCCTGACGCCGCTGCCGGTACCGCCGCCGTCCGGCCGGTCGGTCGCTGTGGTCGGCTCCGGGCCTGCGGGCCTGGCCGCCGCCCAGCAACTGGCCCGCGCCGGTCACGCGGTGACTGTGTACGAGCGCGACGACGCGATCGGTGGTCTGCTCCGGTACGGCATTCCGGACTTCAAACTGGAGAAGCGGCACATCGACGCCCGGCTGGCGCAGCTCTCCGCCGAGGGGGTGCGCTTCCGCACCGGTGTGAACGTCGGCGTGGACGTCACCGCCGAGCAGTTGCGCGCCGAGCACGACGCGGTGCTGCTGGCCTGCGGCGCGTTGCAGGGCCGGGACACTCCGGAGACCCCGGGGCGGGCGCTGCGGGGCGTACACCAGGCGATGGCGCATCTGGTCGCGGCCAATCGTGCGGTCGCCGCAGCGGGCACCGACAAGCCTGACGGCGCTGTCACCACCGGCGAGGGCCGGACGGCCCGCGCGGTGCTGCCGGACGGCACTCCTATCGACGCGGCCGGCAAGCACGTGGTGATCATCGGCGGCGGTGACACCGCCGCTGACTGCCTCGGTGTCGCGCACCGGCAGGGTGCCGCGGGCGTGCACCAGCTCGACCTGTACCCGCAGCCGCCCGGCGAGCGCGACGAGGCACGGGACCCGTGGCCGACCTGGCCGTGGGTCCTGCGCAGCTACCCGGCGCACGAGGAGGGCGGCGATCGGGTCTTCGCGGTGGCGGTGCAGGAGTTCGTGGACGACGGCACCGGTCAGGTGCGGGCGGTCCGGATCGCCGAGGTGACTGTGGAGAAGCACGACGGTCGACGGGTGGTCACAGTGGTGCCCGGCTCCGAGCGGGAGTTGCCGGCGGATCTGGTGCTGTTGGCGATCGGCTTCGAGGGCACCGAGCAGCAGCCGCTGTTGGCCCAGTTCGGGGTGACCCGCAACTCCCGGGGTGCGATCGACGCCCGCGACGACTGGCAGACCGACGTCGACGGCGTGTTCGTGGCCGGCGACATGCACCGGGGAGCCTCGCTGATCGTCTGGGCCATCGCCGAGGGTCGTGCGGTGGCCGCCGCCATCCACGGCTTCCTGGGTGGTGCGGGGGCGCTGCCGGCACCGGTCGGCCCGGCCGCGCAGGCCCTCGCCGCTCGCTGATCCCAGGGCGTAACCAGGTCACGGTCCGGCCGGCGCGGCAGCTTCTGCCCGCTGGCCGGCTGAGACAGCGGTCACCCCCGGCTGCCCTCCTACGGGGCAGGGCACCTGCCGGCGCTGGTCAACTGGATCGAGCGGGTCCACACCGGGCTCGTGACAGCCGGTGAGGACTATCCCTTCCTGCTGTACGGCACCGACTGGCTGGCCTTCGCCCACCTGGTGCTGGCGGTGACGTTCTGGGGGCCGCTGCGTGACCCGGTGCGCAACGTCTGGGTGGTGCAGGTCGGCATGATCGCCTGCGCGGGCATCGTCCCGCTGGCGCTGATCTGCGGCCCGATCCGCGACATCCCCTGGTTCTGGACGCTTGTCGACCTGTCCTTCGCCGTCGGGGCGTTCCCGCCGCTCTGGTTCGCCTACCGGCACATCCGTGCCGTCGAAGCGAGCATGGCCGAGCCGGCAGGTGCCCCGGCAACTTTGGGACGGTAGGCGCCCGCCCGCCTCGCCCGCCTGCCCCGCGGTCCCGCCCGCCAACGCCGGGGTTGCCGCTGACGCAAGCCCGGGCCGAGCCGGGCTCACCACCCGTGACGATCCCGCCCGCCCGGGGGCATCTGCGCGCGTCCTTTGCTCTGCTTCAACCCACGCAACAGTCGATCACGATTTTTGTTGCGTCAGTTGAAGCAGAGCAAAGGATGTGTGGGGATGCCACCGAGCCGGCGGCAGCACCGGGCTGGGGACGGCGACGAGCCGGTGCGGGCTGTGGGGTGCTTAAAGGTGCGGCCGTTCCGTTGAAGGTCCAGGTTGGACGTGCGGAAGGCCCGCCGCGTGCGGCGGCGGGCCTTCCGAGTCGACGGTCGAGGTCGACGGTCGAGGTTGAGGGACTAGCTAGTGCGACAGCAGGTCGTGGGCTTCGCGGATCTTGGCCCAGGACTTCGGCTCGGTGGGCGGGCTGGCCTTGCGGGCGACACCTGCCACGTCGGGCCGTCCGGCGGTGAACAGCCAGGTGGTGAAGAGGTCGTCCAGGTCCAGTCCGGAGATCCGCTCGGCGAGGGCCTGGAACTGCGCGATGGTGCCGTTGCCGTAGCGATGCTCGGCGGTCCAGGCCGGCAGGATCGCGAAGAACGCATCGTCGCCGACCGCCAGCCGGAGCTGGTGCAGGGCCATCGCGCCCCGGTCGTAGACGGCGTTGTCGAAGATCCGTGCCGCACCCGGGTCGCCCGGCAGCACCTGCCAGAACTCCGAATCGGCCGGGTAGCTGGCGTAGGTGAAGTCGAAGACCTCCTGCGCGGTGCCCTCGCCCTGCTCCTCCGACCACAGCCACTCGGCGTACGAGGCGAAGCCTTCGTTGAGCCAGATGTCGCGCCACCCGGTCACCGACACCGAGTCACCGAACCACTGGTGGGCGTTCTCGTGGACCACCACGTACGTGTTGGCGCCGCGCCGCCAGAAGCCCGGGCCGTACACCGGTCGGGTCTGCGTTTCCAGGGCGAAGCTGATGCCGTCGACAGGCCCGGCCACGCCACCCTGCGCCTCGAACGGGTACGGGCCGAAGATCCCGCTGCACCAGTCGACGATCTCGCCGGTCCGCTCGATGCTGGCCCGCGCGGCCGGCCCGAGCGCGCCCAACGACGTGCTGTACGCGTTGATCACCGGCTGGCCGCCGGGCGTGGTGTCGGTGACGATGTCGTACTGGCCGATGGCCATGAAGGCCAGGTAGGTGGCGGTGGGGGAGGTGGTCCGCCAGATCCACCGGGTGCGGTTGCCGGGCTCGGCCAGCGGTGGCCGGGGCTGCACGCCGTTGCTGATCACCTCGACGCCGGTGGGCACCGAGACGGAGATGTCGAATGTGGCCTTGTCCAGGGGGTGGTCGTTGCTCGGGAACCACCACCAGGCCGACTCGGGCTCGTTGACAGCGAGCGCCCCGTCGTCGGTGCGCGTCCAGCCGGTGTAGCCGCCGATGAGCGTCTCGGACGGGATTCCGTTGTAGCGCACCACGATCGTCAGCTGCTGGCCCCGGGTGATCGTGCGGGCCGGGGTGACCACCAGCTCGTGCGCGCCCTCGGTGCTGGTGCTGGCCTCCCAGCCGTTCACCCGCACCGACTCGACGTCGAGCAGGAAGTCCAGGTTGAACCGGGAGAGGTCCTGTGTCGCGGTGGCGAGGATCGTTGTGGTGCCGGTGAGCAGGTCGGTGGCAGGCTCGTAGCGCAGCCGGACGTCGTAGTGCGAGACGTCGTAGCCGCCGTTGCCGTAGTCGGGGAAATAGCTGTCGCCCAGGCCGGGCGCGCCGGGTTGCGGCGCGACCATGACGCTGGGCCGCCCCCAGGCGGTCGGCGCGGCCTGGCCGGGGGTGCCGGCGAGCATGGTGCCGGCGGTGGTGAGGGTCAGGGCGGCGGTGGCCGCCGTGAGGATTCGTCGCACCGGGTGGACTCCCTCCATCGAGTGTTCGCCAGGCCAACCTAATCGACGACCGTGAACGTCGCTGGCCCGCCGCGCGGTGCTGACGAGCTATTCCATTGATCTGCATGTTTCGCTAGCATTACCGCCTAGTAACAACTGTTCCGTCCCTGGCCACGCGCGCGGTCGCAGGATCCCACCACCCCTGTCCTGTGGAGGTCCGTCATGCCCCACCGCCCGCTGGCCCGCGCCCTCGCCGCGCTTGTCGCCCTCTTCGCCGCCGCCCTCGGCGCCGTGCTGGTTCCCGGCACCGCGCAGGCTGCCGCCGTCAACTACGTCGCGCTCGGCGACTCCTACTCCTCAGGTGTCGGCGCCGGCCCGTACGACACGTCCGGTTGCCTGCGCAGCCAGAAGTCGTACGCCCCGCTCTGGGCGGCCGCCCACGGCGTGACCAGCTTCAACTTCCGGGCCTGTGGCGGCGCGGTCACCGCCGACGTCCTCAACGACCAGGTGAGTGCGCTCAGCGCCAGCACCACACTTGTCACGATCACCATCGGTGGCAACGACGCCGGCTTCGTAAACGTCATCACCAGTTGCCGGTTCGGCAGCACGTCGTCCTGCACCAACGCCGTCAACACCGCAAAGACCTTCGCCACCTCGACGCTGCCCGCCCGGCTCGACGCCACGTACGCCGCAATCCGCAACCGGGCGCCCAACGCCCGACTGATCGTCCTCGGCTACCCGCGCCTGTTCGAGACGAACTCCTGCGGTCTGCTGGCGATGAGCACCTACAAGCGCACCATCCTCAACGAGGCGGCCGACGTGCTCGCCTCGGTCACCGCGAGCCGGGCCAGCGCGGCCGGCGCCACCTTCGCCGACACCCGCGGCTACTTCTCCGGGCACGGCGTCTGCGCCGGCGACCCGTGGATCAACGACATCTCGGGGATCATCGAGGCCTACCACCCGGACGCCGACGGCTACCGCTACGGCTACCTGCCGGCGCTGAACGCGGTCACCGGCTGACCCGCACACAGTGCCTGGCGGTCGACGGTCCACCGCGGACCGTCGACCGCCGCGCGCCGACCCGAACCGTGTGCGCCGCGTCGGTACTGTGCCGGTGTCACCGCCGTCCGTTAGGGTTTCGGCGAACCGGACGGCCGTGGCGTGGGAGGCAGAGCGTGGGCAGGCTCGCGTCGGCGTACGGGCAGGCGGTCACCGCCCACCGGGCGGCCCGCGTCCACCTCGACACCGCCCGGGGCGCGCTCGGCGTGGCGCCGCCCCCGACCACACAGTCCGGCGAGTCCGACCTGGTGGCGCGCCTCGCGCGTCTCGGCGGCGCGCTTGCCACTCCCACCCCGGGGGCCACCGGGCTGACCGACGTGCCGGCCCCCGTGCGCGTCGGCGAGGCGTCCACACCGGACGGCGGTTTCCCGGTGCTCGTGCCACTCGGCGGCGGTCACCACCTCGCCCTGGACACCGACGCCCGCGACGGCCGGGTCGCCGCGCTGCTGCGGGCGCTGGTGCTGCGGGTTGTCGCCACCGCGCCGCCCGGCCACGTCCGGGTCGCCGGCATCGACACCACCGCGCTGGGCGCGACCTTCGGCCCGCTGCGCCCGCTGCTCGACGCCGGCGTCCTCGACCCGCCGGCCACCGCCGACGCCGAGGTGAGCGCCCTGCTGGACGCCGCCGAACGGCACGCCCGCGCCGCGCAGCACGCCGAACCGCACACCCGGCGGTTGCTGCTCGTGGTGGCCACCGCCGCCCCACCGCCGCGCGAGCTGGCGCGACTCGCCGCGCTCACCCACGCCGGCCCGGCCGCCGCCGTCTGCGTGCTGCTCGCCGGCCACCCCTCCCGGCTGCCCGGCGAGACCTCGCCGCCGCTGGGCGGCACCACCGCCATCCGGCTCTTCGAGGGGTACGCGCACGTCGGCGATCCGCCCGGCACCCCGTTCAGCGCCGACGGCCAGGGCCTCGCCGCACCCGTGCGGCTCGACGGCGATCCGCCTCCCGCCTCGGTACGCGCGCTCGCCGAGCACCTCGGCGCCGCCGCCCGCCGCACCGAAGCGCTGCCCTTCGCCGAGTTGCTGCCCGAGCGGCGCTGGGCCGAATCCGCAGGCAACGGCCTGCGGACCGTCATCGGCCGTGCCGGCTCCGGCCCGCTGACCGCAGCCGTCAGCACCCCGCTGACTGGTGCCTTCGACACTCCGCTGACTGTCGCCTTCGACGACGCCACCCCGCACTGGCTGGTGGGCGGGCGCACCGGTGCCGGCAAGACGGTCTTCCTCCTCGACGTCCTCTACGGGCTGGCCGCCCGCTACTCACCGGCCGAGCTTCAGCTCTACCTGCTGGACTTCAAGGAGGGCGTCAGCTTCACCGAGTTCGTGCCCACCGGGCGTGACCCGTCCTGGCTGCCGCACGCCCGCGCCGTCGGCATCGAATCCGACCGGGAGTACGGCCTCGCCGTCCTTCGTGAACTGCGCCGGGAGGCACAGCGTCGGGCCACCACATTCAAACGGCACGGCGTCACCAAACTCGCCGACCTGCCCCCGGCCAACGCGCTGCCGCGCATCGTGGCCGTCATCGACGAGTTCCATGTACTGCTCGCCGGCAACGACGCGCTTGCCCGCGAATCCGTCGACCTGCTGGAGGAGTTGGCCCGCAAGGGGCGTTCCTACGGCGTGCACCTGGTGTTGGCCAGCCAGAGCATGACCGGCATCGAGGCGCTCTACGGGCGGGCCGAGGCGATCTTCGGGCAGTTCGCGTTGCGGGTGGCGCTGCCCGGCGGGGGTGGGGTGCTCGACCCGCTCAACGACGCGGCGGCGGCCCTGCCGATCGGCTCCGCCGTTGTCAACACCGCAGCCGGCGCGGTAGGCGCCGACACGGTGCTGCGTTTCCCCGACGCGCACGCCGCCGCCGCCGACCTCACCGCGCTGCGCCACGAGCTGTGGCAGGCACGCCCGCAGGGCTCGCGCGCACCGGCGGTCTTCAAGGGGTACGAGGCGGCGCGCGTCGAGGACGATCCCACGTTCACCGGGTTGCGCCCCGGTGGCCGCCGCCCGATGGCCCTTGTCGGCCGGACTGTCGACGTACACGGCACCACAGCGCTCTTCCTCATGGACAGCACCCCGGGCCGGCACCTCGCCGTCGTCGGCACCACACCGGGCGGCGCGGACGTGCTGCGCGCCGCCACACTCAGCCTGGCCCGCCAGCACACCCCCGGCGACGCCCGGTTCCAGCTCGCCTCGCTGGTCAGCGCCGCCGACCCGGTCGCCGACGAGACCGAAGCCGCCCTGCGGGCCGCCGGTCACCCGGTGCACCGCCTGGACACCGCCGGGTTGCGTGACCGGATCGCCGCCTTGGCCGCCGAGTCGTCCGGGCGCGAATACCTTGTGGTGTTCGGCATGGACGCCGCCGCGCCGGCCCTCACGGCGGCCGACCCGGTGACCTTCCGCTCCGGCCTGGACGACCTGCGTACCCTGCTGCGCCACGGCCCCGCCCAGGGTGTGCACCTGCTCGGCTGGTGGCGTGGGCTGCGCCGGCTCGCCGACGACCTCGGCGGCACGCAGAACCGCGACGACGTCGCCTGCCTCGTCGCGCTCAACGTGCCCGGTCCGGAGCTGGCCCTGCACCTGGGGGTGCACGACCTGGCCTACACGCCGCGCGCCGACCGGGCCCTGCTTGTCGACAGGCACGACCAGCGGACCAGATTGATCGTGCCGTTCGCCCGGGACGGGCACGAGCCGGACGGGGAGCGGTGACGGTGTCCTTCGAGGAGTACGCGGCGTTGGCCCGACAGCTCGCCGAGCAGCGCCGCACCGGCGAGCGGGACGCCGCTGCCGAGTCCGAACGCCGTCGCGACCTGCACGCCACCGCCGACTACCTGCACCAGCGGCTGACCGCCCAGGGGCACCGCCTCGACCAGCTCGGCCGCGCGATCGGCATCGACCAGCCGCCGGCCGGCCCGCCACCCGGGCCGGGCAACGACGCGCCCACGTCGGGTGCGGGCGCCCCGTTCGGCCCGCCACCGGCAACCGGGTCCTCCGCCACCTGGCCCGGCCCGCCCACCGCACCCGGATCGGGGGACGGCGGGTCCGCCGGCGCAGCCGGCCCGCCGGGGCGGTCGGGTGTCGAGGCGTACCCCCAGATGCCCGAGGCGCGGCTGGCCCTGCCGACGGCGGCGAGCCCGGCGGGCGTCGGGGTGCCGGCGCAGCGCGCGGCGGCGGTCGACCCGGCGATGGAGCTGGAGCTGGCGCGGCGGATGGCCGACGAGGCGGACCGGCACGGGCAGCAGGCCGAGTTGCTGGCCCAGCGGCCGGCGCTGCTGCCGACGTGGTCGCCGCTGGCGCGGGCGGTCGCCGTCTACGCCGGCTGCGGGGCGGCCGCCGGGGTGCTCATGCTGACGCTTGTGCTCGCCTCCGGGGTCGGCCTTGTCGACGGCTTCACCCTCGGCGCGTGGATCTGTGCCGGGCTGCCGGCGCTGGCGTTCTTCGGCGGATACCTGGTGCTGGGCCGGTGGGGGAGGGCCCAGACGGTGGCCGGAACCCCACCGCGCTACCTGCCGCTGGGGTTTCTGATCTGCTTCCTGCTGGTGCCGCTGGGCTACTGCGCCTACCTGCTGCTGTTCCGCGCGCTGCGCTGAGCGCTCCCGGCCCGCCCCAGCTCGGTCAGCTCCTGATCCAGCAGGTCAGCCAGGCGCTCGAACCGGTCCGGGTGGTTCTCCCTGGTGATTCCCCGGCTGGGCATCTCGACTGTCATCAACAGGTACAGGTGCAGGCGGTAGAGGCTGAGTCGTCGCAGGGCGGCCTCGTCGAAGACCACCGGGTCGGGCGCGGCGGCGCGGTAGCCCCGCAGGAACGGGTGGTCGGGGTCGTCCTCGATCCGCCGGTACAGCACTGGGGACACCAGGTCCATCAGCGGATCGCCGAAGAGGAACCGCTCGCCGTCGACTATTCCGCGCAGGCGCAGGGTGCCAGCGGCGTCAGCTCCGGGTTCGGGTTCGGGTTCGGCGAGCAGGTTGCCGTCCCAACCGTCGAAGTGCAGCAGCGCCGGCCGGCGTACCTCGTCCAGAGCTGACGCGTACCGCTCGGGCAGCTCCCGGATCCGTGCCGGCGAGGTGGGCAGCGGCACGTCCCAGTCCACCGCGTCGGCGAGCAGGCCGTCGAGCATGGCGGCGAAGGCCTCGCGCCACGTCACGCCGCTGGCTCGGCCGCCGTCGTACCCGTAGCGGTCGCCGCTGACCCGGTGCAGGGCGGCGATCGCGGCGCCGAAGTCGTAGCGGGCCGGGGAATCGTCGAGGTGCCGCTCCGACGCCGACCACTCCCAGAGCGACCGTCCCGGCAACAGGCCGCTGACCAGCCACTCGCCGAGGTCCGGATCGTTGCCGTGGTACAGCAGCGGTGGCACCGGCACCTGCGGCGCGTACGTGGCCACCAGGTGGAAATACCGGGCTTCGGCCCCGCACAGGCCCTGCTCG
The DNA here is from genome assembly GCF_049841715.1 of Micromonospora sp. DT41. Lineage (NCBI taxonomy): Bacteria > Bacillati > Actinomycetota > Actinomycetes > Micromonosporales > Micromonosporaceae > Micromonospora > Micromonospora sp. DT41. The sequence goes on along the minus strand of NZ_JBNCKU010000009.1, from coordinate 74,130 downwards.
TAGCGCAGCAGCGGTGCGTCGGGCGGCGGCGCCACCTTCAACACCACAGCGCGCCCGTCGTCGAGCGCCACCTGCCACACCGTCGCGAAGCCGCCCCCTTCGAGCCGCCCGCAGTCCACCACCCGGCGGTCCGCGCCGAAGGACGCCTCGACGAAACACTGCACCTGATCGCGGTCCAGTGACCGCTGGGTGCGGCTGAGCCCTTCCACCTGTCGTGCCCGCCTCCCCGTCGTGACGCCCGTCAGAGTGCCAGAACCGTCGGAAAATCATCGCCCCGCTCGTGTCGCTGTCGACAGGCGGTGCGATTCGATAGGCTTCCTGGTATGACCGGATCGGTGAGCAAGAAGTCGTTCTCGCTTCCGCAGGATGTGGCTGAGCGCTTGGAGCGTGAGCCCAACGCCAGCGCGTACGTCGTCGACACGATCCGGGCACGGATGCGCGCCGAGGATCTCGACGCCGAGTTGGCCCGTCGGGGCATGACCGTGACGGCGGAGGGACAGGCCCGCGCCAGGGCCCAACGGGCTCACGTCGAACAGGAGTGGTCGCCTGGTCGACGCGCCGCGCTGCGTGACCGTTCCCGCCGCGCGGCGGCCGACCTGCTCGACGGCTCCGGCAGCCAAGCCCCGGCGGCATGACGAGTGCCGACGCGCCGTCGGTCCGGCTGATATTGGATCGGTCCGCGCTGCTGGCCTACGTGGCCGGGTCCATGGACGTCGCCGAGCCCCTCCACGAGGTTGCCCACGACGGGGTCCGGTTCGGTGTGCCGGCGGTGGTGGCGGCCGAGGTGTTGGCGCTGGTGGACGATCCGGGCGATCGTGCGGTGTTGCACCGGCTGCTCGAACGTCCCGCCTGCGCGGTGCTGCCGACCTGGGGTGAGGACTGGCAGGAGTTGGCGTACTGGCGCGTGGTCACCGGTCGGGTCGACCTTGCCGCCGCCGTGATGGCTGTCCTGGAGCATGACGCCTCGGTGCTGACCAGCGAGGGTAAGGCGTACGGCGACGGCGGTGACCTGCCGGTCATCCGCTTTCCCGGCTAGAGCGTCCGGCCGGCTCAGCGGGTGATGCGGATCGTCTGTTCGAAGTTCGCGTAGTCACAGCCGTTGTCGCCGCAGACCTCGGCGTTTCCGCCGATCAGCGCCTCGCCGTTGTGCAGGACGCGTCCACCCTCTGCCACCCACGCCCGGCCGGACGCGGTTCGCGGCTCACCGGAGCAGGAGAGGGGTGCCCAACCGGAGGCGTACGCCACGGTGTTGCCCGAGCGCTGCCTGATGATCAGCTCGGTGCCGCCGGACATGCCGGCCGGGCAGGTGACGGTGAGGGTGACGTCCAGGGCGACGCCTTTCGCGACGAGGGTCGCGGACGTGACTTCGAGGGTGCTCGCCGCGCTCGCCGGCGACGGCGTCAGCAGGGCGAACAGTGACAACCCGAGCAGTGCGATGGTGGTGGTGATGCGGCGCACGGCGGTTCTCCTGTCAGGAGTGGCTGCTTACCTGCGGTCACCGTATCCGTCGACGGCGCTCACATCCATCAATCGATCGTGGGTTGTTCCGTGGACGTGCGCTCGATGATGACGACCGGGATCTCGCGGTCGGTCTCCTTCTCGTAGCGGGCGTACGTCGGGAAGACCTCGGTCATCACCGGCCACAGCCGGGCCCGCTCCTCGGCGGTCGCCGTACGGGCCCGAGCGGCGAACCGTTCCGCGCCGACCTGGACCTCCACCGCCGGGTCGGCGCTCAGGTTCAGGTACCAGGCGGGGTGCCTGGCAGCGCCGCCGTTGGATGCGACAAGCACGTGGTCGTCGCCGTCGCGGCCGTACATCAACGCGGTGCGGCGCAGCTTGCCCGACCGACGTCCGCGGGTGGTGAGCAGCAGCGAAGGTACGCCGTGGAAAGTGCCCCCGTCGGCACCGTCGGTCTCGACGTAGCGTCGGATGTGGCTGGCGACCCAGCCGACCGGGCTGTCCTCGATCGTCTCGTGCTGGTCCTGCGCGGTCACGCCATCGCCTCCGTCATCGAACCGGGGCCTGTCGATCAGCCCTGTCGATCATATGTGGAGGGTCGCGTGGTGTGGCCACGTCGTGCGGGGCGTAGGCCCGTGCAGATCAGGTGCGCGAGCGCGGCAGGCAGCACTTCTTGTACTTCGCGCCCGATCCGCACCAGCAGGCGTCGTTGCGGCCGGGCGGCCAGGACGTCAGGCTCACCTCGTCGAGGCTGTCGGCGTACCCGTCGAGGGTTTCCTCGTTGACGGGGTCGTCGCCGGCGAAGGCAGCCAGGCCCTCGACGGTGCCGGCGACCACGCCCAGGTCCGCGCCGCCCAGCCCGGACGCCTCGGTGAGCGCGCGTTCGATCTGGGCGCGATGCTCGTCCCACGTCTTCGGGTAGCTGTCGACAAGCGCGGGCCAGCGCTTCAGCAACGCGGTGAACTCGGCCTCCGGCCAGAACAGCAGCGTCGCCGGGCCGTCGTCGAGCGCTTCGAGGGCGTGGTTGCTCGCGGCGCGTAGCCGGTCGGCGAGGTTGTCGTACTCGTCGTGGGGGAGACCCATCTCCTCGCGTAGGTCGTGTCGCTGCTGAGCCAGGCCGTAGATCATGGCGGCGGCCTCGTCCTGCGCGTCCTCGGAGGTGTGCTGCTGGGTGCGGGTCCGTTCCAGGATCGCGTCGAGCGCCCCGGTGATCCATTCCAGCGCCGTCTCGGCGTGGCCGGATTCGGACAGCTCGTCGATGAGGTACGTGGCGTCGGGGTTGGTCTCCAGCAGGGGACGCAGCCCGGTCAGCTCGGCAAGGCCCTCGTCCTCGCGGTCGAGGCGCAGCAGCAGGCCGCCGCGCACCGCGCGGGCGTACGCGTTCTCGTCGGGCTGTTCGGCGATGGCGCGGGTGGCCAGTGCGAGCGCGTCGGCGAGGTCGCCGGCCTGCTTCAGGATGTCAACCGCGACAAGCAGCGCGTACCCGGTGTCGTCGGGGTCGGCGACCCGTCCCTCGTCGACGGCGCTTACCAGCTCGGCGGCCAGCGCGGCCGGATCCGGGCTGTCAAGGCCCCGGGCGCCGATCTCTTCGATCCGGTCGGCGGTCAGCAGTTCGGACATGGGCGCATTCCTGACGGCGACGAGCGGTGGGCGGGAAAGCGGCAAGCGTACCCCCGGGCAACGCCGGAGCCCGCGACGGCGGGCCGCCGTGGGCTCCGGTGCGCTCAGCGGGTCGCGTGTACGGGAGCCAACTCGCCGGCTACTTCCGACTCGACGACCGTCGTGGTGGTCGGCCGGCGATCGGCCGACGCCCGCCGGGCGGACGGGACGGCGAGGGCCGCGAGCGCGGCGGCGAGTGCGATCCCCGTGAGGACGAGAAACCCGGTGGTGAAGCCGGCCTCCCGGGGAAGTCCGTTGGCCTGCGGGTTCGCGGTGATCACTCCGCTGACCACGGCCGCGCCGATCGCGCCGCCGATGGTGCGGATGTTGGCGTTCATGCCGGTCGCCGCGCCGGTCTGGTTGGCGGGCACGCTGGCGACGATCAGGTTCGCCATCGAGGCGAAGGCCAGGCCGATACCGAGGCCCATGAGGCCACCGGCGATGCCGATCTGCCAGCGGGCGTCGTGCGCGACGGCCAGCATCGCGGCGGCGACCACGTTGAACATGGCGCCGGTGGCGAGCTGCGCCTTCGCGCTGAACACCGCCTGAAGGCGGCTGGCGGCGAGCCCGGCGACGAACATCGCGACGAGCATCGGCAGCAGGAGCAGCCCTGACTGGCCGATGGTGGCGCCGAAGCCGTAGCCGGCCACTGTCGGGGTCTGCACGAACTGCGGCAGGAACGCGTACACGGAGAACATCGACGCGCCGTAGAGCAGGGCGACCAGGTTCGTGGTCCAGACGCCGGGCAGGCGCATCATCCGCATGTCGATCAGTGGGTTGGGCGAGCGCACCTCGGCGACCAGCCAGCCGACAAGCAGCACCACGGCGAGCGCCAGCAGGCCGAGCACCCAGGCGGAGGTCCAGCCCCATGCCCCGCCCTGGCTGATGGGCAGGAGTAGCGCGACAAGCCAGCCGGAGAGCAGGAGGGTGGCGCGCCAGTCGACGCGGCCGGGGCGGCGTACCGGCGACGGCGGCACGAACAGGTAGGCGACCACGGCTGTCAACCCGACAACGACCATCGGGATCCAGAACAGCCAGCGGTAGTTCAGCGAGTCCACGATCGGGCCGGCGAGCACGACGCCGAGCCCACCGCCGACGGCGACGACCGCCGAGATGGCGGCGACCGCGCTGGAGACCCGGGCGGCGGGGAACTCGTCGCGGATGATGCCGAACGACAGTGGGAAGACACCTCCGCCGATGCCCTGCACGACCCGGGCGACGATCAGCACGCCGATGTTCGGCGCGACGGCGGCCACCAGACAGCCGAGGGCGAGCGCGGCGAGCGAGACGACGAGCATCCGCTCTTTGCCGACCATGTCGCCGATCCGTCCGAGGATGGGCGTGAAGATCGAGGCGGAGAGCAGATACGCGGTGAGGATCCAGGTCACTGTGTTCTGGGAGGTGTGCAGGTCCTGCTGGATGGTCGGCAGCACCGGCGTGATCAGCGACTGGAGCATCGCGAAGAACCCGGCGCCAGCGGCGAGCACGGTGAAGGTGAGCCGACGCGAGCTGCGTCGGGAGGTCACTGCCACGAGAAGGGAACTCCCCTGGTTGCGTACGGAACGAGATTTCTGGGCCTGCGGTCTGGAGGCGGAGGCGGCGGGCCCCCGGGCGGTCGGGTGGCCAGACGGATCGGGTGGGCCCGGGGTAAGCTAAGCGGAGGCAAGCCTCCGGGATTTACGGAGGGGTGCCTCCAATAACTTAGCGGAGGACTGCCTCCGCTTGCAACGGTGAGGTGACCCACGTCATGTCCAGCGGCGGACCGATGCCCGAGGTCTTCGCACGGCGACCCAAACGGGCCGACGCGCGGCGAAACTACGACGCCCTGATCGCCGCCGCGCGCGACGCGTTCGCCGAGAACGGCGCGACCGCCTCCCTGGAGGACGTGGCCCGGCGTGCCGGGGTGGGCATCGGCACGCTCTACCGCAACTTCCCGACCCGGCAGCACCTCTTCGAGGCCGTCTACGTCGAGGAGGTCCGGGCGCTCAGCCGCTCCGCCGAGGACTTCGCCGAACTGCCCCCGTGGGACGCTTTCGTCGCGTGGCTGCACCGCTTCGTCGCGTACGCCGCCACCAAGCGGGCGCTCGCCGAGCAGTTGCTGCACGACTCGGAGATCTTCCGGACCTGCCGTACGGAGATCTACGCGGCCGGCGAGCCGTTGATGTGCCGCGCGCAGGCTGCCGGCGTGGTGCGCGACGACATCGGATTCGACGACGTGTTGCGGCTGATCAGTGGCCTCACCATGGCCCAGTTCCCCTCACCCGGGCAGCGCGACCGGGTGCTCGGCGTGGCCCTCGACGGGCTGCGGCCCCCGGCCCTGACCCGCTGACCGCTCAACGGTCGACGAGTAGCAGCCACTCGTCGTCGAGCTGGTCGACGACAGTTCCCGCCGGCCAGCGGTGACCGCTGTCGACCACCGCCCGAGCCTGCTCGACCTGCGGTGGCCGGCTGAACTGGGCGTCGCGGAAGCTTGCCATGCTGTGGAACCTGGCGCGGCCGAAGTTCGCCGCGTCGGTGAAGCGGGCACCGTCGAACAGCGCCTCCGCGCCGAACACCGTCCAGCGGAACAGCGCCATGCTCGTGAAACGGGTGGCGTGGAAGCTGGCCGACGCCCCGAACTCGGTGTGCTCCATCGACAGCGCCCCGACAAACGTGGCCTCCCGGAACGAGACGGCGTCCTCGAAGCGTGTCGCGTCGAAGCTTGTCGGCTGGCCGAAGCTCGCCCACCGGAACGAGGCCGGGCCGGCGAAGCTGGCCCGCCGGCAGGACAGCCCGTCGAACGCGGCGCCCTCGAAGTCCGCCGAACCGGCGAACCGGGCACCGTCCAGCACGACCTCCCCGTCGGCGTCGAGGCCGTCGAAGACCACGTTGTCGAAAGTCGCCGCCCCGAACAGCAGCGGCCCCCGCGCCGTCGCGCCCGCGAAGCTCGTCACGCCGGTGAACACCGCACGCGTGAAGTCCGCGTCGACGAGAGTGCAGCCGGCCGCGTCGAAGTCGACGAGCGCGGCACCGGTCAGGTCCAGCACGACGTCCGGCCAGTGGTCCGCGGCGTCGGCGCGCAGGTGCCGGGTCAGAACGCGCTGCGCGGTGCGCCGGACCTCCGTCTCGCGCGGCTCGTCGTCCGGCGGCGGCATCCGCAGGTACGCGCACAGCACCGCTACGATCGTCGCCCGCTGCGCCGGATTGTCCTGCCCGAGGCGTTCCAGGGCGTGCAGCCCACCGAGGCGTACGGCAGCGCTGTCGTTGCCGAGCAGTTCGACAGCGCGGGTGTACAGCTCGGTGAGCCGGCGTTCGACGGCGTCGTGCTCGGCTGACCGGGACTGCCGGTCCTGGTGGAGCTGCGCGGCCTCGGCAACGGACTCGGCGTGCGCCTGCACCCGGTCGCGGTGGGCCTGGTCGCGGGCGGCCACGCTCTCCTGATGCCGTTGCGCGCGCTCGGCGATCCACTGGCGGCGTGCTGCCAGCAGCAGGGCCAGGCCACCGCCGGTGCCGGCGACCACTGTCAGCCCGGTACGGATCGCGTCGATGCGCAGCGTGGCGCGGGTGTCCGGCTGGCCGGCCCGGTCGGCTTCGGTGAGCAGCAGATCGAGCACCAGCCAGCCCAAGGCGACGGCGGCCAGCAGGCCGACCAGGACCAGCCACCACGGCATCACCCGCAGTTGGCGTTCGGGAGGTTCGTCCGCAGCCACGGCCACAGCATGCCAGCCACCAACTCCGTCCGATATGGAGCTTGGTGGTTATGCCCGTTTGCACCCCCGGCGGCACAACGGGTTACCCGCGCGTAACAAGCCATTGACGTTTCCAAATTGTTGCGGGCATCATCGTCGCACGGTCGACCGGACACCCCACCCACCTGCCCGGCTCGCCGGGTGCCTCCCCCCAGAGGTGCCGCCATGCTGCTCCGAAAGACCGCCCTCGCCCTTACCCTCGCCACCGCCGCCGTCCTCGCCACCACCACCCCGGCGGCAGCCGCCCCCGCTCCCGCGCCGGCCGCAGCGGCGGCGGCCAGAACCGTCATCGTGGTGGGCGGGCTCAGTGGCATCGCCGTCGCGTACGAGCCGATCGCCAACCGGCTGCGCGCCGACGGCTACCGGACCTTCATCTACCAACTGCCCGGCCTCGGCCTCGGTGACATCCCGGCCTCCGCCCGCGCGTTCGCAGGCTACGTCGAGCAGGTACGTGCCAGCACCGGAGCCTCCACCGTGGACGTCGTCGCCCACTCCGAAGGTGGCCTGGTCAGCCGCTACTACCTCAAACGACTCGGCGGCACTGCCACCATCGGCAGGTACGTCAGCCTCGGCACACCGCACTACGGCACGTACGTGGCGAACATCGTTGCGTTCCTCGGCCTCGGCAGCTGCGCCGGAGTCGTCGCCTGCCAGCAGATGAGCATCGGCTCGGCGTTCCTCGCCGATCTGAACGCCGGCGACGACACGCCGGGCGCGGTGCGCTACACCACCGTCCGCACCCTCCAGGACGAGCTGGTCCGTCCCACCGGCAACGCCGCCGTCAACGACGGGGCGACGAACGTGCTGATCCAGACGTACTGCCCGCTGCGGGTCGTGGGGCACCTCGGCCTGGTGCTCGACGGTACCGCGTACACAATCGTGCGCGGCGCCCTGGCCGACGGCCCGGTGCGACCCAACTGCCTGGCGGTCTGACCGGCGTGGGGGGGGGGCGCCCCGGCCCCCCCCCCCCCCCCCAAAGTAACTCAAACAACCCGGAAAAAAAAAAAAAAAACAAA
>NZ_JBNCKU010000009.1:24156-66259 GCF_049841715.1 Micromonospora sp. DT41 | reverse complement strand
GGGGGGGCCCCCGGGCCGGCGGGCCGTGCGCGCCCCGGGGGGGGGGGGGGGGGGGGGGGGGGGGGGGCCCCCCCCCCCCCCCCCCCCACGCCGGTGACGGTGCTCAGCTCGCCTTGCTCAGCGCCTCGAACTCGTCGTCGGTGAGTTGCACCTCGGCCGCTGCCACGTTCTCCTCCAGGTGCGCCACCGAGGACGTACCGGGGATCGGCAGCATCACCGGCGAGCGGCGCAACAGCCAGGCCAGCGCGAGCTGCGCGGGCGTCGCGCCGTGCTCGGTGGAGATGGCGTCCAGCGGGCCGCCCGGCCGGGCCAGCTCACCGGTGGCGATCGGGAACCACGGGATGAACGCGAGGTCGTTGCGCTCGCAGTGGTCAAGCACGTCCTCGGCGCTGCGGTTGACGAGGTTGTACAGGTTCTGCACCGAGACGATCTCGGTGATCGCGCGGGCCTGCTCGATCTGCTCCACGCTCACCTCGGACAGCCCGATGTGGCGGATCTTGCCCTCCTCGCGCAGCAACGCCAGCTCGCCCAACTGGTCGGCGAGCGGCACCTGCGCGTCGATCCGGTGCAGCTGGTAGAGCGGAATGCTGTCCAGGCCGAGGTGGCGCAGGCTCAGCTCACACTGCTGGCGCAGGTACTCCGGGCGGCCCAGCGGGCGCCAGTCGCCGGGGCCGGAACGGCTCAGCCCGGCCTTGGTCGCGATGACAAGATCATCGGTGTACGGGTGCAGGGCCTCACGGATCAGCAGCTCGGACACGAAGGGCCCGTACGAGTCGGCGGTGTCGATGAACGTCACGCCCATCTCGACGGCCCGGCGCAGCACCCGTACCGCCTCGGCCGGGTCCTTCGGGTCGCCCCAGACGCCCGGCCCGGTGAGCTGCATCGCCCCGTAGCCGAGCCGGTCAACAGTGACGTCACCCCCGATCCGGTACGTGCCGGACGCCTTCGCGGGCTGGTTGCTCAGGTCGGTCGCCATACGCGGATCCCCAATCGTCTTGGTTGTGACCGGGACGAAACACCCGACCACCCACTGATCGTGCCCCGGGACCGGCTCGCCATGCGTCCGGCGGGTCGATTGTGCGCCGCGCCACGGCAGTTGCGCCGAGCGGCCGGTACCGCCGTCGGTGACGTGCGACGCTGAGCGCGTGCCGGTACGGGAGGCTCGGGCAGCCCGACCGATGCGGGCCGGCGCGACGGCGGAGGGAGCACCATGGCGGGGGAGCCGCAGGTCGACTTCGCGCTCGACACGTACGAGTGCATAGTGATCTATCCCGGCGCGGCCGGCCGTGCCCTGCCCGCCGAGACGGTGCAGCGGTTGCAGGCCGAGCACGCCGAGCACATGCAGGCGTTGCAGCGGCGCGGCATCGTGCTGGTCGCGGGCTCGATCGACGGCACCACGAGCAACCCGGAGCCCCCGATCGGGTTCGGGCTGGCCCGCACCGGCAGCGTCGACGACGTACGCAGCGTGCTGGAGGCCGACCCGGCAGTGCAGGCCGGCCTCTACCGGATCGACGTGCTGACCTTCCTGTGCCCGGCTGGCTCGCTGGAGTTTCCGCTGGTCAAGACCGAGAGCTGACCGGTTGGCCCGGCAGTGGGTGTCGGGCGGACGACCGCGGCGGTGGTCCACCGGTGCTACGGTCGCGCCCACGGGGGGCCGGGTCCGGGGCGTGCGCTGAAGCCGTGGTCCGGGCGTGTGCGCGGGAGCGCCCCCGAGTGGACACGCCGATGGAGGCGTACCATTCCGGGCGCGCGGTCGCCGATGCCCGTCGCCACAACGTTCCCGGTGCGGTTCCGCCCGCCGGCCCGACGCGCACCGCGCGTCGTTGGACAAAAGTTCCGCTGCCTGCAAGGGGTCGGCCCCGAGTCCGACCCGAAGGAGAGACTAGCCTGATGGGCGTGACACGCCGCGCGAAGATCGTCTGCACTCTTGGTCCCGCCACCTCGTCCCCGGAGCGCATCCGGGGTCTCGTCGAGGCCGGCATGAACGTGGCGAGGCTCAACTTCAGCCACGGCAGCCACGCCGACCACGAGGCGGTCTACCGACTGGTCCGGGAGGCGTCCGAGGCGTCCGGCAAGCCGGTGGCCGTCCTTGCCGACCTGCAGGGCCCCAAGATCCGCCTCGGCCGGTTCGCCGACGGCCCCCACGAGTGGCGCACCGGCGACTCCGTCGTGATCACCGGCGACGACATCGTCGGCAGCAAGGACCGGGTCTCCTGCACGTACCGCAAGCTGCCGCAGGAGGTGCGCGCCGGCGACCGCCTGCTTATCGACGACGGCCGCGTGGCCGTCGAGGTCACCGACGTCACCGGCAACGACATCCGCTGCCTCGTCACCGAGGGTGGTCCGGTCTCCAACAACAAGGGCGTCTCGCTGCCCAACGTGGCGGTGAGCGTGCCCGCCATGTCGGAGAAGGACGCCGAGGACCTGCGCTTCTCTCTGGGGCTCGGCGTCGACCTGGTGGCGCTCTCCTTCGTCCGCTCGGCCGAGGACATCAAGCTCGTGCACGGCATCATGGCCGAGGAGGGCGTGTTCCGGCCCGTGCTGGCCAAGGTCGAGAAGCCGGAGGCCGTGGACAACCTCGAAGCCATCGTGCTGGCCTTCGACGGCGTCATGGTCGCCCGCGGTGACCTCGGCGTCGAGATGCCGCTCGACGAGGTTCCGCTGGTGCAGAAGCGGGCCGTGCAGCTGTGCCGGGAGAACGCCAAGCCGGTCATCGTGGCCACCCAGATGCTCGACTCCATGATCGAGAATTCCCGGCCCACCCGGGCGGAGGCCTCCGACGTGGCAAACGCCGTGCTCGACGGCGCGGACGCGGTGATGCTCTCCGGCGAGACGAGCGTCGGCAAGTATCCGGTGCTGACCGTCAGCACCATGGCCAAGATCGTGACGACCACCGAGTCCGGCTCGATCGGGGTGCCCCGGTTGCAGCACGACCCGCGTACCCACGGCGGCGCGCTCACAGTTGCCGCCTCGTCGATCGCCAGGGCCATCAACGCCAAGGCGCTCGTCGCCTTCTCGCAGACCGGCGACACCGTCCGGCGGCTCTCCCGGCTGCACTGCGACCTGCCGCTGCTGGCCTTCACCCCGGTCCCCGAGGTGCGCGACCAGCTCGCCCTGAGCTGGGGCGTCGAGACCTTCCTGATGCCGTTCGTGCAGCACACCGACGACATGTTCCGTCAGGTCGACCAGGCGCTGCTCGGCCTCAATCGGGCCAACCCGGGCGACTACGTGGTGATCGTCGCGGGCAGCCCGCCCGGCACCCCCGGCTCGACAAACACGCTGCGCGTCCACCAGCTCGGCTCGCTTGTCGACGCCGCGTCGGCGCGGGCGTTGCAGTGAGCGACGGCCGCGCCGCGGTCGGCCAGGCCGCCGTGGACCAGCTGCTGGAGGTGCTGGACCTCGACCCGACCGGGGAGATGACCTTTCGGGGGATGAGCCCTCCGGTCGGCCCCCAACGGGTGTACGGCGGCCAGGTGGCCGGTCAGGCGCTCGTCGCCGCCGGCCGCACTGTCGACCCGGAGCGGTTCGTGCACTCGTTGCACGGCTACTTCGTCCGCCCCGGTGATCCCGCCGAGCCGATCGACTACCAGGTGGAGAACATCCGCGACGGTCGGTCCTTCTCGGTCCGCCGCGCGGTAGCGCTCCAGCACGACAAGCCGATCTTCTTCATGTCGGCGTCCTTCCAGCGAGCCGAGGAAGGGCTGGATCACCAGGCCACCTCCCCGCTGGACGTACCGGAGCCGCAGGACGTGCCGACGATGTCCGACCGGCTCGCCCGCTACCCGGAGCGCCTGGGCATCTGGGGTCAGATCCCGCGCCCGATCGACGTGCGGTACGTCGGCGAGCCTGGTTGGGTCCGTCCGGGCGACCGGCCGGCCGACCCGCACCAGCGGGTCTGGATGCGCGTCGACGGCAAGCTGCCGGACGATCCGCTGCTGCACGCCTGTCTGCTCACCTACGCCTCGGACCTCACCCTGCTGGACTCGGTGCTGTCCATGCACGGCGAGGTGTGGGGGCCCGGCGGTGTGGTCGGCGCGAGCCTCGACCACGCGCTCTGGTTCCACAGGCCGTTCCGCGCCGACGAGTGGTTCCTCTACGACTGCTGGAGCCCGTCGGCGTCCGGCGCCCGCGGCCTGGCCACCGGCCGGATGTTCACCACCGACGGCCGGCAGATCGCCAGCGCCGTGCAGGAGGGCCTGCTGCGCCGCGTCGGCGCCTGACGTTCGCGGTCATCCCCGCCAGGTACGCCCCTGCACGCAGGTGGCGTCATGGCGGGGACGACCGCCGGGCGGAGTCACGTCTGGTGGATGGCCTCGCCGGCGATCTCGATCTGGACGGTCCGGCCGACCAGAACGCCGCCGCTTTCCAGCGCGACATTCCAGAGCAGGCCGTAGTCCTCCCGGTTGATTTCGGCGCTCGCGCTGAAACCGAAGATGTTCTGCCCGTACGGGTCGCGGCGGGCGCCACCGAAATTCACCTGTAGGTCGACGGCCCGCGTGATTCCCTTCACCGTCAATTCGCCGGTGAGCACGAATCGATCGGGGCCTGCCTGTGGTGGCGGATTGTGACCTCTTCCTCGCCCACCGAAACGGTGGTTCCGCAGGCGCGCCCAGTAGAAAATGGGGTCCTCAGTGGACTTCAACTGGATGCCCGTGCTTCGATATTCGAGCGTCGGATAGCGCTCGACGTCGAGAAAGTCGGCACTTTTGAGGTGGGTGTCCCGGTCCTCGCTGCCGGTGGTGATGCTCGCCGTCTGGATGGTGGCGGTCACGCCCGACAGCAGCGGATCCTCGGCCACGGAGATCTCGGCGGTCGCCTCGGAGAACTCGCCGCGTACGGGGCTGACCATCATGTGGCGGGCCAGAAAACCGATCCTTTTGTGCGCCTGATCGAGGCGATAGGTGCCGGCGGCCGGGATGGTCATGCCATCCCAGGTGCGTGTGGCGACATCGGTCATTGGTGGTGCCTTCCCCCCGGGCTGAAAGAACCCGGGTGTTTATCAATGTGCTGCCCGAGCCCCCGTAAACGGTCAGACAGTCGTACCTCCCACCCAGCATAGGGACGCGCCGAATCGGCTCCCCAGGCCCCCGAAGGCCGTCGATCATGACGTATCTCACGACCTTGTCGTGAAATCCGGCGCGGCCCAGATATATGTCGATGCCTGACCGATCGGCCGAGGGTCGCCCGGCCGGGCGGACGACCAGCGGGCTAACCTTGCCGGCATGCGTCTCTCCGCCCGGGTCGACTATGCCCTCCGCGCGGCCGCCGAGCTCGCCGCGACGGCCAGTGGCCCCGGGCGCGGCCGGCCGGTCACCGCCGACCAGATCGCCCGCGCCCAGGAGATCCCGCCGAAGTTCCTGGAGAGCATCCTGCTCCAGTTGCGCCGGGGCGGCATCGTGCACGCTCAGCGTGGCCCCGAGGGCGGCTACTGGCTGGCCCGCCCCGCCGAGGAGATCTCTCTCGCGGAGGTGATCCGGGTGATCGACGGGCCGCTCGCGCACGTCCGAGGGCAGCGCCCGGAGCAACTCGGCTACCACGGTCCGGCCCGCGCCCTCCAGGAGGTCTGGATCGCGTTGCGGGCAAGTGAGCGGGAGATCCTGGAGCTGGTGAGCGTCGCCGACGTGGCTGCCGGCACCCTGCCTCCCCGGGTCACCGAACTGGTGGCCGACCCCCGCGCCTGGATCTGATCCCGCTCCGCCGGTCCGGCCCCGCCGTACCGCTCGGCGGCGTCCCATCCACCGATCAGGCACTTGACCCAGGCTTCTCCGTGGCGCATTGTCGACCAAGTTGATAGGAGATACCGAAAAGCTAGGGGGCGCTCGTGCGCAAGCTGCTGGTCCTCGCTCTGGTCGGACTTGCCGCGCAGCTCGTCGATGGTTCGCTCGGCATGGCGTACGGGCTGACCTCGTCCACCCTGCTGCTGCTCGTCGGGGTCGCCCCCGCCGCCGCGTCGGCCTCGGTGCACCTGGCCGAGATCGGCACCACCCTGGCCGCGGGCGTGTCGCACTGGCGGTTCGGCAACGTCGACTGGCGGGTGGTGACCCGCATCGCGCTTCCCGGCGCGATCGGCGCGTTCGCCGGTGCCACAGTGCTCAGCTCGATCTCGACCGAGTCGGCCGCACCGTGGATGGCCGGCATCCTCTTCACGCTCGGCGCGTTCCTCCTGGTCCGCTTCGCCAGGCCCCTGCGTACCGACCGGATCGGCGGGCGACTGCGCGGGCGGTTCCTCGGCCCCCTCGGCCTGGTCGCCGGCTTCGTCGACGCCACCGGCGGCGGAGGCTGGGGTCCGGTGGCCACCCCGGCGCTGCTGGTCTCCGGCCGCATGGAGCCGCGCAAGGTCATCGGCTCGGTGGACACTGCCGAGTTCGTTGTGGCGGGTGCCGCAAGCGTCGGCTTCCTGATCGGGTTGGGCACCGAAGGTTTCCTGCTCCCCATCGTCGGCGCGTTGCTCGTCGGCGGCCTCATCGCCGCCCCGCTGGCCGCCTGGCTGGTGCGTATCGTCCCGGCGCAACTGCTCGGCGCGGCGGTCGGCGGCGTGATCGTCCTGACCAACGCCCGGACGTTGATGCGCTCCGCCGGGCTGGACGGTCCGGTCCCTCCCGTGATCTACGTCCTCCTGGCGGCCGGCTGGGTGGCAGCGCTGGTGCTGGCCGTACGGGCCCTGCGCCGCACCCGCCAAGCCCAGGCCGCAGCCGCAGCCGCAGCCGCAGCCGGGGTCTCCCCGGCCCCCGAGGTCGTTTCGGCCGGTCTCAGCAGCGCCGACACGCCAGCCGCCCACTGACCTTCGGCGGGTGGTCGGCAGTCTGCGGACCCTGGTGGTAGGCCGCCCGTCCGCTGAGCGGCGGTAGGCGCGGCCCTACGGCACGCCACCTCGGCTCCGGCTGAGCCCGGCGCATGTCAGTCGGGGACTGCCGCGCGATCGGTGATACCTGTGAGTCATCTTGATGACTCACAGGTATCACCTGCCTGACGGGCTCGGCCGGTCAGGTGAGCAGGTCGTCGGCCGCCTCGGCCAGCAGCGCCCACGTCTCGTCGACGTGTCGCTCGGCGGTCTGCGGCGAGCCGACCGCCAGCCGCAGGGTGTACCGGCCGTCCACCCGCGTGTGGGTCAGGTGCGCCCGTCCGGTGCCGTTCAGGCGGGCCAGCAGGTCGGCGTTTGTGTCGTCGTCGGCGCGCAGCCGGAAGCAGACAAGCGAGAACGGGTGCGCCGCGGCCAACTCGAAACGATCGTCGGAGCGGACCCGGTCGGCGAACCGGGCGGCCAACGCCACCCCGGACCGGATGTGCGCGCGTAGCCCTTCGACGCCGTACCAGCGCAGCACGAACCACAGCTTCAACGCCCGGAAGCGGCGGCCCAGCGGGACCTGCCAGTCCCGGTAGTCGATCACCGCGCCGGAGTCGGACGCCGCGTTGCGCAGGAACTCCGGCAGTACGGTCAGCGCCTCGATCAACTCAGCCCGGTCGGCTACCCAGAACGCGTCGCAGTCGAAGCCGGTGAGCAGCCACTTGTGCGGGTCGAAGCAGTACGAGTCGGCGTACTCCAGGCCGGCGTGCGACCAGCGCAGTTCGGGACAGACGGCGGCGGCCCCCGCGTACGCGGCGTCCACGTGCAGCCAGATCCCGTACTCGGCGCAGATCGCGCCGATCTCCGGCAGTGGGTCGACGGCGGTGGTGGAGGTGGTGCCGATGGTGGCGACCACGATGGCGGGGACGTCCCCGGCGGCCAGGTCGGCCTGGATCGCGGCCCGCAGCGCGTCCGGTAGCAGTGCCTGCGTGGCCGGGTCCACAGCGATCGACCGGACCCCGTCGGTGCCCAGACCGGCGATGCGCACGGCTTTCTCGATCGAGGAGTGCCCGTGTACTGACGTGTACGCGCGGTAGCGCCGGTCGACGCCGACGTCGCGCCACCGACCTCCGCTGGCCCGGTGCAGCGCGGCCAGTGTGGCGACAAGGGTCGCCGAGGAGGCCGAGTCCTGGATGACGCCGCCGCCGGTGCCGGTCGAACGGAACCGCTGGGGAAGGTCAAGCAGTTGGGCCAGCCAGTCCATCATCACCGTCTCCAACTCGGTGCAGGCGGGGCTGGCGGCCCAGAGCATGCCCTGTACGCCGAGCCCGGAGCTGACCAGGTCGCCGAGCACGCTCGGGCCGGAGGTGTTGGCCGGGAAGTAGCCGAAGAAGCCCGGGTGCTGCCAGTGGGTGAGGCCCGGCGCGACGATGCTGTCCAGGTCGGGCAGGACCGCTTCGATCGGCTCGCCGACGGTGGGCGGCCCGGCGGGCAGGGCGCCCGCCACAGTGCCTGGCGGGTCGGCCGGCGCGACCGGTCGCTGCTCCAGTGTGGCCCAGTAGTCGGCGATCCAGTCGACGACGGCGTGGCCGGCGCGGCGGAACTCGTCGGGGTCCATGTGGGGAACGCTCACCACAGGAGTCGATCAGGCATCGGTTGCCGGGGCAAGACCGGTAGGTCGGAGGGGTCGGGGCAGGGTGTGACGGTCGTCGATATTGCGGACCGGAAAGCGCTTGCCCTACGATGCGCCTTGAGCCGGATCCGCGCATTCCCAGGGCGTCTCACCCGATCAGATCGCCGTCCGTCGCCGTCGTGACGGGTCGTCCACCGTGCTTCCCGGGCAGGGCCGGTGGACCTACAGCGGTCACCACCGGATCTCCGGAGGCAGTTCATGCACGCGTCCAAACAACGGCTGATCCTGCTGGCCGCCACAACGGCGACAGCGGTCGTGGCCGGCAGCGTCGGCGCGGTCGTCGCCTCAGCCGCCGCCGTCGGCTGCCAGGTCGACTACCAGGTCACCAACCAGTGGCAGGGCGGCTTCGGCGCCAACGTCACAGTCACCAACCTCGGCGACCCGGTCAACGGCTGGGCCCTGACCTGGTCGTACGCCGCCGGGCAACAGGTCACGCAGGCGTGGAGCGCCGCCGTCACCCAGTCCGGCGCGCAGGTCACCGCGCGCAACGTCGACTACAACGCCGCGATCGCCACGAACGGCACCGCCTCGTTCGGCTTCAACGGCTCGTGGACCGGCAGCAACCCGGCGCCGACGAGCTTCGCGCTCAACGGTGTCACCTGCACCGGCGCGCCGGCCACCGATGGCCCGACGACGCCGCCACCCACCACGCCGCCACCGACGACCCCACCACCGACCACTCCACCACCGACCACACCACCACCGACCACCCCGCCGCCGACCTCCGGCGTACTGCAGATGGAGAACCTGGACCGGGGGCTCGTCAGCGTCCGATCCGGCAGCGGCAACCTGGTCTCCTGGCGGCTGCTCGGCACTGAGACCTCGGGCGTGGCGTTCAACCTGTACCGGGGCTCGACCCGGGTCAACTCCAGCCCGATCACCGGTGCCACCAACTACCTCGACAACGGCGCGGCGGCCGGCTCGACGTACACGGTGCGGGCCGTGGTGGGCGGCGCCGAGCAGGCGGCGTCGGCACCCGCGCTCCAGTTCGGCGACGGCTACCTGGACGTCCCGTTGCAGGTCCCCGCCGGGGGCACCACCCCCAGTGGGGAGAGCTACACCTACAGCGCCAACGACGCCTCCGTCGGTGACCTCAACGGAGACGGCAGCTACGAGATCGTGCTGAAGTGGGATCCGTCAAACGCCAAGGACAACTCCCAGTCCGGCTACACCGGCAACGTCTACGTCGACGCGTACACCCTCACCGGCACCCGGCTGTGGCGCATCGACCTGGGCCGCAACATCCGGGCCGGCGCGCACTACACCCAGTTCCAGGTGTACGACTACGACGGCGACGGCCGCGCCGAGGTGGCAATGAAGACCGCCGACGGCACCCGCTCCGGCACCGGTCAGCTCATCGGCTCGTCGTCTGCGGACTACCGCAACTCCAGCGGTTACGTGCTCTCCGGCCCGGAGTACCTGACCATGTTCAACGGCCAGACCGGCGCGATCCTGTCCACAGTCAACTACGACCCGCCGCGCGGCACCGTGTCGTCGTGGGGCGACTCGTACGGCAACCGCGTCGACCGCTTCCTCGCCGGTACCGCGTACCTGGACGGGCAGCGCCCCTCGCTGATCATGGCGCGGGGCTACTACACCCGGGCAGTCATCGCGGCCTGGGACTTCCGCAACGGCACGCTGACCAAGCGTTGGACGTTCGACTCGAACTCCTCAGGCAACGGCGCAGCCGCCGGTCAGGGCAACCACCAGCTCTCCGTGGCCGACGTCGACGGCGACGGCCGCCAGGAGATCGTGTACGGCGCCGCCACAATCGACGACAACGGCCGGCTGCTCTACTCCACAGGCAACGGGCACGGTGACGCCCTGCACGTCGGCGACCTCGACCCGGGCCGTGCCGGCCTGGAGGTGTTCAAGGTCGACGAGGACGCCAGCAAGCCCAGTTCCTGGTTCGCTGACGCGCGTACAGGTCAGATCCTGTGGTCCACGCCGGCCTCGGGCGACAACGGCCGGGGCGTCTCGGCGGACATCTGGGCGGGCAGCCCCGGCGCCGAGTCGTGGTCGTCGGCGGTCTCCGGGCTGGCCAATACCCGCGGTCAGAACGTCGGCCGCAAGCCGTCGTCGGCAAACTTCCTCGCCTGGTGGGACGGCGACCCGGTGCGGGAGCTGCTCGACGCCACGAAGATCGACAAGTACGGCACGGGCGGGGAGACCCGGCTGCTCACCGGTAATGGCGTGGCGTCGAACAACGGCACCAAGTCCACTCCGGCGCTTTCCGGCGACATCCTGGGCGACTGGCGCGAAGAGGTGATCTGGCGGACCAGCGACAGCCGGGCGCTGCGCATCTACAGCACGCCGACGCCGACCAGCACCCGGATCTACACGCTGATGCACGACCCGCAGTACCGCGTGGCTATCGCCTGGCAGAACACCGCCTACAACCAGCCACCGCACCCGGGGTTCTTCATCGGCGACCAGATGGGCAACCCACCGACACCGAACATCTACCTGCGTTGATCTGGTGGTCCTGATCGGGTTCGCCTAAGGTGGCAGGCACCGGGCCGCAGCCGCGGAATCCGCACAGCTCCGGCCCGGTGCTCCACACCGCGGCACTCCCGACCCGTCCCGACCGGGAATGCCGTACCACCACCGGAACCAACATTAGGCACCGTCCGGGTCGCGGGGGTGACGCTGACGTGAAGATCGTGTTTCACGCGTCCCGGCGCAAACCGCCCGCCACCTGCTCGGCGATCAACTCGTACGAGCGCACCCGGTCCTGTACGTCATAGACGAGCGTTGTCAGCATCAGCTCGTCGGCGCCTGTGCGCTCCAGCAGGTCGGTCAGCTGCTGCCGCACCGTCTCCGGTGAGCCCATGGCCTGACCGTCGCGCCGTTGCAGGACGAACTCCCGCTCGATCTCGGTGTACGGGTACGCCGCTGCCTCGTCGGGCGTGGACAGCGGCTCCGGCCGCCCGGACCGCAGCTTCAAGAACGACAGGGCGCTCGGCCCGGCCAGCCACTCGGCCCGCTCGTCGGTCTCGGCGCACACCGCGTTGACGGCAACCATCGCGTACGGCTTGTCCAGCCACTGCGACGGCCTGAAGTTCTGCCGGTACAGCGCCAGCGCCGGAAGCGTGTTCGCCGAGCTGAAGTGGTGCGCGAAGGAGAACGGCAGACCGAGCAGGCCGGCGAGCTGGGCGCTGAACCCGCTGGAGCCGAGCAGCCACACCGCCGGCTGCTCACCCTGACCGGGGGTGGCGATGATCTGCCCCGGGCGCTCCCCGCTGAAGTAGTTCATCAGGTCGGCCAGCTCCCGCGGGAAGCCCTCCGCCGAGAGCCCCTCCATCGTGCGGCGCAACGCCAGGGCGGTCACCTGGTCGGTGCCCGGCGCCCGGCCGATGCCCAGGTCGATCCGGCCCGGGTGCAGCGCCTCCAGAGTGCCGAACTGCTCGGCCACCACGAGCGGCGCGTGGTTGGGCAGCATCACCCCACCCGAGCCGAGGCGGATCGTCGAGGTGTTGGCGGCCAGGTGGGCAAGTAGCACCGCCGGAGCCGAGCTGGCGATCGCCGGCATGTTGTGGTGCTCGGCCACCCAGAACCGGCGGTAGCCCAGTTCCTCCGTGCGCCGCGCCAACTCGGTGGTGGCCCGCAACGCCGCGCCGGCGGTGGTTCCCTTGGCGACCGGGGCAAGATCAAGAACAGACATCGGTACGGTGATCACACGCGTGGCCAACCCGCCGCCGGTCGGTTTTGTTCCGGCCTCGGTGTGTTCGTCGGGCAACTCACCCGCTGCTCAGCCCAGCCCACGGGCCTGTTCGAAGATCAAACTCGTCTGCGTGTGCTGCACCGCCGGGTCGACCGCCAGGTGGTCCAACACGAAGTCCCGCAGCGCGTCACCCGAGGCCGCTCGGACGTGCAGCACGTAGTCCTCCGCACCGGCCACGTGGAACACCGACACCACCCCGGGCAGCCGCACCGACCGGGCCCGGAACGCGTCCACCGCCGCCCGCTCGTGCGCGGTCAACCGCACCGACACCAGCGCCTGCAAGGGCAGCCCCAGCGCCGCCGGGTCCACCTCGGCGTGGAACCCGCGGATCGCCCCGCGCTCGCGCAACGCCCGGGTACGCGTCAGACACGTCGACGGCGCCACCCCCACCCGCTCGGCGAGGGCGTTGTTCGGCAGTCGGCCGTGCGCGGCCAGCTCGGCGAGGATCGCGCGGTCCACTTCGTCCAGGGGTGGATACGACCGCACAACGTTCGGCTCAGGGGGCATCCCGCCATCCTTTGCCGAATTGGCTACCGATGCTAGACCCTCGTGCAGAATTATCTGCCGAACCGTTGCCCGAACGACACCAGATGTTCGACGCTACCGCCATGATGACGGTGGACACCCAAGCCGTACACGCCGGCCGTGACGACCTGCGCGCCCTCGGCGTGCACGTACCGCCTATCGACTTCTCCACCACCAACCCACTGCCCTCGGTCGACGACGGCGGTAACGCCTACGAGCAGCTCGCCACCGGCGGCACCCTCCCCGCCGAAGGCGGCGCCGTCTACCAGCGGCTCTGGAATCCCACCGTCGCCCGCTTCGAAACCGCCCTCGCCGAACTGGAGGGCACCGCCCAGGCCGTCGCTTTCGCCAGCGGCATGGCCGCCCTCACCGCGACGGTGCTAGCCGCCACCCGGGACGGCAAGCGTCACATCGTCGCCGTCCGGCCCCTCTACGGCGGCACCGACCACGTCCTGGCCACCGGCCTGCTCGGCACCACCGTCACCTGGGCGGACCCGGACCAGGTCGCAGCGGCCATCCGCCCGGACACCGCGCTCGTCGTCATCGAGACACCCGCCAACCCGACCCTCGACCTGGTCGACATCGCGGCCCTCGCCGCCGCGGCCGGCGACGTGCCCCTGCTCGTCGACAACACTGTCGCCACCCCCGTCCTGCAACAACCCGCCCGCCACGGCGCGGCCCTCGTCCTGCACAGCGCCACCAAGAGCATCGGCGGCCACGGCGACGTCCTGGCCGGTGTCGTGGCCTGCGACGCCGACTGGGCCAGCCGACTGCGCCAGGTCCGCGCCGTCACCGGCGCGATCCTGCACCCCCTCGGCGGCTACCTCCTGCACCGTGGCCTCCAGACCCTGCCGCTGCGGGTCCGCGCCCAGCAGGCCAGCGCCGAGAAGCTCGCCGGCTGGCTCGCCGACCACCCCGCCGTACACCGGGTGCACCACCCCTCGGTGTACGACCCGGCGGCGCTCGTCGGCCGGCAGATGGCCGGCCCCGGCAGCCTCCTCGCCTTCGAGGTACGCGGCGGCGCACCCGCCGCTGCCACCGTCGCCGGTGCCTGTCAGCTCATCACCCACGCCGTCTCGCTCGGCGGCGTCGACACCCTCATCCAGCACCCCGCCTCGTTGACCCACCGGCCCGTCGAAGGCGACGCGAAGCCGGCAGGCGGCCTGCTGCGCCTCTCGGTCGGTCTGGAAGACCCCGAGGATCTGCGTGCCGACCTCGCCCGGGCGCTGGACACGATCGCCTGACGGCCCGCGGCCCGCGGATCCGTCCAGCTGCGCGGGCTGCGTATCGCCACGTCGCTGGCGGCGCGCTGAGGCGTTGGCGGAGCAGTGGCCGCGCAGCACCGACCCGCCGGTCGTCACGAGGCGCTGTCGCCAAAAGAAGGGACCGGGTGGCCGGCGGGTCGGTCGGATTGTCGACATCCGGCGGGCGACGACAGCACCCCGGCCTGGTGCCGGACATCGCTGGTGCGGGTCGGCCGAAGCGCCATTGCCGGAGCCTGGTGCGGGGCTTGCCGGAGCACGGCGCGGGCGCTCACTGTCGAGCGGATGGTGTGCCCGCGAGCGCAGAGAGTGCGGGCTCGCGCCCGCATCTGCGGTGTGCGCACACCTGCCTGGTCGAACAGGTGTGCGTCAGGGGTGCCGGGAGCGGGATTCGAACCCGCAAGCCCTTTCGGGCAGAAGTGTTTGAGACTTCCGTGTATGCCGTTCCACCATCCCGGCGGGTGCCGCTTACTGTACCCGACTACGCTTCTGCGGGAGCATGGGTGGTAGCCGTGCAGAAGCGATGGTGGGGGTAGGGCTGGTGGCTGAGATGCCGACGGATGCCGAGCGCAGGCGCGTACTGATCGCCGAGGACGAGGCGCTGATCCGGCTGGACCTCGCCGAGATGCTTGTCGAAGAGGGCTACGAGGTGGTGGGGGAGGCCGGCGACGGCGAGACCGCCGTCCGTCTCGCCGAGGAGTTGAAGCCCGACCTCGTCATCCTCGACATCAAAATGCCGATCATGGACGGGCTGGCCGCCGCCGAGCGGATCGCCGGCGCCCGGATCGCTCCGGTGATCATCCTGACCGCGTTCAGCCAGCGCGACCTGGTGGAGCGGGCGCGGGCGGCGGGCGCGATGGCGTACCTCGTGAAGCCCTTCCAGAAGAGCGACCTGGTCCCGGCGGTGGAGATCGCGCTGTCGCGTTACTCGGAGGTCGCGGCCCTGGAGGCCGAGGTCGCGAGCCTCACCGACCGCCTGGAGATCCGCAAGACGGTGGAGCGCGCCAAGGGTGCGCTGATGACCACCTACGGGATGACCGAGCCGCAGGCGTTCAAGTGGATCCAGCGCACCGCCATGGACCACCGGATGACAATGAAAGAGGTCGCCGAGCGGATCCTCATGGAGACCGCCGGCGGCGAGGCGGCTCAGCCGACCGTCTGAGCGCCCGGCCGCGCGGGGCGCCGCGTGCGCCCGCCGGTGGCTAGCATCGACGGGTGTCCGTCCGACGGGTTGTCGCGGTGTCCGGTCTCTTCGCGCTGCTGCTCGTGGGTTGTGACGGGCCGCCGACGGGCGACGGGTCGGCCGGGCCGACGACGGCTGCCGCGCCGGCGCTGCGGCCGGGTTGGCAGGCGCTGACGCTTCCGGCGCCGCCGGGCGACGCCGGGCGGTTGTTGGTCCGCGACCTGGCGGCCTGTGCGGGTCGGTGGTTCCTGGCCGGCGGCGTCGCGGACGCTGCCGGCGGCACCCGTCCAGCCGTGTGGACCAGCGTGGACGGTACGACCTGGACGTCGCTGCCGGTACGCGCGGATTCCTTCTACGGCAGGCAGAACGTGCTGTCCTCAGTGGCCTGCCGCGACGGCGCGGCGGCGGTGATCGGTGCGAAGGTCGGTGGGGCACACGGTTATCCGCGGATCAGCACCTGGCGGCAGCGGGCCGACGGCGCCCTCGTCGAGGTGCAGGCGCCGTTCGAGACGTACGGCGGGCCGAAGGCGGTGAACGTGTCCCGGCTGGCGGCGGGTCCGTCGGGCTGGCTGATCGTCGGCAACCGCTCGGCGGGCGCGGCCTCCTGGGTGTCGGCGCCGGCCGCGGCGGAGTTCGCGCTTATCGAGGGCGCACCGGAGCTGGCGAGTGACGCCACAGGCGTGACCTGGGCGTTCGACGCGGTGGCCGTACCGTCGGGTTGGCTGGCGGTGGGCGGTCTGCTACCGGCTGGCCGGATCGACAGGGACCCAGCGGTGTGGTCGTCGCCGGACGGGCGGTCGTGGCGGCGCACGGTGCTGCCGGGCGGCCCGGAGTACGAGGAGTTGCAGCGGGTGGCAGTGGTCGGCGGGGTGCCGGTGGCTGTCGGGTTGCGCGGGTCGACGTTCGGGGCGTGGCGGCAGGAGCCGTCGGGCTGGGTGGCCGCGGGTTCGTTCGGGCGGCGGTCGTCGACGGGCGTGCCGATGGTGGCGTCGCTGGCGTCGGCGGGAGATCGCCTGGTCGCGGCGGTGACCGACGGTGCCCGTCACTCGCTGTGGATCTCGATGGACCGGGGTGGGTCGTGGCGGGAGGCCGTGCTGCCCCTGGAGGTAGCGGCGGGTGCCGATCGGGACGTTGCGCTGGTGGCGGTGGGTGACCGCTGGTGGTTGGCGGCGGACGACGGTTCGCGGGCCGGTCTGTGGTGGGCGAGCGGGTCGGGCACCTGACGGGCGGCGAATGGGCGGCGCCGCGGCGCAGTCGCGCCGACGATCGGGAATTTTCCCAGCTCAGACAGCGTTTTCGCGCGTTCTGATGGGCCCGATGGGGGTGGTGTGGTCCCCTCCGGACGCAGACTTAAGGACCGATCGACGGATTCGCCTGTTACGGGCAACTGCACGATGGTGCTCGTCTTCGTAACGGTTTCGCAGACCCCCCGTTCAGGCCTTCCACGACGGTGCGCGATGTCGGTACGCTCCGCCATCACGAGCCGTAACGCAGGGGAAGTCCCTGCGGGGTGGGTGGAATTGCGGGTCAGCTGCTGTCGCCGTCACTAGCGGGTCAGTCGCGTCCGCATCTGGAGGAGGTCAGGAAGCCGTGAGGCGAAGCTATGTACGGGCGCTGGGAACTGTCGCGCTCGCCGCGTCCCTGGTGGTCGCGGCCGGTTGCCAGGATTCCGGTGGCAGCGAGGGTGGAACCGCGTCCGGTGACTGCGGTGGCAAGATTGCTATCTTCGGCGCGTTCACCGGTGACAACGCGGGCCTGGTGATCCCGTCGCTGAACGGCGCGAAGCTCGCCGTGAAGCAGTTCAACGAGGCGAACCCGGACTGCAAGGTCACCATGCAGGAGTTCGACACCCAGGGTGACCCGGCTGTCGCGACCCCGTTCGCGAACCAGATCGCGGGGGACAACTCGTTCCTCGGTGTCATCGGTGGTCACTTCTCCGGTGAGTCGGACGCGACGATGCCGATCTACCAGGCCGCGGGCCTGGCGATGGTCAGCCCGTCGGCGACCCGGACCGACCTGACCCAGAAGGGCAACACGTCCTTCTTCCGGGTCGTCGGCAACGACGGCACGCAGGCCGGCGCGGTGGCGAGCTACATGAAGTCGCAGAACGCGCAGAAGGTCTTCATGGTCGACGACGCCAGCGCGTACGGCGCGGGCATCACCGACGAGCTGGGCAAGCAGCTCGGCCCGCTGGTGGTCAACAAGGACAAGATCCAGGAGCGGCAGTCGCAGTTCGACGCCACCATCTCCAAGATCAAGTCGTCGCAGGCGGACTTCGTCTTCTACGGCGGTTACACCCGTGAGGCCGCTCCGCTGGTGAAGCAGATGCGTGCCGCCGGTGTCCAGGCCAAGTTCGTCGGCCCGGACGGTCTGTACGACACCGCGTTCCCGAAGGGTGCCTCCGGCGGTGCCGAGGGCGCGATCATCACCTGCCCGTGCCTCCCGGCCGACAAGGCCGGCGGCACCTTCTCCGCCGACTACCAGAAGGAGTACGGCATCCCGCCGGGCTCCTACGGCGCTGAGGGCTTCGACGGCGCGAAGGTCTACCTGGACGCCTTCAAGGACGGCAAGAAGACCCGGGCCGACATCCTGGCGTACGTGAAGTCGTACGACAAGCAGGGCGTGTCGAAGTACATCAAGTTCGATGACAAGGGCGACGTCGACCCGTCGAAGGTCGTCATCTGGGCCTACCAGATCAAGGGCGAGGCCATCGAGGCGCTGCAGGAGCTCAAGCTCAGCTGACGCCCAGGCGCTGGAGTGCGGCCGGGGTCTATCCACCCCGGCCGCACTCGATTCAAGGAGACCCCCGGTGCATTTCGATGAACTGATCGGCCATCTCGGCCAGCACACGGTCGACGGCCTTTCCAAGGGCGCCATCTACGCCCTGATCGCCCTCGGCTACACCCTCGTCTACGGCGTCCTTCGCCTCATCAACTTCGCGCACTCCGAGGTCTTCATGGTCGGCACCTTCGCGGTGCTGATCGTCTGGAACCAGCTCGGGGTGGAAAATAACCCGCCTATCGGCCAGGCGATCCTGCTCCTGGTGCTCGGTCTGATCGTCGCGGCGGTCGCGTCCGGTGGTACGGCTCTGGCGCTGGAACGGATCGCGTACCGGCCGTTGCGGCGTAAGAACGCGCCGCCGCTGATCTTCCTGATCACCGCGATCGGCCTGTCGTTGGTCTTCGTGGAACTCTTCGGGCAGGTGCTGCCCAAGCTGTTCGGCACCCTGTTGCCGGATGTGTTCGGCCGGCCCCGGCAGATCGTCGGTATGCCGACGATCATCCAGCAGGAGACCCTGTTCACCATCGGCAACACGGCGATCACGAACATCCAGCTGATCGTCTTCGTGTCGGCTGTCGTGATGATGGCGCTGCTGGACTGGTTCATCAACCGCACCCGGTACGGCCGGGGTGTGCGGGCGGTGGCACAGAACCCGGAGACCGCCGCGCTGATGGGCGTCAACCAGGAGCGCGTGATCATGCTGATCTTCGTGCTCGGCGGAATCATGGCCGGCGCCGCCGCCCTGTTGTGGAGCATGCGGTTCGGCTTCACGCAGAACAGCATCGGCTTCGTGCTCGGCCTCAAGGCGTTCACGGCCGCGGTCCTGGGTGGCATCGGTAACCTGCGCGGCGCGCTGCTGGGTGGCCTCTTCCTCGGCATCGTCGAGGTCTACGGCGCCACGCTCTTCGCGTCCAACTGGGAGGACGTCATCGCCTTCGTGGTGCTGATCGTGGTGCTGATGTTCCGGCCCACCGGCCTGTTGGGTGAGTCGCTCGGGAGGGCCCGCGCATGATCGACAAGCTTCGCACCGCAGACCGCCGCCGGGTCGGCATTCTGAACTCGGTCGGCGACCGTTGGCAGGCACTGCCGAGGTGGCAGAAGGCCGTGGGCGTCGTCGCTCTGCTGGTCTTCCTCTACCACCTGCCGTACCTGGGCAAGCTGCCCGGTGGTCTGATGATCCCCGGTCTGAACAACCTGCGTACCGACTCGATCGAGGGCGGCAACAACTGGGCGGGCGTGCTCTTCGTCTGCGCCATCTACGTGCTCGTCGCGATCGGCCTGAACGTGGTGGTCGGCCTCGCCGGCCTCCTCGACCTGGGCTACATCGGCTTCTTCGCCATCGGCGCGTACAGCGTGGCGCTGTTCGGTTCGGTGAACTCGCCGGTGGTCAAGTGGATCCAGCAGGAGTTCGACCTGCCGCCGACCTGGGCGGTGACCTGGGGCATCTGTCTCCTGCTCGCGATCGTGTTGACGATGATCTCCGGGGTGATCCTGGGCTGGCCGACGCTTCGGCTGCGCGGTGACTACCTCGCCATCGTGACGCTCGGCTTCGGTGAGATCATCCGGATCGTGGCCCGCAACGCCACTGGGGTCACCAACGGCCCGGTCGGTATCTCGGCCATTCCCGGTCCGGAGGGTCCGCCCTCGGCGGACAACAAGGTCTTCGGTCTGATCGACGCGAAGCCCTGGTACTGGCTGGCGATCACGTTCGTGCTGCTGATGGTGGTCCTGGTCCGCCGGTTGGAGCACAGCCGGGTCGGCCGGGCGTGGCTGGCGGTCCGTGAGGACGAGGACGCCGCCGCGGTGATGGGCGTGTACCCGTTCAAGTTCAAGCTCTGGGCGTTCGCAATGGGTGCGGCGCTCGGTGGCCTGTCGGGCTTCCTCTTCGGCAGCCGGAACGCGTTCATCGACCCGACACAGTTCAACGCGAACCTGTCCATCCTCTTCGTCGCCATGGTCGTGGTCGGCGGTTCCGGCAACATGATCGGCGTCTCGCTCGGCGCCGTGCTGTTGGCGTACCTGCCGGAGCGGTTCCGCGACTTCGCCGACTACCGGTGGCTGGTCTTCGGCCTGGCCATGGTGCTGGTGATGATCCTGCGTCCACAGGGTCTGATCCCCAGCCGGCGGCGAGCCCGCGAGTTGAAGGACCGCGCGGCGGAGGCAGAGGAGGCGCCCGCTCATGTCTGACCAGCCCACCAGCACTGCGACGCCGAAGATCCCGACTCAACCGGGGCCCCGGCAGGTGCTTCTCGAAGTTGACGACGTCACGCTCCGCTTCGGCGGCGTGGTCGCCCTCGACAAGATCAATTTCCAGATCTACGAGGGTGAGATCCTCGGTCTCATCGGGCCGAACGGCGCCGGCAAGACCACAAGCTTCAACGTGATGACGGGGGTCTACAAGCCGACCTCCGGTGCGGTTCGGTTCCGTGGCCAGAAGGTGACCGGCCGCAAGCCGCACCAGATCAGCCAGCTCGGCATCTCCCGGACGTTCCAGAACATCCGTCTCTTCCCGGAGATGACGGCGTTGGAGAACGTCATGGTCGGCACGGACTCCCGGCACAAGACAAGCGTGCCGGGGGCGCTCTTCCGGTTCCCCCGGAAGAAGGCGAAGCCGCACGAGTTGCCGCAGGTGACCGCCGAGTCGGGCATCCAGCGGACGTGGCAGGAGACGCGCCGGGCGTTCGCCAAGACGTTCGGTCTGTCCCGGCACATCCTGGAGGAGCGGGCAGCCGAGGCCAAGGCGCTGGAGCTGCTGCGCTTCGTCGGGATCGCCGACCGGGCCAACGACGAGGCACGCAACCTCCCGTACGGCTACCAGCGTCGGTTGGAGATCGCCCGTGCGATGGCCACCGAGCCGAAGCTGATCTGCCTGGACGAGCCGGCCGCCGGCTTCAACCCGGCGGAGAAGGAGGAGCTTCTCACCCTGATCCGGAAGATCCGCGACATGGGCCTGACCGTGCTGCTCATCGAGCACGACATGCGGCTGGTCATGGGGGTCACCGACCGGATCGTGGTGCTGGAGTTCGGCCGCAAGATCGCCGAGGGTGCGCCCGCGGAGGTCAGCCGCGATCCGAAGGTGATCGCCGCGTACCTGGGGGAGTCCGCCGATGACGCTGCTTGATCTCGAGAACGTCTCCGTCGCCTACGGCCGGATCGAGGCGCTGCACGGCATCAGCCTGACCGTCAACGAGGGCGAGGTGGTGGCCCTGATCGGCGCTAACGGCGCCGGTAAGACCACCACCATGCGGGCCATCTCCGGGACCCGGGCGCTCGCCGGCGGCAAGATCACGTTCAACGGCGAGGACATCAGCAAGCTCCGGGCCGACCTGCGGGTCGTCCGGGGGTTGTGCCAGTCCCCGGAGGGCCGGCAGATCTTCCCGGGTATGACGGTCATGGAGAACCTGGACATGGGGGCGTACACCCGGCGGGACTCCGCCGGCATCGCCGCCGACCTGGAACGGGTGATGACCCTCTTCCCGCGGTTGCGCGAGCGGCGCAAGCAGGCCGGCGGCACCCTGTCCGGCGGTGAGCAGCAGATGCTCGCTGTCGGTCGGGCGCTGATGAGCCGGCCGAAGCTGCTGCTGCTCGACGAGCCGTCGATGGGTCTGGCTCCGCTGGTGATCCGGCAGATCTTCGACATCATCACGGAGATCAACCAGCAGGGCACCACCATCCTGCTGGTGGAGCAGAACGCCCAGCAGGCGCTCTCCCGGGCGCACCGCGGGTACGTGTTGGAGACCGGCCGGATCGTGAAGGAGGGGTCCGGGCAGGACCTGCTGCACGACCCGTCGATCAAGGAGGCGTACCTCGGCGTGGCCTGAGCCATCCCGTCCGGCGGCCGGCTGTCCCCACGCGGGGGTGGCCGGCCGTCGGCGTTGGGTGCCCGGCTGTCCGTTTTCGCGGCAGTGGCACGGTGTCGCCACTCGGGTATGCCGCTGCGACTTTCGCGACGGTGGCGCGGTGCCGCCACCCGGGGTTGTCGGTGCGACGGACTAGAGTCGCTGCCGTGACAGCTACGACGCCGCGCCTGCTCCTCGTCGACGGACATTCCCTGGCATACCGGGCTTTCTTCGCCCTGCCGGTCGAAAACTTCTCGACCACGACGGGTCAGCCGACCAACGCGGTCTACGGCTTCACCTCGATGCTGATCAACGTGCTGCGTGACGAGCAGCCCACCCACATCGTCGTCGCCTTCGACGTCTCCCGCCGTTCCTTCCGCACCGAAAAGTACGCGGAGTACAAGGCCGGCCGCAGCGAGACCCCTACCGACTTCAAGGGCCAGGTCAGCCTCGTCAAGGAGGTGCTGGCAGCCCTCCAGATCCCCGTGGTCGAGATGGAGGGCTACGAGGCCGACGACGTCATCGCGACGCTCGCCTGCCAGGCGCGTGACCAGGGCATGACCGTGCTGATCAGCACCGGCGACCGGGACGCGTTCCAGCTCGTCGGCGACCAGGTCACGGTGCTCTACCCGCGCAAGGGCGTCTCCGACCTGGCCCGGATGGACCCGGCGGCCATCGAGGCGAAGTACGGCGTCGGCCCGGAGCGCTACCGCGACCTCGCCGCTCTGGTGGGCGAGACCAGCGACAACCTGCCCGGCGTCCCGGGCGTCGGCCCGAAGACCGCCGCCAAGTGGATCACCACGTACGGCGGGGTGGAGGGCGTGATCGCCCGCGCCGACGAGATCAAGGGCAAGGCCGGTGACAGCCTGCGCGAGCGACTCGCCGACGTCATTCGCAACTACGAGATCAACTGCCTGGTGTCCGATCTGGAGCTGCCACTGCGCCCGGAGGACGCGCGCTGGTCCGGCTGGGACCGGGAGGCGGTGCACCAGGTCTTCGACACCCTTGAGTTCCGCATCCTGCGCGACCGGCTCTACCAGTACCTGGAGGCCGTCGAGCCGGAGGCCGAATCCGGCTTCGACCTCACCGGCGAGGTGCTCACGGTGCCCGGAGCACTGAGCGCCTGGCTGGGCACCCACGCCCCGGCCAACACCTCGGTCGGGCTTGCCGTCAAGCTCGACACCGGCCCCAACCGCAGGCACACCGCCTCGATCACCGGCCTGGCGTTGGCCACCGCCGGTGGCGCGGCAGCCTGGGTCGACCCGGCGCAGCTCGACCCGGCCGACGAGAGCGCACTGGCCGCCTGGCTGGCCGACCCGCAGCGACCCAAGGTGCTGCACGACAGCAAGCCGGCAGTGTTGGCCTGCTCCGCGCACGGCTGGGAGTTGGCCGGCGTCGTCCGCGACACCCAGATCGCTGCATACCTGGCCCGCCCCGACCAGCGGTCCTACGACCTGACCGACCTGGCGCTGCGCTACCTGCACCGTGAGCTGCGGGTGGACGTGCCGGAGACCGGCCAGCTCACCCTCGACGGGCTTGGCGACGAGGGCGTGGCCGAGCAGAACCTCATGCTCCAGGCCCGGGCCACCCTCGACCTTGCCGACGCGATCGACGCCGAGCTGTCCCGTGACGGCGAGCAGTCCGCCCGCCTGATGGCCGGTGTGGAGCTGCCTCTGATGCGGGTCCTCGCCGGCATGGAGCGCACCGGCATCGCCGCCGACACCGACTATCTGTCCGAATTGGAGGCGCACTTCGCCGCAGAGGTGAAGGCCGCCGCGCAGGGCGCTTACGAGGCGGTGGGCAGGGAGTTCAACCTCGGCTCGCCCAAGCAGTTGCAGGAGATCCTCTTCACCGAGCTGGGCCTGCCCAAGACCAAGAAGATCAAGACGGGCTACACCACCGACGCCGACGCGCTCCAGTGGCTCTACGCCCAGCAGCCGCACCCGGTGCTTGCCCACCTGCTGCGCCACCGCGACGTCGCCAAGCTCAAGTCGACAGTGGACGGTCTGCTCAAGTCCGTCTCCGACGACGGCCGGATCCACACCACCTTCAACCAGACGGTGGCGGCCACCGGGCGGCTCTCGTCCACCGAGCCCAACCTTCAGAACATCCCCATCCGCACCGAGGAGGGCCGGCGCATCCGTCGCGCCTTCATCGTGGGGGAGGGGTTCGAGTGCCTGCTCACCGCCGACTACAGCCAGATCGAAATGCGGATCATGGCGCACCTCTCGTCGGACGACGCGCTCATCGACGCGTTCAACTCCGGCGCCGACTTCCACGCGGCCACCGCCTCGTCGGTCTTCGGAGTGCCTGTCGACGAGGTCACAGCCGACCAGCGCCGCAAGATCAAGGCAATGAACTACGGCCTGGCGTACGGGCTCAGCGCGTTCGGGCTGTCCCAGCAGCTCAACATCGGCACCGAAGAGGCACGCGGGCTAATGGAAAACTACTTCGCCGGCTTCGGCGGAGTGCGCGACTACCTGCACCAGGTCGTCGCCCGAGCCCGCCAGGACGGCTACACCTCGACAATCCTCGGTCGCCGCCGCTACCTGCCCGACCTGGTCAGCGACAACCGGCAACGCCGCGACATCGCCGAACGGATGGCCCTCAACGCCCCGATCCAGGGCTCCGCGGCCGACATCATCAAGGTGGCGATGCTGCACGTCGACACCGCGCTGAACGACGCCGGCCTGCGCTCCCGCATGCTGTTGCAGGTGCACGACGAGCTGGTCTTCGAGGTCGCCCCCGGCGAGCGCGAGGCGTTGGAGGCGCTGGTCCGGCGTGAGATGGGCGAGGCGTACCCGCTGTCGGTGCCGCTGGAGGTGTCGGTGGGCGAGGGTCGGGACTGGAACAGCGCTGATCACTGATGTTTTGTGGTTGCGGTTGAGGGGGTTCCGGGGCAGCCCGACCCGCTCCGGGCGGTCAGGCTTGATCCCTGCGCGGGTCGGGCTGCCCCGGAACCCCTGACCTGGTCGCCCTGGTGCCGGCCGTAGGCGTGGTGGGCGTCGGCCAGGCCAAGCGGAGCCCTCGCGCCGCCCGTCCCCGGCCGGCACCACCGTCCGTCCCCGGGCGGCACCCCGTCCGTGCCCGGGCGGCACCCCGTCCGTGCCCGGGCGGCACCCCGTCCGTGCCCGGGCGGCACCCCGTCCGTGCCCGCGCGGCACCCCGTCCGTGCCCGCGCGGCATCCCCGTGCCCGCGCTCCGCTGCCCGTCCCGCGCCGCCCGTCCCCTGGCCGTCCGCCCCCACAGCGCCCGGCGTGCACCGGCGGCCGGGCACTGGATCAAGGCGCACCCGTTTCATGATCTGGGCAACTTCGGGGAAAGTGCTGGGTCGTGGCGTTCTGAGGCACCAACTTCGCCGAAGTTGTGCGGATCTTGCGGGCGGGAGCCTGCGTGAGCGGGCCGGTTCTTATTTCAGGGGGTCGTGGCCCCAGTTCATCAGGGACCAGCGCCACTTGGTGTCGCGGACGTTGCCGGAGGGACGCTGCGCCATGTGCCGGCGTACGTAGCCGACCACCTTGCGCATGTGCTTGTAGTCGCCTTCGGACAGGTCGCCGCGTTTGCGGCGGAGCAGGTTGATGATCTTCCGTCCGGATTCGTGCCCGACGGACTCGCCACCACCAGCGCGACCGCCCTTGTGCCAGCCGACCTGCTTCGACTCGTCGGTCTCCAGCCACGTGGACAGCTCGCCGGGCTTCATGTTCACCGCCTCGGTGAACTCCCGGTAGGTGTCCCGGCCATCGTTACGTTCGGCCATGGTCCCGGGCTACCCGACGCGGCCGGGGCGAAACGACTGCGGCGTGATCTCGCTGATCGGAAGTTTGATGTCGAACGGCTCGGTCAGCTCGATCACGTCGGCGCCGTCGGCCGCCAGCTCGTACTGCCGCTCGCCGCCCGGCCCGACCCGGTCACCGATCCGGTACGCGTAGACGTGCAGAGGATCCTGCTCGATCCGCCAGTAGAAGGGGATGCCGGCGGCCGCGTACTCGCCGGGTTTGGCGAACCGGTCGATCCGGCGGGTGCCCGGCGAGACGATCGCCACCGCGAGGACGACGTCCTCCGCCCGCAGAATGGACTGGACGGACGTCACGCCTGCGCGGTGCAAGAGGACATCGGGCTGTCGACTGGTGTTGTGGCTGAGCTTGACTCCGACGGACTGCGCGGCGCCGAGGTGGGTCGGCGCATGGTTGTGCAGCCAGAGCCAGAGCAGGCTGGAGATGTTCTGCTGGCCCAGGGTGGGGGAGGGTGTCACCCGGATGATTCCGTCGACGAGTTCGACGCGGGGGGCGTCATCCGGCAGTTCGAGCAGATCCTCGACCGTGTAATCGGCGAGCTGCTGCCGCATCAGGTCCGGACACCAGGGGCCAGGTGATGTCGGGACGGGCTCGGCCCTCATGCGACGAGGCTACCGACCGTCAACGGGATCGGGGTCGCACCGCGCGTGCGAC
The DNA here is from genome assembly GCF_049841715.1 of Micromonospora sp. DT41. Taxonomy (NCBI): domain Bacteria; kingdom Bacillati; phylum Actinomycetota; class Actinomycetes; order Micromonosporales; family Micromonosporaceae; genus Micromonospora; species Micromonospora sp. DT41. The sequence goes on along the minus strand of NZ_JBNCKU010000009.1, from coordinate 40,020 downwards.
GCCGTCACTCCGGCTTCTCGGTGACGAAGATGGCGGTGCCCGGGAAGAGCTTGCCGCGCAGCGGGCTCCACTGCCCCCAGATCCCCTCGTGTCCCTCCGGCCACTCCGGCTCCACCAGGTCCAGCAGACGGAATCCGGCGCCGACCAGTTCGCGGATCCGGTCGCCGAGAGTGCGGTGCTGTTCGACGTAGGTCGCCACGCCGGACTCGTCCTGCTCCACGTAGGGGGAGCGGTCGAAATACGAGTGCACGGCCCGCAGCCCGCCCTCGCCCGGGTCGTCCAGGAAGATCCACCGCATCGGGTGGGTCACCGAGAACACCCACCGGCCACTCGGGCGCAGCACCCGGTGCACCTCGGCGAGCAGGGCCGCCGAGTCGTCCACGAACGGGATCGCGCCGAACGCGGTACAGGCGGTGTCGAACGACTCGTCGGCGAACGGCAGGGCGAGCGCGTCGGCCTGCACCAGCGGTACGCGTACCCCGCTGCGGTCGGCTGCCTGCGCGGCGTGCCGCAACATGCCGGCGGACAGGTCGAAGGCGACCGGCCGGGCACCCTGGGTGGCCAGCCAGCGGGCGGCGGCCGCCGCTCCGCAGCCCACCTCCAGAATCCGACGCCCGACCACGTCGCCGAGCAGCCGGGCGTCGGCCTCGCGCAGCCCTTCGGGGCACCAGACGAAGTCCACGTCGCCGAGGAACGCGCCGTGCTCGGCCTGGTAGTCGTCGGCGTCGGTGTCCCACCAGCCGCGGTTGGCCCGCCGGACCTCGGCGTCACCGACCCGGCGCCGGGTAACCCGTCTGTCGTCATCCACGCGCTCACGCTAGGCCCCACCCACCCCATTGGGTACGGCGGCGCGTCCATGATCTGCGCGAATCCTCAAGCCGCCGGGACGGCCGGGCGGCGTGGCCCGTGAGGCTCCTGTGACGTACGAGACAGCAGTGGTGGTTTCCGGGCGATTGTTCGGCTTTCGCAGGTAACCACACGGCGAGGAGGCGGGAGGGCTTGCACGCTGTGGTAATGCGCACGGTAGGCTAGACGATGCGCTCGCGGATCGTGTGTCTCGGCAGGGAGCAGGTGCGCGGTCGACGGAGCCACACCATGATCTCACTAGACGATCGTTCGGTGTGTCCGGCGACGGATCCGCTGGCGCGAACAGGTCACTGCGACACCAGCCTGCTGTGACAACCCACCGACCGGAGCAACCGCCCACATGACGAGCAGCATCGAGGCCCCCTCGAGCGCCACCCGGGTCACCCACGACGATCTCGGTTCCGAGGAGGCTTTCCTCGCCGCGATCGACGAGACCATCAAGTACTTCAACGACGGCGACATTGTCGAAGGCACCGTCGTCAAGGTCGATCGGGACGAGGTCCTGCTCGACATCGGCTACAAGACCGAGGGTGTCATCCCCTCTCGTGAGTTGTCGATCAAGCACGACGTGGACCCCGCCGAAGTTGTGACGGTTGGCGACCACATCGAGGCCCTGGTCCTCCAGAAGGAGGACAAGGAGGGTCGTCTGATCCTCTCCAAGAAGCGGGCGCAGTACGAGCGGGCCTGGGGCACGATCGAGAAGATCAAGGACGAGGACGGTGTCGTCCGCGGCTCGGTCATCGAGGTGGTCAAGGGTGGTCTCATCCTCGACATCGGGCTGCGTGGCTTCCTGCCCGCCTCCCTGGTCGAGATGCGGCGCGTGCGTGACCTGCAGCCGTACGTCGGGCGCGAGCTCGAAGCCAAGATCATCGAGCTGGACAAGAACCGCAACAACGTGGTCCTGTCCCGCCGTGCCTGGCTGGAGCAGACGCAGTCCGAGGTGCGCACCGAGTTCCTCAACAAGCTGCAGAAGGGCCAGGTCCGCAAGGGCGTCGTGTCCTCGATCGTCAACTTCGGCGCCTTCGTGGACCTCGGCGGCGTCGACGGTCTGGTGCACGTCTCCGAGCTGTCCTGGAAGCACATCGACCACCCGTCCGAGGTCGTCGAGGTGGGCCAGGAGGTCGAGGTCGAGGTCCTGGACGTCGACCTGGACCGCGAGCGTGTCTCCCTGTCGCTGAAGGCGACGCAGGAGGACCCGTGGCGGCAGTTCGCCCGCACCCACGCGATCCAGCAGATCGTGCCGGGTAAGGTCACCAAGCTGGTGCCGTTCGGTGCGTTCGTCCGGGTGGACGACGGCATCGAGGGCCTCGTCCACATCTCCGAGCTGGCCGAGCGCCACGTGGAGATCCCGGAGCAGGTCGTGCAGGTCGGCTCCGAGGTCATGGTCAAGGTCATCGACATCGACCTGGAGCGCCGCCGGATCTCGCTGTCGCTCAAGCAGGCCAACGAGGGCTTCGTCGAGGGCGAGGAGCACTTCGACCCGACCCTCTACGGCATGGCCGCGACGTACGACACCGAGGGCAACTACATCTACCCGGAGGGCTTCGACCCGGAGACGGGCGAGTGGCTCGAGGGGTACGACAAGCAGCGCGAGACCTGGGAGAACCAGTACGCGGAGGCTCGTCAGCGCTGGGAGGCCCACACCAAGCAGGTGCAGACCTCCCGGGCCGCCGACGCCGAGGCTGCTGCCAACCCGGCCCCGGCCGTTCCGGCCGCTGCTGGCGGTGGCGGCACCACCTCCTCGTCCAGCCCGGCCCCGAGCCGGCAGGCCGAGGAGCCGGCCGGCACCCTGGCCACCGACGAGGCGCTCGCCGCACTGCGGGAGAAGCTCGCCGGCGGTAAGTGACCCGCTGAACGACGAAGGGCCCCGTCCCCGCGATCTTTCGATCGCCGGGGGCGGGGCCTTCGCCATACCCCGCGGCACGCCCGTCGCCCGCGGCGTCCCGGCCTGAGCGCGCCCGATCCTTGATTCAGGGGCTTCGGGTGGGCTGGGATGCCACTGCATCCTGGATCGAGCGTGATCAAGGTCGGGCCCGTCCCACCGCATCGCCGCGAACCCGCCAGGCGGGAGGTGGTTTGGTGGAGGGGCCTGTGATCCGGTTGACTGGTCGGGTGCTGAGGGTGGGGTTGACCGGCGGTATCGGGTCGGGCAAGAGCGCGGTGGCCGCGCGGCTTGTCGAGTTGGGTGCGGTGCTCATCGACGCGGATCGCGTCGCGCGGGAGGTCGTCGCGCCGGGCTCCGAAGGGCTCGCCGAGATCGTCGCGGCCTTCTCCGACCGGGTGCTGGACGCCGACGGCGCGCTCGACCGTGCCGCGCTGGGCGCTGTGGTGTTCGCCGACGAGGCGGCCCGCCTGCGGCTGGAAGCGATCACCCATCCTCGGGTCCGCGCCCGTACCGCCGAGCTGATGGCTGCGGCGGCGCCGGACGCGATAGTCGTCAACGACGTACCGCTGCTGGTGGAGGTGGGGCTCGCGCCGACGTACCACCTTGTGGTCGTGGTGCAGACGGCAGTGGCGACCCGACTGGACCGACTGACGCGTCTCCGGGGGATGGACCGGGCGGAGGCCGAGCGGCGGATCGCCGCGCAGGCCGACGACGCGCGCCGCCGCGCGGCGGCGGACGTGGTGCTTACCAACGACGCAAGCCTCGGGGAACTGCACGCCGCGGTCGACGCGCTGTGGCGGCGGAGGTTGCAGCCCTACGAGCACAACCTGCGGGAGCGGCGGGTGGCCCCGCCGGGCCAGGGTGAGGTGGCGAGGAGCGACCCGAGTTGGCCTGAGCAGTACGCGCGGTTGGCGGCCCGGATCCGCCACGCGCTCGCCCCGGCCGACCTGCGGATCGACCACATCGGCGCCACTGCGGTGTCCGGCTCCGCCGCCGCCGACGTCATCGACGTGCAGGTGGCTGTGCCCACGCTCGCCGACGCCGACGGGGCACTTGCCGACCGGCTGGCGAACGCCGGGTTCCCCCGGGTGCCTGGGCACTGGTGGGACGACCCGCGTCCGGCCGGGCAGGGGCGGTGGGAGAAGCGGCTGCACGGCAGCGCCGATCCGGGCCGGCCGGTGCGCCTGCATGTGCGGGCCGCCGACTCCCCGGGCTGGCGGTATGCGCTGCTGATGCGCGACCATCTGCGCGCCGACCCGGACCAGCGGGCCGCGTACCTGATGCTCAAGCGGGATCTGGTCGAGGCCGCGCCGCACGTCGACGGCTCCGGGACGGCACGCGACCCCTGGTTCGACGAGGAGTACCTGCGGGCCGAGCAGTGGGCCGAGCAGACCGGCTGGCGACCCTGAGCACTGCCGACCAGCGCTGTCGGCCAGCGCTGGGTCAGCGGGCGCCGGGACGTGGCGCGGTGGTCGCCGGGCGGGGTGGTGGGCCGAGGCGTGGCACCACGGCGGGGTTGAGGTCCAGCTGTGCCCACGCGCCGCTGCCGGTGAGCAGCTCCACCCGGCGCAGCGACCCGTCCCGCTCCATCCAGTAGCGCAACCGCCCGGCGGTCGTGCGCAGCTCCACGACGTCCACGATCCGGCCGTCGGCGACGTCCTCACGGATCCGCACGGCCGCGCCCCGCTGTCGTACCGGGCCGGCGGCAGCGACCGCCGCGTCGACGAGCAGGTCGAGTTCGTCCTTGGCCGACCGGGAGTGCCGCCACGCACCGGCGGGCGCCGGCAGGGGAGGCCGGCCGGGTGCCTCCGCGGTACCGCCGCCACCGGCGGTGGCCGGCACGTCCGTCCGGAACAGGCCGGCGGCGTCCCGGCGCAGCAGGGTCCGGCGATCCGGTACGCCCAGGTCGGCGACCGCGAGGTACGCGGTGCCGGTGGTCCAGCTCAACCAGCCGGCGCCCCGCAGGTTGGTGTCCGTGCCCACCGGCGCGCTGACCGTCACCGTGGCGCCGCCCAGGGCGCGTAGTCGGGTCGGTAGCCGGTTCACCCGGCGCTGCTCCGCATCGGTCAGGGCGCGGGGCAGACCGGGTCGGCCACCGAGCGCCTCCACCGGCCGCAGCGTGGGCCGGTCTGCCCGGTTGAGGAGCACCGTGACAGGGCCGACGCCGGGCAGTCGTGTCGTGACCTTGTGCAGCCGCGCGTCCTGGTCGAGCCAGTAGCGGGTGGACCCGTCCGGCGCGGCCTCGGCGGCGGACGACGCACCTGCGGCGGACGGCGTGCCTGCCGTGGCAGTGCTGCCTGCCGGAGTGCCGCTGGAAAGGGGTGGGGTCGCGGGAGGCGGCGATGCCGCCACGACGTCCACCGGCCCGGCCGCGAGCACGTCCCGGGCGATCCAGCGGGCGTCGCCGTCGCCGGGGTCGGGGCGGTCGGCGGCCAGGCCGCGGAGCAGGTCGAGGACCGGCGCCAACGCCGTGCCGGGCGTGAGTCGGTGCAGCCGCCACCGGTCCGGCGGCGGCACCAGTGGCGGCGCGGCGGGGGTGGGCACAGCCGTCGGGTCCGGCCGGATCACCAGCACCGAACCGGTGCTCTGCAACAGGCCCCGTTCGGCGCCCGCCCCCGGCCCGCCCACGTCCAGGTAGAGCAGGGGCCGGGACCAGTCCACCCACCCCACCAGTTCGGTACGGGCGGCGCCGGTGCCGGCCGTGACGTGGATCCCGGAGCGGAGGTCGCGCAGGTTGGTGACCCGCATCGCCGCCAGCCGCTCGGCTTCGGCGACGGTCAGCGGCCGGGCCGGCTCGGGCGGCTCGGGTGCCCAGCTCAGCAGCCCGAGCACAAGCGCCGTCGCGGAGGTCACAGCGGTCAGGCCGAGCGCCAGCAGCACCGTACGTCGGCGGCGGCTCGCCCGGGGCGGCGCGCCGGTGTCCGTGTCGATGGCGTCGGTGGTGTGGTCGGGCCGGGACGCGTCCCCGGGGTCGGGCTCGTTTGTCGGGGGCGCTGAGGTGTCCACGGATGTGAAACGGGTGGGACGGCGTGGGGTGACGTGCAGGGGCGCTCGCGGCGGCCGGTCTGCGCCGTGAGCGCGACCACACGGGTGCGCACGCCGGACGAGCCGGGTGCTGCGACCGCTGTGCCGGGGGCGGGCCAGCCGTGATGACGGCCTGGCCACCGGCCCGGTCGGCCGCCGCGAGCGGCCTACATGAAGAGGGTAGTCCCGGTGACATGTGACACACAATGGGAATATCGAAGCCGATCAAGTACCCTGCGCGATGGCGCAAACCTGTCGGACCTCCGGCGTACCGTTGAGGTCATGGCGCTCGACATTCCCCGGCTCGACGGCCGTTTCCAGGTCGTCAGCGACTTCCAGCCGGCCGGTGACCAGCCGGCCGCCATCGATGACCTTGAGCGTCGGGTTCGACGCGGCGACCGCAACACGGTGCTGCTCGGCGCGACCGGCACCGGCAAGAGCGCCACCACCGCGTGGCTTGTCGAGCGGTTGCAGCGCCCGACCCTGGTGCTCGCCCCCAACAAGACGCTCTGCGCGCAGCTGGCCAAGGAGTTCAGCGAGCTGCTGCCGCACAACGCTGTCGAATACTTCGTGTCGTACTACGACTACTACCAGCCCGAGGCGTACATCCCGCAGACCGACACCTACATCGAGAAGGACTCCTCGATCAACGAGGAGGTCGAGCGGCTGCGGCACTCGGCGACGATGTCCCTGCTCACCCGGCGCGACGTGGTAGTGGTGGCGACCGTCTCGGCGATCTACGGCCTGGGCACCCCTGAGGAATACCTCGACCGGGCGATCCGTGTCGAGGTCGGCCAGGAGGTCGACCGCGACCAGTTGCTGCGGCGGCTTGTCGACATCCGCTACACCCGCAACGACATGGCGTTCCAGCGGGGCACCTTCCGGGTCCGCGGCGACACGCTGGAGATCATCCCGGCGTACGAGGAGCTGGCGGTCCGCATCGAGTTGTTCGGCGACGAGGTGGAGAAGCTCTATTACCTCAACCCGTTGACAGGTGACGCGGTCCGCGAGGTCAACCAGTTGGTGATCTTCCCGGCGACGCACTACGCGGCCGGCCCGGAGCGGATGGAGCGGGCCATCCGCGACATCGAGGCCGAGCTGGCCGAGCGGCTCGCCGAGCTGGAGCGGCAGGGCAAGCTGCTGGAGGCGCAGCGCCTGCGGATGCGCACCACCTACGACATCGAGATGATGCGGCAGGTGGGCTTCTGCTCCGGCATCGAGAACTACTCGATGCACATGGACGGGCGGCTGCCCGGCAGCCCACCGCACTGCCTGCTCGACTACTTCCCCGACGACTTCCTCACCGTTGTCGACGAGTCGCACGTGACGATCCCGCAGATCGGCGGCATGTACGAGGGCGACGCGTCGCGTAAGCGGATGCTCATCGACCACGGCTTCCGGCTGCCCAGCGCCGCCGACAACCGGCCGTTGCGCTTCGACGAGTTCCTGGAGCGGGTCGGCCAGATGGTCTACCTCTCCGCGACGCCCGGCACATGGGAGATGGAGCAGGCCCAGGGCGAGTTCGTGGAGCAGGTCATCCGCCCCACCGGTCTGGTCGACCCGCAGGTCGTGATCAAGCCGACCAAGGGCCAGATCGACGACCTCATGCACGAGATCAAGCTGCGCACCGACAACGACGAGCGGGTGCTCGTGACGACCCTTACCAAGAAGATGGCCGAGGATCTGTCGGACTACCTGCTGGAGAACGGCGTCCGGGTGCGTTACCTGCACTCCGAGGTGGACACGCTGCGCCGGGTGGAGTTGCTGCGCGAGCTGCGCCAGGGCGAGTACGACGTGCTGGTGGGCATCAACCTGCTCCGTGAAGGTCTGGACCTGCCCGAGGTGTCGCTGGTGGCGATTCTCGACGCCGACAAGGAGGGCTTCCTGCGCAGCGGTCGTTCGCTGATCCAGACCATCGGTCGGGCCGCCCGTAACGTCTCCGGCCAGGTGCACATGTACGCCGACAAGATCACTCCGTCGATGGCGGCGGCGATCGACGAGACCGACCGACGTCGCGCCAAGCAGATCGCGCACAACGAGGCACACGGGATCAGCCCCGAGCCGCTGCGTAAGAAGATCCACGACATCCTTGACGACATCTACCGCGAGGCGGAGGACACCGAGAACTCGCGGGTGGGCGGTGCGGCGCGGCAGCTCTCCCGGGGCAAGGCGCCGGTCAAGGAGACCCGCAGTCGCGGTCGGTCCGCTGTCGCCACCACCTCGCGGGAGGGGATGGCGCGCGCCGACCTCGCCCAGCTCATCCAGGAGCTCAACGACCAGATGCTGGCCGCCGCCCGCGAGTTGCAGTTCGAGCTGGCGGCGCGGATCCGTGACGAGGTCGCCGACCTGAAGAAGGAACTGCGCGGGATGGACGTCGCCGGCGTGAAGTGACCGGCCGGGCGCGGTCCGGCGGGTGCGACAGTGGCGGCCGTGGTCGGGAGCGGTCGAACGGCAGGTAATAGGCTGTTCGACCGCTCGCCGCGTCGCCGGCCTGGTTGCGGTGTGCAAGCAAGCTATTGCACTGGGTGACTGCCCTGCGTACGCTCCCACGGTGGGAGGCCGGATGCCGTTGCCAACAAGTCCTGTCATTCGACGTGCGCGCCTCGGCGCTGAGCTGCGCCAGCTACGCCGGCGTGAGGGGCTCACCCTGGAGCAGGTCTGCGACCGGCTGGGGTGGGCCTCGACGTCGAAGCTGTCCCGCATCGAGCTGGGCCAGAGCCGCCCGGACCTCGCCGACGTGCTGGACCTGCTCGACGTCTACAAGGTGCCGGCGCCGATCCGGGACACGCTGATCGTGATCGCCCGGGACGCCGCCACCAGCCGTGGCTGGTGGAAGACGCTTGGCGAGATGAGCGAGCGCCAGCGGGTCTACGCCGAGTTGGAGGCGGGTGCCGCCCGCATCGTCGAATACCAGCCGGTGATCGTGCCAGGGCTGTTGCAGACACCGGCGTACGCGCGGGCGCGGGTCGCGGCGGGCGCCATCCTCACACCGAAGGTCGACATCGAGGCGGAGGTGCGCGCCAGGGCGCTGCGGCAGGAGGTCCTGCACAGGGCCAACCCTCCGGACTACACGGCGGTACTCACCGAGGCGGTGTGCGAGCCGGGTGACCTGTCTGTCGACGTGTGGCGGGAGCAGCTGCGTCACCTGGTGGCCGTGACAGGGCTGGAGCACGTGACTGTTCGCCTGCTGCCACGGGGGGCGTCCGGCGACGGGCTGCACCCGCTCACGCCGTACTCCTGGTATTCCTTTCCCGACCCGGCGGACCCGCGGACGGTGATGCTCGAGGCGTTGACCACCGACGTCCGGCTGGCGACGGTGCTCGACGTCGACAGGTACGAGCTGATGACCGAGGCGCTGTTGGCGGCTGCCCTGTCACCGGAGGAGACGGTCACGGCGTTGGCGCGACGCGTCGGCCAGTGAGGGGCGCGGTGGCGCGCCACGCGGCCACCGGGCCCGGCGCCCCCGAGACCGTCGGGACCGGTGACCGACGCGTGCGGTGGGCACGATAAACCGGGGGTACGACAGCTTCGCTCAGGCGGGAACGTCGATGAAGTGTTCGACGAGCGGCGGGCCGGCGAAGTGCGGCCCGATCAGGTCGCGCCACGTGGTGAACCGCTCGGTGGCCCGGAAGTTGTCCTCGTGCGCCTCGACCGAGTCCCACTCGACAAGCAGCACGAACCGGGTCGGGGACTCGACGCCCCGCGTCATCCGCACTGACCGGCAGCCGGGTGCTCCGGCGAGAACGGGGTGACCCTGGGCGTACGCGGCGGCGAACGCGTCTTCGTGTCCGGGCAGTACGTCGATCAGCGCGACCTCAAGCACCATGGTGGAAGCCTCCCACGGCTGGGGGAGTCCCTGTGTCACGGGGTCTGTGCGGCCCGGGTCGATGCCCCTAGGGTGGGTGCCCGGGAGGGGCACCGTGATCATCGACTGGCTCACCGGCACCGCGTTCGAGGTGGCCGGGACCACCTGGGCGGAGTTGCTGGGGTTCGACACTGATCGTCGCACCCGATTCACACTAGCTACCTAGGAAGCTGGAGGCGGCGTGACGCCGACCCCCGTAGATACCACCCGGCTGCCCGGAGTGTGATCACGGCGAGTGGTGGGCAACAATGGTCGGCGAGGAGGGGAGTATTCCCCCGCGACGAAGTCGTCAGCACGGTCGATCGCCGGATCTTCGGCGCCCGACCCGGTTTCGTCGGTCGCCGTCCGTTCGCGGTCGGCGGCGGAAGAGACCTCCGACAGTCACCAGAGTGAGCGACAGAGGCACACCGGCACGCGTTGAGGCGTACGGTGTGCCCGACGCCGCGTGTCTGCCGGAGGAATGAAACGTTGGACGTGTCCGGGCTCGTGTGGGCGGGAACTCTCGTCGCACTGATCGCGGTGCTACTCGTCGATCTGCTGATCATCGGTCGACGCCCGCATGAGCCGAGCGTGCGGGAGTCGAGCCTCTGGGTCGCCTTCTACGTCGGCCTGGCACTGCTCTTCGGCGTCGGCGTCTGGCTGACCTCGGGAGCGAGTGCGGCGGGGCAGTTCTACACCGGCTGGCTCACCGAATACAGCCTCTCGGTGGACAACCTCTTCGTCTTCGTGATCATCATGGCCCGCTTCGGGGTGCCCCGGCAGTACCAGCAGAAGGTGCTGCTCGTCGGCATCGTGCTGGCGTTGCTGATGCGAGGCGCCTTCATCGCCGCGGGCGCGGCCCTGATCAGCCAGTTCTCCTGGGTGTTCTACATCTTCGGTGCGTTCCTCATCTATACGGCTGTCAACCTGGCCCGGCAGGGCGAGCCGGACGAGGACGAGTTCTCCGAGAACATGCTGATCCGGTGGAGCCGCAAGGCGCTGCCGATCTCCAAGACGTACGACGGCGCGAAGCTGATGACGCACGAGGGCGGTCGCCGGCTCTTCACCCCGCTGCTCATCGTGATGATCGCCATCGGCACCACCGACCTGATCTTCGCTCTGGACTCGATCCCGGCGATCTTCGGCATCACCCAGGAGCCGTACCTGGTCTTCACCGCAAACGTCTTCGCGTTGATGGGCCTGCGGCAGCTCTACTTCCTGCTCGGCGGCCTGCTCAACCGACTGATCTACCTGAGCTACGGGCTGGCCGTGGTGCTGGGCTTCATCGGGGTCAAGCTGGTGCTGGAGGCGTTGGCCGACAACAACCTGCCGTTCATCAACGGTGGCGAGCACGTCGGTTGGGCACCGCACATCCCGATCTGGCTTTCGCTGCTGGTCATCGTCGGCACGTTGGGCGTGGCCACCGTCGCCAGCCTGATCAAGTCGGCCCGGGACCGGCGCCGCGAACTGGCCGACGCCCGACGCTGAACCGCCCGCCCCGGGCCGGGGCCTGAGGATTGACCGTCGCCGGCCGGTAGCCCCTGGGCTTCCGGCCGGTCAGACCCGGTGCACGCCGACAAGTGTGGCGGAGCGGTCGGCAGGCATCGGCTCCTCCACCACACGTCGCCGCCGGTAGCAGGCGTGCAGCATCCGCCGGCTGCCGCGACCTCCGGCGACGGCGGTGACGATCCCGATGTGGTGGATCTTGCGGCCGGGACGGGCGAAGAAGTAGAGGTCGCCGGGGCGTTCCGCGCCGAGCGGCAGCGGGTTCGTCGCCACCGCCTGGTCGTCGGCGTCGCGCGGCAGCAGGACACCGAACCGGCGCCAGGCAAGGTGGACCAGACCCGAGCAGTCGATGCCGTACGCGGAGAGCCCACCCCAGATGTACGCGACGTGCAGCAGCCGCTGCGCCACGGCCAACACGTCGGCGGCCTCGGGTGGCCCCACCGGTATCGGCACGAGCTGGCCGTCGGGCAGCCAGAGCGGGGCGGGCTGACCGGGGACGTGCACCGGCCGCCAGCCGTTGCGCGCCGGGCCGGCCGGGACGAGGCGGGTGCCGACGATGACACCGGGCAGCACCACAGGGCCGTCCGGGTCGGCGCGCAGCTCGGTGATCGTGGCGTCCACGACAAGCGGGTCGCCGGTGCGGGCCGGGTCGACAGCGACCAGTTGGTCGGCGGGAAGCCATCCCGGGTAGCCGTGCGGGTCGAGTTTGGCCGCCGGTTGTTCGACGGCGACCACGCGCGCCCAGCCGTCCGTGCGTAGCTCGGTGACGAGCACCCGCTCGCCGAGCAGGAGCTGGCTCAGCACGCAGTCGCCCACCTGCTGCTCGGTGTCCATGCCGGAGACCCAGGTCGGAATGTCCGCGCCGGTGGTGAGCGCTGGTCCGTCGATCGGCCGGATCGCCTCGGGGGATGACCACAGCGTCGCCACGGCGACCCGGACGAGGGCCTCGCGGCCCGGTTGGAGCTCCACGTCAACCCCCAGCTCGTGTCGGCTGTTCACTGGAACTCTATGAAAATAATCAACGACCATCAACCACGGGTCTGCATCTTTACTTCAGCCAGACCGGGAATGCCCAGGCCAGGGGCGTCGGGAAGCACCACCGTCGGCCCCTCGTACCGGATGCCGCCTCGCACCGGCGACCAGGCCAGCCACCAGGCGGCGTCCAGATCGGCGACCGCGGTCGTGCCGTACGCGCCGACCAGGCTCGCCGCCGCCCCGATGCCGACCTGGGTCTCCATCATCGACCCGACCACAGTGCCGAGCCCGTGCGCGGCGGCCAGCTCCAGCAGCGTGCGCGCCGGGAGCAGCCCACCGCACTTGGCAAGCTTGACGTTCACCAGATCGGCGGCCCGGCGGCGGATCACCTCCACGAGATCGCGGACCCCGAAGACCGCCTCGTCGGCAAGGATCGGCACCGACACCCGGTCGCTGACCCAGGCCAGCCCGTCCAGGTCCCAGCGGACCACCGGCTGCTCGACCAGTTCCACGTCCAGCCCCGCGTCCTCCATGCCGCGGATCACCCGGACCGCCTCGCGGGGCGTCCAGCCCTGGTTGGCGTCCACCCGGATCCGAACCTGGGGGCCGACCGCCGCACGGACCGCGCGTACCCGGTCCAGGTCACCTGCCGCGTCCGTGCCGATCTTGAGCTTCAGCACGCCGAAACCGTCGGCCTGCCGCTGCCGCGCGGCCGCCGCCAGGTCCACAGCGTCACCCGCCGCCAACGTGACGTCCGTCGGCACCCGCAGGGTGGTGCCGCCGAGCAACCGCACGAGGGGTACGCCCAGTCGCCGCGCGGCCAGGTCGTGCAGCGCCACGTCCACCGCGGCCTTCGCGGCCTCGTTGCCGACCACCGACCGCTGCACCTCGGAGCAGCGGGTCACCAGGTCGTCCGGGTCGCGGCCGGAGAGCAGTGGCCCGATCAACTCCTGCACGCAGGCCTGCGACCCGGCGACCGACGCGCCGGTGACCTGCCAGACCTGGGGGGCCTCGCCGAAGCCGGACCGGCCATCGGCGTCGATCACCTCGACCACCAGAGTCTCCACAGTGGTCGTACGGCGCAGCGCGGTGATGAACGGCGTGTGTAAGGGGGCGGAAACCCGGTGGGTACGTACCGCCGAGATCGTCATGTGGGGCACCCTATACGTAGGTACGCGGCGGAAGGGGACACCGAATGGGCGGGCGGGAATGGGAGCTGATCGGTGCGCCGAACGCGCGTGACCTGGGCGGTCTCGTCACCGTCGATGGCCGCCGGGTACGCCCCGGACGGCTGATCCGCACCCCGGCTCTGGGCCGGCTCACCGACGAGGACCTGCCGGTGCTCGCGAAGCTCGGGCCGACCTGCGTGCTCGATCTACGCGACCACACCGAGATCGCTGTCGCCCCGGCGGACCGGTTGGCCGGTGAGCCGCGCGTCGTGCACCTACCGGTCCACGACCCGGACCACCCGGTCTTCACGTACGTCTCCGCGGTGCTGCTCGGTCACGACCTCGACGCGTACGCGGAGCTGGCCCGGCAGGGCACGGCGGGGGCGATGGCCGAGATCTACCGGTGGTTCGTGGCCGGGGAGGCGGCCCGCGCCAACTTCGGCGCTGCGGTACGGCTGGCCGCCCAGCCGGAGAACCTGCCGCTCGTCTACCACTGCTCGGCGGGCAAGGACCGCACCGGTTGGCTCACCGTCATCCTGCTCAGCGCGCTCGGCGTGGACGAGGCCGCCATCCGCGCCGAGTACCTGCGCAACAACGAGCTGACCGACAGCCTCCGCGCGGTGATCGTCGAGGCGATGCGGCGGCGACAACCCACACTGGACGCCGACGCGGTGCTGCCGGTGCTTGAGGTCCGGCCCGAATACCTCGACGCCGGCTACCAGGAGGTGCACCGGCGGCACGGCTCGTTCGACGGCTACCTGCGCAACGGGCTGGGGCTCACCGACGACGTCCTCACGGCGCTGCGGGCGCAACTGCTGGAGTGACCGCAGCACCGGGCGGCGCGGTCGCGCGGGCGACCAGTCCGATGACGATCAGCGCCTGGCCGGCCGCGTACGTGGCCATCACCAGCACCGGCGCGCCGGGCGGCTGGGCCACTCCGGCCACCCCGGTGGCGATCAACAGGTCGGAGCCGAGGAACAGCGCGGCGCCCAGGCCGACCCGCCAGCCCTGGGTGACGGCGGTGGCGGCCATCGCGGCCAGCGCGAACGCGTACCCGGCGACGGGCACGGCCAGCCCTGCGTCGGTGAGCCCCGCCCACATCCAGGCGAGCGCGACGACGGTCAGCACCGCGTACCCCAGTGGGACCGCGACCAGCGGCGGACGGCGCAGCGGGGCCGCGGCGCCGTGTCGGGTGAAGGCCACGAGGTAGCAGACGTGGGCGGCCAGGAAGAAGACCATGCCGGCGATGAACCAGCCGGTGCCGTCGCCCAGCAGCGCCACGTCGCCGGCGGTGGAGCAGGCCAACGCGGCGAGCACCAGCCGGTCCGGGCGGACGCCGCGTTCCGCGCTGGCCCGCCAGAGGTACGCGGCCAGCAGCGGCATCAACAGCGGCTTGGTGAGCAACTCGGCAACACCATTGTCGGTGGCGTTGGCCAGCAGGTTCGCCGCCGTCACGACGAGGAAGACGACGAGCAGGGTGCGACTGCGGGGCATCAGCGGCTCCGGGGTGGGGGTGGGAGCAGCAGCCTAGCCGGATCGGCTGATGGCCGGTCAGAGCCGGTGACGCGCGGCCCAGACCTGGGCGGAGATGTGGGCGATCAGCAGGCATGCGTCGTCCTCGACGTCGTCGCCGCTGCTGCCGCCGTCGGCCAGGTCGGTGGTGGTGCACACGGCGATCACGTACGGCGGCGCGTCGTCGGGCAGCACCACGCCGGCACCGTGGCGCACCCCGCGTACCCAGCCGCTCTTGTGGGCGATCCGGGTGCCATCCGGCAGGCCTGCGGCCAGGTCCTCGCGGTGCTCCTGGGCGAGCAGCACGTCCAGCATGGCGGCGCAGCTGGCCGGCGAGGCGAGCCGGCCGGGCGTCGCGGCCCCGGTGGCCAGCGCGCCCAGCAGGGCGGCCAGGTCGGCGGCGGTGACCGCGTTGGTGATGCCGGCCCCGCGGGCCGCGAAGTCCTCGATGCCCCGGCCGGTGACGCTGTGCCGGGCGCCGACAAGCGACCACACCTGCGCGACAGCGTCCAGGCCGACGTGCGCGATGACCAGGTTGGTGGCCAGGTTGCTGGACCGCACGATCATCCGTTCGGCGAGCCACCGCAGCGACACGTCGCCGCCGAGCCGGTCCCACACCGCGTCGTCGTTGTCGTAGTGCGGGGCGCAGGAGAACCGTGGTGTGCCGGGTTGGGCCGAGTCGAACTCGTTCACCACCGGTACCTCGGCGTCCAGCTCAAGCGTGCCGGCCTCGGCGGCGCGGTACAGCGCGGCGAGCACACCCACCTTCATGGTGCTGGCCGCGTAGTGGCTGGCGTCCGCGTGCCGGGTCCACGTCGGCGGCGCGTCGAGCCGGCCCACGTACGCCGAGACGGTGCCCGGTACCCGGGCCAGATGGGCGTCGAGATCATCCCAGGTCATGTCGGTGACCGTAGCCGACCACCGGCGGGTCGGGTCGGCGTACCAGCGTCGGAAAGCGGACGGGCGCGCCCCACCGTAGCCGGCGGCGCGCCCGGGGGCGGGTGCGGCGGGGGGGGCCGCCGGCGGGCGTGGGGGGGGCGGCGGCCCCCCCGCGCCGCGGGGGGGCGGGGGCCACCCGGGGG
>NZ_JBNCKU010000009.1:0-24146 GCF_049841715.1 Micromonospora sp. DT41 | reverse complement strand
CCCCCGGGGGGGGGGGGGGGTTCTCACCCCGGTCGCCCCGCGGGCGGGGCGCCCCCCCGTTGGGGGGCCCCCGCGCCCGGTGCCGGGTGCTCCGGTGGGGTCAGCCGGCGTGCTTGCGGCGGGCGGCGGCCCGACCGCGCAGCTGCTGGTCGAGGACCACCTTGCGGATGCGCACAGCGGTCGGAGTGACCTCGACGCACTCGTCCTCGCGGCAGAACTCCAGCGCCTGCTCCAGCGAGAGCTTGCGTGGCGGGATCAGCTTCTCGGTCTCGTCGGAGGTCGAGGCCCGCATGTTCGTGAGCTTCTTCTCCTTGGTGATGTTGACGTCCATGTCGTCGGAGCGCGAGTTCTCGCCGACGATCATGCCCTCGTACACCTCGGTGGTCGGCTCGACGAAGAGCTGACCGCGCTCCTGAAGGTTGATCATCGCGAAGGCGGTGACCGCGCCGGCCCGGTCGGCGACGAGCGAGCCGTTGTTACGGGTCCGCAGCTCACCGAACCACGGCTCGTAGGACTCGAAGACGTGGTGCAGGATGCCGGTGCCCCGGGTGTCGGTGAGGAACTCGGTGCGGAAGCCGATCAGGCCACGCGCCGGGACCAGCCACTCCATCCGGATCCAGCCGGTGCCGTGGTTGACCAGCTGCTCCATCCGGCCTTTGCGGGTGGCCAGCAGCTGGGTGATCGCGCCCAGGTACTCCTCGGGCGCGTCGATGGTCAGCCGCTCGACCGGCTCGCAGGTCTTGCCGTCGATGACGCGGGTGACCACCTGCGGCTTGCCGACGGTCAGCTCGTAGCTCTCCCGGCGCATCTGCTCGACGAGGATGGCAAGCGCCAGCTCGCCGCGGCCCTGCACCTCCCAGGCGTCCGGCCGCTCGGTGGGCAGCACCCGCAGCGACACGTTGCCGATCAGCTCTTTGTCGAGCCGGTCCTTAACCATCCGAGCGGTGACCTTGGAGCCCTTGACCCGGCCGACAAGCGGCGAGGTGTTGGTGCCGATTGTCATCGAGATGGCCGGCTCATCGACGGTGATCAGCGGCAGCGGAACCGGGTTGTCCACGTCGGCGAGGGTCTCACCGATCATGATCTCGGGGATGCCGGCCACAGCGATGATGTCGCCCGGCCCTGCGGTCTCGGCCGGCTTGCGCTCCAGACCCTCGGTCATCAGCATCTCGGAGATGCGGACCCGCTGGGTGCTGCCGTCGGTGCGGCACCAGGCCACCGTCTGACCCTTGCTGATCGTGCCCTGGCGGACCCGGCACAGCGCCAGACGGCCGAGGAACGGCGAGGCGTCGAGGTTGGTGACGTGGGCCTGCAACGATGCGCCGTCCTCGTACGCGGGCGGCGGGATCGTGTCCAGCAGGGTGCGGAACAGCGGCTCCAGGGAGTCACTGTCGTCGGGCACCGAACCGTCGGCGGGCTGGGTCAGCGAGGCGATGCCGTCGCGGGCGCACGCGTAGACGATCGGGAAGTCGATCTGCTCCTCGTCGGCGTCCAGGTCGAGGAAGAGCTCGTAGGTGTCGTCCACGACCTCCTTGATCCGGGCGTCGGGACGGTCCACCTTGTTGATCACCAGGATGATCGGCATCCGTGCCCGCAGGGCCTTGCGCAGCACGAACCGGGTCTGCGGCAGAGGACCCTCGCTGGCGTCGACGAGCAGCACCACGCCGTCGACCATGGTCAGGCCGCGCTCGACCTCGCCACCGAAGTCGGCGTGACCGGGGGTGTCGATGATGTTGATGGTGACCGGGTCGGAGCCATCGGCCGGCAGGTAGCGCACGCCGGTGTTCTTGGCCAGGATCGTGATGCCCTTCTCCCGTTCCAGGTCACCGGAGTCCATCACCCGCTCGGTCGTCTCGCCGCGTGCGCCGTACGCGCCGGCCTGCCGCAACATGGCGTCGACCAGGGTGGTCTTGCCGTGGTCGACGTGAGCGATGATGGCGACGTTGCGGAGGTCGGTGCGAAGCTGCATACCCTCTATCCTTCCGCCTGCGCTCGCGCAGGCTGCGTCGGGGTCACCCCCAGGTGCCCCTGATCTATGGTGAAACTGCTGTGCCGGTGGTTCCCCCGGCTGGCATGCTGGCTCCCGTGTCCCGGGGGCCTGAGTGCACGACCTGCTGACCGTGGTGCAGGGTCTGCCCACCCTGTGGATCTACCTGGTCGCCGCGCTCATCGTGGCGGGCGAAACCGCGGTGATCTTCGGCCTGCTGGTGCCGGGCGAGGCTACCCTGCTGCTCGTCGGCTTCCTCACCTACAACGGTACCTTGCGGCTCGGTCCGGCGTTGCTTGCGATGATCGCCGCCGCAGTGGCCGGTGACACGCTGGCGTTCCGCGCCGGTCGGCGGTACGGCCCGAAACTGCGCGCCGGGCTCGGCCACCGGGTAGGGCCCGAGCGGTGGCGCCGGGCCGACGCCATGCTCGCCCGGCTGGGCGGACGGGGCGTGTTCGCGGCCCGCTGGGTGGCCTTCGCCCGCACCCTGGTGCCCCGGCTGGCCGGCTCCGCAGGCATGTCGTACCGGCGGTTCGCCCCGTGGAACCTGGCAGGCGTCATCACCTGGGTGGGCGGCTCGGTGCTGCTCGGTCACCTCGCCGGTGAGTCGTACGACACGGTCTCCCGACTGCTCGGCCGGGCCACCGGTGCGGTGCTCCTGTTGCTGGCGGGGCTGCTGGGGGTGGTGCTCGCCGGCCGGTGGCTCGGCCGCAACCCCGACCCGGTACGCGCCCTGCTGTCCCGGGCCGGTGCGTTGCCGCCCGTGCGCTGGCTCAGCGCCCGCTACGGGATCCTGTTCTTCCTGCTGGCCATGCGGATCGGACCGGCCTGGACGCTGCTGCTCAACCTCGCCGCCGGTCTGGTGCTGCTCTTCGCCACCGGGTTCGCCATCGCCGGCCTGCTGGCCGTCGCCGTGAACAACAGCGGTCTGGCCGCGCTGGACGGGGCGATCGGGAACTGGTTCGCCGCTCGGCGTACGCCGGACGCGGCCGACGCCACGCTGGTCGTGGTGTCGGTGGTTCGCGGGTGGGTGTTGATCGTCCTGGTGGCGGTGGTGGCTGCGGTGCTCGCGTGGCGTAGCAGGCCCTGGCGGGCGGACCTGCTCAGCGTGGTCGGCTCGGTGGGCGCGTTCGTGCCGCTTGTGGTGCTGGCCGTGGTGGCCGAGTCGACAGGCCCGGACGGCAACGAGGCAGCCCGGTTCCCGACCCAGAACGCGGTGGTCGCGGCGAGCTTCTGCACCCTTGCCTGGCTGGTGTCGCGCAGTGCCCGCTGGCCGGTGGCCGTTGCCGCGTGGACGGCCGCCGCCGCGGGCGTGCTGGGCATCGGCGGCGCGCGGCTCTACCTCGGACTGGACACAACGAGCGGTACGGCGGCGGCGGTGCTGCTCGGTGTGCTGTGGACTGTGGTGTTCATGGTCGCCTGGGCCACCCGCGACCGGGCGGTACGGGAGCGGGACCAGCCGGTCGACGCGGCAGTGCCGCCGCAGGGGCCCCGGAGCCCGGCGGAACCTTGCTAACCTGCGTCGATGGTCACACGGGGGAGAAACGCGGTGCGTGGACGGATCACTCAGGTGGGTGCCGTGGCGCTCGTCGGGCTGCTGCTCGCCGGCACGACGGCCGGATGCGCTGACCGGGGGGAACGCCCGCCGGGCCAGGCCGCCCCCGCGTCGGTCACCGGGGAGCCGACCGACGGCACGACCGTCGAGCCGGTCGACGAGTCGAGCGCCGAGCCGAGCCCCAGCGGGGTGGCGGAGATGGGCGCGGCACCGAGCCGCAGCGCGTCGGCGTCGCCCACGCCGTCGAAGAAGCCGAGCCGGCCGGCGTCCACGGCGCCGAAACCACGCGCCGTGGCCAAGCCGCCCACCGAAACCAAGGTCCCGCCGGCGCCCCCGAAGCCCGCCCCCGCCTCCTGCAAGCCCTCGTACAAGGGCACCCAGGCCAGCCGGGCGGCGGCTAAGGCCGCGCTCACCGATGCCGCGGCCCGCACCTACTGGCCGACCTCCGCGCCGGACATCAAGATCCCGCTCGACCTGGTCAAGGCCACCGCCTGGCAGGAGAGCGGCTGGCAGTCGAACATCTACGCCTGCGACGGCGGCGTCGGGCTGATGCAGGTCATGCCGGGCACCGCGACCTGGATGAACCAGCGGTTCGAGCAGAGCTACGACATCGCCGACTACCGCGACAACGCGTACCTCGGCGCCAACTACCTGGCCTGGCTGACCAAGTACATCGGTGACATGTACTTCGAGTCGGACTTCCGTCTCGACGCCGACCTGTGCACCACCGAGCTGAATTCCTGCCTGCTCAACGCGGTGATCGCCGCGTACAACTACGGGCACGGGGCAGTGGCGCGGGAGGGCGAGCCGCTGACCATCCCCAACCCGTCCTACGTGCGCAACGTCCGGGCGTTGATGACCGAGTGCGTCTGCCTCACCTACTGAACGCGCCGACGGGGCGGGGCCGGGTGACGAACCCGACCCCGCCCCGTCGTGTGTGCGGTCAGTCCTGCGCGGTCGCCGGAGCCGCCGGGGCTTCGTCCCCTTCCTTGCGGGCGTCGATGCTTCCCGGCCACCAGAAGCGGTCGCCGAGCATGAACGCCAGCGCCGGCACCAGCACCGTGCGGACCAGCAGGGTGTCCAGGAGTACGCCGATGCAGACGATAATGCCGATCTGGGTCAGCGTGATCAGCGGCAGTACGCCGAGCACGGCGAACACCGCGGCGAGCAGCACGCCGGCGCTGGTGATGACGCCGCCGGTGACCCGCAGCGCGGAGAGCATCCCGGCGCGGGTGCCGGCAGTGCGGGCGTCCTCCCGGGCTCGGGTGACGAGGAAGATGTTGTAGTCCACGCCGAGCGCCACGAGGAACACGAAGGCGAGCAGCAGGACCCCGCTGTCCAGGGCGGGGAAGTCCAGCACGTGGTCGAAGAGCAGCCACGCCGCGCCGAGGCTGGCGAAGAACGACGCGATCACGGTGAGGACCAGCAGCACCGGTGCGAGCAGGCCCCGCAGCAGCAGCACGAGCACGGCGGCGACCAGCAGCAGGATGATCGGCAGGATCAGCTTCAGGTCGCGGCTGTTGGCCTCGTCGGAGTCGTACGTGGCGGCCACCGAGCCACCGACGATCGCCCCGGACGGCGCGTCCGCGCCCGGAGCGGCCGGCGGCGCGGAGTCGGGCACTGCGGCCACTGCCTCGCGCAGCGCCTCGACGGCCCGGTCGGAGGCGGCGGTGCCCGGTTCGGCCTCCAGCACCACGTCGACCTGGGCGACAGCGTCACCGGCGTCGCCGGGGCGGGCCGAGGCCACACCGGGCACGCCGGCGGCGACGTCGGTGACCGCCCGTACCGCCGCCGGGGTGGTGACCACGGCCACCGGCTGGGTGCTGCCGGCGGGGAAGGCCCGGGCCAGGGTCTGCGCGCCGGTCACCGCCTCGGGCTGGGCCCGGAACTGCTCGGTCTCCGACAGGCCGGTGCGGATTCCCAGCCCACCCAGCGCCAGGCCGCCGAGCAGCACGACGGCGAGCACCGCGACGACCGCCGGGCGGCGTTCCACTGCGCTGCCGAGCCGGCCCCAGATCTTGCCTTCACGGGCCGGGCCGCCGACCCGGGGGACGAACGGCCAGAAGAGGCCCCGGCCGAAGAGCACGAGCACGGCGGGGAGCACGAACAGGGCCGAGAGCATGGCGAGGATCACACCGGTGGCGCAGGCGACCGCCAGCGCCCTGTTGGTCTCCTGCTCGCTGAGCAGCAGGGTGAGTACGCCGAGCACCACTGTCGAGCCGCTGGCCAGGATCGGCTCGGCGGTACGCCGCAGTGCGGCACGCATCGCGGCGAACCTGTCCTCCTCGCGGCGCAACTCCTCCCGGTAGCGGGCGATGAGCAGCAGCGCGTAGTTGGTGGCGGCGCCGAAGACCAGCACGCTGGCGATGCCGGTGACCTGGCCGGACTGGAGGTTGATGCCGACGGCCGGGACGATCGTGTCGACCGCCCGCAGGGTGATCTGCTCGGTGGCGGCGACCACCACGAGCGGCACGATCCACAGGAACGGGCTGCGGTACGTGATCAGCAGCAGCACCGCGACCACTGCCGCTGTCACCGCGAGCAGTGTGATGTCGGCGCCGTCGAAGACCGAGGACAGGTCGGCGGTGAACGCGGGGGAGCCGGTGACCTCGGCTTTCAGCCCGTCCGGCAGGCCGGAGAGCGTGGCGCGCAGGTCGTCGACCTTCGCGGTGACCGCCTCCTGACCACCGTCGGTGGTGACGGGCACGGCGAGCAGCGCGACGGTGCCGTCCGGGGAGATCTGCGGCGGGCTGACCTGTCCGCCCACGGCGAAGCGGGCCAGGTCGTCGGATCGGGCGGTGAGGGCGGCCCGGTCGGCCTCGCTCAGCGCGCCGCCGTCGTCCCGGCTCACCACCACGATGGCGGGCTGGACCTCGCTGGAGGGCAGTTGCTCCTGTAGGCGCTCCACCTGGGTCGACTGCCACTGCACCGAGAGGCCGGTCGCCGAGACCGGTTTGGGGTTGTCCGGCTGGGGCACGGCGAAGACGACCACGCCGACGACGACGGCGACGGCCACGGTGATCCAGGCGGCCAACCGCCCGCGGGCGACCCTGGTGAACACAGACATCAGTGACCTCTAGGTCTTTCGAAAGACGAGTATCTTGATTCGCGAGATTATCTAGGGCTACTCTAAGCTGCAACTCGGGAAACGAGATGGGGGAAGCGGCGCGACGTGGCAACTCACGGCATGTACCGGCGGCGGGACACACCCCGAGAGCGGCTCGTTGCCGAGATCACCACCGACCTCCGGCGGTACGCGGTGGACGCCCAGCAGGTAGGCCACGCCTTCGCCAACCTGCACGGCCTGAACCCCACCGACCTCAACGCCCTGATCGCGGTCATGGACGCCGAACTGCGCGGTGACCCGATCACCCCCGGCCGCCTCGGCGAACATCTCAACCTCTCCTCCGGCTCCATCACCGCCCTGATCGACCGGCTGGAACGGGCCGGGCACATCCGCCGCGACCGGGACACCGCCGACCGGCGCAAGGTGCTGCTGCACTACGCCGACCAGGGCGCCGCGCTGGCCATGGAGTTCTTCCGCCCCCTGGGCGCCCGCACCGACACCGTGATGGACCGGTTCACCGACGACGAGTTGCAGGTCGTGCACCGGTTCATGGTGGAGATGAGCGAATCGGTGCGGGCACACCGCGACATGTTCCGCGCCGCCCGACCCGAGCAGTCCCGCCGCCCGACGGGCTGACCGGTGCCGGGCCGGCTCGTCGCACGTCTCGCCGCCGCCGCGCTGCGGCTGCCCGTGACCCGCCCCGGCCCGGTGCGCGTCACCCGCGACATCCCCGTCCGGGTCCGCGACGGCGTGGTGCTGCGCACCGACCACTACGCGCCTGCCGACGAGAACGCGCCAACAGTGCTGATCCGCACCCCGTACGGGCGGGGTGGACCGTTGCGGCTGCTCGGCCGGCTGATCGCCGCGCGCGGCCAGCACGCGGTGATCCAGTCCTGCCGGGGCACGGGTGGCTCGGGCGGGACGTTCGCGCCGCTTGTGCACGAGCGCGACGACGGGGTGGACACCCTCGACTGGCTGCGCCGCCAGCAGTGGTGGTCGGGAGCGCTCGGCATGTTCGGCGTCAGCTACCAGGGCTTCGCCCAGTGGGCGCTTGCCGACGACGCGGGCGACGACCTGCGCGCGATGGTCGCCGTGGTGACCGCCTCGGCCACCAGGGACTCGACGTACGCGGGGGAGTCCTTCGCCCTGGACACAGTGCTGACCTGGGCGGAGCTGCTGCACGCGCAGACAGTGCTGTGGCTGGCCCGGCAGTGGGAGCTCAAGCGCGGGCAGCCCCGACTGGCCGCCGCGCTGGAGCACCTGCCCCTGGCCGGCGCGGACCGGGTCGCCACCGGCGCCACCATCGGGTTCTTCCAGGAGTGGCTGCGCCACCACACGCCGGACGCCGCGTACTGGCGGACCCGGGTGTTCACCGACCGGGTGGCCCGGGTGCGGGCGCCGGTGCTCATGGTCACCGGCTGGCACGACATCTTCCTGCCCGCCCAACTCGACGACCACGCCACCCTGCGCGCCGCAGGCGCCCGGCCGCGCCTGGTGATCGGCCCGTGGACGCACGGCAGCCCCGGCCTGTTCGTGGCCGCGATACGGGAGGGGCTGACCTGGCTCGACGAGCACCTGCGTACACCGCCGGGCGGCCCGTCGCGCCGCGTCGGAGAGGCGCCGGTCCGGCTGTACGTGAGCGGCGCCGACGGCGGCTGGCGGGACCTGCCGGACTGGCCGCCACCGGCCGTCGACGCGGCATGGCACCTGCACCCGCACGGTGAGCTGGCCGTACGCCCACCTGTCCCGTCGCCGCCGGACGAGTTCCGCTACGACCCGGCCGATCCCACCCCGTCACTCGGTGGGCCGCTGCTGGTCGCGCAGCGGGCCGGCCCGGTGGACAACAGGCGCGTCGAGGCCCGGACCGACGTGTTGACCTACACCAGCGCCCCGCTGGCCCGGCCGGTCGAGGTGATCGGCCCGGTGCGCGCCGAGATCCACGTCCGCTGTGAGCTGCCGTACCTGGATGTCTTCGTTCGACTGTGTGATGTGGACCGTCGGGGGCGGTCCTGGAACGTGTGCGACGGGTTGGTGCGGGTCGCGCCAGGGCGGTTCCCGGCGGATCCGTCCGGCGCGGTGCGGGTTCCGGTGCCCCTCTGGCCGACCGCGTACCGGTTCGCGGCCGGCCACCGGTTGCGCGTGCAGGTCTCCGGTGGCGCGCACCCGAGATGGGCGCGTAACCCGGGCACCGGTGAACCCCTCGGCACGGCGGTTACGCTGCGTGCCGGCCAGAGGCAGATCTTGCATGACCCCGAGCACGCCTCGGCGGTGCTGTTGCCCATCGTCCACACTGGTGCGCCTGCGTCACGAATCTGACTGTAACCCCTGTGAGCTGGGCGTTTGTCCAAAGTGCGAGCTAGGTTTGGCCCAACGCCCGGCGCCGTGCACCAGCAGGCCGGGCGCGCCCGAAGCCCCGCACCGTGTACGCGGTGTGACGTCGTGCCCGGCCCCCGTTCACTGAAAGGGGGACCCCATGACCCGGGCCCCGGCTAACCTGTTGGCCGTTCGAAGCCTGCTCCTCACCCATCTGGACGTCGACCCGAAGACCTCCCGCGCCGCTGACCTGGAGCCGGCCGAGGTCGGGATCGTCGGTGACTCGGCCCATCGCGGCGGCTACCACTGCGGATCGGACCGGGTGGTCACGAACGACTACTCGGTGGTGGAGTCGTCCCGGGACCGGACCGGCCTGACCCTCGACGCGGCGGCGCTTGACGTCGGCGGCTTCGAGGTCCGCTCCGGCGGCCGTACGCACACACTGGCCAGCTTCTCGGCCTGGTGTGTGGGGCAGTGTGCCGCGAACGCGGCAGACACCCGGGACATCCGCGAAATCATCTACAGCCCCGACGGAAAGACCGTGAAGCGGTGGGACCGGCTCGGCAAGCGCACCACGGGGGACGACTCGCATCGCTGGCACACCCACTTCAGCTTCTTCCGTGACGCGATCAAGGCGGGTCGCGACCAGCGGCCCCTGTTCCGCCGCTACCTCAGCTCCATCGGACTCCTGGAGGACGACATGACCCCCGAAGAGCACAACTGGCTGGCCACCATCCACAAGAACCTCACGGTCCTCGACGGCCGCAACCCGATCGGGCAGGTCTACCTGCGGCTGGCGGAGGGGCGGGACGACACCGGCGCTCCGGTGACCGGCCACCCGAACCTCAAGAGCCTCGGCGTGCAGTTGACCGCGCTGCAGACCGCGCTCAGCTCGTTGTCGGGGCGTGACTTCGCCGACGAGCCGGCGATCGTCAGGGGGGTGCTGGCCGGGCTGACGCCGGAGAAGATCGCCGCGGCCATCCCGCCCACGATGGCCAAGCAGGTCGTCGACGAGTTGGCACGGCGCCTCGCCGCCTGAGGCTGGCACCTCTTCACGAGATCCGCAACGACCATTGAGCAAGAAGTCTTGCGCAATGGTCGTTGCGGATGTGATGCTGGCCGCATGCAGAGCCCCGACGTACGCCACGTCACCGACTCGCGGGTGCTGGCCGCCATGTCCCACCCGCTGCGCCGCCGACTGATGGACGTGCTCAAGGTGCACGGGCCGTCCACCGTCGGCATGCTCGCCGACCGCACCGACCAGGCGCCCGCGAACGTCAGCCATCACCTCAAGGTGCTCGCCGCCGCCGATCTCGTCACCGAGGCCCCCGAGCTGGCACGGGACCGCCGCGAGCGGTGGTGGCAACTGGTCACACGGGGGGTGCGCTGGTCCAACACCGACTTCGACGCCGACCCGGCAGCCCGGGCGGTCGCCGACGCCGCCACCTCGCTCAACCTGGACCGGCACGTCGCCCTGGCCCGGGCGTGGCACGCCGCCGACGAGTCCGCGCAGGCCGCCTGGGCCGACGCGCCGTTCTCCACTGACCGCTGGCTGCACCTCACGCCTGACGAGCTGGCCGCGTTGAGCCGCGAGATGATCGAGCTGCTGGCGCGCTGGGGCGACCGTGACATCCCCGACGACGGGGTCGAACGGCAGCCGGTGTTCGTGTTCGCCTACGGCGTGCCGGCCCGGCCGTGACCACCGCCACCCGCACCGATCGCGAGCCGCCCGGCGGGCTGCTGCGGCACCGGGACTTCCGGCTGCTCTGGGCCGGCCAGGCGGTCAGCAGCATCGGCAGCAACGTCACCACTGTCGCCCTGCCGCTGGTCGCCGTGGCAGTGCTCGACGCCGGCACCTTCCAGGTGGCGGTGCTCACCGCCGCCGCCTGGGCGCCCTGGCTGTTGATCGGGCTGCCGGCCGGCGCGTGGGTGGACCGACTGTCACGTCGACCGGTGCTTGTTGCCTGCGACGTGTTCTGCGCACTGGCGTTTCTCAGCGTGCCGCTGGCCGCCGTGGCCGACCTGCTCACGATCGGGCACCTGCTGCTCGTGGCGGCCACCGCGGGCACCGCCCGGGTGTTCTTCGAGACCGCCCACCAGGTCTACCTGCCGGTGTTGCTGCGCCCCGACCAACTGCCCGAGGGCAACGCGAAGCTGCACGGCACCCAGACCGTGAGCAACGTCGCCGGTCCCGGTCTCGCCGGCCTGATCGCCCAGGTCGTCGGTGCCGTCGCCGCGCTGCTGCTGGACGCGCTCACGTTCCTGCTCTCCGCAGCCTTCCTGCTGCGCATCCGCACCGTCGAGACGCGCCCGGACAGGCCGAAGGCATCCCCGTCGCTGTGGCGGGACGTCGCCGAAGGGTTGCGCTTCGTCGCCCGCGACCCGTACCTGCGGGTGCTGACGGTCTTCGGCGCGGCCAGCAACATCGGGCTGACCGGCTACCAGGCGGTCCTCGTGGTGTTCCTGGTACGCGACCTGCGGCTCGCGCCGGGCGTGGTGGGCCTGCTGGTCGCCGTGATGAGCGCCGGCGGAATCATCGGTGCGTTGCTGGCCACCATGGTGGGTCGGCGCTTCGGCACCGCGCGGGCCCTGCTGATCGGGGCGGTGCTCACCGGCCCGCCCGCGCTGCTCATCCCGCTCGCCGGGCCCGGCCCCGGGTTGGCCTGGCCAGCCCTCGGCGGCCTGCTGATCGGGCTCGGTGTGACAATCGGCAACGTTGTCAAGGGCAGCTTCCGGCAGACGTACACGCCGCACCACCTGCTCGGCCGCGTGACGGCGAGCATGCACCTGCTCAACTACGGCGCGATCCCGCTGGCGGCCGTGCTTGCAGGCGCCCTCGGGGCTCGGTACGGCGCCGGGACAGCAATCAGCGCGATGACCGCCTGGTTGGCGCTCACCCCGCTGATCCTGCTGATCGGGCCAATCCGGAGGCGGCGGGACCTGCCCGCCGCCCCGGCGTCTTGAGTGCGCTGCGACGGCGGCCGGAGACCGGCCACCGTCACCGGCACGGAGCTACATCGGGCGGACGTTGTCCGCCTGCGGGCCCTTCTGCCCCTGGGTCACCTCGAACTCGACCTTCTGGCCCTCGTTGAGCTCCCGGTAGCCGCTCGAAGCGATGGCGGAGTAGTGGACGAACACGTCCGGCCCTCCACCGTCCTGCTCGATGAAGCCGAAGCCCTTTTCCGAGTTGAACCACTTAACCGTGCCGGTTGCCATGCATCTCTCCCTGTTCAAAGCGGCTGACCACCGACCTGTGGCCGATGGTCGCCCGTACCTGTTCGACAGTAACGGGCGAAACCCGGTTCTGCCGGCCGAAGTGCCGTAGGTGTTTCGGTGAACTCGGGTGAACTCTGCGCGGCGGCATGTGAAACCCGCCCCCGCCATCCTCCACTGGGGCATGCTTGCGCCGATGAAAGGTGCCGCAGCCGCCGCGCTGTCCGAGCTGGAGCGCGAGATCGACGCGCCCGGCGACGGCCTGGACCGGCTCCGGTTGATGCCCACTCCGTTCGTCCCCGAGGTGCGCCTGCACCTGGCCGAGGACGCCATCGTGTGGTGGGCCCGGATGGAGGCAGCGGTCGGTCACGCACTGCCCCCGCCCTACTGGGCCTCCGCCTGGGCCGGTGGCCAGGCCCTGGCCCGGCACCTGCTGGACCATCCCGAACTCGCCGCCGGCCGCAGGGTCCTCGACCTGGCCGCCGGCTCGGGGCTGGTGGCAATCGCCGCCGCGCTCGCCGGCGCGGTCCGGGTCGTCGCCAACGACATCGACCCGTACGCCGTGGCGGCCGTCACGATCAACGCCCGAGCCAACCGGGTCGACGTCGACGCCAGCGGCGACGACCTGCTCGACGACGCCGACACCGAGGCGGACCTGGTGGTCGCCGGGGACGCCTTCTACAGCCGCGCCATGACGGCCCGGGTGCTGCCGTTCCTGCAACGGGCCGCCGCCGCCGGCGCCGACGTGCTCGTCGGCGACCCCGGCCGGGGGCACCTGCCGGCGGACGGGTTGACGGTGCTTGCCGACTACCCGGTGCCCACCACCGAACCGTCGGTGGACTCGTCGCTGCGCCACGTACAGGTGCTGCGCCCCACCTGAGGCCGCCTCAGGGGTGACCCCTAGGCCGATACCAGGGCGCCGTGGGGGCTGCGACCGGATGTCCATCGTGGTCTGGCGGCCATAGCGTACGCAGCATGACGCAATGGCTGGCTGAGGTCGGGGAACTGCCCATCGGCGTGCTGATGGGTGCCCTCGGGCTGGTCATGGTCTTCGACGCCGTACCGCTGCTGGGCGTCGTCGTCCCCGGTGACGTGGCGATCCTGGCAGCCGTCGGGGTGGGCCGACCGGCCACCGGGCTGGCCACCTTCGCGGCAGTCCTGACCGGCTGCCTGGCCGGCTGGTCGCTGAGCTTCCTCGCCGGCCGCCGGTACGCCGGACACCTGCGCCGCAGCCGGGTCGGCACCTGGATCGGCGAGTCACGCTGGAGCGCGGCGGAGGGCATCCTGCACCGCGGCGGCGGCGCGATGTTGATGGTCGCGCCGTTCCTGCCGGTGTTCAACGCGCTGCTGCCCCTGGCCGCGGGCGGGCTGCGGATGTCGTACCGGCGGTTCCTCGGCTGCGCGACCGTCGGCGGGGCGGCCTGGGCCGGGCTCTACCTGGCGCTTGGCACCGCCTCCCGGTCGCTGGCCGGGCTGCTGCCGGGGTCGCCCAGCCCGCTGCTTGTCACAATGGCGGTCGGGCTGGTGCTGGCCGCCGTCGTGCTGCTGGGCGCACGGCGGCGGCTGCGCGTGGTCTGAGTCGTCCCGCCGGCCCGTCCGGGGTCACCAGCCCCGGGCGCGCCACTGTGGCAGGGCCGGACGCTCCGCCGCGAGGGTGCTGTCGTTGCCGTGGCCCGGGTAGAACCACGTCTCGTCGGGGAGCCTGTCGAACAGCTTGTGCTCGACGTCGTCGATCAGCGCGGCGAAACGCTCCGGGTCCTTGTCCGTGTTACCAACGCCACCTGGGAAAAGACTGTCGCCAGTCCAAAGGTGCGGTGTGCCGTTCGGGTCGCGGTAGAGCAGCGCGATCGAACCCGGCGTGTGCCCCTTGATGTGGATGACCTCCAGCGCGCAGTCACCCACAGCGACGGTGTCGCCGTCGGCGAGATGGTCGGCCTCGATCGGCAGCCCGGCGGCGTCGTTGGCGTGCACCAGAGCCCGCGCACCGGTCTTGGCCACTACCTCCTCCAGCGCCACCCAGTGGTCCATGTGTTGGTGGGTGGTCACCACGGTGGTCAGCCCGCCGTCGCCGATCAGCTCCAGCAACCGCGGCGCCTCGTTGGCGGCGTCGATGAGCACCTGGTCGCCGGTGCGGGTGCACCGCAGCAGGTAGGCGTTGTTGTCCATCGGGCCCACCGACAGCTTGCTGATGGTGAGTCCGTCGAGCTCTCGTACCGCTGGCGCGCCGCCCGAGGTGACGTCTCCGGTGTAGGTCATGAGGTGTCTATATCCATTCCGGTGGAGTTGGCAGTGGGCCGTCCGGTGCGACGGTGAGTGTGTGGCCGAAGTCCCGGCCGGTCAGCCAGGCGGCCAGGTCGGAGGCCGGCCCGCTTACTGTCGGCGCGCCGGCCCGGTCCCCGATGACGAGATCGTGCTGGCTGCCGTCGAAGCGCAGCACCATCGACGGCGGGGTCGGCCCGTCGGCGTGATGGCTGGCCGCCTCGCGCAGCAGCCGGTGGGCGAACGCCTCCGACCAGTCTGCGGGTCGGTAGTCGGCGGCCAGGTCGAGGTGGTGCACCTCGATTTCGCGCAGGCGGCCCCAGACGAGCAGGGCAGCCGGCCACGGGCCCCGACGCGCGCGTACCGTCGCACCCCACGCCGCCGCCGGCATCGCGTCGACCGCCTCGGCGAACCGGTCCGCGCTGCGCCGCAGGTCGTCCAGGTGCTCGGCGGGCGGGCGGTCGGCCCCGGCCTCGATGTCCGCCGTACGGGCGGCCAGCGAGGCGTACATCGGCAGCGGCTCCCCGGTGCGGGCCGCCGTGAGCAGGTTGACGAAGCCGTCCGCGTTGCGGGCCAGATGTGCCAGCACATGGCCGCGCGACCAGCCCGGCAGCAGGGACGCCGCCGCCAGGTCGGTGGCATCGAACGAGGCGGCGGTACGCATCAGCCGTGTGGTGGCCGCGTCCACCTCGCCCATCAGCAGCAGCGGATCCGTGGTCACGCGTCGACCCTAGCGGTCCGTCGGCGCGCCGTCGCCGGGGAAATCGCTTTCGGCGCGTCGGCCAGCGCCCTACCGTCGGCGCCATACGCGGCACCGGACGTCGAACGGAGGTGGTGTTCATGCCGGACGTGGCACGCGTGTTCCGCCATCACCAGCTTCGACACCGATGAGGATGACATGACGATCGATCTGACCGCCCTCGGCTGGGACGCCGACCGGGCGGAGTGCGCCGCACGACGTGGCGAGCACCACCCGGGCCGGGTCGCCCGGGTGGACCGGGGGGTCTGCACGGTGCTCACCGCCGCCGGCCCGGTCCGGGCCAGCCTCGGCCCGGCGGTGCTCACCGCCGCCGCCCAGGATCCCTCCGCGCTGCCCTGCGCGGGCGACTGGGTGCTGCTCACGCACTGGCCGGACCGCCGGATCACGGTGGCCGCCGTGCTGCCCCGGCGGGCCGCGCTGATCCGCCGTACCGCCGGCAAGGACGCCAGCGGCCAGGTGCTGGCCGCGAACCTCGACGCCGCCGCGGTGGTCGAGCCTGTACACCCGGAGCCGGACGTCGGCCGCATCGAGCGGCTGCTCTCGCTGGCCCACGAGTCCGGCGCGCGACCGCTCGTGGTGCTGACGAAGGTCGACCTCGCGGGCGACCCCGGCGCACTGGCCCGCCAGATCGCCACTGTGGCGCCCGGGGTGCCGGTGCTTCCGGTAAGCGCCGAGCGCGGCGTCGGGCTGGAACCGCTGCGCGCCGAGGTGGCGCCCGGCCGCACGCTGGGCCTGCTCGGCCCGTCCGGTGCCGGCAAGTCGAGCCTGGTCAACGCCCTCGCGGGGACCGTGATGATGCCGACACAGGCGATCCGGCGGGTCGACGGCAAGGGCCGGCACACCACTACCTGGCGGGCCCTGGTGCCGATCCCGGGCGGCGGGGCGGTGATCGACACGCCCGGCGTGCGGGCGGTCGGCCTGCTCGACGGCGTGGCCGGGCTGGACCGGGCGTTCGCCGACATCGCCGGGCTGGCGCAGGGCTGCCGGTACGCCGACTGCGGGCACGACGGTGAGCCGGCGTGCGCGGTCCGGGACGCGCTGCGTACCGGGGAACTGTCCACGCGGCGGTGGGAGAGCTGGCGGCGGTTGCAGGGGGAGGTGGCCCACGAGAGCCGTCGCCGGGAGTCGCGGCTGGCCGCCGAACGGCGCGGCGGTTGGCGCGCGGCCCGGCGCAGGGCCGTCCGCCCGCCGTCGCCCGGCGGCTACTGACGGGTGGCCGGCGCCGTCGCGGGTCGGCGCGGGATGGTGGCCGACGTGGCTGTGGGTCGATGCGGCCGACCGCGCTGAGCTGGGGGAATGTGCGGGCGAGGGAAACTGTCGTACCTCGGGGCTAGAGTTGCCGAGGCGCGTTTTCCGCGCCCGCACGACCGCTCGGAATCATCGCAGAGCGGGACAGAACCCTCCGCTTCACCTTCATCCGGGAGTACACGCACTGTGGCCGACCGACTCATCATCCGTGGCGCGCGCGAGCACAACCTGCGTGACGTCAGTCTCGACCTGCCCCGGGACGCACTCATCGTGTTCACCGGGTTGTCCGGGTCGGGCAAGTCGAGCCTGGCCTTTGACACGATCTTCGCCGAGGGCCAGCGGCGCTACGTGGAGTCGCTGTCGTCGTACGCCCGGCAGTTCCTCGGCCAGATGGACAAGCCCGACGTCGACTTCATCGAAGGGCTGAGCCCCGCCGTCTCGATCGACCAGAAGTCGACGTCGCGCAACCCGCGCTCGACCGTCGGCACCATCACCGAGGTCTACGACTACCTGCGTCTTCTCTACGCCCGCATCGGCGAGCCGCACTGCCCGGTCTGCGGCGAGCGGATCTCCCGGCAGAGCCCACAGCAGATCGTCGACCGGGTCCTCGCCATGGCCGAGGGCACCAAGTTCATGGTGCTCGCCCCGGTGGTACGCGGCCGTAAGGGCGAGTACGTCGACCTCTTCGCCGAGCTCCAGGCCAAGGGCTACGCCCGGGCCCGGGTCGACGGCGTGGTGCACCCGCTGACCGAGCCGCCGAAGCTCAAGAAGCAGGAGAAGCACACCATCGAGGTGGTGATCGACAGGCTCACCGTCAAGCCGAGCGCCAAGCAGCGGCTGACCGACTCGGTCGAGGCCGCCCTGGGCCTGTCCAGCGGCCTGGTGCTGCTCGACTTCGTCGACCTGCCCGAGGACGACCCGGAGCGGGAGCGCCGCTACTCCGAGCACCTGGCCTGCCCCAACGACCACCCGCTGGCCATCGAGGATCTCGAGCCTCGGGTCTTCTCCTTCAACGCGCCCTACGGCGCCTGCCCGGAGTGCACGGGCCTGGGCACCAAGAAGGAGGTCGACCCGGAGCTGCTGGTGCCCGACCCGGAGCGCAGCCTGCGCGAGGGCGCGATCCAGCCCTGGTCCACGGGGCACAACCTGGAATACTTCCTGCGCCTGCTGGAGGCGCTCGGCGAGGCCCAGCACTTCGACGTCGACACGCCCTGGCGGGCGTTGCCGGCCCGCGCGCAGAAGACGATCCTGCACGGCTCCGACGACCAGGTGCACGTGCGCTACCGCAACAAGTACGGCCGCGAGCGCTCCTACTACACCGGCTTCGAGGGTGTGGTGCAGTGGATCGAGCGCCGGCACTCCGACACCGAGTCCGAGTGGTCCCGCGACAAGTACGAGGGCTACATGCGCGACGTGCCGTGTGCGGCCTGCGGCGGCGCGCGGCTCAAGCCCGAGGTGCTGGCGGTCACACTTGCCGGCAAGAGCATCGCCGAGGTCTGCAACCTGTCCGTGGGGGAGTGCGCCGACCTGCTCGCGGGCATCGAACTGACCGACCGGCAGAAGATGATCGCCGAGCGGGTCCTCAAGGAGATCAACGCCCGGCTGCGGTTCCTGCTCGACGTCGGCCTTGACTACCTCTCCCTGGACCGGCCGGCGGGCACCCTGTCCGGCGGCGAGGCGCAGCGCATCCGGCTGGCCACCCAGATCGGCTCCGGCCTCGTGGGTGTGCTCTACGTGCTGGACGAGCCGTCGATCGGGCTGCACCAGCGCGACAACCACAGGCTGATCGAGACCCTGATCCGGCTGCGCGGGCTGGGCAACACGCTGATCGTGGTGGAGCACGACGAGGACACGATCCGCACCGCCGACTGGATCGTCGACATCGGCCCGGGTGCCGGCGAGCACGGCGGCAAGATCGTGCACAGCGGCTCGGTTCCGGCGCTGCTGAAGAACAAGGAGTCGATCACCGGGGCGTACCTGTCCGGGAAGCGGTCGATCCCGACGCCGAAGTCGCGCCGCCCGCAGGACGCGGCCCGTGAGCTGGTGGTGCACGGCGCGCGGGAGCACAACCTGCGCAACCTGACTGTGGGCTTCCCGCTGGGTCAGTTGATCGCTGTCACCGGGGTCAGCGGTTCGGGCAAGTCGACGCTTGTCAACGACATCCTCTACGCGGTCCTGGCCAACCAGATCAACGGCGCCCGGCTGGTGCCCGGCCGGCACACCCGGGTCTCCGGTCTGGAGCACGTGGACAAGGTCGTCGGCGTGGACCAGTCGCCGATCGGCCGCACGCCGCGCTCCAACCCGGCCACCTACACCGGGGTCTGGGACCACGTCCGCAAGCTCTTCGCCGAGACCACCGAGGCCAAGGTGCGGGGGTACGGGCCGGGCCGGTTCTCGTTCAACGTCAAGGGTGGCCGCTGCGAGGCGTGCTCCGGCGACGGCACCATCAAGATCGAGATGAACTTCCTTCCCGACGTGTACGTCCCCTGCGAGGTCTGCAAGGGCGCCCGGTACAACCGGGAGACCCTCGAGGTGCACTACAAGGGCAAGACCGTCTCGGACGTGTTGGAGATGCCGATCGAGGAGGCCGCCGAGTTCTTCTCCGCGATCCCGGCCATCCACCGGCACCTCAAGACGCTTGTCGACGTCGGTCTGGGCTACGTACGCCTCGGTCAGCCCGCGCCGACTCTCTCCGGCGGTGAGGCGCAGCGGGTCAAGCTGGCCTCCGAGCTGCAGAAGCGCTCCACCGGGCGGACGGTCTACGTGCTCGACGAGCCGACCACCGGCCTGCACTTCGAGGACATCCGCAAGCTGCTGATGGTGCTCGAAGGGCTCGTCGACAAGGGCAACACGGTGATCACCATCGAGCACAACCTCGACGTGATCAAGACGGCCGACTGGCTGATCGACATGGGCCCCGAGGGCGGGCACCGGGGCGGCACAGTGCTCGCCACCGGCACCCCGGAGGAGGTCGCCGAGGTGCCTGAGAGTCACACCGGTCAGTTCCTGCGCGGCGTGCTCAAGCTCGACGGCGAGGCCAAGGGCGCGGCGGCGGCCACCACCCGCGCCGCCAAGGCCAACGGCACCACCAAGGCGCGGGCCAGCCGTAAGGTGACGGCCGCCGCGCGCTGAGCGCACCTGGCGGGGGCGGGTTCCGGCGCTGGCTCACGCACGCCGATCGTGGCGTGCCGTGAGCCGGCCCGGTCCGCCCCCGTTCCATTCCCGAGTCGGCCGTTGCGGCGATGAACCATCCGGCACAGTTGCCCGTGTGGAGAAGTGTGGCCGGCTCTTCGGCCGGCCGGCGGGCTACAGAGAGGCGAGGCATGAGTGACGATCAGGCGCTGACCGGTCCAGGTACGCAGACCCGACGGGCTCTGCTCACCGGCGTCGGGGCGGCCGGCGCAGCCGTCGTCCTGGCTGCCTGCGGCAGCGACGACACCGGCGACGGCGCCACCCCCGCCCCCACCAGCGGCGGCCCGGCAGTGCCGAGCACCGGCGACGCCGGCGGCGGCAACCGGCAGGACGCCCAGTCGCTGGCCACCACCGCCGACATCCCGGTCGGTGGCGGCAAGATCCTCGCCGCCGAGGGCGTGGTGATCACCCAGCCGACCGCGGGGCAGTTCAAGGGCTTCAGCCCGATCTGTACGCACCAGAACTGCCCGGTGTCGAACATCGACGGCGGCACCATCAACTGCACCTGCCACGGCAGCAGGTTCTCGATCGAGGACGGCTCGGTGAAGGCCGGCCCGGCCACCAAGCCGCTGCCGCCCAAGAACATCAAGGTCACCGGGGACCAGATCTCGCTGGCCTGATCGCCGGGCTTCGCCCCGTTGGCGCGTACCCCATGGGGTTGGGTTTGATCGACTCGCGGCCTGGGGCGTCGGGGTGTCCGGTGACCTGCGGACATCCCGACGCACCCGGACACGAGTGGATCTAGTGCCGGCGGTGGGTGTCGGTGGTGCGGACTAGGCTTGTCGGCGTGGCTGACCCCTCGACCTACCGTCCCGCACCCGGCACCATCCCGGAGTCGCCGGGGGTCTACCGATTCCGCGACGGCACCGGCCGAGTGATCTACGTCGGCAAGGCGAGGAACCTGCGCAGTCGGCTCAATTCCTACTTCGGCGACATCTGGAACCTGCACGAGCGCACCCGGCAGATGGTCACCACCGCCGAATCGGTGGACTGGATCACCGTCGGCACCGAGGTCGAGGCGCTCCAGCAGGAGTTCACCGAGATCAAGCAGTACGACCCCCGCTTCAACGTCCGCTACCGCGACGACAAGTCGTACCCCTACCTGGCCGTGACCCTCGACGAGGAGTACCCCCGGCTACAGGTGATGCGCGGCGCCAAGCGCAAGGGCGTGCGCTACTTCGGTCCGTACTCGCACGCCTGGGCCATCCGCGAGACCCTCGATCTGCTGCTGCGTGTGTTCCCCGCCCGGACTTGCTCCGCGGGGGTGTTCAAGCGCGCCGGTCAGGTCGGCCGCCCCTGCCTGCTCGGCTACATCGGCAAGTGCTCGGCGCCCTGCGTCGGCAGCGTCTCCGCCGACGAGCACCGAGCGATAGTCGACGGTTTCTGCGACTTCATGGCCGGGCGCACCGACACCATGGTCCGCAAGATCGAACGTGAGATGACCGAGGCGAGCGAGAAGCTTGAGTTCGAGCGGGCCGCCCGCCTGCGCGACGACGTGGCAGCGCTGCGCCGGGCCATGGAGAAGCAGACAGTGGTGTTGGGCGACGGCACCGACGCCGACGTTGTCGCGTTCGCCGACGACCCCCTTGAGGCTGCCGTGCAGGTCTTCCACGTTCGCGACGGCCGCGTCCGTGGCCAGCGCGGCTGGGTCGTGGAGAAGACCGAGGACCTGACCACCGGCGACCTCGTCCACCACTTCTGCACCCAGGTGTACGGCGGCGAGCAGGGCGAAACCGACGTACCTCGCGAGTTGCTGGTGCCCGAGCTGCCAGCGGACGCCGAGGCGCTTGCCGAATGGCTCAGCAGCCACCGGGGCAGCCGTGTGTCGCTGCGGGTGCCGCAGCGCGGCGACAAGCGGGCACTGATGGAGACGGTGGAGCGCAACGCCAAGGACGCGCTGGCCCGGCACAAGCTCAAGCGGGCCGGCGACCTCACCACCCGGGGCAAGGCACTGGACGAGATCAGCGAGGCGCTCGACATGCGCACCTCGCCGCTGCGCATCGAGTGCTTCGACATCTCGCAGATCCAGGGCACCGACGTCGTCGCCAGCATGGTGGTCTTCGAAGACGGGTTGCCCCGCAAGAGCGAATACCGACGGTTCATCGTCCGCGGCGCGACCGACGACCTCTCCGCGATGTCCGAGGTGCTGCGCCGCCGCTTCGCCCGGTACCTCGACGCGCGGGCCGAGACCGGAGAGGTGGGCGTGGAGTCCGCTGACGACCCCACTGCCCCCGACGGCGAGGCCGATCCGCAGGTCGGCGCCCTTGTCGACCCGACCACCGGCCGCCCCCGGAAATTCGCGTACCCGCCACAACTGGTGGTCGTCGACGGCGGTGCGCCGCAGGTCGCGGCCGCCGCGCAGGCGCTTGCCGACCTGGGCATCGACGATGTCGCACTGTGCGGCCTCGCCAAGCGGCTGGAGGAGGTCTGGCTCCCCGACGACGAGTTCCCCGTCATCCTGCCGCGCACCTCGGAGGGGCTCTACCTGCTGCAACGGGTCCGAGACGAGGCGCACCGCTTCGCCATCACGTTCCACCGTCAGCGTCGCTCGAAGCGGATGACCGAGTCGGCGCTGGACAATGTTCCCGGCCTCGGAGACGTACGCCGCAAGGCGCTGCTGCGGCACTTCGGTTCCCTTAAGCGGCTGTCCACCGCGAGCGTCGACGAGATCACCGAGGTGCCCGGGGTCGGCCGACGTACCGCCGAGGCGATCCTGGCAGCCCTCGACACGGGCAAGGGGGCCGCCAACGGCGCTGCTCGGGCAGACGACGCTGCCTCGACAAACGGCGCTGCTCCGGCAGACGGTGCTGCTCCGGCAGACGGTGCTGCCTCGACAAACGGCGCTGCTCGGGCAGACGGCGCTGCTCGGGCAGACGGCGCTGCTCGGGCAGACGGCGCCGTTCCGACAAACGGCGATGCTGCTCGGGCAGGAGGCGCTGCCTCGACAGACGGTGCTGCTCCGGTGCCCGGAGGCGGGGCGGCGTCTGGTGTGGGGTGGCCCCTGCGGTGAGGTGACGCCTAGCGACGGGTGGCTCTCCTGGGGTGGCTTCTGCTGGCCAAGTGACGCCTGGCGGCGGTGGGCCTCCCGTTGTGAGCGTGCGGGTAGCGACGGACCTGCAAGACGCCCCCGTGCGCGCATCCGTGCCTGACAGTAGTCCGGGCGGATACCTCGCAAGGGGTGCATATCGGGCACTGGCGCAGGTGGTCGACTCGCTTTCCTGGAAATCGCGGTGTCCCGGGCCGTCGGATGCCCCGATTTCCAGGAAGCCGAGTCGATCGTGGCCGGGCTTCGCCGCGGTATCGGCGTGCGGTGGCCGTTTTGTCCGGGTTGGGTTGGGGATTGGCGCTTGATCTGTGGCGGGTTGGGTCGCGTGGTTCGGATTGGGGTCGTTTGGGGGTCGGCGTCCCGTGGTCGGCGGCACTGTGGCGGCGGAATGTTGGGTCGGGCCAGGCTGTTGTACAGGGGGTAACCGCGACAGGTCGCGGCCCCCGGCCGACGGCCCCTGGCATCCGGGAACACCCACTCGGCCGCCACGGTTGCATCCCCTGGACCCACCCGAGCAGCGCCTCCTCGAGGCCGTCGGACAAGGTCTGCCGGAGCGCGGTGGAATGACTCGCCGGCCCGGACGGTTACATCCCCCTGAACCACCGAGCAGCCCTAGCGGCCGCTGCCCGGCGGGTAGCCGG
Source organism: Micromonospora sp. DT41 (assembly GCF_049841715.1). Taxonomy (NCBI): domain Bacteria; kingdom Bacillati; phylum Actinomycetota; class Actinomycetes; order Micromonosporales; family Micromonosporaceae; genus Micromonospora; species Micromonospora sp. DT41. The sequence continues at coordinate 865 of NZ_JBNCKU010000009.1, read as the reverse complement.
TGGGAATGATCCGCCGGCCGCCCCGGTTACATCTGGACCACCCCCGTGCAGGCCCCCGTCGTGTGGGTCGCCGGGTGAGATCCCCTCGAACTTCTTCCCCCCCTTGTCTCGTGCGTGCACCGTCTCCCTATTGGTGTGTCGCCGGGATGTCCCCCGAATTGCAGAGGAGCACGCCATCATGCGTACCGATCTGATTCGTAAGACCGCTCTGACCGCTGCCGGCCTGGCCTTCACCGGAGGCGCTATCGCCGGCCCCATCACCACCGCCTACGCCGCCGACGCCAAGCCGGCCAGCCAGACGAAGACGCAGGGTAAGGGTGAGCGTCACCTCGACGTGCGCTACGAGGCCCAGCCGAACTTCTACTACTGCGGCCCCGCCGCGGCCCGCAACGCCCTGTCCGTGCAGGGCAAGGACATCAGCGTCGACGCCATGGCCAAGGAAATGGGCACCACCGAAGCCGGCACCGACAGCATCAACGACATCACCCCGGTTCTGAACAAGGAAACCGGTAAGAACGACGCCTACCGCTCGGTGGAGATCAGCACCCCCGCCGCCGACGACAAGCAGACCGACAAGCTCCGCCACGACATCGTCAAGACCGTCGACGACGGCCGCGCCGTGGTCGCCAACATCGCCGGCACCACCACCGACACCAACGGCAACACCCACTCCTTCGAAGGCGGGCACTACATCAGCGTCGTCGGCTACCGCGACAACGGCACCACCGTCACCATCGCCGACTCCGCCAACCCCAACACCGCCTCCTACGACATCACCATCGACCACCTCGCCGACTGGATCGCCACCCGCGGCTACGCCACCAGCTGACACCACAACGCACGCACGACCGAAGGGCCGGACCCC
>NZ_JBNCKU010000008.1:293961-350484 GCF_049841715.1 Micromonospora sp. DT41 | reverse complement strand
CTTGCTGCCACCAACAGCGGCGCTTCTACTCCAAGCCCCACAAGTCAGACACCGTCACGACTTTGCCGGGGCCCTGCCCCGCACATAGCTTGTCTCCGGGCACGACGCAGAAGTCCCGACGTCCCTCGGTCACGTCCACGAGGACGTAGAACTGGATCGACATCGCTGTCATCTTGTCGATGTCCGCGATCATCAAACTGCCCTGCACGACCGCCGTCCTACCGTTGATAGTCACGAGGTCTGCGCACCATGCAGACTCGCCGAATTGCCATACAAAAACGCCTCTGTCCACCGCGAGGCGCCGCCCAGCAAGGCGCTTCTAGTGGTTGCTCGGAGCCATCTGCTCTCCTTCGAGGGGTAGAACGAGGGGTTGCGGGCTACGACGGCTGCCAGCCTGCGTCGATCGCATCCTTTAGCCGATTACTGAACACGGCATGCGCCTGCCGATACTCGTTCTCCCGATCCGCCTTGTAGAACGGCGCCTTATACCCGCCAGGCACTGGATTCAGCCTCGGGCCGTCGAGGTACGCCATGAGTTGCTCGATGCCTTCTTTATTTTGTCCATCACCATATGAGTATGGATCCTCAGCAATTCTGCGCCCTGCTGCATCGAACCACATCGAAGCTTCACGATCCGTCAGAATCGGATATCTGGACTTAAGGAGCGCGATCAGTTGTTCGACTTCAATGCCAAGCCAAACCGCGACCAGCGCATCAAGCTCAACGAGGAGCGCACGACGTGCATACTCACTCCGCAGGGGAGTTCCCAGGTCCCACGTCGGCCGAACCTCCCCGAGGGGGCCAAGGAATGACCAATCCCCCGCCCATGCTTCACTTAGCCATGCTTGGTCGAAGAGTTCAGCCCAAAGGTCCGCGTATGCTCCAGTAAGGCAATTGAGGCGAAGGGTGCGAAGCAGTAGCGCGGACGCTAATGGATGGTCCGACTGGGGGGCAGGCATCGACTGACAGTCAGCCGGAGTAAGGTCTGCACGACCCGTAATTCGTAAGTAGTAGTCAAGCGGAAGAGACGCCCAGAAGCCAGCAGTCAGCACTGTAAGAAGGTCGTTTTCCAAAACCATCGAGCGGATGGTGTTAACATGGGCTGGGCCGGGGGGAACAACTGCAGCAAAGAGGGATCTTTCGGTGTTGAAGGGGACCATCCTCCGCCACATTAGCCTGTAGAATTCGGTGCTACTCCGACCGCCCCATTTGTCTTGGCCGGATCTCGTCTTCGCCTCATTGCTCGACAGGACGTAATTTGCCCGCGGAACAAAGTCCTCGGACAGAGTTGTCAGACGAACCGACCTCCAATCGCGATTGCTTCGACAGGGCACTTTTGGCTCTTTCGCCCAAGGTAGCGCAATTCCGAAATGCGGGCCCTGGAGCACCAGTTCTTCAAGAGATCCCGTCGCGCGCTGCTCCCAGCGTATCAGCCCATCCCGCCGCGCATTCGATTCATCGTATCCACGACTAATTCGTGGGGAGTAGCCAGCGAGGCGGCGTTCGAATCTCGCAAGTGCGGAGATCGCATCCGCCTCGAACACTGTGATCGGGAAAAGCATCTGCGCCTCATCGACCGGGCCATCCGCCTCCCCTCTGAGCCGCTGCCACTCGGACATCAGGCGCAGGTCAACATTAACAACGCGCGCTAGATGCGGGCGCGTGTCCCATTTACCCTGATGCTTCAGGCCAGGCGGATCACCCTGTCCGTTATGGGAAAGGGACGCCACGAGGGTGCTTGCGCTATAGAGGCGACTGAGGTGCTTGAAGCTAGGATTCTGCGCTCGACCATAAATGTGAACACCGAATTCAAGGCTTCGCACCGCGTCATCGAAGGCCCAATTAGCGCCGTTCACCAGACTGCCGTGGACGCGCATTCGCCGATAGGCTTCCTTTCGTAGGCGCCCCTCCTTCACGCCACCGAAGTGAGTATCTGGATGAACCATGCCGGCCGCTCCCTGAGGTCGAGCGTTGACCCAAACCCGACACATCATGGCACGATACAGGTCTGGCTGGGTTCCAACGATCAGGGGATAGGTAGTGATATCGCCTAGGAATTCCACCACGCCGCTATTGTTTGCAGCTTCGGCCAAAAAGCTGGAACGAATGCCAGCACTCGCAAGAACATCGTTCATGCGTTCGCGCCAAAGCTCCGCAGACGCTCGCTCTACGAGCTTAAACCACGGCTCGTGCTCAGCAAGCACTACGTCCGCTTGCCAACGTGGGCGGACCCAAGGTGGATTGCCTACCTGGAGGTCAAATCCGCCGTTGGTGAAGGCTTGAGCGAAGGTGAGTTCCCAGTGGAAGAAGCCCTGCCGACTGGCAATCTGGTCGGCGGCGAGGAGCCAGGGAAAGCGGTCGGAGAGGGTCCAGGGCGAGTCCACACCGATGACGCCGTCGAGCTTCCGCTCAAACTCGCTCATCTCGCTCAGGCTCGTGAACGTCCGGCCATAGAACCGCTCGGTGTTCTCGTCCAAGTCGCTCCGGCCGATGAGCGCTTCGGCGAAGGTCAGCCACTCATCCAGGTTGGACAACGGCACCTGCTGGCGGAGCTGCTCCGCAACCGTCATCCGCCGAGTGCCCCCGGTCGGCTTCGTCGGGAGCTTCATCTGCTGCGGCTGCACGTTGCCGAAGATGTCCGCGACCTCGTAGGCGGCCGGCTCCTCGTACGCCGGCTCGTCCTTGATGTGCGACACCTGGACGGGCGCGGCCGGATAGACCGGGTCGGAGCCGTCGAGCAGCCCGACCTTGTCGAGCGGCCAGAACCACAGCGCGCACCACACGTCCATCAGCGTCTTGAGCCGCCAGTACGGCGTGCCCGGCGCGGTCAGGTCAGCGAGAATCTCCTCCCGTGGCACGGCTTCCGTAACCTGCGGCAGATCGTCGGCACCCCAGACTGCGATGTCGCGGCGGATCTCCCGCTCGGAGATGTCGAGCCGCTGCTGCACCAGCCCCCACAGGAACTCAACCCGTCGAGCGAGGGCCTGCAAGCGCTGCACCTGCGAGTTCTTCCCCTTGGCGGATGGCGTGCGCTTCATCGCCGTACGCCACGCCTTTAGTCGGGCCGTCTCAGCCGGCGCCAGCTCGCGGGCCTCCTTCTCCCCCGCTACCGCGCCCCAGCCGTCGGCGGGGAGCAGGAAGTGGTGGATCGTGCCCTCGTCGATCGGCCCGTCCCGGAAGGGCTGCTCCTTCGGCGCGGTGGTGAGCCACGACTTGTCGGCGAGCTGCTTCGGTGTGTAGGTCTTGCGCCCGCCACCGATGAGGGAGTTGCCGCGTTGCAGGTGCAGGCCGAACCAGGGTGCCTGGAGGCCGGCGTGCATGACGTTGAGCCAGAGCGACACCTCGGCCAGCTCGACGGCGGTGCGGTTGAGGTCGACGCCGTAGCTGTTGTGCAGGGCGATGTACGCCTTCACCCGCTGAAGTTCGAGGTGGTAGTCCTCGGGGTCGAGGGTGGTGTCGAGTTCCTTTTGGCGGCGGCGCAGGTATTCGGCGGCGACCTGGTTGATCGCCTCGTTGAGGAACGCGCCTGAGCCGAGCGCGGGCTCACAGATGGTCCAGTCCAGCAGTTCGCGGGCGGGGGTGACCGTGTCGTCCTGGTCGAGCCGGTACTTCAGGGCGAGTTGGACGGTGACCTCGGTGAGCGACTGCGGGGTGTAGTAGGAGGCGCTGGTCTGTCGGTCGCGGCCGGCGAGCCGGTAGACGAACTGGCCGGGCTGGTAGCTGACCCGGCTGCGGACGCCGGTGTAGGGGTCCTCCTTGTAGACGAAGACACCGTCGTCGTACTCGTCGACCTTGGAGGCCGGGATCATCCACGAGCCGTCCTTCGGGTCGCCGTTCTTGGCGACCTCGTAGAGCTGCTCGGTGGCGACGAAACCGGTGTACGACATCAGGCCTTCGTAGACCGCGCCGAGTTGGTTGATGCCGAGCTGGGCGTACGAGATGAAGCCGCCTCGGCGTTTCTTGCCGCCCTTGGTGAGCATCAGCCGGCGCAGCACCTCGTAGAGGACCTTGTTGCGTAGCCGCGTGTCGATCTTCGGGGCGTGCTCGTCGTCGGGGTCGCTGCCCGGCTCGGCGATCAGCCGACCGATGAGCTTGGTCTTCTCCGGCAGGAACAGGTCTGACTTCATGGGCTCGAAGCGCAGCCCCTCCCCCTCGCTGGCCTTGTCGGCGATCTCCGCGCCGCCGCGCGGCCGGTGCCCCTCGTTGACCATGCGGAACAGCAGATCGAGCGACTCGTACAGGTGGGTGCCGTCCTCGGCGGACGGGGCGAGGCGGCGGGAGACGAGGTCACCGAGGCGGGCGAGGCTGTAGCCTTCGGCGTACTGGGGGTCGTTGACCGGCAGCACGCCGAGTTCGGGGCGGGCCTCGGCGTAGAGCAGGAACAGGATCCGGTAGAGGTAGCGCAGCGACTCCCGGCTGAGTTCCTTGGCCAGCTCGTCGAGGTCCATGACCTGCTGCGGCTGGTAGCCGGCCCGCCGGATCTGGTCGAGGACCTCGTTGGCGATGAGTTCGACGGAGACCTTCAGGCCCTCGCGGAGTTCGCTGGACACACCCACGGCGTGCTGGCGGGAGCCGGCGACAAGGTCGGCGAGCGGCTCGGTGCCGCCCTCGGCGGGCGGGCGTAGCGAGTCGGCGCCGAAGAGCGCGGCGACGACGTCGAACTCCTTGTCGTCGTTGCGGGCGTACGCGGTGTCGAGGCTGACGGCCAGGTAGCGGCCCTCACCCCAGACGGTGCGGTCGGCGAGGGTGATCACGCCACCGCTGAGGATCAGCACGTAGCGGGGCTTCGGACTGTCTGCCGCGAAGAGCAGGGAGGCGAGCTTGGCGCCCGTTTCGATGGTCTCGGTGCTCGACAGGGTGAGCGGGTCGAGCAGGCGGCCGGCGTCGTCTGGGTCCTGTGCTGCCTCGGTGTCGACCGCCCAACCGCAGTCCAGCGCGACGATGCCGTGCGTGGTGGTCAGCTCGGCGTGAGCGACGTGGACCGCGTACTCCTGGCCGTTGCGCTCGACGGTGATGGTCTGCGGCTGCGGGTCGAACCCGAGCGCCCGCAGCACGTCCTGGTGCTGCTTGCGCAGCCGCTCGGGGTCGAAGAAGTCGACGTCGGTCAGCTCGGTCTTCGCGTCGAAGTACCGCCGGCGCATACCGCGCAGCTTTGTGCGTGGCGTCTCCTCCTCGGTCTTCTCCGTCTCCGCCCACTGCTTGAGCAGACCGCCCTTGAGGGTGGTGGGCAGGATCTCGGCGAGGTAGTGCGCGGAGAGATACTCGCCGCGGTTGGTCAGCGACTCGAAACTCATGCGGCACTCTCCTGCGACGGTACGAGAACGGCGAGCACCCGCAGCAGCGGGTCGCCGTCGGTTTCCAAGCGGTCGAGCAGGTCGTGCTGCTCCTGGACGGTGGCGTCGACGCGTTGGCGACGCTTCTCCCGATGCGCGCCGGGCAGCTCATCGAAGAGGCTCGCCTGTTGGAAGGCGCTCAGTTGCTCGCGATATTTGCGCAGCGGCTCGGCGTTGGCCTCGGCCCACTCCGCGCGCTTGTCCTCCAGATACTGCCGGGCAACCGCGACAGCCCCCGGCAGCAGCGCCTTCAGCGGGTCGATCGCGATGGCCTCGGCGCGGTTGACCATGGCCGGGCCGACGTTGGCCTCCCGCAACACCTCGTCCATGGGTCGGATCGTCGGCGACGCGGGCAGGTCGGAGACGGCCATCCACTGGACGACCGTGGGTTGGCCAAGGCGGTTGGCGTAGACGCCCTGGATCAGGAACGTCGGCGCGGCCACGTCGGCGATGAGCACCGGGGCCTGCTGGCGGCCGAGCCGGATCAGAACCTTGTCGACCAGCCAGTCGACAATCGGGTGCACGTCACTGAGGAAGGCGATGTCCGGCCACATCGGGGTCTTGCTCTCCCGGGCCTGGTCGAGCTTGCGCTGGGCGAGAGCGCGGTCGAAAGTGACCTTGAGTCGCAGGTCCTCGCCCTCGCGGTGCGCCCGCAGGTAGGTGCGGGGCAGGTCGGTGAGCCGGTGCACCAGGTCGTCTGGGGCGAGGAACGTCATGAGTTCGTCCTCGCGGCGCAGGTCGATGTGATCCTCGGGCCGGTCCTCGTAGATTTCGTAGAGAGCGGCGTCGACGAAGTCCTGGGTGGAGTCGAAGAGTTTCGGCACCTGAGCGCGCGGCACATCATCCGTGACCGGTGCGGTGCCGACGTCGCCGAAGAGGTCGGCCATCACGTCGACCTCGGCATGGGCGGCATCGTAGGACTCGTCCACCGACTTGCCGGCGAGCAGGTCCCGGACCAGCCGGTCCTCCTCGGCCTTGGCGTCGTACTGGCCCGTCACAGCCTCGACGCTGCCGAGGCTGCGGTGGGCGGTCTCCTCCCGGTTGAGCAGCTTCTCGGCGACCGTCCGGTCGTCCTTGGCGTCCTCCCGGTCGGAGGTGAGGATGAGCGCGCGGAACTGGGGCTGGTGCTTCTGCCCGTAGCGGTCGATGCGGCCGTTGCGCTGCTCGATGCGGATCAGGCTCCACGGGATGTCGTAGTGGATCAGGTGGTGGCACTGCTGGTGCAGGTTGACGCCCTCGGAGGCGACGTCGCCGGTGAAGAGCAACCGGACATCGCTGCCGGCCAGCTCGAACTCCTGGAGGATCGTCTGCTCGTCCTTGTCGGCCACCCCGCCGTGCAGCACCCGGATCGCATTCGGCTTGAGGCCGAGCATTCCGGGGACGACCTCGGCGAGCCACTTGATGGTCGGCACCCGCTCGGAGAAGACCACAGCCCGGGTTGCGCTGTTCTTGCCGATGCCGATCTTCTTCAGCTCGTCGACCAGACCCTTGATCTTGCTGGAATCCCTGTCGGTCATCGCGGAGGTCAACTCCGCGAGCCGGTCCAGGGCCGCCCGCTCGGTGTCGGTGGCCTTCTTGCGCCGGTTGGTCACCGTCTCGTGCAGCGCGCGGTGCGAGGACAGGAACGACTTCAACAAGGTGTACGGGAAGAGCCGGTGCTGCCCGGTGATCGCTTCGTCGGTCCACTTGCCAGCCAGCCACACGTCGGTCAGCTCGTCGAAGATCTGCTCCTCGATCGAGGTCGCCGTGCAGTGCACGGCCTTCGACGGGCCGCGGTCGGCCCAGCGGTCGCCGATCTGGTCGCGTACCTCCGGGCTGATCTTCGTGCGGCGCAGGTAAAGGTGCGCGATGTCGCTGGCCTGGTAGTCCTTCTCGTTGGCGATGGCCGCCGGGTCGAGCAGCGAGATCAGCTGCGCGAAGGACTCCTTGTCACCGTTGTGCGGGGTGGCGCTGGCCAGCAGCAACGCGTCGGTCTTCGCGGCCAGGCGGCGGGCCAGCTCGTTGCGCTTGGTGCCCTTGTTGATGAGGTTGTGCGACTCGTCAATGACGACGGCGTCCCAGGTCGTGGCGTCGAGGTGGTGGCCGAACTGGCCGGCGTCCTTGAGGGTGTCGACCGAGATGATGGCCCGCTTGAAGTAGGTGAACGGATTGCGCCCGGCGGGGATCTCCTGCTGTATGCGCTGGATGCCTGTCGAGTCGAGCCGGACAAGGGGGATCGCGAACCGGGTCCAGAGTTCCCGCTGAAACTGTTCAAGGACCTGCTGCGGCGAGACCACCAGGATGCGGTCACCTCGGCCCCGGCGGATCAGCTCGGCGAGGATCAGCCCGATCTCCAGGGTCTTGCCCAGACCGACGACGTCGGCGAGCAGGATTCGCGGCCGCAACCCGGACAGCGCCAGCTCGACGGGCCGCTGCTGGTAGGTCAACGGATCGAGCAGGAACCGGTCGGCGAGGGCCAACCCGCGCTCGGTGCGGGGCAGCGGCGTACGCCGCAGCACCGCTTCCAGGAAGAGGCGGCTCTGCCGGAACCGCGAAGAGGTGTCCTGGATGAGGTCGGTCTCCTCGGGCACCAGCGGCGTGATGTCTTCAAGCGCGGTGAAGAAGGTCGCCTCGACGTCCTGCACGAACTCGGATACGCCGACCGCCTTCACCATCGTGCCGTCCGCGGTGCCGGTCTTGACGCTGCGGATCAGCCATTCCTCGTCGCGAACGACGATGCGGGAGCCCGGGGCGAAGGTCGCGGCCTGGGGGGTGGTCATCGGTGGTGCCTTCCTACAGGGTGGAGCGGCGGGCGTACTGGCGACGCATCTTGTCGACAAGCCATGTCACGTCGGCTGGCGCCCTGGGCCGCTTGCCGTCGACCTTCGTGGGTGCCGTCTGCGGCACCGGGACGGTGTCCGGTTCGATGACCGGCGGGCTCTCCGGGTCCTGCCGCGGATCCTCCAGGTCCGGCGGGACCAGCAACTCGGTGTCCCCGTCGTAGGTGAGCGCAGCCACCTCCTGCCGCAGGGCATGGACGCTCTTGCCGCTGGCAGCCGTAGCAACCGCGAGCAGCCGGCCGCGTACGTCGGTCAGTCCGGGTCGGGCCGTGGGGTCGAAGGCGAGCATCGTGCCGAGCAACTGCACCAGCTCGGCGGGCACGCCGGACAGGTCGGGAAGGTCGCTCGGCTCGCTGATGCGCAGGAGCAGATTCCAGGAGTTGGACTGCGGGTAGAGCCCGTGGCCCGTGAGAGCGAAGACCAGCGTCGCGGCGAGGGCATAGATGTCGACCGCCGGCGTGAGGTCCCGTTTGCCCTTGACCTGCTCGGGCGACATGTAGGCGGGGGTGCCGACCAGCGTGCCGGGCTCGGTCAGGTAGTCGTCCCGCTCGATGAGCACCGCCAAGCCGAAATCGATCAGCTTGGGACCGTCGGGGCCGAGGATGATGTTCTGCGGTTTGAGGTCACGGTGCAAAAGCTTGACCTGGTGCACCTTGGCGAGACCTTCGGCGAGCATCGCCCCGGCCATTGCGGCCAGCGGAAGCGGAAGTGGCCCCCGCGCGTCGACGTGCTGACGCAGCGTGGCCCCGGGGACATACTCAACGGCAAGCCAGGCGGGGTTCGCGTACGGGTCGGCGTCCTCCAGGCGGGCCACCCGCGAGCCGAAGACGAGCTTGAGGCTGTCGACCTCGGCGGCGAACCGCTCGCGCACCGTCGGCGCCTCAATGAGGTGTTGCCTGATCACCTTCACGGCGACCCGCTCAGCGGTCGGCGACACCGCGAAGAACACATCGCCCATACCACCTGAGCCGAGCGGCCTGACCAACTCGTAGCCGCCGATTCTGCCCAGCGTCACACGTCCCCCTCACGATGACACCCACCCAAACTGCTCGTCTGCCCTGTCGGCTCGTCGCCCGGCGGACGCATGACCGTACAACGTTGAACGTTCAGCGAGGTAGCGTCCGAATGGCGGTTCTTATCAGGCGTCGAATTCACACTTGATACGGCTCGATGTATGAGTCGGCGCGTGACGATATCCGTCCCTGATGCCGTGGTCGAGCATTGAATGCCGCTCCCGACCCGCCAGGTTTCCGGCAATGTCACCGAAGCGCTGCGCCGCCGTCGGATATCTGACGACGGTGCTGGCCGCCGGTGCCTGTCATGCGCGGCTGCTGGCGGGAGAAGGTGGATGAGGGTCTTCCCGGGCTACGCCGGCTCTGCACGGTGACCAGCAAGCTCGTCAGCTTTTCCAGAACATCAGCTCGCGTGCCTGCCGCGAACAAGCCGTCAGCTCCGGCACACCCCGCGAAGGGACGACGTAGTCACGCTCGCGGATGAGCGCGAGGAAGTCCTCCGGCAATGCGACGCGGTGACCCCGCACGTAGTAGGCGAGGTCCTTCCGCCACAGCCAGTCACCGTCGGTCAGGACGGTAGGGCCGTTCATCACCTGCCGGGTCGAGTCGAAGGCGTCGTCGGCGACGTCCATCACGTCGATGAGGACATGACCCGAATTGAGATAGGTGACCACCTGGGCGGCGTCGGGCAACTCCTCGTCGGTGACGCTGTCGAAGATGCTCTGCTGCGGCTCGGCGGAGCGGACTGGTCCGAATTCACGGAACATCCCCGCCGCCTTCAGCTGACCGCCGCTCATCAACGCCCACCGTTCGGATAGAAGGTCTTCCACTCCCCGCCGCCCCGGATCATCGGGGTCTGCCCCACGGGACCATACCTGTCGACACCGACAGCGTCCGTCGGTGCCATCACGGGCACCCCGAGGGCGTCGGCGACCTGTTGCGCCGCTGGTGGCACGTCGACATCGGGAGCAACGGCGCCCGTGTGACAGGACACCAGTCGCACCGGGCCACCCTCGTAGTGCGGGTTGGCGCGAACGGTGTCGGCGATCTGCTGTGGGTGGGTGAGATTCGCGGGGTGGTCGGCACCGTCAGCGCCCACGAGGCCAGGCCGGAACAAACCATTGGGTAGGCCGTGCACGACCACGTCGTGATGGCCAGGGATCGGCGCCACCGAGTCGAAGTTGCGCATTGTGGCGCTGTCGTAGCCAATGGCGGTGCTGTTCGGGCGGTGGTAGACGGGATCGCCAGCAGGAAGGTGCGCATCCGACGGGGGCGGTGTCTGCGGATGTGCCGAAGGATCCTCCCAGTCCGACCGACGCCCCATCGAATCCAGGTCTGGCTCTCCCGAGGTGTCAGAACGCCTGGGGATGGGACCGGTCGCCGGGTTGACCGGGTCGGCGCGGGCCGCTCGCCGCAGCAGGCCATTCAGGTCGTCGATCAGGTCGCCCAAGCGCCGGAGCAGTGGTGTCAGCCGACGCAGACTGCTGATCAGCGCGCTGATCAACTTGCCGATCCGCGCCGCCCACTTGGCCACCAGACTGCTCACCTGGGAGATCACCAGCGGCGTCGCCACGCCCAGCGTCGCGCCGGCCTCGGCCAGCCAGAGTGGCAGCCTGACCGCCAACACCGACACGAAGTCCGCGATCAGGTCCCGAACCAACTCGCGGACCAGCGCCACCAGCAGTCCAGAACCCTCCACCAGCGAAGCGATGCCGCCGGCAGCCCGCGCAATGCCCTCCATCGCCCGTACCTGGCCCGACATGTGCGCCCGGTAGGCCTGCGCGGACGCGCCAGCCCACTCGGCGAGCTGCGATGAGGTCCCCGCCTGCAAGTCAGCCACGGCATCGGTGCTCTGCTTCGCAACGTTGCGCCAGGTCGACGCGTACGCGTGGATTTGGTCTGGGTCGCCGGCCAGCCAGTCCAGCGCGTGCAACAGCGGCTTGACGTGTTCGAGTAACCAGCCGACACCCCAGCTGACCAACGAGCCGAGCGGGTCCAACACCGTGGCCAGCGCGTCCATCGACGTGGCAAAACCACCGATCGTGGAGTCGATCCAGCTGCCCGACTCGATACCTGACACAGTGTCGGCGACGTCCTCGACCAACCCGAGACCGGTGTACCACCGGGTTGAATCGTTCCGCGCTGCCACCAGTGGGTTGGCCACCACGCCAGTCACAACGGCAACTCCAGCCGGCCTGCGCTGCCGGTGAGTCGTCGCGCGTTCCCTGCGTCTGTCGCTTCGGTCGCGGCGGCAGCCGCCCGCAGGTTGGCTGCCGCCGCACGCAGTGCCGTGGCGGACTCTCCCAGCGCCGCCACCGCCCTGTCGGCCAACGGGTCGATCAACCGAGGCAGGAACCCGCAGATCTGCCCGTACGCCTCCGCGCCCATCTGCACGTACGCCGCCGCCCCACGAGCGGTTTCCATCTTGTCGGCGATGTCGTTGACCGTCTCGGCATGCCGGACCACCGCCGCCACCGACATGTGCATCTCCGCGTCACCAGCCAGGTCTGGCATCCCGCTCCCACCGATCCGGCTGCTCGTCAGTAGGCCCGGGGAACCGCCTGGCAAAGGTGTCGGTGACCGCCCGCCCGGTCTCCGAGTCGGTGCCCACGGTGTCCTGCACCGCAACGCTCACCTGCTCGATCAACCCGGCCTGTGCACGGGCAATCGTGGTCATGATGGTTCGGGCAAGTTCGGAGCCGGTCATCCGCTGGACGCGGTTGTCCAACTGGAGGTCCGTCACCGCCCCCGAGGCGGCGACCGTCACGCGCACCGCACCGTCCGCGCCGACCGCCGACGCCGTGATGGTCGCAACCCGCTCCGACAGCTCAGCGGCGGCCTGGGCTCGTGTTGACAGCTCGGCCGTCCAGGAATGCAGCAATTCCCGTGCCGCGTCCGGATCTCGGCCCAGCACTCTCGTAACCTCCCCCGTTACGCATCTCGGACCGCCATCGTTCGTCAGACGCCGAGCCCTCTACTGTGCACCAAGATCGCGATCGACGGCGCCCCGCAGTCATCCGGGCAGGGCTGGGGGATCAATCAGAGATGCCGAACGACGACTTAGAACACCGGGATCACGCATGACTCGCGGTGCGCAGCAGAGGAGGAGCCCTATCGGCTGTCGCCGTCTGGCAACACGGCTCCCCGCGCCAAACCGTCAGCGGTGAGCTGTATCAGCTCGGCCCCCAGCGCCATCGTCTCCCGCACTGCCGCCTCAAATGCCTCCAGCCGCCGGAACGCCGCACCGTGCGCCTGCTGCTCGTCGAGCGGCAGCCGCCGCACCTGCGCCCGCCGAATGTCGAACCGCATAGTGCCCGACAGACTCGACGACTGCTTCTCGTTCGCCGACGTCCGTAGTTGACCTGCGAGGAACCACGGATCCAGCGCCGTCGGATTGGGCCGTAGCAGGTACAGGTTGCGCCCCAACAACGCTCCCTCGGCGGTGACCACCCGCGCGGTGAGCTGCCGCGCGATCATCGGCACCACCACGTCCCCCACGGCGAGGGGGAACTCCTGCCCGATCCGATCGTCCACCCGTCCGGAGGCCTCCACGCCGGCGAGCACGTCCGGCACGGTGAGCACCGCAGGCCCGTCGGGGGCGGGTGTGGACGTGCCGGCGCGGACGGGACCGATCAGTTGAAGCGCGCCGGTCTTTGCCAGCTCTCCCACGGTGAGGAATGAGCCCTCCAGCCCGCTGGGCGCGGGGGTTACCTGCGGTAGCAGCGCCGGCAGTTCGCCCACGATGGCGGCCAGCCGTTCTCTGGTGCGTACCAGATGCTCGCCTGTTGCCTCGCCCACGACGGCGGGTTGCCGGCGTGCGGGGGTGAGGTCGACCTCCTCGTCGAGCAGTTCGATGACCGGGACCGCGCGGGCGAACCCGGCCTCCTCGACGTCGCCGTCGGGGGCGGCGGCGAAGGCCCGCCAGGCGGCCAGCACGCGCGGCGCGGTGTCGACCAGGTCTCCGCCTGCGGCGTCGATCAGCAGCGCCCGCGCCGGTGGCGGCGCGTCGGTCGCGGCGCGTCGCAGCACCCACAGATGCAGGGGTACGCCGTGCGGCGCCGCCACTCCCGGCGGGAGCGCGATGACGGCGCGTAGGTGACCTCGGCGCAGCAGTTCGCCGCGGATCCGTTTGCCGGCGCGGCGGCTGGCGACCGTGGGTGGCATCAGGAGGACGGCGTGTCCGCCGACCCGCAGGTGCGCGAGGGCGTGCTGCGCCCAGGCCAGCTCCGGTTCGGTGCGGGGTGTGGTGCCGACGATCCAGCGGGGGTCGTGGCCGAGTTCCTCGTCGCCCCAGTTGGTGGCGCCGAACGGTGGGTGGCAGACGACGGCGTCGACGGCGCGGCCGGCGAAGGCGTCGGCGCGCAGGGTGTCCCCGGCGCAGACCTCCCCGGGTACGTCGTGCAGGGCCAGCCACAGACCGGCGAGTCGAGCCAGGTCCTGATCGAGTTCCTGCCCGTAGACGGAGGTGCTGCCGGCGCGGACAGCGGCTCGCAGGATGGCGCCGGAGCCGGCGGCCGGGTCGAGCACTGAGCCGCCGCCGACGTTGGCGAGCCCGATCATCAGGTCGGCGAGGTCGTCGGGGGTGGCGAAGGGGCGGCCTGGGCCGGGAGCGGAGAACCGCTGCCACAGCTCATCGAACGCGCCCTGCGCGCCCAACTCGTCGGCGAGGGCGTCGACGTCGGGCAGCAGCGGCGCGAGTTGCGCGTCGGGGTGGCCGGTTCGGGAGCCGCGTTGGCGAGCCAGCAGGAACGCGCCGACAGCGGCGAGGCCGGCGGCCGGGGTGTCGCTGGCCGCGGCGAGGTGTCGCCAGAGCCGGTCCGCGGTGGCCAGCTCGGGGAGCTTGCCCTGGGCGCGGAGCCACTGCTCGACCTGGATCAGGTCGAACTCCGGGCTCGCCGTCGTCCCGCCCACCGGGGTGGGGAAGTCGGAGTGCCGTTTACGCCAGTTGCTGACCGCAGCGCGACCGACGCCGGCGAGCCGGGCGATCTCCGCTGCCGTGATGGTCGGGTTCTCCTGCACCCCGAAAGTCTCGCACATCTGTCAAGCACGAGATCGTCTGTTGACACCGCTCTCGGACGATGTTCTTATTGACGCCGCAACGTTCACATCAGGAGGACAACGATGCGCAAGACCACGACTCTCGCTCTGATCGCCACCGGCGTCATCGCCCTGGGCTGCGGCTCCGGCGCCACCGACACGGCGAGCGACTCCAGCGGCGACGACAAGGCGAGCAGCTCCACCGGCGACGAAGGCGGTGCCAAGGCCGAGGACAAGCCGAAGACCGCGAAGATCGGTCAGCCGGCCCGGGACGGCAAGTTCGAGTTCACCGTCAAGTCGTCCAAGTGCGGCGTCGCCAAGGTCGGCAGCGACATGCTCGGCCAGAAGGCGCAGGGCCAGTTCTGCCTGGTCACGCTGAACGTGAAGAACATCGGCAAGGAAGCGCAGATGTTCGACGGCAGCAGCCAGAAGGCGTACGCGGCCGACGGCACCGAGTACTCCGCCGACACCGGCGCGGCGATCTACGCCAACAAGAACGCCGAGACGTTCCTCAACGACATCAACCCCGGCAACCAGGTCAACGGCGTCGTCGTCTTCGACATCCCGAAGAACGTCAAGCTCACCAAGCTCGAACTGCACGACTCGCCGTTCTCCGGCGGCGTCGACGTCACCCTCAGCTGACCACCCGCGCCGAGGGCAGGCCCCGCGAAGCCCGCCCTCGGCGCACCCCTCCCCCGCACCACCGCCACCCCGATTCTCAACGCGAGGAGATCGACGTGCGCCGTGCGAGCCAGCCGACCACGACCAGAAGCACCACGACCAGACCGACCAACCGCCGTGCCGTCCGCAAGGACGACACCCGTCCGCCCTACGACGCGCCCACCCTCTTCGACCTCGACCTGCCCGAGAGGCCGGAGGGCACCTACCTGACGTCGGTCTACCAGCTCGATCGGGTGCCGCCGACCGTCGAGGGTCTGCACCAGGCGGTGAACCACCGCTACGTGCGACAGCACGACTTCATGGTCGAGGAGCGCCTGGTGGCCGGTGCGCCGGCGCTGCTGGTACACGGGACCGTGCCACGCCAGCGGGCCGACTGGTGCGATGTGCTCACTTCGCTGACCGGACAGACGACCGACCTGGGGTTCAGCAGTGGCGGTGCCGCGCTGCTCGTCGTCGTCGACGACCACGTCTACGCGCTCGCCTACGGCACCGTCGGCCGGCACATGGTCGACCTGGACCTCGCGAACTCGGGCTTCGGGATCGGCTTCGCGGTGCGTTCGCTCGCCCCCGACGAGATCAAGCAGGTACGACGGCGAGTGTTCGGCACCACCGGCCGGGTCGACCGGAACATGGTGCCGGGCGGTCAGCACATCCGGATGTACGGCATCGACAAGTGGGGCGAGATCGTCGGCCAGGTCTGCGGGCGGACGTTCAACCCGAAGCTGACCGTCTGCCGGTCCACGGGTAAGGCCACCCCGGTCGAGGGCAGCGACACCCTGCGTATCCACCTCGGCATCGAACCCGCGGGCCTGCTCGCCGACCTGCGAGAGATCGACCGGGTCTGCAAGCAGGAAGCACCGTTCGCCGACCTGGAGTTCATCACCCAGATCCGGCCGGTGCCGGCCCGCGACCCCCGGCTGTCGAAGATGGAGGAACAGCTGGACCGGCTGCTCCGGCTACCGGATCCTGCGGACGTCGGGCTGGCCGTGCCGGGTCGGGTCATCAGCGAGATCGAGCGGGTCCAGTCGTACAAGCTGCGGGTGCAGAAGTCGGGGCTCCCTCCGGCGCGCCTGACGGAACTCACACTGGCAGACGTGCTCGCCCAGACCAAGGGCGTTCCGGACGGAGAGCGCTGGACGTCGCTCTGCAACGGGCGCGTCACCCTCTACGCGGACGCGGCGGGCGACGAGGAGATCGACGCCACGGCCGTGTCGCGGTGGATCACCGCGCAGCTCCCCCACGGTGCGAGCCAGCTCCTGCTGCACGAGGGCAGCTGGTACGAGATCGGCGACCAGCACCGCAAGTTTCTCCGCGACGAGATCGAGCAGATCCTGGCCGGTCCGGCCAGCTTCGCGCTCCCGGCGTGGACCGCCGACCTGCCGGACGAGGAGGCGTACAACATCCGCGTCGCGGAGGTCTGCGGCCTCACCCTGCTGGACCGCCGGCTGCTGCGGACCAACCAGCACCCCCGCCGTATCGAGGCCTGCGACCTACTCGGTCCCAACGATGAGCTGATCCACGTCAAGCGGGCGACCGGCAGCTCGGCCTTGAGCCACCTCTTCGCTCAGGGCGCCGTCTCGGTCGACGCGCTGCGGTACGAGGCTGACGCCCGCAGCGCGCTGGTCGAGATGGTCGAGCAGCAACCGTCCGGACGTGTCGTCGACCTGGACTTCCGGCCCCGCAAGGTCATCTATGCGATCGCGCTCGGCTCAGGCAAGCCGCTCACCGTGGACTCGCTCTTCACCTTCGCCCAGGTCGCGCTCTACCGGGCGATGAAGTCCCTGCGCAACGAGGGCGTCGAGGTCGAGGTCGTCGGCATCCCGTCGGCCTGATCCGTCTACGACATCAGCTTCACAGGATCCCGAACCAAGAACCGCTTCCTACACGCACTCGTCTTTCCGCCGCACATCCCGCGCGGGCGGCCAACCCTGGCCGCCCGCAGAGACCACGCGTCTGGAGATTGACCATGCCCGTCCCCCGCCAGACCTGCGTCGGCACGCCGTCGCTGCCGAGCCGCAACACGGAATCACTGATCGAGCTGATCTTCGACCGGCTTGCCGCCGCTGACGGCGTATCGGCCGAGACCGCCGAGCTGGTCCTCGCCGCGCTCACCGGCGAGGAGGACCTGGCGGCCGCCCTCGACGGCACTCCCACCCGGCTCGCCTCCCGCTCCCCGACCGGCGACGGTCCAACGGAGCGGATCTGGTTGAAGTCGGTGACCGTTGCCGGGTTCCGCGGCGTCGGCCCGGAACGGACCCTCCACATCGATCCCGGCCCGGGCCTCACAGTGCTCGTGGGCCGCAACGGCTCCGGCAAGTCCAGTTTCGCCGAGGCCGTCGAACTCGCGCTGACCGGCGACAGCGCCCGCTGGGCCGATAGGGCCAGCGTCTGGCGTACCGGCTGGCGCAACCTGCACAACCCGGACCCGTGCTGGGTGGGCGTGGAGCTGCGGGTCGACGGGGTGGCCACGCCGACCCGTGTGAACCGGGCTTGGCCCCTCAACGCCGAGCTGGCCGGAGCGGAGGTGACAGTCACCAGCGCCCAGGGCCGGCACACCGACCTTGCCGAGCTGGGTCTCGCCCGTCCGCTGGAGCTGTACCGGCCGTTCCTCACCGCCGCCGAGCTGGGCAAGCTCGCCGCCGGCACGCAGAGCCAACTCTTCGACGCACTCTTCGCGATCCTCGGGCTGGACGCCCTCACCGAGGCCGACAGGCGTCTGCTGCGCGCCGCCCGGCCGCACGACACCACCATCAAGGAGGTACGCGCACAGCGTGCCGCCCTGGCCCAAGCGCTCGAAGCGGTGGCCGACGATCGGGCTCGGCGGGTCGGCGCGTTGTTGCGCCGTCGGGGCGCAGTCGACGTCGCCGCGGTGTCGGCGATCCTCGACGAGCCGGATGAGGCGACCAACGCCCAGACGGTCCTGCTCTGCCGGGAGCTCGCCGCTTTCGCCCTACCGCCGGTCGACGAGGTGGTCCGCCTGGCTGGCCAGCTGCGGGACGCGGAGGCCGAGGCCCGGCGGTACGACGGCGGCCGGTCACGGGCCGCCCTCCGCAGCGCCGAACTGCTCCGCCTCGCCCTCGAACATCACGAGGACGAGGGCGACGGGGCGTGTCCGGTGTGCGCCATCGGCACCCTCGACGGTGGGTGGCGCGCTGCTGCTGCGGAGGCGCTGACGGAGCTTCGGCAGCGCAGCGTCGCCGCCCAGACGGCGGCGACCCGGCTCACGGCTCTGCTGCGCCAGACGCACCACCTGATCGACGACCTCGCAATGCCCGAGGGGCCGGGCACGGAGGCGTCGGTCGGGGCGCTGCGCGACGCCGTGGCCGCGCTGCGGCGCGTACCCGGGGAGCCGGCCAAGCTGGCCGACCACCTGGCCGTGCGGTACCCGGCGGTGGTGGCCGCGGCCGACGCGGCCCGCGCGTACGCCGAGGGGTTTCTGCGGCAGCGCGACACCGGCTGGCGGGCGGTGGCGGCCGAGGTGCGCGAGTGGCTGACCGCCGCCGGCGAACTGCCGGCGCGGGAGGCGGGCCTGGCCCGGTTGAAGGCCGCGCGCGCGTGGCTTACGGACGCCGGAGGAAAGATCCGCAACGAGCGGGTCGCGCCGTTCGCCGGGCACTCGCAGCGGATCTGGGCGCAACTGCGGCAGGAAAGCAACGTCGAGCTGGGGGCGATGACGCTCGAAGGCGCGAACACCCGGCGGCGGGTGGTCTTTCCGGTAAGCGTGGACGGCGCCGACAACGGCACCGCGCTCGGAGTGATGAGCCAGGGCGAGATGCAGGCGCTCGGGCTGGCCACGTTCCTGCCGCGCAGCTGCGCTCCGGAGAGCCCGTTCCGGTTCATCGTCGTCGACGACCCGGTGCAGAGCATGGACCCGGCGAAGGTGGACGGCCTCGCCCGGGTCCTCGCCGAACTGGCCGAGCAGCGGCAGGTAATCGTCTTCACGCACGACACCCGCCTGCCGAACGCGGTCCGCCGCCTCGACGTGGGCAAGGCGCGGATCATCGAGGTGACCCGCGCGGAGCGGTCGGTGGTGACGTTGCGGCCCGGCTCCGACCCGGTGACCCGCTACCTGGAGGACGCGTACGCGCTGGCGCGCAACGAGGAGATCACCGCCGAGGTACGCGGGCCGGTGGTAGCGGAACTGTGTCGCTCCGCGATCGAGGCGGCCTGCCATCGGGCGGTCTGGCGGAACCGGGTGGCACGCGGAACGCCGCATACCGACATCGAAAAGGCGATCGAGGACGCGTCCCGGCGGCTCGCCACCATCGTCGCCCTGGCGGTGTTCGATGACGCCGACAAGGGCGGGGACGTGCTCGGCTGGCTCGGCCGGCGGCACGGACGACGGGCCGTCGACGCGTACCGGGCATGTCGGGAAGGCGTGCACGGGGCATATTTGGCGGACCTGCCCGGCTTGGCCACGGACGCCCGCTTCCTCGCGACGGTCCTGTCGTGACCCCGCCGACGCCGCAGCGCTGCCTGGCGGCGGCCGACCAACTGCTGCGCGGTGCCGGCCTGCTCGGCGCCACGGCCGTGAGTGCGGGATGGTGGCCGCGTGCCTGCGCCTGCCTGATCCGGCTCGCCCTCGAAGGCGGCATCGACGGCTACTGGCGGCAGGTGAAGCCGGCCGTGGCGGCGTGCCGGCAGGGCCGCGCGAAGCAGTTGATGCTGCGTGGCCGGCTCGGGCCAGGCGTCGAAACCGCCCGGCGGGTGGCGTTCGCCTGGGCGACGCTGTCCGCCGCCACACATCACCACTGCTACGAGCTGGCACCCACTGCGGCAGAGCTACGACGGCTGCACACCGAGGTGAGCACGCTGCTCGCGCAACTCCAGCCGAACGCCAGCGGGCGGCGGTAACTGCACGTCGCTGCCGCGACCCAACCATCTCGCAGCACGCGCTAGATCTGTTCAGCTACTCGCGTTTGGACACAACGCGAAATGAGGTGTCGCTCCGGTTGAGCCGGGGTGACCGCATTGACACGTATTGTTTGCTCCCGTTGCCGATCATGAAGGATGTGGGATGGCGCCTGAGGCCGAGGAATCCGAGAACGAACTAACCATCCCCGTCGACTACGTACCCGGCGCGCGCGGTCATGCTGTTCTCGCCGTCGGCCCCGACACGGACGGCGCGGAGGCCGTGGCCGTGTGGCGGCTCAGCCCTACCGGACGCGCTGGCGGGGCGTGGGTGGTGCGCCTCGCTGATGTCGTACAGGACGACCAGTTTCGTCACATCATGTGGATGTTGCAGGGGCGATGCCTGGTCGGGTGGGACCGAGAGATGCCTGCCGCGATCCTGGACAGGGTTGCCCACGTACTGCCAGACGAACTGATCAGCACGCTGCGGGGGCACGTACTGGCCATCCCTGAACTCCTCACCGAAATCAGCGAGCGCAGGGCCACTTACGCCGAAGCAGTCGACCGGCAGCGTGCGGTGTCCAAGTCGAAGCTGGCGCCGCTCGCCTGGGCCACAGAGATGCCGGATCACGAGGAACTAGCGAACCGGCTAGCTCGGCAGCCCTGGGCGGCCTCGCCGATCGCGGCGACGGCTTTGGCCCTGACATCGGCTGTCGCCATGACCGCGCAACTCTGGCAGGACACTGAGCAGGCGCGGTATCGCCGAAAGTACCTGCGCGATCTGGGTGAGCCTCAGCCGCTGCCTCCACGGTGGTTGGCCCGGCTGCGGGCTGCCGCCGACACCTCTGCTTTGGCCACGGTATAAGGAGTCGACTCGACGTGTACGCAGTCATCGACTTGGAAACGACGGGCCTGCGCACCAGCTGGCACGACCGTATGGTCGAGGTCGCCGTGATCCAGCTGGACGGCGCTGGTCAGGTAACGAACGAATGGTGCAGCCTGGTCAACCCCAACCGGGACCTCGGGCCGCAACTCATCCACGGCATTTCGGCCGCCGAGGTACGACGCGCGCCAGAGTTCAGCCGACTCGCGGGCCACCTCGCCAGCCTCCTTCGCGGGAGAGTGCTGGTCGCCCACAACCTGCAGTTCGACGCCGCTTTCCTCCTCGCCGAATATCGCCGGCTGGGGGTCGAACTTCCGATCAGCCCGGCAGAGGGTCTATGCACCATGCGGCTGGCGGCGCACTTCCTTCCGTCGGCCGGCCGCAGCCTGCGCGACTGCTGCCGCGAAGCGGGGTTGCTGCCGCACCAGGAACACTCCGCTCTGCACGACGCGCGGGCGGCTGCGCAGCTGCTGGCCCGATACCTGAGGGACGCAGGCACACCGCTGCCATGGGCGTCCGCAATAGACGCCGCTGCGGCTGCCCCTTGGCCGCCCTTGGCTAGCGAAGCAGTGGTGCCGGTGCCTCGTCGAGCTCCCGGGCACCAGGCAGAGCACTTCCTGGCCCGTCTGGTGGATCGGCTTCCGAGGCTCCGCGAACCGCAGGGCGACGCCTACCTGGAACTGCTCGACCGGGCACTGCTTGACCGGCACATCTCCGCCAGTGAGGCGGACGCGCTCGTCGCCACGGCCGAAGATCTCGGCCTCGCCCGCGTCGACGTCGACCACCTGCACCGCACCTACCTGGCAGGTCTGGCCCTTGTGGCGCTCGAGGACAAAGTCCTCACGTCCGCCGAGCGCCACGACTTGGACGAGGTTGCCTCGTTGCTGGGGCTGCAGGCCACCGATGTCGACCACGCCCTCAAGACCACCCATGACGCCAGCGTGATCCAGCCTGGCACCAACCAGTGGCGGCTCCAATCCGGCGACGTGGTGGTCTTTACCGGCGCAATGGAACCACCTCGGTCGTCATGGGAAGACGAGGCCCGAGCCGCAGGGCTGCAGGTCGGTGACAACGTCACAAAGAAGACCCGACTCCTGGTGGCCGCCGACCCCGACTCGATGTCCGGGAAAGCCAAGAAGGCCCGCCAGTACGCAGTTCCGGTTGTACATCCGGTCGCGTATCAGCGCATGCTCGCCAACCTTTAAGGAGTTCAAAGGCATGGCTACAGAGTCCCTCGACGGACCGGTTCCGGTCCCAGCCGTACGTGGGCAGCGGGTCCTCGACCTCCTGGACAAGGCAATCGACGCCCAGGGCGCCCTCGTGCGCAAGAACATCGCCCGAGCCCGCCAACGGAACCCGGAGGCGACACCAGCAGAGGTGATCCGCAACCTGGAGCGGATGTATGTCAGCGCCCTGACCGGGACGGGTGCTGCCGTCGGTGGAGCCGCAGCGGCGCCCGGCGTCGGCACGGGCATCGCGCTGGCACTCTCGGCCGGCGAGGCATTCTCGTCTCTCGAGTTGAGTGCCCTCTTCGCGCTCTCGATCGCCGAAGTCCACGGAGTCCCCATCGACGAGATCGAGCGTCGCAGGACCATCGTGATGGGGATCATGCTCGGCGGGTCCGGCTCCGCCACCATAACCAAGGTCGCCGAGCGAACGGGGCAACACTGGGGACGTCAGGTTGTCGCCAAGGTGCCCGCCCAGACGCTGCGCCAGATCAACAAGGTCTTGGGGAAACACTTCATCACGAAGTACGGAACGAAGCAGGGAATCATCGTTCTCGGTCGAGCGGCCCCGTTCGGTATCGGCGCCATGATTGGTGGTGGCGCCAATGCTGCCCTCGCCACTCTGGCTGTACGCGCCAGTCGTCGCGCATTCGGCCCTCCCCCGACGTCGTGGGCAGGGCTGAACCCCGACACTCCGCCAACGAGCGAGAGCACGGATGACGGATCGCCGGTGCACTGAAGGACGTCGAGAGCGCCACGACCCAAGCTGCCAGATGCACGGGCCGGTAGGGTCCAGGCACTGGCGACGAACGGCGGACCAACAATGGCGATTCCCCACCTGACGGCTGGTGACGGCACGTCGTTGCCGGCGATCGGCCTCGGCACGTACCAGCTGAATGGTTCGGCGGGGGTCGACGCGATCGGTCAGGCGATCCGGGCGGGCTACCGGTTGATCGACTCGGCGGTGAACTACGAGAACGAGGGTGCGGTGGGTCGGGCCGCCCGTTCGGCGGGCGACGTGCGGGACGAGTTGGTCGTCACCTCGAAGCTGCCGGGGCGGCACCACCGCTTCGACGAGGCGCTGACCACCATCGAGGAGAGTGTGTTCCGCACCGGCCTCGACCGGATCGACCTGTATCTCATCCACTGGCCCAACCCGAAGGTCGACTTGTATGTGCAGGCGTGGCGGGCACTGATCGAAGCCCGCGAGCGCGGCCTGGTCCGGCACATCGGTCTGTCCAACTTCCTGCCCGAGCACATCGACCGTCTGGTGGCCGAGACCGGGGTCGCCCCGCTGGTCAACCAGATCGAGGTGCATCCGTACTTCCCGCAGCAGCAGGCGATCGACTACCACCGGGCGCAGGGGATCCTCGTGCAGGCGTGGAGCCCGCTTGGCCATGGCAACGACGTGCAGCAGCACCCGACGATCGTGGACATCGCGTCCGCGCACGGCATCAGCCCGGCGCAGGTCATTCTCGCCTGGCACCTGGCCCGTCAGGTGATCCCGCTGCCCAAGGCCGCGTCCCCGCATCGGCAGGCGGAGAACCTGGACGTCTTCGGCATCAAGCTCAGCGACGCGGAGGTCGAGGCCGTCACAGCGCTGGGCCGCCCGGACGGGCGTCTCGCTGACCAGGACCCTGCGGTGTACGAGGAGTTCTGAGCGAAACGCCGCAGCGCTCACCGTGCGGTTGGCCGATGAGGTGCGGCTTGGCAATTACCGATTGTGATGTCTGGGTGGGTGGATGCCATGAGGAGCGTGATGACTGGGAGGTATCAATATTCCTCTGAGTCATCACGCTCGTTGGCAGAGCCGCCGCCAACCGACAGAGCCCACCCGACGATCACGACCCGGTCGACGCACGCGGGGCGAGGCGCAGAGCGACCGCGACGCGCACGGGCCGACGCGCGACGCGCGACGCGCGCGGGCCAACGCGCGGGGCAACGGGCGACGCGCACGGTTGGGCGTAACGGGTGATCTGCCGGCGGGTCCGGGGCACCCCGACGTAGCGTGTAGCCGTGTCGACGAAAGATGTACTCACCAGGGCTGACCTCGCCGAACTTCGCCGCTCGGCGCTCGGCACGGCCAACCCGCTCGGTGTCGCCGCCGACATCGCCGAGGCGGTGCAGCAGGGCAGGCTGGAGGATCCGGACGACGCCGGGGACGCGCTGACGCTCGCCGCCGAGATCGCGGAGATCCGGGCGAGGCCGGATGCCGCCCTCCGGTACGCGGACAGCGCTCTGTCGGCGTACCCGTCCGGTGATGACCCCCGGGCTGGCTTCGCCCGGGCGCTGCGGGCACGGGCCCTGTTGCAGGCCGGTGGCCGGGACGACGAGGCGATGGCGGAGCTGGCCGCGCTGCGCCCGTTGCTGCTCGTGCAGCCCGATGCCCCCGCTTACGTCAGTGCGGCGTTGGACGCCGCCGGCCGTTCGGCGATCGCCGAGAGGTGGCTGAGCGAGGCGGTCGACACTCTGCTCGGCGAGCGGGCCACCGCCGCCGGTGCGTCGGCGCAGGCTGTCACCGCCGTCGAGCCTGCGGTGGAGGTGGGGTCGCCCGAGTCGCCCGGAGTCCTGTTCTTCCTGTTGCAGCAGCGCCACCGGGTCCGCCGGAACCTCAACCTGCCGCACGACCGGCACGACGATCTGGCGGACCGCGTGGAGGCTCAGCTCGTCCGCCGGGCGGGGGAACGGGGCGGCGGTGAGCCGGATCTGATCTTCTGGCCCCGGGCCGAGTTCGACCGGCTGCTCTCCGCACACGCGGAGCTGACCGAGGTGTACGGGCCGGACTGGGACGCACACCGGGCGCGGCTGGAGAAGGAACTGGTGCGGCTTGCCGACGCCGGCCAGGTCGGGCTGGCTGTGCTCAGAGCGACTGTCGACGGGCTGGACGGCTTCGCCGGCCGGAAGGACGGCGACCCGTCCGACCGGGAGGTCCGAGCCGGCTACGCGCGGGAGTTGGCGGCCCGGCCGGCGGCGCGGATCGGTTGGCCGCCGGAGCGTAACGACGCCTGCTGGTGCGGTTCGGGCCTCAAGTACAAGAAGGACTGCCTGCCACGGTCCCGCGGCTGAGCGCGGCGGCTACCCCGCGGCGGTGTGTCGCTGGTAGTGGCGGGCGACGCGGGCCCGGTTGCCGCAGGAGGGCTTGCACCACTCCTGACGCGGGTGGTCCTTGACGAAGTAGCGCACGCAGCGGGGCGCGGGGCACGCGCGCAACTGTTCGCGGGTGTTACCGGCGAGGAACTCGATGACGGCCCGGGCCAGCCCTGCCGGGAGGGCCGACCGGGGCGCGGTCGGCTCGCCGTGCCAGGTCAGCACCGGTGTGCCCTCCTGCTCCCAGGTCAGTACGGGCCGGACCGGCACCGTCGCGGCGGCCTGGTTGAGTCGGTCGACCGCCTCCGGCGGGGAGAGCAGCGAGGTGGAGTCGGCGCGGCTCGGTGGGCCCGGCCGGACGGCGACGGCGAACAGGGTACGGGCGGCGCGGCGCACCGCGACCACGTCGAGACGGGTCCGCTCGTCGACCTCACCGCCGGAGGTGTCGAACCCGGCGACGTACTCGCGCAGTGGTTCGGTCTGCTCGCGGAGCCAGGCGGTCAGGCCGGCGACGTCGGCGAGGTCGTCGGCGACGCCTCCGTTGCCGTCGTGCCGGATCGTGCTGACAAGGGCGAGCGCGAGCTGTGCGGACATCGGTGCCTCTCTCGTACGCGGCTTGTGTGGCCGGTGCCGCCAAGTGTAGCGTCCCTAATGGTTGACGCATTCTTATGCATTAGGGGGCAGTCGTGCTTGTCATCGCGCACCTCAGTGACACCCACCTCGACGGGCACCCCCGATCGGCCGAGCGGGCCGCCCGGGTCATGGATCACCTGCACGCCCTGCCGCGACCGGTCGACGCGATCCTGATCACCGGGGACATCGCCGACCACGGCGAGGTGTCCGAGTACGAGACCGCCGCGAGACTCTTCGACTCTCCCCTGCCGGTTTTGGTGTGCCCCGGCAACCACGACGTGCGCGCCGCGTACCGCAAGGGTCTGCTTGGTGACGACGACGGCGGCACCGGCCCGATCAACGCCCGGCACGACGTGGCCGGCGCGGTGTTCCTCCTGGCCGACTCGTCTGTGCCCGGCGAGGACCACGGCCACCTGGACGACGAGACTCTGGCGTGGCTCGCCGACGAGTTGGCTTCGGTGCCGGCGGGAACGCCGACGTTCGTCGCCCTGCACCACCCGCCGGTCGTGCTGCACCATCCGGTCATCGACACGATGCGGTTGCTGCCGGCCGATCCCCTGGCCGCCCTGGTCGCCGCCCATCCGCAGGTCGTCGCCGTGCTGACCGGGCATTTCCACACGGCCGCCGCGAGCACGTTCGCCGGCCGTCCACTGCGAATCGCGCCGGGTGTGGTGTCCACCCTGCGGATGCCGTGGGAGGGCGGAGAACCGCTTACCACCCAGGCCCAGCCGCCCGGCGTCGCGTTCCACGTGTACGACGACAGCGGCCTCTTCACCACCCACTACCGGGTGGTGGTCTGAGCGTGCGCGGCGTGGCGGTGCTCGGCTTCCTGGTCGCCGTCGCGCCGATAACCGCAACACCTGGTGCGAGCCTGACGCTTGTCGTCTCGCGGGTCGCCACCGGCGGTCGGCGGCAGGGGTGGTGGGTGATCCTGGGTACGGTCACAGGGCTCTACCTGCACGCCACACTTGCCGCCGTCGGCCTGGCCGCGCTGGTGCTCCGGTCGGCGCAGGCGTTCTGGGTCGTCAAGCTTGTCGGTGCCGCCTACCTGGTCGGACTCGGGCTCTGGATGCTCGTCAACGCGGCCCGGCGCTCCACGTCAACGCCGGCCCGCGCGCGGAGACTGCCGTGGCGTGTGGACCACCCCTACCTCCAGGGGCTGCTGGGCAACGTCCTGAATCCCAAGGCCGCCGCCATCTATCTGACCCTCGCACCGCAGTTCCTCGAACCGGGCCGGCCGGTTCTGGTGCCCATGCTGCTCCTCGCCACGGCGCACTCCGCGCTGCACACCTGCTGGCTGGCCGGGTGGACTGTCGTCTCCGGCGCCGCCGGCCGGCTGCTCCGCACGGCCGCCGTCCGACGCGTGCTGGATCGCCTGACCGGCGTGATCCTGCTCGGCCTCGGCGTACGGGCTGCGGTGACCTGAGGCGATCCTGGGTCACGCGTCCGGCGGGTACCGTTAGCGTCCATGTCTGGATCATCGAGATCCGTTGTCGCCGGAGGAGCCGCCGATGTTCGAGGAGTTCATGGGCCTTCCCGCCCACCCTCTCGTACTGCACGCCGCAGTCGTGTTCGTGCCGCTGCTGGCTCTCCTCACGGTCGGGTACGCGTTCGTCCCGCCGATCCGCCCGCACACCCGCTGGGTACTGGGGTTGCTTGCCGTGGGAGCACCGCTGTCCGCGCTGCTGGCGAAGCTCTCCGGTGACGCCTTCTTCGACCGCATGCGGTCGGCCAACCGGGTCACCCCCGAGTTCCTGCCGAAGCTGGAGGCACACCAGGAGTTCGGCGACTTCACGCTGTGGGCAAGCATCGGTCTCGCGATCGTGGCGCTGGCGCTGGTCCGGTTCGTCGCGCCACGAACCGCCGACGCGAACGCGGACGCACGACAGGGCCGGGCGCTCACTGTGGCATTGCAGGTGTTGTCGCTGGTGGCCGCCGGCGTCGCCGTGTACTACGTGATCCGCACCGGCGACTCGGGCGCGAAGGCGGTCTGGGAGGGCCAGTGATCGGCCCGGACAACTGTGGTGCGGCCCTGCTGGAGCGGGGCCGCACCACCGTGTCGACCGTCAGCCGGCGGTGTACGCCCGGATGATGGTCTGGTCGATGCCGCTACCACTGTCGCCATCGGCCTTCACCCGCAGCGAGACGGTGGCGGCCCGGGGCAGCTCGGCCCGGTAGGTGTCTCCGCTGCGGGTGACCCGGGCCATCTTCCAGGTGACGCCGTCGTCGGTCGAGGTCCACACCTGGAACGAGGTCACCTTCTGCGCCTTGACGCCGTGCGCCTGGCGGACGGCGAACTCGGCGGTGCCGCCGGTGAGATGGTTGGCGCTGTCCATCGGCAGCGCGTAGTCGACAGCGAACAGCGGCAACGGCACGCTTCCGGTCCCGTCCGGGCCTGCGGACCGGAACGTCCACGAGGTGGAGACCTTCGTGGAAATCGGCAGGATCAGGCTCGTGTCGACGTCGAGGGTCACCCGGTAGTCGGCGGCCTGCTGTCCGACGGTGAAGTCGGCGTACGGCCGGTCCTGCTTCTCGACGAGTGTGCCGTTGCGGTACAGCGACAGTGTGCGCTTCACCCCGATCGCGTTGTTCTGAAGGCAGTCGGCGCGCTGGTGCTTGTCGGTCAACGACACCAGGTCGATGTGCAGGTTGCCCCGGGTCCGCGACGGAGGCGTGGCGCAGGTCCAGCCGTTGTCGGCAGGGTCGTCGTACCAGCCGGAGCGCAGCGGCTGCCGCGCCCAGATCTTCGACTGCCGGCTGCCTGGCTGGTAGCGGCGAGGCGCCTCCTGGGCTGCCAGTCCACCGTAGACACCCTCGTCGGCCCAAACGATCTCCGGCGACAGGTAGTCGGTGCGGTACGGCGGCAGGTTGCCCTCGTGAGTCTGGGTCACGCCCAGCCCGTCGGCTGTGAAGCCGGTCCGGATCAGCTGGGTGACCATTCCCGGCGAGTCCATCTGGTGGAAGCGCTGGTCGATGCGGGCCAGGCGGGCCTGCTCGGCTCTGCTCACCCGGTAGGCGGGGTCGGCCGGCACGCCACCGGGGTACCCGACTGCGGGTACGCGAACGTGCCGAGGTTGACCACCGGCTGGTCGCTTGTCGGGCCGCCGAGCGCGCGGGCCGCGTTGAGCCGGCCGGCTCCGACGGCGTACGGGTCGACGCCGGTCAGCGGGTCGGCCGCACCGACGAGCGCCGCCTTGAGCCGCTCCCCCGTCCAGTCCGGGTGCCGCTGGGCGAGCAGGGCAGCCGCGCCCGCCACGTGCGGGGCGGCCATCGAGGTGCCGGTGCTCCCCTCGTAGAACTTGTCGATCGGGTCCTGGAGGTTGGTTCCGGCGGCGCGGGCGGCCACGATGTCGACACCGGGCGCGACAAGCTCCGGCTTGGCCACGCGGCTGGTGACAAGCGGGCCACGGCTGGAGAAGTCGGCGAGCCGGTCGTCCCGGTCGACAGCGCCGACGGTCAGGGCGCTGGCGGCGGAGCCGGGCGAGGAGATCGCGCCACCGCTGTTGCCGGAGGCGATCACGAACAGCGCACCGGTCCGCTCGCTGAGCGCGTCGACGGCGAGCGAGAGCGGGTCGCTGCCGTCGTCCGGGTAGCTGCCGCCGAGGCTCATGTTGACCACGTCGGCGCGGGCGGCGGCCCACTCCATGCCGGCGATGATGCCGGAGTCCTCGCCGGAGCCGTGGTCGTCGAGGACCTTGCCGATGACCAGGTTGGCGGCCGGAGCCACGCCGCGACGCTGGCCGTTGGAGGCCGCGCCGGTGCCGGCGATCGTCGACGCGACGTGCGTACCGTGGCCGTTGTGGTCGACGGCGTCGCCGCCCTCGGCGGTGAAGTCGGCCCGGTCGACGACGCGGCCTGCCAGGTCGGGGTGGGTGAAGTCGGCGCCGGTGTCGAGCACCGCGACCCGGACACCCTTGCCGGTGTAGCCGGCCTTCCAGGCATCAGGCGCGGCGACCTGCACCAGGTTGCGGTCGAGGCCGGTGGGCTTGCCGACGCCGGTAAGCGCGGTGGCGCGGACCTTGCGGTCGAGCCACACCTTCTTCGCACCGGCGAGCAGGGAGTCGGTGGCGAGCTTCGCGGTGGCCGGGCTCTTCTTGGGTACGCGGCCGGCGACTGCGCCGATGCTGGGCAGCGCCAGCACGTCGCCGAGCGCGGCCACCCGGGCGGAGGCGGTGGCGGGCTGCACGATGAGCGGCAGTTCAGTGGTGTTCTGGTCGTCGTACCCGTCGGCGATCAGCACTGTGACGTCGAAGAGGTCGGGATCGAGGACCGGGCCGACCTGGGACGCGACGCGGGCGGGGATGACGTGCAGGTGGCCGTCCGGACCGCAGGTCTGGTGGATGACCGAGTTGGGGTCGGCGGGTTGCACAGTGGCGTGCGGGCATCCCGATCCGGTGGCCCGTACGGTCACCACGTCCCCGGTGAGCAGGGTGACGGTGTGTGTTTTCCGGTCGGTGGCGGTGTCGGGCGCACTGGGTCGGCTGAGCCCGTCGGGGCTGGCAGTGGCGGTGCCGCTCGGTAGGGCGGTCAGCGCCGTGGCCGTGACGGCGACGGCCAGTAGCCACCGCGTTCTCTTGAGCATCCTGCTCCCTGTCTCATGTGGACAAACACGCCTTTTCGGCGCTGCGCGCAAGATCATATGCACGTGTACGTGATCTTCGGAGCCCCTGGAAGACACCTTTCCTTCGCCCACCTGACAAGGGTTTCGGCCATGTGTCGCCGCCGTACACGGTTCGATGTCGGTTCGATTGCCGCCCCCGGTCGGGGCGCGCAACCGGCCGTCCCACGCGGACGTGTTCACCTACGACGCCGCCCGACGGGATCGACGGAACGTCGCCCCGGACCTAGCATGACGGCGAATGGATCTTCGAGATTGGCCCCTGCCGCGACCCGGCAACCAGCCCAACCGAAGGGAGACGCGCATGCGTCGACCCCGCCATCTGGCCCTACTCAGCGTCAGCGTGTCCGGCGCCCTGGTCCTCAGCGCAGCCCCGGCCTCGGCGACCCCGCCCGCGGTGGCCGCCACCCCCACCGGCATCGTGGTCGCCGACGGCATGACCCAGCCGGTGTTCTCGCTTGCCGACGCCATCGAGGAGCGGGTGTACGTCCAGACCCCGCTGGACACCGACCACGACGGCCGCCCCGACCGGGTGGCCATCGACATCTCCCGACCCCGGGAGACCGCCACGCAGGGCTTCAAGGTGCCTGTCATCTTCGAGCACAGCCCGTACCGCAAGGGCACCTGGGGTGACGTGCCGTACCCGAGCGTGCTTGTCGACGACCTGCCGCAGAACGGCCTCACCGACCGGTCCGGGCATCGGGCGCTCGACATGGGCGTCCAGCGGGCCGAGGCGAAGGCCAACCTGCCCGGCTCGCTTGACGACTACTACGTCCCGCGCGGGTACGCCGTGGTGCTCGGTCAGAGCGTCGGCACCGGCGACTCGGACGGCTGCCCGACAAGCGGCGACCAGGCCGAGACGCTGGGCACCAAGGCCGTCATCGACTGGCTCAACGGGCGGGCAAAGGGGTACGACGCGAGCGGCGCCCCCGTCACCGCCGGCTGGACCACGGGCGCGGTGGGCATGACCGGCGTCTCCTACAACGGAACGCTGCCGAACCAGGTGGCCACCACAGGCGTCAAGGGTCTGAAGACCATCGTGCCGGTCTCGGCGATCAGCAGCTGGTACGACTACTACCGGGCCAACGGTCTGGTCGTCGCGCCCGGCACCTACCAGGGTGAGGACCTCGACGTCCTGGCCCAGTACACGGCCGGGCAGGCACGGGCCGAGGGGCAGTGCGCCGACGAGATCGCAAAGATCACCGCGGAGCAGGACCGGGTGACCGGTGACTACTCGAAGTTCTGGCAGGAGCGCGACTACTACGACGCCCGCGACGTCAAGGCGAGCGTCTTCGTCGTGCACGGCCTCAACGACTGGAACGTCAAGACCGGACACTTCGCCGGCTGGTGGGACCAGCTCGCCAAGCGGGACGTGCCCCGCAAGATCTGGCTGCACCAGGGCGGGCACGGCGGTCCGGGAAGCAGCGCCTCGGTGACCCTGCCCGACGGTCGGACGTGGACCTACAAGCAGACCGAGAACCGCTGGTTCGACTTCTGGCTGTGGAACGTCCGCAACGGGATCATGGACGAGCCGACCGCCGTGTTGCAGCGGGAGGACCGGGCCTACACGACGTACGCCAACTGGCCCGACCCGGCGGCGCGTGAGGTCGGGCTGCGGTTCGCCGCCGACGACGCCACCGCCCCGGGGGCGCTCACCACTGGGAAGCCGCCGAAGGCGAAGGTCGAGCAGAGCTTCGTCGACGAGGGCCGGACCATCGGCCCGGACGCCCTGGTCGCCAACCCGGACGCGGCAAGCGCCAACCGGCTCGTCTACCGCTCCCCCGAGCTGACCCAGAGCGTGCGCATCTCCGGTCGCCCCGAAATGCGGCTGCGGATGGCCATCGACAACAAGCCGGACGCGAACCTGACGGCGTACCTGGTCGACTACGGCCCGGTGGGCTCGACCGCAACGCCGACAGTGGTGACCCGGGGTTGGATGGACCCGCAGAACCGCAAGAGCGCCGAGCGCACCAAGCCGGTCAAGCAGGGCAAGCTGTACGACTACCGGTGGACGATGGAGCCGAAGGACTACGTCTTCCCGGCTGGCCACCGGATCGGTGTGGTCGTCTTCTCCAGCGACCAGGAGTACACCCTGCTGCCGCTTGGCGGCACCCGGCTGCGGGTCGCGCCGAACGACAGTGAGCTGCGGCTGCCGGTGGTCGGCGGACGGGCCGTGCTCGGCTTCTGACGTCAGTCGTCAGGTGGGGCGGTCCGGCACGTCGGGCCGCCCCGTGGCTGTCAAAACGTTCGACCGGGTACGCAGGGATGTGGCACGGTCGTCGGGTGCCGGTATCCCGTCGTGACATCCTGCTGTGGCAGTTCGATTTGACCTGGTCGCTGTTCGAGTACCACCTGGAACGGCTGGAGCCGGCCGACGTCCTCTGGGAGCCTGCCGCACACTGCTGGACGGTGCGCCCGGACGCCGACGGCGGATGGGCGCCGGACTGGGCTGACGTCGAGCCCGACCCGATCCCCGTCCCGACGATCGGGTGGCTCACCTGGCACATCGGCTGGTGGTGGACTGTCGCCATCGACCACGCTCAGGGGCGTACGCCACGGGAGCGCACCGCGATCGGCTGGCCCGGCGACGGCGACAGGGCTGTGGCGTGGCTGCGTGACCTCCGTACCGAATGGTTGGCGGTGTTGAACCGGCTCGACGACGCCGACCTCGACGGTGTCGCGCCGTTTCCCTGGCAGGGCGACCCGGCACACACCGTCGCCCACATGATCGCCTGGGTGAACGGCGAACTCATGAAGAACGCTGCCGAGATCGGTCAGCTCCGCCTGCTGCGCCACGCACGCGGGTAACGCCCCGACCATCGCAGGTGCGGTGCAGGGCCTCCCCTAAGGAAGGCGGGGGTGCGCCCTGGTGGCGCAGGGCGCACCCCGACCGTCTACTCCTGTTCTGTCGCCGGCGTGAATGTCACGCGCGAGCGGATCTGCCGGAAGCCGGTCCGTTCCAGCTCGGCCAGCACCGCGGCCCGGTGGGCGTCCACGTCGGCGATCACCTCCCGGGCACCGTCCTCGGCCAGCACCCGGACCGCCTCGACCAGCAACTCGCCCCGGACGGCGTCGTCGAGCAGGCCGAGGTAGGCAATCAGTGGGAAGCAGGCGTCGCCGGTCGGCCTGACAAGGCCCACCGGCTCACCGTCGGCCAACCCGACCGTCCACTGCTCGGTCGAATCCCCCAGCCAGGCCAGGGGGTCCGTGGCCAGGTCGACTCCGCCGACACCCTGCGCGGTCTCCACCCCGGTCAGCACGTCCGGCTCGGCGATCCGGGCGACCAAGGTGTTGATCTCCGCTTTGTCGAGGGGCCTGCGGAACGTGTACCGCCCGGAGGTGGCCGGGAGCGGCGTGCCTGTCCAGGAGCACCGCAGCCGTTCTCCGCGCTCGACAAGCCCGGCCAGCCGAGCGGCCTCCATCGGGGCGCTGACCACTGCCAGCACCTCCTGTCGACGCCTCCAGTGCGCCGGCAGGGCGGCGTAGTACACGCCCGGCCCTCCGAGCGCCTCGTGGGCGGCGCGCAGCAGCGCGGCCCCCACCTCCGGCTCGGCGACCAGGTCGAACCGGTCCAGCCAGGGGGTGCCGACGGCCCCGGGCGGGAGGAGCCAGGCCGCCCTACCGACCACCTGGCCGCCGCGCAGGACGACCCAGGTGTGCTCGGGCCGGTAGCCGCCGCCAGCGACGCCGTCGGCGTACGCGATCTTGCGCAACTGCGGCAGTGGATCGGGCATGGAGTCGAACAATTCTTCCTCGCCCGCGACGAGCGGGCGGATGACCAGGTCGGTCATGGCAGGTCCTCCGGAAGGCGCGCGCCCCGGTCAGATCCGCGTGGACGCCGGGACGCGGAGGGGGCGCAGAACATCGGACATTGTTCTGACCTCCTCTCAGGCTCGACGGCGTGCCCGCGAAGTTACCCGACGCGCTCGCCGGTCACAAGGCAGACGGCGCCACGTCCCGCGTCGACTACAACGTTGGGTTGGTCTGCGAGCCGCGCCCGTGGAGCACCCCGTCGGCGACGGCGATCCCAACCATGATCAACCCCGCGACGGCGGCCACGGCGACCGGCGGAAGGAAGGCCACAGGCGGCGCCGCCACGATCAGCACCAGCGCGCCGATCGGCAGCACCCCGGAGCGCGGCCGAATCGCGGATCGCTCCAGATAGGCGCGCCCGATCAGGAACAGCACCGGGCCGCCAAAGATGATCGCCACCAGCGCCCAGTCGATCGGCGGGTCGGGGTCGTCGATTACCTGCCCGAGCCCGACCGCCGTGCAGATGATGCCGGCGACGATGAGCATCAGACTGAAGCCCGACGACCGGGCCAGGCGCAGCGCGTCCGAGTCCGCGGACTGCCCCGGGGCCAGGTGGTAGAAGTACAGCCGCCAGAACGCCACGACTGTCACGAAGGCAGCCACGAGAGTGACGGTCCGCCCGG
The DNA here is from genome assembly GCF_049841715.1 of Micromonospora sp. DT41. Taxonomy (NCBI): domain Bacteria; kingdom Bacillati; phylum Actinomycetota; class Actinomycetes; order Micromonosporales; family Micromonosporaceae; genus Micromonospora; species Micromonospora sp. DT41. The sequence continues at coordinate 315,867 of NZ_JBNCKU010000008.1, read as the reverse complement.
TCGAGAAGCCTGGGAAGCTCACCGCGAGCCCTGTCTCCAGCACCACCTCGGCCAGCGCGATCATAAAGAACTGGTTGTACCGCTCCGCCAGGTGCGCCTCGGAAATCCCGAACGGGTTGCTTGGTCGTTTCTCACCAAGGCGGGGCACCGGCCAGTGGGTGGCGGAGCCGACGAGCTCGATGGCGAGGGCGATGCTCCAGAAGACCCCACGCCCGAAGCCCCCGCTGATGCCGCCACCGATCCACAGCACAGCGGAGACCGCGTGCCAGGTGAGTACCCGGGCGGGGAGCCGCCCTCGCGGGTGCCCCCACTGGGCCAGCGTGAGATAGAGCGGCCGGCCCACCTGGATGATGACGTACGTGCAGGCGAAGATCAGACCCCGCTGGCCGAACGCCTGCGGCAGACTGACCGCCAGCACCAGCGTGCCGAACATCGTCGCCAGCAGGATGACCTGGATGTCGGTGCGGCGGGGATCGTAGGTGCTGGACATGACGGCGTTGAGAAACCAGATCATCCACATCGCCGTGAAGAACAGCAGCGTCTGACCCGCCTCCGACAGCAGTGTGTGCCGGACGATGGTCAGGTCGTCGGCGACCCGGCCCGCCAGACGCGCGAGCGCGAAGACGTAGACGACGTCGACGAGCAGCTCCAGGACTGTCGCGCTGCGCGGGCTGCGGCTGTCGGCCAGCCCGCGCGACCAGGAGGGCATCAGCATGCTCGTGCCCGGCCCGCCGGCCGGCAGGTTGGTCCCCGCACGTTGTCAGCTCAGCCGGTAAGGGGCCGCCGGTACGGTCGTGCCGACGATTCCGGCGAATGAGGTGGCCTGCGCCGATGCCATCGCCCGAGCCTCCCCGCCGACCGGTCCACCCCGTACCCGTTGAGGCACTTTATCCCGATCTTCGCGAGCTCCCGTGGGTTATCGCGGATCCGGCTGCGGCCCGACGGCACGGGCTCAACGACCGGACGGGTCCACATGGTTGCGCCACGAGTGCCGGGGTTCGAAGCCCAGGACCCGGCGGGCCTTGTCGATGCTGAGCAGCGTCTCGTGCTCGCCCAACTCCCGGCGGATCTCGACTCCCGGGTAGACCTCCGCCATGAGGCTGGCGCTGGACCTGGTCATGACGGTGTCGGCGTTGGCGATGATGAACACGTCGGCGCCGGGCCGGTCGTGGGCGAGCGCCCGTTCGACCGCCTGCGCGCCGTCGCGGGCGTCGATGTAGCCCCACAGGTTCCAGCGCCGCGCCCGCGGGTCGGCGTCGAACGAGGGGAACGCCGCGTAGTCCTCGACGTCCATCACGTTGGAGAACCGCAGGCCCACCATGACCAGCTCCGGGCTCCAGCGGCAGAAGTGCCGCGCCATCTCCTCTTCAAGGGCCTTGTTCAGCGAGTACGTCGACTCCGGCCGTGGCGCGTACTCCTCGTCGACGGGGGCGTACGGCGGCGGCGTGTCGAACGGCAAGCCGAGCACCGTCTCGCTCGACGCCCACACCACCCGCCTGATGCCGGCGGCCCTGGCCGCGGCGAACACGTTGTACGTGGCGGCGGAGTTGTTGGCGAACGTCGTCGCGTTGGACATCAGCCCGGGAGCGGGTACTGCCGCGAGGTGCACGACGGCCTCGACGCCGCCGGCGTGCTCGTCGGCGCCCCCGGTGAACGCCTCCACCACCTGGCCGTAGTCGGTGAGGTCGGCGAGGAGGAACTCGCCATCCACATCGCGCGGGTCACGTCCACCGGCGCGGTCCACCGCCAGCACGTCGACGCCCACGGCGCGCAGGTGCGCGACCACGGCACGGCCGAGCTTGCCGGTGGCGCCGGTGACGACGACGCGCCAGGGCAAGGCGGGCTTGGTCATCCTGACATCTTCTCCGGTGAGGCGCGGTGCCTAATACGCGGGTATGGCCCGCTCATCTCTGGGTGCCACCATCCGTGCTTCTCACTCAGCATCGCCGATCATACGGCGGATGTTAAGCAGTCGGTCGCCGTCCAGGGTGGCCGTCATCCGGCCAGCGTTGTCCCATCGCTCTAACGACCATCGACCCTTGTCCCGCCGCAAGGTGACCTTGGCGTACGGCCCCACCCCGTGCCATGCCCCACCGCGCAGCGACACGCCGAATGCGCCACGATCCAGCAGCTTCACCTTGCGCAGCTGAGTACAGGCGAGGCAGCGACCGTCGGTGGAGGCTACGCACCGGCGGCACAGCCGACCACTGCAGAGGACACACGGCTGGACGGCGTCGGGGCAGGCGGGACAGGTGGCGGTGAGGCAGGTCGCGCACACCTCCACGTGCCTCACCAGGTGGTGAAGGCGACAGACGCTCGCCTGATGCAACGGCGCCCCGGTGACGGCGTCGGGCAGGGAGCCGACGGTTTCCCCGGCCGCGACCTGGTACTTGACAGTCATGGTGTCGCCGTTCGCGAGGCGCCACTCCTCCTGCACGTCCAAGCCCACGGTCAGGTCCACTTCGCTGACCCGGCGGGTCATCGCCTGCTGCCGCAGTTCGGTCAACAACGCAGCCGGTATCTGTGGCCCAGCGGCAGGGGCGGTGGGCATGATGCCCGGCATGACGGCCGCGACAGCGGCGGTCGGGGACATCGCGGCCCGGCGCGGCTGACCGAAAGGCAGTCGCGTGATCTTCCGGCTGGCACGACGAGCAAGTGGGGTGGCGCCCAGAAGAGTTGGCCCGCGGAGGTCCCGTTCCGAGGTGTGCGCGGCGATCGACACCAACGCGTGCTCCCCGAGCAGTTCAACGCCGAGCGCGCCACGCAGGAGGTCGAGCTCACTGTCCTTGGTCACCTGATACCAGGTGGGCTGGTCACCGCGATGGCGAACGCCGAGTGACGTGTGATGTCCGACGGCCGCGATCACCACCGTCCAACCGTCGAGGTCGGCGGTGACGATAACCTCGGGTGCCGGACGCCAGCCGGTGTGCACCCACGATGCGATCGCCTCGGGAAACTGCCAGTCGGCCGTCTCCTCGATGACCTGACTACCGAGAGCCCGCCGTCGGACGAGGCCGCGTGCGGTGACGGCCAACGTCACGGCGGTGTGTTGGCGGCAGGCGACGCCGACCGTCCGCGTCGGCGGTGATGCGATGTCACCTGCGGCTTGGCGAATCAACCTCCGTCTGGCCGCCGGTGCGGACACCGGAATGGGTGCCGACGATCTCGTCTCGCCGAAGGCGTCGGCAAGGTCTGCGCGCAGCTCCGGGTCCAGGCCACTAGCAGCGGGCATTTCCGCCAACGAGGGCGCGTTGCCGGCACGCCGCTGACCATCGGTCTGAACCAGCCACTGGAAGGTCGTGTCCGTGTCGTGGCTGAGCACCAGCCAGTCTGGAGGAACCGGTGTCATCTGACCAGGCACCGTGCGAAGATCAACGTCCCCGCTGCCCCCGAGCTCCGCCGCCCGCAGCCGCAGCCGCAACACCTCCGGGTCGTCGGCAGTCGCCGTCTCCCAGTGTTGAAGCCCCGCTGCTCCGATGACCGCGACCTCGCTACGGTGCACCCCCCGCAGCACCACGACCGTGCCTTGCGCGTCGTGCCCGACAAGGACCGTGAGCCCTTCCAGGTGCAACTCACCGGGCAGTTGCCCGCGTTGTTCGGCAGTCGCCGGCTTCAGTTGGCTGCAGGTCAGACAGAGCGACCCCGGCCTGCAGGCCGCGCAGGCCGCGCGGTTGCAGAGTTCGCACGCGCGGACCGGTAGGTGCCGCGCGCAGTCGCCGCAGGATCGATCACCGCACCGTTCGCAGCGGGTCCGCTCAACCGAAGACGGATCCTTCGCCCGGCACATTCCGCAGGCCGGCCGTTCGCACGAGGAGCAGCCGGTGACGGTGCCGTCCTCTCCACAGCAGGGCCCGTAGAGGTGATCGCACACGGGGCAGTTGGCGCTCAGCTCATGGGCGGAGAGATGGCCGCGGCTGTCCACCGAAACCTCGCCCTCGGTGACGGTGCCGTCGGTCAACGCGGCGGCGAGCACCTCACCGGGCTGGACGAGGATGCGTCCCGCAAGCAGCCGGGAATCCAGCGGGGCCGCCGGTGCAATCAGGTAGCGCCGGCTCGCTGTTCCGTAGGGCGAGCGCCAGCTCTCTTCCACGGTCACGTACTGCCCGATCGGCACAGGGGTCAGCAGCTCATCCATCCCGGTCAGGACGGCACACAGCTGCGGATCTTCGACCCGTGCGGCTCCGGCGAACTCCGTGGAGATCGACTGGGTGGAGACGGGTGCGATCTCCGGGTCGCCCTCCCCCTCGGTGAGCAGGGTCCGGGACGTGACTGCGCGACGCACCACGTCCACGCCGTCGGCCGGCTTGCTGTATTGCAGCTCAGTAACAGGCGGTGGCTCCCATGGGTGGCGCACAACGGGCCGCGCGGGTGGCAGGCCCGCTGCGGAAACCAGACGCGCCAGTTGTTCCTCCGCGGCGAGGGTGGCACCGGGTACACCAGGAACGAACAAGGTGCTGCTGTGACTGCCATCGGTCAGCAGGCACACGAACGAACGGTGCAATCCGTCGATCTCCACGCCCACTGGCCCGACGGTGGTGCCGGCGATGGGCCGGCAATGCCGTTCGACGTCGTGCCGGCTGGGTTTCAGCGACGCGGTGTCAGAGTCGGCGAGCAGCGGCGGCCGGTCACCCTCGTGCCAGAACTCCCGGTAATGGAACTCCCCTTCCACGACGTCGACCCGTCGCACCACAGCGAAAGGAACCGCCGCAACCGCAGGCGGTACAGGTGCCGAGCCACGTCGTCGAAGATCCGCGAGCAGGGCACTGACACCAGCAGCGCTCTCTCCGGTGACCTGGAGGTCGGGGACGTCGGGCAGCAGGTCGGCCACGCTGGTGTCGACGTCAGCACCGGCGTGCTCCTGCCACGTCCACCAGACCGACGGTTGCACGTCCGCCCACGCGCTTCCGGCCGACAGATCGGAAGCGGCCATCGGAGGCGTGGCGGCTACCAGACCCGTTCCGACGGGCAACTGCAGCCGGACGGCGAGGCCGCGTAGCCTGGCCCGGACGGGGTCGAGAACGTCCGGGTCGGGCACCACGGTGCTGCGGTGGCCGTGCTCGTCGACGACGACGGCGTGCCGCTCACCCACGAGCAGGTACGCCTGACCGCCCAAGCGCCAGCCATGCTCGTAGTCGGTATCCAGTTCTGTGGCGCGGTCCGGCCGAGCGCAGCCGTTGCACAGCGCTCCGCTGTGCCGGCAGGTGGCGCAGGCTTCGCGACCACAGCCTGCGCAGGCCTGCACGGCGCGGGTCGGTCCGCAGGCACCGCACCATTCGGTCGCGCACACCTGGCAGCCGTGCAACGCCGCGCCGTCGACGACGTGCGCACCGCCGCACAGGGCGAGCGTGTTCAGCGCGGCACCGGTCGCCTCGCAGATCGGGGCGTGGTCGGCGAGGTTGCCGGTCCACGCATACCTGATCTCCCGGGTGATGCCGCTGTCGTGCTGCCAGCTCTCCACCACCATGAGCCGGTCGGAGCCGTGCATTTCCAGAGTGAGCAGTTCCGCTCGAAGCTCGGTGTCGGCCACCGGAGGGGCCGGCCGCCGGGCGGCCTCGATAGCGCGTTCGAGTTGCCGTTCCCACTCCATCAACTGGAGGTACGTCTGCGTGTTTTTGTGCTTGCGGAAGGACTTCTGTGCCGTCCCGAGTTGCTTCTCCAGGTTCGCGACCAGGGTCTCCTGGGCCTCCTTGCGGCTCCGATCCTCGGCCTGCCGCACCTCCCGCAGATGCTGCCGCAGGTGGACGACGGCCTGCTGATCGACAGCGTCCAACACTGCCCGCTCGGGCAGAGCGGTGGGCAGGGGTGCCCCGTCGGGCAGGGGCGAGCGGCTCTCGTCGACGCGTACCTGGGCACCGACATCGACGGTGATGAGCTGCTGATTGCCGCTGGTGGCGCCCTCCTGTACCCGGTAGGTGGCCCGGGCCGACCAGCCCTCGTCGGGCTCCACCCGCCGCTTGACCAGCTGTACGTCCGCCGCATGTCGAATCACCGCGCGTTGGTGCAGATCCGGTAGAACCGCCTCGGTCCCGGCCAGGTCACCCCGATCCCGCAGAACCTCCAACAGTTCGTCGAAGAGTTCCGAACCGACGACGCAGAGCTGCGCCTCGGGGTGATGATCTAGCGCGGCGTTGGTGAAGGCGAGGAATAGTTCGGTACGGCCTCCGAAAGCGGCGGCCAGGTCCGGAGGCAGCGAGGCGACGGTGAAACCCTCCGAGGGATGACTCAGGGTCGCTCCCGCCAACCCTAGGAAACGCCGGACGAACTGCTCGAGGTCCTTCTGCCGACGGCGCGGCCGCTCCGCGAGTTGCGGCAGCAACTCGCGGGCCTGCGGCTGAGCCTCACGCTTACGCCGTTCCTCCTGACGTTGCGCAAGCCAGTCGCTGAGCCCGGCGTCCGCGGCCATCATGGTCATCGCTCGACTGCGCGCGTGTTCGAGTTGGCTGCCCAACTCATCCAGCCGCCGCTGCATCGTGGCGTCGCTGTTTGCGTACAACGCCTGTAGCACCCTGTGCTCCATGCTGGAGTCCTGCGTGCCCTCCAACTCGCCGAGAACGGTCACGACCTGCCCGAAGAGCAGCTCGAACATGGCGAGTTTGTCGTGCAGGAGCCGGTAGACGGACTCATCGAGGGTGTTGCGGGCGAAGAGGTTGGCGATATGGACATCACGAGTCTGGGTAAGCCGGTGGACCCGACCAATCCGCTGCTCGACCCGCATCGGGTTCCATGGCAGATCGTAGTTGAGCACGCAGTTGCTGACCTGCAGGTTCTGCCCCTCGGCTCCAGCATCGGTCGAGACCAGGACCTGCGCGCGTCCCGACTTGAAGTCGGCGACTGAGGCGCCACGAGCGGCGTGGCTCATACCGCCGTGAAACGGTGCCGCGGTGATGCCGTCGGCGTCGAGCAGTCGGAGGATGCCGCCAAGCGTGTCGGTATGCTGGGTGAAGACGAGGACGCGACCATGTTCATCGAGCCACTGGCGGACCACGTTCAGAGCGACCTGTTCGCGGGAGGTGTGCCGGATGTCGCCGGCGAGATGACCAATCTCGGTCAAGGTCTCCCTCAGCCCTCGATCCGCCTCACGCTCGGCCATTCGCAGGGCACTGCGGGAGACCGCCTGGGGCGAGGCGGTGAGCCGCAGGGCGAGTTGCCGTCGCCGCATGGTGTCACCCGGGCCCGTCATCCGGTGCCTCAGGGTGTGCAGGAGCAGGTCGTAGAGCTGGCGTTCGGGGAGGGTCAGCTGCACCCCGTGATCCTGTGGGGGCATCCGGTGCACCCGGTCGACGCCGGCCTGCTGACGGGTGGTGCGGACGACCACGCTGCTGATCAGCTTCCGCAACTCCGCCGCGTTGACCGGCTTGCGCGGGTCGCGGCCGTCAACGAACCGGCGGGCGAAGTCACGTTCGGAGTCGAAGGTGCCCGGTCGGAGCAGCTCCACCAAGCGGTAGAGCTCGAGCAGGTTGTTCTGCACCGGAGTGGCGGAGAGGAACAGGACCCGGGGTGCCTTGGCGACCAGATCTCCGATGATCTCCCGGGTCTTGCGAGCGCCGGCGCCCGCGAGACGGTGCGCCTCGTCCACGATCACCAAGTCGAAGCCCTCACCCAGACGCTCGACGTTCCGCAGCACCAGTTGCAGGGTCATGATGATCCGGTCCTGCCTGAAGGCACGGGCGTCCTGTCCGCTGGCTACCACGGTGAAGTCCTCGTCGAACTTTTCCCGCAGCTCGTCACGCCACTGGTCCCGCAGCGGTGCCGGGCAGACGATCAGGACGCGCTGTGCGAGGCCACGCAGTATCAACTCCTTGAGAACGAGACCGGCCTCCACGGTCTTGCCGAGGCCCACTTCGTCAGCAAGGATGCCGCGGCCACCCATCCGGGTCAGCACGGTGCGGGCCGCGCCCTCCTGGTGTGGCATGTGTTCGATGTGCGCGGCATCGATGGCGAGCAGCTCGTCGAACTGGTCGAGAGTAGCCAGGCGCTCTCCCTCGAGCCGCATCCGCACAGCATCGGCGGGATCCCATCCCCGATTGCGCAGGGCTCCGGTCATGTGTGTGCGAGCGCTTCGAAGGAAGCCGATGTCGCCCTGCCAGGCGTATTCCTCGCGCTGACGCAACCGGTAGCGGCCGCCGGTGCTCCCCCGCCGCTGCGGACGAGTGTCGGCGCGCGCGGCGGCGGCTCCCCGGGCTACCGGGGCCGCACCCGGTGTCCCCGCCACGCCCGGCGGGCGCGTGGTCACGGACAGCCGGGTCCCCGGCGAGACCACGACGAGGCGGATGGCTTCGCTGCCCCGCCGTTCGAGCCTCAGCAGGCCACCGATCCGAGCGGTGTCCTGTAGGTAGTCGGCCAACGTCTCACCAGCGAGCCGCCGCCGACCCGCAACCCAGGTCACCGGCAGGGACTCCTCCTCCACCACCAGCGCCAGGTCCATCAGTTGGTTCGCCAGACCCAAGCGGGCACTCTCGACCGGGCCGAGAGAGATCTCGCCGCTCTCCAGCATCTCGGCGTTGATGACCCTCTCGACACTTGCCACCTCACCCATGCCGGCCTCCCAACCGTTCCCGCCCGGCATCGGTGACAGCCAGACTTGTGTAACTCCTGCTATCCCGCTCGATCTGATCGCGGACGAGCAAGCCAGCACCGACGAGCCGGTCAGTCGCCTCGTCCCAGCGGCGGTCGGCGCCCCGCACGTGGCGCAGCGCACCGAACTGAGGGCAACGACGCAGGCCAGCCCCGATGGGCTGTCCACCGGCCAGGACTTCCGCGCCGAGGACCGCGGCTTTCAACCCGACCGCGCCGTAGCGACCGGTGCGCAGGGTCGAGGCCCATCCCACAGCCTGCAGAACCGTCAGCTCGACGTTGACCAACTGCTCGGGGTCAGGCACCGCCGACGCGGGAAGGTCGTGCCACGGAGATGTCCCCCCGCAGCCGTCACAGGCGTCGTGCTCAGCACCGCACGAGTACGACGGAAAGCCGAAGTAGGCGACCATAGCGGCACGGCGGCACCCGCTACCGAGGTACGAAAGCATCGCTTCGAGCTGCCGCCGCTGCCAGAGGTTCCATCGCCGAACCTCCCGTTGCAACACCGCGGTGTCCAACTGCCGGCTGCGCACTCGCAGCCGGCGGTACCGCTGCGACGACGAGAAGGTGATGAGCCGGTCGAGCGACCAAGCCACGAGATCGCGTTCCAACGCGTCGGGGTCGACACCGTGGTCCGCCTCAAGCCGATCGAAGTCGATCCGGCTGCCCACCTGTGGGCGCAGCTTCAGCAGCACGGACAACTCGCGGAATCGGCGTCGCTCCCCTTGGTCCGCCGGTTCCCGAACACCGACGTGGACCGTGCCCCGGGCCGAGCAGTCCGGAAGCTGTTCCACCGCGCCGGCACGCTCCAGCCAGCCCAGCAGAACGTTGAGCTCGTCCGGCTCGACCGCGACCGCTTCGGCCAGTTCCTCCGGATCGAACACCACGTCAGCGCCACGGCGACGTTGGGTCAGCAACAGGCTCAATGCGCGTCGGGCCTGCGCCAACCGGTGCCCCTCAGTCGTGTCGGCCACCTGAGCGCGGCGGCGGGCGATGTCGCCCTGGCCGTACAACAACACGCACTGGCCGTGCAGATCGGCGGAGCGCGCGGCGCGACCTGCCTCCTGCACGTACGCGTCGAGCGACTCGGGTAGGTCGTAGTGCGCCACCCATCCGACGTCAGGTTTGTTGACGCCCATCCCGAATGCTTTGGTGGCGACGATGACCTGGGTGGTGCCGGCGAGGAAGTCGTCCTGGACGGCCTCGCGCTGCTCCGGCACCATTCCCGCGTGATAGTGCCGGGCCCGGATGCCCGCGCGACGCAGCAGAGCGGCCACCTCCTCGGTGACTGCGCGCCGCGAGGCGTACACGATGCCCGGGGACGGTCCCATCGCCGTCGCGATCCTCAGCAGTTCGCGGGCCCGCTCCCGTTCACCACCCACCTTGGTCACCTGGAAGCGGAGATTCGGGCGATCGGCAGGTCGGGTGACGACCACCGGGTCAACGAGTTCCAGGGTGCCGATAATGTCCTGCAAGACCGGCTCTGTGGCCGTGGCTGTCAACGCCATCCGTGGAGCTCGGCCCAGGTGCGCCACCGCCCGCGACACTCGTCGGAACTCGGGCCGGAAGTCGTGCCCCCAGTCACTCACGCAGTGCGCCTCGTCAACCACGAGGCCGGCCAGGTGCTGCCGCTCCAGCGCCACCCTCAGCACCGGATCCCGCACCAGCCGCTCTGGCGAGACATAAAGCAGACGAATCTTTCCCGCCGCCAGGTCCCGCAGGATTTCGTTGCGAACGGCGGCAGGGGTGTTGCCGGTGATGCCCTGGACGCCCCGAAGCCCTCGGCGACCTCGAAGGTCATCCAATTGGTCCTTGATCAGTGCGACGAGCGGACTGACCACCACCGTCGCCCGGTCCTCCGGGCGCAAGAGGGCGGGAAGCTGAAAGCAGAGCGACTTGCCGGTGCCGGTCGGCAGGACACCGACGGTGTCGTCGCCTGCCAGGTGAGCCCGCATCAGCTGCAACTGCGGATCGCGCAGCTCGTGTACCCCGAAGAGCAGCCGTGCCCCCTCGCGCAGTTTCGGTTCCGGGTCCTCTCCAGGCGCCAGACGCAGTCGTTCCAGCGTGGCGTCCATGTCACTGCGAGCGAGAGACAACGCGGCTGTGAGATCTGGCTGCTCACCAGTGACGAACTGCACGGCGAAGCGCCAAGCGTCGTCGCGGTCGACCGCGTGGTGAATCGCGGGCCCGGGCAGGGAGGAGAGGAGAATCCGGTTGGCGCTGCCGGGTGACTGCATCCGCCGGTCGCAGATCAGCGCGACACCCCGGTCGGTCTCGCTGCGAATCAGGCGACCGAAACCCTGCGCAAGCTGCACTGCGGTCTTGGGTACGAGGTAGTCCAGGAATGGATCGCCACCCCGGTCGGCGATGGCACGGGCCCGGGCACTGACCACTGCGTCGTCGGGATGCGGGTACGGCGGTTTCTCGATGATCAGGTAACTGAGCGTCTCACCTGGCGCGTCGAAGCCCTGCCAGTAGGACCGCAGACCGTACACAACGCTCCCCGGCTCTGACCGGAACCGGGCGGCAATCTCGGCCCGGCCGGCCTCGCCCTGCACAAGCAGGTGCACGCCCCGCTCGGCCAGCGGCTCCGAGCGCTGCCGTACGAGGCCGGCCACGGCTTCCATCCGACGACGCGCGGCGAACAGCGTCATCGAGCGGCCGCCGGTCAACGACAGCAGACCGACCTGGTCGCGGGCGAACTCCTCGACGAACTCCCGTTCCTGGCCCGGCACGGGTACAGGCAGGTGGCTGGTGAGGACGACGGCGGACTGGGTGGCGTAGTCGAAAGGGCTGCGCAGCTGTCGTCCGTCGAAGACACCTGGCTCGCCGCTGCCCCGTTCCACCCGAATCCCCAGCCGGTCACTCAGATAGTCGAAACTGTCACCGGTCGTCAAGGTCGCGCTGGTCAGGGTGACGCTGCGGGCCGGTCGGACAATGCCGTCCGCGAATGCCGGACCGACGTCGACCGGAATGCACTCGAAGGTCCATTCAGTCTGGGTAATCTGATCCGCTGACACCGTGGTGGGAGTAGTCTCGGCGCTCGTTGCAGGGTCCGTGTCGGTGCCTGGTTGGCCCGAGAGCCGGTAGACCCAGAGATGCTCGTCGGGCAGGTCCCTGAGCCGCCCGAGCACCTCGCCGGCGTTCCCGACGGAGCGAGCCAGGCCAGTGACGCGAACCAGCAGGCCCTTGAGCAGCAGCCGTGCGCGGCCGCTCGCCTCGGGGATTTGCGCCCTGGCGCCCGTCTCAAGCGCGGTCAGCTCGGTCCCCAGTTCCCGCAAACTGCGGTTGGTCTGCCGCACCTCCTCGATGAGCTGCCGATACTCAGTTCGGCTGTATACCACCCCCAGCTGCGGGACTGCGGAGCGGTTCACGCCGCCGTACTCGTGCAGATACTGCTGCACTGCGCCGGTCAACCGATCGCAGTCCTGCCGCAACTGTCGAGCCATGACCGGCATGGCCCGCTCTCGGCGCAGGTCGGTTCCGGCAGCGGCGAGCCGGCGCAGGTGCCGGTCGAGTCCGTTCCTGCCGTCGAGCCTCGCCGCCATGCCGATAAGCTCGCGCCGGCCGACGACCTCCGTCCACGCGGCCGTCAGCGATTCTTCCAGCTCGTGTGCCTCGTCGAAGATGACGTCACCGTGGCCCTCGGCGAGAACGTCCCCAGGGCTCCGCTGACCTTGCTGAGCGAGCTTCGCCCAAGTTGCGATCAGGGCATGATTGACAGCGACAACACCGGGCCGTTCCCGCATCCCGGCGAGTCTTGTGAACAACGGGCACCGGTCTGCCCAGGAACATTCATAACGTTCGCAGGACCCGGCGTCGGTACGCAGGGTGTCCCGCAAGCCCTGGTAGGCGGGGCGCCCGCCGGCGACATCCGCGTCCGCGACGTCATCCCACACCCCCGTCTCACCGACGGCGAGCGCTCGGACAGCGACGGCCAGCGCCATCCAGTGGTCAGTGCCGGCGCTCTCATCCGACGACTCCAGAGCGGAGGCGATCTCCCGCGAGCAGAGGTAGTTGGATACCCCGAAGAGCTGACGGAACGGGGCACGGAACAGACCTTCGGCTCGAAGCCGAGTCACATCGCGCCGCAGTTGCTGCTGGAGGACCTTCGTTGCGGTGGCGACCACGACAGGCCGACCAGGACGGGCTTGTCGTCCGGCCGGCGTCAGATAAGCCAGGGACTTGCCCGTGCCGGTGGGCGCTTCGACCGCGAGTAGACCACCCGCGTCGAGCACCTCAGCCACCGCCCCGGCCATTTCCCGCTGCGACGGCCGGGCCGCGTAGCCACGCTCACCCAATTGGCTGAACACCTGACGTACCGCGTCTGCGGCCGTACCGGATTGGGCCCCTCCGACCGGCTCGAGCAGGGGGTCAGGGGCGCAGGAGAGTACGTCCCGGATGTTCACCGGCATCGGTGCCTCCGGCAACAATCGAGCAAGGTCCGATCCGCCCGCGACGAGACAGGCCCGCGCAACCTGCCACGACGCGTCAGAGCCGTCGATCCGGCTGACCAGAACACGCAGACACGCGGCGAGGGCAAGGGCGTCGCCCAGCGGATCGCCGTTCCCCTGCTCGACACCGAAAACCGCGCACATCTCGCTCATTCGACTGGTCGGTCGATTGGGCTCATGAAGCAGCGCCAGTATCCGCAGATCAGCTCGGAGATCAGGCAGGCAGCGGTCGATTTCGCCTGGTAGGTGCGACCAGCGATCACCGTTCAGGCAGTATCCGACCAGGCCCGCAGCTCCGACGAGGAAATCACGAATGTCATCGGACCGGTTCGGACTCGCGCTGAAAATCCGCGCCTCACCACCCCGCATCCGTACGACTGCCAGTTCCGCCTGCTGGTGCGCCGACGTCCCCGGCACCACGACGACGAGATCCTCCAGCAGCGTCGCTGCTGGAGGGTCAACCCTGTTCCATGCAAAGCCTGCCTCGTCTACGACTTGTGCTGTTGCAGACGCCGCATCCGGGCCGGCTGAGCCGGACGGCCGAGGTGGATGGCTCAGTCGGTCGTGGTCGTCGATGACGAACGCCGATGGAAAGCGCTCCGGCAGTTTCGCCAACCGCGCCGCGGGCAGCACGATGCCACTTTCCCGAAGGGCGTCGGCGATTTCATCGGGCGTGAGCGGCCCCCGTTGTGCGATCACGTCGGATGCTGCGGCGACATTCGGGGGTAACGCCCGCGTTCCCATAGCTTCACTCCCCCTCTGCTGCCCCGAAAGCTGCGGCAGCGAAGGGGTCCGAGCCGGCGACGTAGCCCGCCCTTCCGGGCGCTGCCGGCCCGCTTTCGAGCCGGCGACCAGTGATGCGTCGGCAGAAATTGGTCAGCGCCCGCCAATCGGTCACGGGCTGACTAAACGTAGGCAGCGACTCAGTCGGTCGGGATCCTCCGGACGGACGGCTTCGACCAACCGAGCTGCCGCCCGAGTGCCCCGAGTCGACCCGGGAGGGCTACTACCGGCCCACGCAATCCAACTCTGCAATTTCGAGGCCGCGGTCGTCATGCACCAGAAGCCGAACCCGGCTGTTGATTGGCCGGCGTCCGCCGCCACCTGATACCTGTGGGACGACGGCCGGATCCTGGTGAACATGGACGAGTCCCGTCGCCGGCTGGGCACGTCCGCAACGATCCCCGAGTCCTCTTCACCGTGCTGGACGAGGCCGGCTGGTACACCCATCTCAGCGTCACCGGGGCGTGTCGTCGAGCTGCGACTGGACGAGGGCCCCCGCGCCCAGGTCAGCTGACACCTGCCCGTCAGGGCGTCACGGCGGTGGCGGAGCGGGCGCCGACACGGGTCACCCGGTAGCCGGAGGCCGCCCCCGTTCGCCGGATCGGTCAGGAATCGAGAAGTACGCGACGGTGCGCCGTCCCTAGCATCATCGCCATGGACATCACCATTCACACGACAGTTCTTCCCCACGTCGACCCCGAGGAGTCGCTGGTCTTCTACCGCGACGTGCTCGGCTTCGAGGTCCGCACCGACGTCGGGCAGGGCACCATGCGGTGGATCACCGTCGGCCCCGTCGGGCAGCCCGACACGTCGATCCTCCTGGCCCCGCCGACAGCCGACCCGGGGCTCACCGAGGACGAGCGGCGCATGATCTCCGAGATGATGGCCAAGGGCACCTACGGCTGGATCCTGCTGGCCACCCGCAACCTCGACGACACGTTCGAGAAGGTGCAGGCCCGCGACGCCGAGGTCGTCCAGGAACCGACCGACCAGCCGTACGGCATCCGTGACTGCGCCTTCCGCGACCCCGCCGGCAACATGGTCCGCATCCAGGAGCTTCGCTGAGATTCCCCGGCGGCGGCTCGATCGACCTCGTGGCGACCCGCCCGTTGACGCGCGTCCCGGCGTGCACGGCGCCCTTGGATGCGTAACGTGCAGGGGTAACGCTCACGCGAGGAGGAGACTTCATGTCCAAGCCACCGCTTCCCGAGGCCGCTGTCGCCATGCTCCAGAAGCCGAACCCGGCTGTCATGACGACGCTCCAGGCAGGTGGCCAGCCGGTGTCCGCCGCCACCTGGTACCTGTGGGACGACGGCCGGATCCTGGTGAACATGGACGCGAGCCGCCGCCGGCTGGGCCATATCCGCAACGACCCCCGGGTCTCCCTCACGGTGCTGGACGAGGCCGGTTGGTACACGCACCTCAGCATCATCGGGCGCGTCGCCGAACTGCGCGACGACGAGGGCCTCGCCGACATCGACAGGCTGGCGCGACACTACACCGGCGACGCGTACCCCCGCCGGGAACGCGACCGGGTCAGCGCCCTCATCGAGATCGACCGCTGGCACGGCTGGGGCGCGCTCAAGGACAACGACCAGGTCGGCTGACGGCGCCCGTCAGGGCGTCACACGGCTGACCCCGCCGTCACGGCGTCACCGCGCTTGTGGAGCGGGCGCCGACGCGGGTCACCAGGTAGCCGAAGGCCGCCGCGGTGAAGAACATGACGATGCCGTAGACGGCGCCCGGGATCGCCATCTGGGTGCTGTCGAGCAACGCCGGGCTGAGCGCGATCGTGATGGCAAGTGTGCTGTTGTGGATGCCGATCTCGAATCCGGCTGCCGTCGCGGCCCTCCGGTCGACGCCGGCCAGCCGGGGCACCCCGTAACCGATCGCGAGGCTCAGCAGGTTGAACGCGAGGACGGCCAGGCCCACGGAGACGAAGTAGTCGGCGATGTTCTCGCGTTCACCGAGCACGGCCCCGGCGATCACCGCGACGAGCACGACGACGGAGAGGATCCGGACCGGGCGGTTCAACCGCTCGGCGACCTGCGGCACCCGGGCCCGGATGAGCATGCCGATCGCGACCGGGATGAGCACGATGGCGAAGACCTGGAGGACCTTGTCGAACTGTAGGCCGATGCTGCGCCCGTCGGGCAGGAAGTACGCCGCCGACAGGTTGACAAGGATCGGCAGGGTGAACGCGGCGAGCACCGAGTTGATGGCGGTCAGTGTGATGTTCAGGGCGACGTGCCCTCCGAACAGGTGGCTGTAGAGGTTGGCGGTCGTGCCGCCCGGGGACGCGGCCAGCAGCATCATGCCGACGGCCAGCTCCGGCGCCAGGCCGAAGGCGAGGACGAGGCCGAAGCAGATCGCCGGCAGCACCAGCACCTGGCACACCAGCGCGATGACTGCGGCTCTCGGATGCTGGGCCACCCGGCGGAAGTCCTCGACGGTCAGCCCGAGACCCAGACCGAGCATGATGATGCCGAGGGCGATGGGCAGGCCGATCAATGTCAGGGCTGAGTCCATGGCACAACATCGTTACCACCAGGTAACGCCGTCACAATCCCCCATGGGGCTGGCCGCTCTTGACCGTTGACGGTGATCGGCTTAACTTCATCAATCAGATAAGTCTCTTTACTAATTGTGCTTGATGCCCCGTGGGAGTGTGCCGATGCGACAGTTGCGCCACCGCCGTCTCACAGCAGTCGTCGCCCTGGCGACCCTGCTGATCACCGCCGCCCCGCCCACCGCCGCGAGCGCCGCTGCGGGTGCGGGCGCCAAACCCGACCGCGCCGGCTACCACCGGGTCGGCTACTTCACCCAGTGGGGCATCTACGGCCGCGCCTTCCCGGTCAAGAAGCTCGACACCTCCGGGGCGGCCAGCCGCCTCACCCACGTCAACTACGCCTTCGGCAACGTCAGCGAGGACGGACGCTGCTATGTGGACGGCGGGCCGGGCGAGGGCGACGCGTGGGCCGACTACCAGCGACCGGTGCCCGCCGAGGAGAGCGTCGACGGGATCGCCGACGCCCCCGGTCAGGCGCTCAACGGCAACTTCGGCCAGCTGGCCAAGCTGAAGGCCAAGCACCCCAAACTGAAGGTGCTGATCTCGCTGGGCGGGTGGAGCTGGTCGACGTACTTCTCCAACGCCGCCCGCACCGACGCCTCCCGCAAGGCGTTCGTCGCGTCCTGCATCGACATCTACCTCAAGGGCAACCTGCCGGGCAGCCCGGGAGCCGCGGCAGGCGTCTTCGACGGCGTCGACCTCGACTGGGAGTGGCCGAACTGGGAGGGCGAGCCCGGCAACGTCATCCGCCCCGAGGACCGGGAGAACTTCACGAAGCTGCTCGCCGAGTTCCGCAGGCAACTCGACGCGTACGGGCGCACGACCCGCGCGCACCACCCGCTCACCGCGTTCCTGCCGGCCAACCCGGCGACAATGGACGCCGGCTACGAGGGCCGCAAGATCTTCAAGTACCTGGACTTCGCCACAGTGCAGGGCTACGACTTCCACGGCAGTTGGGACGCGGTGACCAACCAACAGTCGGCGCTGCGCGTACCCCGGGGCGCCCCGGACAACCCGGACTTCTCCGCCGAGGTGGCCATCGACGGCTGGATCGCCCGTGGCGCGCCCCGCAACAAGCTCGTCCTGGGCATCCCGTACTACGGCCGGGGTTGGACGGGCGTCACCGGCGGCGGCAACGGCCTCTTCCAGCCGGCCACCGGCCCGGCGCCGGCCACCTTCGAGGCCGGCTACGAGGACTACAAGCAGCTCAAGACCCTCGCCGGCAAGGGCTACACAGTGCACCGCGACCTGCGCTCCGGGCACGCCTGGCTGTTCGACGGCACTACCTTCTGGACGTACGACGACCCGGCTGTCGTACTGCAGAAGACGCTCTACATCAGGCAGGCGGGTCTGGCCGGCGCCATGATGTGGTCGCTGGACGGCGACGACGACAACGCCACGCTGACCAAGACGATCGGCCTCGGCCTGACCACCTGGTAGGCGTACCGCGCTCCTGGCCCGTCGCCGACCGGTTCCCGGCCGGTGGCGGGCCGACTACCGGGCGGCCACCGCGCACACCGCGGCCTCGACGAGCGCCGTCACCTGGCCCATGTCACGAGCCCGGGGTACGTCCAACTCGGCCGACCACCCGGCGGGACCAGTCAGCGTCACAGTCACGTCGTCGCGGCGATGGGTCAACCAACCGGCGAGCGCTTGGACCAGCACCATTGCCGCGCCGGCGTCGCCGACCGCCACCAGCAGAACAGACGCCTCCTCCTCCGTGTCGGTTGCGGCAGTGGTGACCGTCCCGTGCAGCCGGTCGTCGGCGCGCAACCAGGACGCCAGCGACCGCTGCGCGTCGGCCACCGGACGATCCGAGTGCAGCGCGAGTGTGATCGAATCCGGCAACGTTCTCCTCCTCGGCAGCGGAGTGATCGGCGCAGCCCCGTCACTCCCGTCATCCTGCCAGCCGGCCCGGACACCGGCATCCCACCCAGTCACCGATGTCGATCGGGCCTTGACCACGGTATCGACGCTTCATAGGCTCCGGCCACTGCGAGGCTGTTCCCGAGAGGGGAAACACGAGACATGGCCCCATCGATGCGCCAGTTCCGGTCGGTCCCACCGAGGCGGCTCGCGAGCGCCGCCACTATCGCCCTCCTGCTCGGCATGACTCCCCTGCTCGGCGGCACACCGGCCGCGAGCGCCGCCGCCCGGCCCACCCCGTGCAGCAACGACCCGGGCGCGCGGTTGAGCACCGTTCCCGCCCCGGAGGCCGTGCTCGGTTTCCCCCTCGGCGTCGGCCAGGAGCGGGTCGTCACCAACGGCGAGGTCCGCAGCTACCTCGCGGCGGTGGACAACGCCTCGGACCGGGTCGTCACGGGCGTGATGGCCACAAGCGTGCTCGGGCAACCGCTGCCGTACGCGGTGGTGTCAAACGAGCGCCACGTCAAGCCGGCCGCGCTGCGTGCGATCGCCGACGACGTACGCGACCTGCGGGATCCCCGCCGGACCAGCGCGCGCACGGCCGCCAAGACGGCGAAGGACAGCCCGGCCATCGTCTGGGTCACCGCCAACGTGCACGGCGGCGAGAAGAGCGGCACCGACGCCGCCCTCAAGACGCTGTACGAGCTGGCCGCCGGCCTGTCCTGCGACGTTGCCAAACGCAACGACAACCTGGTCACCATCATCGTGCCGACGCAGAACCCGGACGGCCGCGACGCGACCCGGCGGCAGAACGAGTTCGGCTTCGACATGAACCGGGACTGGTTCGCCCGCACCCAGCAGGAGACCGACGGCAAGCTCGAACTGCTGCGCCGCTACCCGCCGCAGGTGTTCATCGACGCCCACGAGATGGGCGGCAGGCAGTACTTCTTCCCGCCCAACGCCGACCCGATCCACCACGAGATCGCCGGTGAGGCAGTGGACTGGATCAACCGGATCGGCGAGGCGAACAAGGCCGGCTTCGGCTACAACGGCGCCTGCGACGACACCGTCACGACCGAGTGCTACTTCAACTACGACACGTACGACATGTTCTTCATGGGCTACGGCGACACCGTGCCGACCACCGGCTTCGGCGCGGCCGGCATGACGTACGAGAAGGGCAGCGCTTCCGCCGTCGCCGACCGGGTGCAGCAGCAGTTCCACACCCAGTGGTCGACGCTCGGCTGGGCCGCCGCCAACAAGCGCGAGGTGCTCAGCGGCTACTTCGACATCTGGACCGACGCGCTGGCCCAGGGCAGGGCGGGCACGCTGGAGCCCAACGAGGTCGTGCAGCCCACAAACGAGGTCCAGTTCCCGGTACCGGACATCACGATCCGCTCGTACTTCCTGCTGCCCGACCGGCAGCTCGCCGACGTCCGGCAGCTCGTCGAGCGGCTACGCCGGATGGACGTCGAGGTCTACGAGGTGCAGAAGCCGACCCGCGTACCCAACGCCCGGATCTTCGGCGGCCGCAGCGCCACGAACGTGACAGTGCCCGAGGGCGCGTACTGGATCCCGATGGACCAGCCGCAGAAACACTGGATCCAGGCGATCATGGGCGAGGACCCGTACGTGCCGTTCCCGTACTTCTACGACGTGTCGTCCTGGAGCAACCCGCTGCTGATGGGCGTGTCCACCCTCTACACCGGCGACACCGTCCGGCCCAAGGCGCAGCTCGTCCGCAAGGTCTCCGGCGGCCGGTCCGGGCTGGCGTGGCCGTGGGGCTCGTACACGTACAAGCTGGACTCGGCTGCCGCTGCGGAGTTCACCTTCACAGTGCTCGGCCGTGGCGTACCCCTCGTGCGGGACCTCACGACGAACACTGTGGCCATCGCGGCGTCGAAGGTGAGCCGGAGCGTCGACGACCTGGCCCGGTCGCTCGGTGTCACCCTGACACCGGCCGGGCGGCCCACCGGCACCCGACTCAGCCTGCCCGACGTCGGACTGTTCCAGGGCACCGGCATCTCCACCACGTCGGGCTCGCACGGCGAGGCCCGGTACGTGCTCGGCAAGCGGTGGGGCCTGGACCTGAAGCCGGTCACCACCGCCGACATCAACGACAACACCGAGGCGTTCACCGGCCGTACCGTGCTGCTGGTGCCCGACGGCAGCAACGCCACCGGCGGGCTCACCGCCACCGGGCAGGCAAACCTGCGCGACTGGATCGCGCAGGGCCACACCTACATCGGACTGCGCAACGAGGGCACACGGATGGCCCGCGCGGCCGGGCTCACGTCCACCACCGAGAAGCCCAAACCGGCCGACTACCTGGTGATCGGCTCACACCTGCGGGTCGACGTCGACCGCGACAGCCCTGTCGCCCTGGGCCGTCCCGCCGAGGACTTCGAGTTCAACAACAGCGACCCGATCCTCAACCCGAGCACCACCGGGACGAACGTGCTCACCTACCCGACGGGCGACACGTTCTGGGCTAACGGCTACACAGTGGGCGCGGACACCCTCAAGGGCACGGCAGCCGTCGTCGACGAACCGACCGGCGCGGGTCGGGCGGTGCTGTTCGCGTTCAACCCGCTGTTCCGGGCGTACAACGAAAATGGTCTGCACCTGGTGGCCAACGCGCTGCTCTACCCGGCGGGCGCGACCACGCCGGACGCCCGGCGCTCGACCGGGGTCGACCCGGCGCGGGCCAACGCCGCCGCCGCGCCCGTAACGGCGGACCTGGGCGGCGGGTGGCGGCCCATCACCATCCAGGTCGCGGCCGCGGACCTGCCGCGCGCCCAGGCCATCGTCGAACGCTTCACCACCGACGCGAAGATGTCCGCGAAGAACGGCTCGGTGTACGTCGTGATCCCGAACCCGGAGGGACGCCAGGTCGACGAACACCCGTTCCTCGCCAACCTGGTACGCGCCCTGCGCGACGCCCAGGTGCCGCTGCGATCAGTGGTGGGCTGACGCGAAGCGCCCGCCCCTCGACCTGGGGGGCGGGCGCTTCCGCGCGATCTGGGGTCAGCATCGCGTGGTGTAGGGATCTGGCGGGATCCATGACCGCCGGGCGACCTCGGCGACGACGCTTGCCAGGAGGCCGGGCTCTTGCTTTCGGGGTCCTTGGAGTCCTTAGAGTCCTTGGAGTCCGCACGCCGACGACGTGTGGCATCGCCTGGCCACGCTCGCCGGTCTTCGCCACCCACCGGTTCGACCGCGCGGTCCTCCTCGCCCACCTGACGACGCTTCAGGCCGAGGCCAACAGCAACCCGACCGCCCTGAACCCGACCGCCCCGCCGGCCGACCCGATCGAACGCCTCACCCCCCGGGCGTCCGCCCGCTAGCCGCCGCTAGTTGCCCGCGCCCCCGCAACGGCGCCCAAATCCCGGAGATCTTGGACAGTTTCCGTTAGCCGCTAACGGAAACTGTCCAAGATCTGGAGGCACGATGGCCAGGCGGCCCGGCGGACCAGCGGCACGACAGCCCGGAGCACGACGGCACGACGGCGAATCGGCGGCCCGGCGGCACAACGGCGGATCAGCAGCGCGGCCAGAGACCGGTGGGCCCGGCGGCGGTTCGGCGGCACGACGCCGGATTGGCAGCGCGGCCCGCAGACCGGCGAGCCCGGCGGCCGCGGCACGACGGCGCGACGGCACG
>NZ_JBNCKU010000008.1:0-293866 GCF_049841715.1 Micromonospora sp. DT41 | reverse complement strand
GCACGGCAGCGCGACGGCACGGCAGCGCGACGGCACGGCAGCGCGACGGCACGGCAGCGCGACGGCACGGCAGCGCGACGGCACGGCAGCGCGACGAATGACGGGAACTGTCCAAGATCTGGTGGCGTGGCAGCGGCTCGCGGCGAAGGCTGTCGGGATGCTGCCCGCCGATGACGCCGACGCACTCGACTGGCTCGCCTTCGAGCAGGCGGGCGTGCTGACGACCGCGCAGGTCTCCGGGCTCCTGAGCGAGGGGAAGGTGCGGGGGCGGATTCGCTCCGGCCGGTGGCGATCGGTCTGCCGGGGCATCCTGTTGACCGGCAACGGCCGACTGACCCGCGACCAGCAGCTTTGGGTGGCGGTGCTGGCGGCCGGGCCCGAGGCGGTGCTGGCTGGGGTGACCGCCGCCGCGGAAGGCGGGGTACGGGGACTGCGGCGGGAGCCACTGCATGTGCTGGTGCCGGCAGACCGCCGTGCCGCGCGAACCACCCTGCGTCGACTTCCGATCGACATGCCAGCGGTGCTGGTGCATCGCACGTCGGTGCTGCCGGAGTCTCATCGTCAACTTGCCCGTCCACCGCGTACCACGACGGCCAGAGCACTTGTGGACGCGGCCGGCTGGGCGGCCGGCGTGGATGAGGCGCAGGCGCTGCTGGCCGCCGGTTGCCAGCAGCGTCGGGTACTGCCCGAGGAGTTGCGGGCGGTGCTCGACGTCCTACCTCGGGCGCCTCGCCGGCGGCTGATCAGGCAGGCCGTGAGCGACATCGCGGGCGGTGCGCAGGCGCTCTCCGAGATCGATTTCCTGCGGCTGTGCCGCCGGCACCGCCTACCCACCCCCGACCTCCAGGAACATCGGGTTGACGAGGCGGGCCGTAACCGCTGGCTGGATGCGTACTGGCGAGAATGGCGGGTGCAGGTTGAAATCGACGGTGCGCACCACATGGACGCCCGGCACTGGGCGGCTGACATGCGCCGGCAGAACGACATCTGGACCAGCGGCGATCGGATCCTGCGCTTCCCGGCCTGGCGGATCCGCGCCCGCCCCGACGAGGTCGCCGCGACGGTCCGTCGCGCCCTCATGGCCGCCGGCTGGACTCCAACCCCGCCCCCACGCCGCCCGACAAAGTGAATCTTGGACAGTTTCCGTCAGTCGCTAACGGAAACTGTCCAAGATCCGAGCCCTGAGGAATAGAACCCGGCGCGACCGGCTGGCCCGAGGGATCGGGCCAGCCGGTCGGCACGGCGTCAGCCCACCGGCACGGCGTCAGCCGCTCGTGCAGAGGGTGCCGTTCACTGTGAACGCCGTGGGCAGCACGTTCGGGCCGCTGTACGCGCCGACGAAGCCGGCACTCACGCTGGCCCCGGCGGCGATCTGCCGGTTGTCGTCGGTCGGGGTGACCCGTACGGCTGTGCCGACCTGCTCCCAGTTGGCGCTCCAGCCGCTGCTCACCTGCTGCCAGCTGGTCGGCCAGGTCCAGGTGAGCGTCCAGCCGGTGATCGGCTTCGTCCCGTTGTTGGTGATCTCGACTCCCCCGATGTAGCCGTTGCCCCAGTCGTTGTTGGTGGTGAAGCGGACGGTGCAGGCGCTCGTGGTCGGGCTGCCGGTGGCGAAGGTGAGCGGCGGCGACGACCACGACACCCGTCCGGCGGTGTCCCGGGCCAGGACGTTCACCGTGTACCTGCTGCCCGGCACCAGGTTGCCGACAGTGAACGAGGTGCCCGCCGTCTCGCCGAGCTGCTCGCTGACGGCACCGTTCTGCCGGTACACCTCGTATTTGGCGATCGGGCTGCCGCCGGGCGTGGCCGCCGGCCAGGTGATCGTCGCGGTGCGGTCGGTGACGCCACTGGCGGTGGGCTGGCCCGGTGCCGACGGCCGCCCGGCGGTCGCGCCGGCCGGGCGCAACACGAGCGTGGTCAGCGAGTACGCGGGCAGCGTCCGACTGGTCGCGGAACCGGACTGGCTGGTGGTGATGCCCGTCGCCCCGTTGGTGAAGGTGGACACCGTCGGCGCGGCGGTCGACGGGGTGAACCCGGCGTAGTCGATGGCGACGGTGTGCGCGGCGTCCGGATCCTTGTTGATCAGCAGCACCGCGAGGTCACCGTTGGGGCGGCGTACCGCGTGCGCGCTGACCAGCGAGTCGCTCGTGCCGGCGCGAACGAACTGGTCGCCCGTCTTGGCGAACAGCTTCATCATTGTCAGACCGTGGTACGGCGCGAACGGTGTGTTCAGGGGCGGTTCACACACCGAGCCGTCCTCGGTGCAGGCGCCGCTGGACAGGAGCCCGAAGTCGCCGTAGTCGGTCTGGCCGGCCACTTCGGACACCGTGCCGATGCCGTTGTGCACGTTCCACCACTGGACGGTGAAGACACCGCTGGACAGCAGCCCGCTGTAGACGTCGGCGAGGAAGAGTGCCGCCGGCTGGGTGGTGCGGCCCGCGTCGACGTTCAACTCGGTGAAGCTGATGCCGATGCGCCCGGCGTTCGGGCCCGCGTACCGGGCAAGCTGCTCGCGGAGCAGGTACGTCGCGTCGGGAAGGTGGTTGGTCCGGGCCAGCGACTCCGCGGCCGTGCCTCCCGGGTACCAGTGCACGTCCACGAAGTCGATCTTCGGGCCGGCGATGGAGAGCACCGTCTGGTTCCAGGGACCGGGGTCGCTGCCTGCGGTGATCCCGTCCGGCCAGTTGCCCGGCATCGTCAGCACCGCACCGACCTTGATGGTCGGGTCGACCGCCTTCATCGCGTCGGCGTACTCGACGACCAGGCGCGCGTACTGGCTCGCGCTCTTGTCCGGGTGGTCGTCGGCCTCCCACGCCGACCCGTAGTGCCCGTTGCCGTAGTTCTCGTTGCCGACGGTCCAGTACCGCGCGCCGTAGCCCTTTGTCACGTTGGCGTACCGCACCCAGTCGGCGGCCTCGGCAGGCGTGCCGGTGCCGTAGTTCGCGATGATCATCGGCTGTGCGCCGGCCCGCTTGACCGCCGCCATGAAGGTGTCGAAGTCGGTGTTCGGCGCGACGTACCCGCCGGGGGCGGTGTGGTCCTTCCAGTGGTAGATGTCGGCGTACGAGCCGCCGGGGTAGCGCATCATCTGCACACCGGCGTCGCGCAGCAGGTCCGTTGTCTCGGCCGTACCAAGGTTCTGGTCCCAGATGGCGTGGTTGACACCCAGTGCCGTGTCGGGCACTGTGGCCAGCCCCGCGCGGGCGTTCACGGTGACGGCGACCGGGTCGGCCGCCGCGCTGGCGGTGGAGGCTGTGATGCCGGAGAGCGCGCCCGCGGCGAGCACCAGGCTCACCAGGAGTGCCGTGCGGGCTTTCGGTTTACGCATGGGCGGAGTTCCTTCGCGGAGACAGAACAGTGAGTCGCCCAGCCGGTCAGGGTGCGGCGCGGCGGGCGGACCCGTGGACGGATGGCTCCCGGTGCTCCATCGCTCGTCTCACCGTCCCCCGAGACCATTGCTGGTCCCGGCTGCCCATTGGACGGCGGTCAGCCCCGCGCGCGGCATCATCGACGGCCAAGAATGTCACGGCCGAATCGACGATCTCAAGGGGTACGCGGCTGCCAGCCTCGACTGGCGTACGTCGATCAGGATCCTGGCGGGCGCGGTGGCCGGGCGCTGTCGCGGACGACGAGCTCGGTGGCGAGTTCGATGCGCGGGCTCTCGGTCTTCTCGCCACTGGCGAGCCGCAGGACGGTCCGGGCGGCCAGCATGCCCATTTCGGCCAGAGGCTGACGGATCGTCGTCAGCGGCGGGGAGCACCAGCGGACCTCCGGCAGGTCGTCGAAGCCGACCACGCTGATGTCGTCGGGCACCCGCAGGCCCCGTTTACGGACGGCCTCGTAGACGCCGAGGGCCATCTGGTCGCTGGAGGCGAAGATCGCGGTGGGCGGGTCGGGCAGTGCCAGCAGGTGCGTACCCGAGGTGAAGCCGGCCTCGTGATAGAAGTTGCCAGGTCGGATGAGGGCCTCGTCGACGGGGATGCCGGCGGCGCCGAGCGCGGCGCGGTAGCCGTCCATCCGGGCCCGGCTGCACATCAGGTGCGGTGGTCCGGCGATGAAGCCGATCCGGCGGTGGCCGAGGCCGATCAGGTACTGGGTGGCGCTCAGACTGCCCGCCCAGTTGGTGGCGCCGATGGTGGGTGACTCCTGCGGGTCGACACCAGCGGGGTCGATGACGACCACCGGGAGGTGCAGCCGGCGCAGTTCGGCCTGCAACGGCGGGTTCACCATCGAGGTCACGAAGATGACCCCCTCGGTGGACCGGGTACGCATGTTGTCCAGCCATTGTTTGGCCGACGTGATGCGCCAGTGGATGGCGGAGACGACGGTGCCGACGCCGCTGCTCTGGGCCACGTCCTCCACCCCACGGATGATCTCCACGGCCCAGGGGCTGTCCAGGTCGTTGAAGACCAGGTCGATGAGCGCGGCGTCGGTCCGCCGGGCCTGCGTACGGCGTCGGTAGCCGTGGTGGTGGAGCAGCGCCTCGACGCGTTCCCGAGTCCCGGGTGCGACGTCGGAGCGGCCGTTGATGACCCGGGAGACCGTGGGCACGGAGACACCGGCCAGACGTGCGATCATCGCGATTGTGACATTTCGGCCGTTGTCGGAGCCCACGGTCCCCTTCTTCCTCTGACGGGACGGTTCAGATCGGTCGGCGGTTCGCGGTCACCCCTTGACGCTGCCGGTCAGGCCGCCGATGAGCTGCCGTTCGGCCACGGCGTAGAAGCCCAGTGCCGGAAGCATGGACAGGACGACGTAGGCGAGCACCCGGGCGGTGTCGTCGGCGTACTGGCCCTGGAACGCCTGGACCCCGACGGGCAGGGTCCACCAACTCTGGTCGCTGAAGACGACCAGCGGCAGCATGAAGTTGTTCCAGCTGGTCACGATCGCCAGCACGGAGACGGTGGCCAGGGCGGGACGGGCCATCGGCAGCAGGACCCGCCAGAAGAAACCGAAGGCGCTGCACCCGTCGAGGACGGCTGCCTCCTCGACCTCGGCCGGGATGGTCCGGAAGAACTGGCGCAGGATGATGATGGTGATCGGCAGCCCGAAGGCGGCCTGGGGCAGGATGACACCGAGCGGGTTGTCCAGCAGGCCGACGCTACGCAACAGCACGAACAGCGGCAGGATGGCCACCGCGAACGGGAACATCAGGCCGATCGCGAACAACGTCACCAGGAACTCCCGACCCCGGAAGGCGTAGCGCGCGAAGACGAACGCAGCCAGCGCCGCCGAGCCGACGACGATCAGGGTGCTGCTCACGGCGATGAGCAGACTGTTGCCGAGCTGCCGCCAGAACACCCCGTTGCCCAGGATTTCCAGGTAGTTCGGCACCCACGGGTCGGGCCAGCCCAGCGGGTTGGTGGACAACTGGCCGTTGTCCTTGAAACCGCCGAGCACGCCGAAATACACCGGCACGACGATGAGCACGCCGACGGCGATGCAGACGAGGTGCAGCACGACGCTGCGGGTCCGCTGGGCGCGGCTCGCCATGGCGGTCATCACTGGCCTCCCTGGGTGGTGATCGCGCCCGCCGTGTCACGACGCAGGACGATGCGTTGGTAGAACAGGGCGAAGACGAGGCTCAGCAGGAACATCATGATGCTGATGGCACTCGCGTAGCCGACCTCGAAGCGCCGGAAGCCGAACTGGTACATCGTGACGGCCAGCGTCTCCGAGGAGTGGATCGGCCCGCCACCGGTGAGCACCCACACCATGTCGAACAGTTGGATGGTGCCGATGACCGACAGGAAGATGCTGATGCGGATCGTCGGGCCGAGCAGGGGCAGGGTGACATGCCGGAACGCCTGCCAGGCGCTGGCGCCGTCGGTCACCGCCGCCTCGTGCAGTTCCTTCGGGATGCCCTGCCGGGCTGCCAGGAAGAGCATCATGTAGAGGCCGAAGTACTTCCAGGACACCACCATGAAGACGGCGTACAGCACGGTGTCCGGGTCGGCGAAGATGGTGCCCGCGTCGGCGCCCAGCCACCGGGCGACGCCCTCCCCGAGCCCTCGGTTGGGTGAGAACACCAGGGTGAACAGGACGGCCGTGGTGACCTCGGAGAGGACGTACGGGGCGAAGAAGATCAGCCGGTAGACGGCCCGCCCCCGAAGTGGCTGGTTGAGCAGCATGGCCAGGGCCAGCGCAACAGGAAGCTGCACGCCCAGGGACAGCACCACCAGCACCAGGCCACGCCACAGGTCGCCGCGGAACGTCGGGTCGCCGAAGGCGCGGGTGTAGTTGTCCAACCCGATGAAGTTCTCCGGCAGGCCGAAGCCGTTCCACTTGAAGAAACTGGCGTAGCCGGCCACCACGATGGGGGCGAGGACCAGCAGTACGAACAGCGCCAGGGCCGGCGCCAGGAAAACAGCGAGGACGGTGCCCCGGCCGGGCCGGGGCTGGCGGTCGCGCTTTCGCGCGGTGCCCGGCCCCGACGCCGGCGGATCGGTCGCCGTGTCGCCGCGCCTGTTGTCCGACACGGTCGATGGCCTGGTCATGCCTGCTCCACTCGGGTTCTACGGCCAGCTACGGATGGATGGGTGCTCACGTTCAGACGGTCTTTGCCACCTGCGTGATGTCCTTGACGATCGCCGCCGGCGACTTCTTGCCGGCGATGATCTCCGCGACGCTGTCGTTGATCTGCTGTCCGAGTGCGGGCGCGTACGCCTGGTCGAGGTAGAGCTGGAAGCCGGTGTTCTTGGACAGGGCCTCCGCGACGACCTTGTTGTTGGCGTCGCTGACGGCCGAGGTGGCGTCCTTGACCGTGGGCAGAACGGCTCCCGTCTGGGCGGACCGCTTCTGGTTCTCGACGCTGAGCAGGAACTTCAGGAAGTCGATGGTGGCCGCCGGAGCGTCCTTGCCGACCGCGAAGCCGTTGCCGCCGCCGAAGACCTCGGTCGCGGCGCCCTTGCCGCCGTCCACGGCGGGGAACGGGAAGAAGCCGAGCTTGTCGCCGAGACCCTTCTTGCTCGTGGAGCTTGACCCCTGCACCGCCGGCGCCCACTGCCCCATCAGCTCCATGCCGGCCTTGCCGTTGCCCATGGTGGCGGCCTGGCCGTCGGGCGAGCCGTACTCGGCGCCCAGGAAGCCGTTCTGGAACGGCTGCAGGTCGACGAGTTCCTTGAGCCGCTCACCGGCGGCGACCAGGTCGGGGGTGTCGAAGTTCTTGCTGTCCACGGCCTTCTGCAGCGCGTCGACACCACCGATGCGCATGGCCAGGTACGACCAGTAGAAGTGGGCCGGCCACTTGTCCTTGCCGGCGAGCGCGACCGGGGTGATGCCTGCGGCCTTGAGCTTGCGGACCGCGTCGAGCACGCCGTTCCAGGTGGTGGGGGTCTCGGTGATGCCGGCGCGGGTGAAGAGTTCCTTGTTGTACCAGAACCCGACCATCCCGATGTCGAACGGGATGCCGTAGATCTTGCCGTCGATCGTGTACGGCTGCATGGCGGCGGGCAGGATGCCGCTGACCAGGTCCTTCACGTCGTCGGTGAGGTCCTTGACCAGACCTGCGTCCACCTGCTGCTTGAGCACGCCGCCACCCCAGGACTGGAACAGGTCCGGCGGGTCGCCGGCCTGGGTGGCGGTGGTGAGCTTGGCCTTGAACGCCTCGTTCTCCAGGGGCTGGATGGTGAACGTGACGTTGCTGTGTGCAGCCTTGTACTCCTCCGACAGCGCGGCCCACACGGGCAGCATCGGTTCGGTGTTCTGGATGTGCCACCAGTTGATGGTCTGCGGCGCGTTCGGGTCGCTCGACGCTTCGTCGCTGCTGCACGCGCTGAGCAGGTAGGCACCGGCGCCGGCACCGGCGAGGCCGAGCAGCGTTCGGCGGGTGAGGTGGGTGGTCATGATCCATCCCTTCGGGGACTCACTGAGGGTGCGGAAACGCCGGCCAAGCCGGCACGGTTCAGACCTGGATCTCCGGAACTTTCAATGCTTCGTCGGCGTTACCGATCGATGGCCGGCACGCTACGAGCTGTTTCGGCGGCGGTCAAGACCCCTGTCCAGCCGGGAAAAGACCGACTAACGTAGTGAAGACTTCCTATGGTTTGGTACCGCATAATTTCCGGAAGTTCATAAACCCGCACAGAGGAGCCCTCGTGTCGATCGACACCGCTGACGTGGCGACCGCTGCCTGGTCGATCCGCAACCCCGTCCTCGCCGGATTCCACCCGGATCCGTCGATCCTGCGCGTCGGCGACGACTTCTACCTGGCCACCTCGACCTTCGAGTGGTATCCGGGAGTCCGCGTGC
The DNA here is from genome assembly GCF_049841715.1 of Micromonospora sp. DT41. Taxonomy (NCBI): domain Bacteria; kingdom Bacillati; phylum Actinomycetota; class Actinomycetes; order Micromonosporales; family Micromonosporaceae; genus Micromonospora; species Micromonospora sp. DT41. The sequence continues at coordinate 285,619 of NZ_JBNCKU010000008.1, read as the reverse complement.
ACCACTCGCGCGACCTCGTCAACTGGCGCACCCTGGGCGGGATCATCACCGACCGCCGCCTGCTCGACCTGCGTGGCTGCGGCGACTCCAACGGTGTGTGGGCGCCCGACCTGACGTACCACGACGGCGAGTTTCACCTCGTTTACAGCGACGTGGCCAGCTTCGCCAGCGGCTACTGGGACCCCCAGAACTTCCTGGTGACCGCGCCCGACATCGCCGGGCCCTGGTCGGATCCGGTGAAACTGCACGGCCGTGGGTTCGACGCCGCGCTGTTCCACGACGACGACGGCACCACGTGGCTGCTGAGCATGAGCGCCGACTGGCGACCCGGTCGGGACCGCTTCGGCGGCATCGAGATCCAGCAGTACGACCGGGCCACGCGCCGTCTCGTCGGGCGGCCCCGGATGCTGTTCATGGGCACGTCGGTGGGGGTCACCGAGGGCCCGCACCTCTACCGTCATGACGGCTGGTACTGGCTGATCACTGCCGAGGGCGGCACCAGCTGGGAGCACCAGGTCACCGTCGCGCGGTCGCGGGAGCTGTTCGGGCCGTACGAGGTGGACCCGGACGGACCGTTGCTCACCTCGGTGAACCGCCCCGATCTGCCGTTGCAGAAGGCCGGTCACGGCAGCCTGGTCCGCACCCCGGACGGCGGGTGGTACCTGGCGCACCTGGTGGGTCGTCCCTACTCACCGCTGGGCAACTGCGTGCTGGGCCGCGAGACCGCGATCCAGCGGGTCGAGTGGCCGGAAGGTGGCTGGCCCCGGGTGGCCGGAGGCGTTCCGGCCGAGGAGGTCGTCGCCCCCGACCTGCCCCCGCACCCGTGGCCTGCGGAACCCGCCACCGACCACTTCGACGAGCCCGAGCTGGGTCACTGCTGGTCGACGCTGCGGCGTCCGGCCACCGCGGACTGGGTCGACCTGAGCTCGCGACCGTCGCACCTGCGGGTTCACGGCGGGCAGTCTCCGGTGGGGCGGCAGGCTCCGAGCCTTGTGGCACGCCGCGTCGGCGCGACGCACTGCTCGCTGGAGACGACTGTCGAGTTCGACCCGATCGACCACCGTCAGCTCGCCGGGATCACCGCGTACTACAACACACTGAACTGGCATCACCTCTACCTGACCCGTGCCGACGACGGGCGCGCGGTGCTGGAGTTGCTCAGCTCCGACAACGGTCGGCGCACCGCGTACCCGGAGCTGACAGTCGACGCCGACGGCGTCACCCGGGTCGGCCTGCGGGCGGTCTTCGACGGGCCGGTGGTCCGCTTCGACTACGACCTCGGCGACGGTTGGCAGCGGCTGCCCGTCGACCTGGACGCGACGATCCTGTCCGACGAGCACGCGGCTCTGATCATCGACGGGGAGCCTGCGGCGTGGGGCTTCACCGGCGCGTTCCTCGGCCTGTGGGTGCAGGATCTCGGCGGCGACGGCGTGTACGCCGACTTCGACCTGGCCACCTATCAGGAGCACTGACGACGGGGGGTGCCGACCGGGAAAGCGCTCCTTCTCCCGGTCGGCACCGCATCGTGGCCGCCGATTGAACCTTTGACGTCGCATCGACGTACTGGTAACTGTTAATACAGTTACCTGATTCTTGCGACGTCCACCGCGCCCACACGCCATCGGCCGGCCCGCGCGGTGCGCCGCTGCATCCCCCGAGGAGCACAATGGTGCGCACGAGGACAACCGCCTACGCCGTGGGCGCGCTGCTGATCGCCGTCGCGGCGGTCGGCTACGGCCTGCCGTCAGCCAGCGCCGCGACCGCCGGGCCGATCACCGGCCTCGGCGGCAAGTGCGTCGACGTCGCCGCCGCCAACCCGGCAAACGGCACGCCGATCCAGCTCTACGACTGCAACGGCACAGCGGCCCAGACGTGGACGGTAGGCAACGCCGACAACTCCATCCGCGCGCTCGGCAAGTGCCTGGACGTCACCGCCGCGTCGAGCGCCGACGGCGCGAAGGTGCAGTTGTACGACTGCAACAACACCGGCGCACAGAGGTGGACGGCGAGCAACGGCGCGCTCGTCAACACCGGCTCCGGCAAGTGCCTCGACGTCACCGACCGCAACACGGCAAACGGCACCCGGTTGCAGATCTGGACCTGCTCGGGCACCACGAACCAGCGCTGGACGCTACCCGGTGGCGGCACCCCCACCCCCACCCCCACCACACCGACAGGCGTCAACCTCGACGACCCGGCGAAGAAGGACGTCGCCATGCAACTCGTCTCGGCGGCGGAAAACTCATCCCTCGACTGGCGCGCGCAGTTCTCCTACATCGAGGACATCGGCGACGGGCGCGGCTACACGGCCGGCATCATCGGGTTCTGCTCCGGCACCGGCGACATGCTCGAACTGGTCGAGGCGTACACCCGCGCCAAGCCGGGCAACGTGCTTGCCGCGTACCTGCCGGCTCTGCGTGCCGTCAACGGCACGGACTCGCACGCGGGCCTGGACCCGAACTTCCCCCGCGACTGGCGGACCGCGGCCACCGACTCGGCGTTCCGGGCCGCCCAGGAGGCCGAGCGGGACCGGGTGTACTTCAACCCGTCGGTACGCGACGGCAAGAACGACCAGGTCCGGGCGCTCGGCCAGTTCGCCTACTACGACGCTGCGGTGATGCACGGGTACGAGGGCATGCGTCAGATCCGCAGCCGCGCCCTCACCCGCGCGAAGCCCCCGGCCCAGGGCGGCGACGAGCGGACCTGGCTCAACGCGTTCCTCGACGAACGGGTCATCGAGATGCGTAAGGAGGCCGCCCACTCGGACACGTCCCGCGTCGACACGGCCCAGCGGGTGTTCCTCAACAACGGCAACCTCGACCTGAACACCCCGCTGGTGTTCGCGGTCTACGGCGACCAGTTCCGGATCGGCTAGACCCCCACCGGCACGCGCACGACGCTCAGGGCGCCGCCTCGCGGCGCCCTGAGCTGTTCGCCGGTGACCGGGCACACGTCTTGCCTTGACGCTGACGACAAGGTTTAGCGTTGACCCCACGAGCTGGTCGAGGAGGTCGCGATGCTGATCGGCGAGCTGGCGGAACGGGCCGGCACGAGCACCCGCACGCTGCGCTACTACGAGGCGCACGGGTTGGTACGGCCGCAGCGCTCGGCAAACGGCTACCGCGTCTACGACGAGGCGGAGCTGCGGGTCGTCAGGGAGATCCGGGCGCTGCTGGACGTGGGCTTCGGCCTCGACGACGTCCGCCCGTTCGTTGCCTGCCTGCGGGCGGGCAACGCGTCCGGCGACGTCTGCCCGGACTCGGTGCTGGTGCTGCGACGCAAGCTCGCGGAGGTCGACGACTACCTCGGACGGCTCGGCGACGTACGCCGGCAGTTGCACGACCAACTCACCCACGCTATCGCCCACCGGGAGGACACATGCCCCAGGAAACGACAGTCGGCTCGCTGATCACCGTCACCGACGACACGTTCGCCGAACTGGTGCTGGCCAGCGAACGACCCGTGGTGGTCGACTTCTGGGCGGACTGGTGCCCGCCCTGCAAGATGATCGAGAAGAGCCTCGCCGAGCTGGCGGGAGAGTTCGGCGACCGGATGGCGGTGGCCAAGCTCAACAGCGACGACAACCCGCGGACCACGCGTGCCTACGCCGTCATGTCCCTGCCGACGCTTCTGGTGTTCCGTCGCGGCGAGGTCGTCGGCTCGATCGTCGGGTCCAGGCCGAAGACCTATCTGCGACAGACCCTGACCACGCACGCCGGCATCTGACGGGTCAGCGCCTGCCGAGTTCCGCCTCCAGCCGCTGGATGAGCGTCTTGCGGCCCTTGCCGCCGCGTTCGGTGCGCAGGGCCGCCCGGAGCTGACGCGTGTCCAGGCCACGAACGAGTTTGGCCGCCTCGGCGACAGGCATCTCCGACATCCGGCCGCCCGTCCCGGCGCCCTTTCGCGGCTGCTTGGCCGGGCCGGTGGCGTTTCGCTGCTGCTTGGCAGGGCTGGTGGCGTCCCTGCGCGCCCGCTTCGCCGGGCCGGTGTTGGCGACGTACTGCCGGCCGTTGCGGGACGCTTCACGTTTCTTCGTGTCGGTCGCGCGCTTCTGACTGTCCGACAGCTCGTCCCAGGCCCGCTTGGGCAGGTACCGACTTGTCGTACCGCCCCGGCGGGCGCGGGTGTCGCCCTCCTTCGTCTGCCACTTCTCGTTGCCCCAGCGCTGGAGGGACTTCTGCCGCTCGTCCTTTTCGCCGAGAAAACCGCCGCCGCGCCGCTTGTACTCCTGCGTGAGCAACTGCGACTTGCGAGCCGACCACTGGCCCTTCCTGCCGCCCTTGTCGGATGCCTTGATCTCTTCCTTGATCTGCTCCCGGAGTTCGGGTTTCGTGTACCGCGCCATGGTTCGCAGCTACCCGGGACCGCGCCGGCTATGCGTCCGGCACGTCGTGTTGACCTCAACCGGACGCGAGGTTCTAGCCTCCTTGCGGAGGTACGGAATGAGTATGGAAGTTACCGCGTGGACGTCCCTGCACCGCGCGATGAATGCCCAGGAAGAACGACCGTTGTCCCTTGCCACCCTGAAGCGCATCGGGCGGTTCGCACGACCACACCGCCGACTGATCGTCAGGTTCCTGCTGTTGAGCGTGGTGACAGCGGTGCTCACGGTGGCCGCTCCCGTGCTCGCCGGGCGGGTGGTGGACGCGATCGTCGTCGGTGCCGACAGCGGCGTCGTGATCCGGTTGGCCGCGCTGATCGCCGTGATCGCCCTGGCCGAGGCCGGCCTCGGTCTGGTGACGCGGTTCCTGTCCGCGAGCATCGGTGAAGGGCTGATCGTCGACCTGCGGACAGCCGTCTTCGACCACGTCCAGCGCATGCCCGTGGCGTTCTTCACCCGGACACGTACCGGCGCGCTTGTCAGCCGCCTGAACAACGACGTGATCGGCGCGCAACGGGCGTTCAGCGACACACTGTCGGGAGTCGTCGGCAACGCCGTCACCCTGGCCCTGACGCTTGCGGTGATGCTCACCTTCTCGTGGCAGATCACGCTGCTGGCGCTCGTACTCCTGCCGATCTTCGTGCTCCCGGCCCGGCGGATGGGTTCGCGGCTCGCCCGGTTGCAGCGCGAGGCGGCCGAGCACAACGCGGCAATGAGCACCCGGATGACCGAACGTTTCTCCGCACCCGGCGCGACGCTCGTCAAGCTGTACGGGCGGCCGGCCGAGGAGTCGGCCGAGTTCGCGGCGCGGGCGCGGCGGGTGCGCGACATCGGCATCCGCGCCGCAATGCTCCAGTGGGTCTTCATCACCGCGCTCACCGTCGTCGGCTCGCTGGCGCTGGCCCTCGTCTACGGGCTCGGCGGCGTGTACGCGCTGCGGGGCAGCCTGGACGCCGGCACGGTGGTCGCGCTCGCGCTGCTGCTGTCGCGCCTCTACGCGCCGCTGACCTCGCTGGCGAGCGCCCGGGTCGAGGTGATGAGCGCGCTGGTGAGCTTCGAGCGGGTGTTCGAGGTCCTCGACCTCAAGCCGCTGATCCTCGACAAGCCCGACGCCCGGCCGCTGCCGGACGGGCCGGTCGCCGTGGAGTTCGAGGGGGTACGGTTCGGCTACCCGTCGGCCGAGAAGGTGTCGCTGGCGTCCCTGGAGGATGTGGCGAAGCTCGATACGCGCGGCGGCGAGGAGGTGCTGCACGGCGTGTCGTTCCGCGCCGAGGCGGGCCAGATGGTCGCCCTCGTCGGCTCCTCCGGAGCTGGCAAGTCGACGATCGCGCAACTCGTTCCCCGCCTGTACGACGTCGAGGACGGCGCGGTACGCCTCGCCGACGTCGACGTACGCGATCTTTCGTCGGATTCGATCCGGGCGGCTCTCGGCGTGGTGACCCAGGACGGGCACCTGTTCCACGAGAGCATCCGCGCCAACCTGGCGTTCGCCGCGCCGGACGCGACGGAGGAGGAGATGTGGGATGCGCTGCGCCGGGCTCGGCTGGAGGCCCTGATCCGTTCGCTGCCTGACGGGCTCGACACTGTCGTCGGTGAACGGGGGTACCGCCTGTCGGGCGGGGAACGGCAACGGCTCACGATCGCGCGGCTGCTGCTGGCCCGCCCACGTGTGGTCATTCTCGACGAGGCGACGGCACATCTGGACTCCACGTCGGAGGCAGCCGTCCAGGAGGCCCTCGCCGAGGCGTTGGACGGCCGGACGAGTGTGGTCATCGCACACCGGCTGTCCACGATCCGCGCGGCGGACCAGATTCTCGTCGTCGAGGACGGCCACATCGTGGAACGTGGGCGGCACAGCGAACTGCTCGCCGCCGGGGGCCGCTACCAGGATCTGTACCGCACCCAGTTCGACCAGGACGAGCCGGAGGCGCCGCAGCAGCGCGTCGCGACCGTCTGAGGAGTGCTGTCATGCCGCCGCCCGCCACGGCGATCCCGTGACGGGCGGCGGTTGGTCGTGTCAGTCGCGGTTAGTGGTGTCAGTCGCGGCTGGTGGTGTCAGTCGCGGTTAGTGGCGTCAGTCGCGCGGCTGGTGCTGTCAGTCGCGCCGCTGGTGGTGTCAGTCGCGGTTAGTGTGTCAGTCGTCGTCGCCGGACTTGTCGTCGTCGTCATCATCGGCGTCGTCATCGTCATCGTCATCGGCGTCATCGTCGTCGTCGTCGACCGGCTCCTGCTCGGCCTTGACCACCGTGCCGTTGTCGCGGTCGACGTCCACCTCGTGCTCGACGTCGCCCGCGACGATCTCGACGCTCCAGACCGGTCGGCCGTTCTCCTCCTCGGCCTCGACCTCGACGATCTGGCCGCCACCGGCCTTGGCGAGGGCGATCTCACCAGCGCGCTGCTCGTCCACCACGCTGCCCGCTGGCGCGGTGCTGGCCGAGGGGGAGCCCGCCGACGGCGTACCTGATGGGGTGCCGCTGGTGCCCGGAACGGGCGTGGCGGTGTCGTCAGTGGCCGTCGGGGCGACGGTTGCCGCGGCGAGTGTCGTGCCTCCAGGCCGCGAGTTGTTCGCGGCGGTGACGCCGAGCGCGACCCCGACCACCGCCAGCACCGCCGACCCGCCGACTGTCGCCAGAAGCAGATTGGTGCGCTTCATCGTGGTGTCCACCTTTCCTCGGTTGTCGACTCTGAGGATCGGTCGGATCGGGATAGCAGCGCGCTGTCCAGACGATAAGGCCGGGTTAAGCCGCCGCGTCCCCGTAGATCTTGGACAGTTTCCGTTAGCGGCTAACGGAAACTGTCCAAGATCTACGAGAGCCGAGCTGCCCAAGGCCGCGGCGACAGCCGGGCGGCGCAAGGCCACGGGCAGCGCAAGGCCACGGCGACAGCCGAGCCTGCGAGAGCCGAGCCAGCGTGCCGCGGTGGCCGCTCAGGCCACTCGCGGTGGCCCGAGCCGGAGCAGCACCTGCGTTCCGCCTCCCTCACCGGTACGCAGCTCCAGCCGGCCGCCTCCGGCCTGCGCGGCGCGGCGGGCGATGTCCAGGCCCAGACCTGTCGACCCGGCCGAGCTGGCGCCCCGCTCGACCGCGCCGGCCGGCATCCCCGGCCCCTCGTCGGCGATGGTGAGCAGCACCTCCCCCGTCTCGACGGCCAGCCGGACGGCGAACGGTGTCCCGTCGGGCGTGTGCGCGAAGACGTTGCCGAGCAGGGCGTCCACGGCGGCCGTCAGGTCGTCGGCAGGCACACCGACGAGGATCGGGCCGGGGGCCAGGTCGAGGCTGACGGCCCGGCCGGTGTCCTCGGCCAGCACCGACCAGAACGCGACCCGGTCGGCGACGATCGCCGCGGCGTCCGAGGCTGCGGCGCCTGGCGTCGGTGTACGCCAGCGGGCCTGCCGGATCAGCCCGGTGACCGCCCGTTCGAGCCCGTCGGCGGCGGCCGTGATCCGGGCCCCGTCGTCCGGGTCGCGCAACGACTCGGCCTCCAACCGCAGCGCCGTCAACGGTGTGCGCAGCCGGTGCGACAGGTCGGCGACCTGCTCACGCTCCTGTACCAGGAGGACCTGGATCCGGGCGGCCAGATGGTTGAGCGCGCCGGCGACCTCGCGCAGCTCCGCCGGGCCTGCCGGCGTGACCCGGGCGTCCAGTTCGGCGTTCGCGAGGCGGTGCGACACGGCGGACAGTTCGCTGATCGGCCTGACCAGCGTGCGGGCGAGCCGGTCGGCGACCGCCAGCCCGATCAGCACCAGAAGCACTCCGAGCAGGGCCAGCACCAGCCAGGCCCGGGTCACCCCGGCGGTCAGCTCCTGTTTCGGCACGACGATGCGGATCACCCCGGTGCCGTCGGCCCGGCCCTGCACGGCGATGACCACCTCCCGCCCCGCCGCGGACTCACCGGTGAGGCTCTGCCCGCGTGCCGCCAGGGCCACCGCAGGGGTACGGGGTGCCGGGGCGCCGAGCACGGTGCCGTCGGGCAGGAAGACGCTCACCTCCCGACCGGACTCGGCGGCGAGCTGCTCGACGGTTACCCGGATGGTGGCCGCGTCGGCGGTGCCGACCACGGGCACAAGGCTCTGCGCGTCGGCGGTGGCCCGCACTGTCGCCCGGTCCTCGGCGACGGTGCGCACGAGCAGCGCCAGCGGCACCAGGAACGCGATGAGGGTGAGCACGCTGACCGCAGCGACAAGCAGCGCGAGGCGTGCCCTCACCGCTGTGCCACCGGCGCGTCCAGTCGTACCCCGACGCCCCGCACGGTGTGCAGGTAGCGCGGCTGCTGGGCGCTCTCGCCAAGCTTGCGGCGCAGCCACGACAGGTGCACGTCGACGGTCTTGTCGGCGCCGCCGTACGGAATCTGCCACACCTCGGTGAGCAGCTCACGTTTGGTGACCACCTGGCCGGGCCGTCCCGCGAGGTGATGCAGCAGGTCGAACTCGCGGGGCGTCAACTCCACTGCCGCACCGTCGAGGGTGACCTGCCGGGCCCGGGGGTCGATGCGCAGTCCGCCGACAACGAGCGCCGGGTCCTGCGTGTCGACGCCGGCAGGCCCGCGCCGCAGCACCGCCCGGACGCGGGCGTCGAGCTGCGCGGCGGTGAACGGCTTGACCACGTAGTCGTCCGCGCCCGCGTCGAGCACCCGCACGATCTCGGTCTCGTCGTCGCGGGCGGTGGCCACGATGACCGGCACCGAACTCACCGCGCGCAGCATCCGCAGCAGCTCCCGCCCGTCCAGGTCGGGCAGCCCCAGGTCGAGCACGACGAGGTCGGGGCGGTCCTCCAGGGCGTCGCGCAGCCCGGCCATCGCGGTCGAGGCCGCGGCCACCGCGTGCCCGCGTTCCCGCAGAGCCCGGATCAATGGGGTACGGATCGTCAGGTCGTCCTCGATGAGCAGCAGGCGGGCCACAGCAGGCAGGCTAGCCGCTACGGCCGGGCTCAGGGCGCGCGTTAGCACTGCCTTAGCGTTCAGATGTGCCTGCCACAACCGAGGATCGGGGATAGTCAGAGGATGGGCCGTCGTTCGATTCTCGTCGCCACCGGGTGGGTGGCGACCGCCGCCGTGGCCACCCTCATCGGGTTGGGCGCGATCCGGCTGGTGGGCGAGAGCATCACCGGCACGCCGGGCGGGGTGCGCAGCGAGGCCGAGATCGAACGGGCGCTCGCCTCCCCGGAGCCGACGCCCACCGGCACGACGGCCGCTGGCACGGCGAGTGCCGCGCCGACCGCCAGCCCCGGGTTCCGCAGGGGCTTCGCCATCGAGGGCGGCACGGCGGTGGCCGAGTGCGCCGCCGACGGGGTGCGCCTCGTCTCCTGGGCGCCCGCACAGGGCTTCCGGGTCCGCGACGTGGACCGGGGCCCGGACGACGACGTCGAGGTCACGTTCGAGGGGCCGGGCGGGGAGCACGAGCTGAAGGTGCGCTGCATCGGCTCGGAGCCGGTGGCCGTCGCCGACGACTGAGCCGCCGCTGCGCGACGGCGGGTCACCGGCGTGGCCGCCCGGACGCTCCGGTTTACCCCAGGAGACCCAGGGTAGGGAGCGCAGTGCGGCGGACGGCAGGTCGTCCTTGAGCACGCTGGTCCGGGAGGCAACGAATGCGAGCGATGGTGTACCGCGGACCGTACCGCGTGCGCGTCGAGGAGAAGGACCGGCCGGCCATCGAGCATCCCAACGACGCGATCGTCCGGGTGACCCGGGCCGCGATCTGTGGCTCGGATCTGCACCTCTACCACGGGATGATGCCGGACACCCGGGTCGGGATGACCTTCGGTCACGAGTTCGTCGGCGTGGTCGACGAGGTGGGGCCGTCGGTGCGCAACGTCAAGCGCGGTGACCGGGTGATGGTCCCGTTCAACGTGTACTGCGGGTCGTGCTTCTTCTGCGCCCGAGGGCTGTTCAGCAACTGCCACAACGTCAACCCGAACGCCACAGCCGTGGGCGGCATCTACGGCTACTCGCACACGTGCGGCGGCTATGACGGTGGCCAGTCCGAGTACGTCCGGGTGCCGTTCGCCGACGTCGGGCCCAGCCTGATTCCCGAGTGGATGGACGACGACGATGCCGTCCTGCTCACCGACGCGCTCGCCACCGGATATTTCGGCGCGCAGCTCGGCGACATCGTCGAGGGCGATGTGGTCGTGGTGTTCGGCGCCGGACCGGTGGGCCTGTACGCCGCCAAGTCGGCGTGGTTGATGGGAGCCGGCCGGGTCATCGTCATCGACCACCTCGACTACCGGCTGGAGAAGGCGGCGTCGTTCGCCCACGCCGAGACGTACAACTTCGCCGAGTACGACGACATCGTCGTACACATGAAGAAGATCACCGATCATCTGGGTGCCGACGTGGCCATCGACGCGGTCGGGGCGGAGGCGGACGGCAACCTCCTGCAGCACGTCACCGCAACGAAGCTGAAGTTGCAGGGCGGCTCCCCCATCGCGTTGAACTGGGCCATCGACTCGGTCCGCAAGGGCGGCACCATCTCGGTGATGGGCGCGTACGGGCCGATGTTCAGCGCCGTCAAGTTCGGCGACGCGATGAACAAGGGATTGACCCTGCGGATGAACCAGTGCCCGGTGAAGCGGCAGTGGCCGCGCCTGTTCGAGCACGTCCGCAACGGCTACCTCAAGCCCAGCGACATCGTCACCCACCGGATTCCGCTGGAGCACGTCGCCGAGGCGTACCACATCTTCTCCGCGAAGCTCGACGGCTGCATCAAGCCGCTTATCGTTCCGAGCGCCGCCTGACCCACCGGGAGCCCTTCATGCCGTACACAGCGGACAAGCCGAAACTGGCCGAATCCAGCGACGAGCTGCGTGCCCGTATCCCCGGGTGGGGCGTGGACCTCGACCCGAAGGACCGGCCCTCGGTGCCGAAGGAGCAGTTCGATCCGACCCTCAACGGCGCGCACTGGGAGTTCCCCGAGCGGCAGCCCGAGAAGTGGCCCCGGGAGAGGTCGATCGAGCACAAGTTCCTCACCCCGGTCTTCGGCACCTCGTGCCCTCCCAAGGGGCTCTCCGGGGTGATCCGCCGGCACTCCTACCGTCGGTACAGCGAAGGGCGGGCGGCGCACTGGCTGCTCCTGCTCGCAGCCGACCGGGTGGACGCGGTCGAGAGCACCGTCGCGTCGTTCCTGACCCGTCATCCCGACAACCCGCTCACCGAGACCGGCGTCCTGAGCGAGTTCACCCGGCACGGGCTCTCCTCACGTCTGCGCGGCAAGCGCGTGGACCGGGTGCACCACCCGCTCGACCCGATCATCGTCGCCACGCCGTGGGTGCTGGCCGGAGGGGCCGCCTACCTGGTCCTCAGGGGAATCGTCCGGCGCGGGCGTTGAGGAGGGCCGGCTGTCTTCCCCCGCCTTCTTTCCTCAGCTGCGGACGGTCAGGCCGGCGATGAGGACGCCGACCATGCGGCGGGCGTCGTAGCGGGGGTCGTCCGCGCCGATGCAGAGGTTTCCGACACCTCGCAGCAGTACGAGGGCACCCACGTCGGGGTCGATCTCGCCGGCCGCTGCGGCGGCGGCGAGCAGTTCGGCGCACACGGGCACCAGCCGGTCGAGGAAATAGGCGTGCAGCGTCTGGAAGGCGGCGTTGTCCGATTGCAACGCCGCGGCGAGGCCGTGCTTGGTGACGAGGAAATCGACGAAGAGGTCGATCCATTGCGCCAGCGCCGCGTACGGCGTGCTGCTGCTGGCCAGCAGGGTGGGCCCGGCCTCGGCGCACGCCTCGACCTGGTGTCGGTACACGGCCACGATGAGGTCGGCGCGCGTCGGGAAGTGCCGGTAGATCGTGCCCACGCCGACGCCGGCCCTGCTGGCGATCTCACGGACCGGCACGTCGACGCCGGAGGCGATGAAGGCCGAGGCGGCGGCGTCCAGCAGGGTCGCCTCGTTGCGCCGCGCGTCGGCCCGTTTCCGGGGTGCCGGACGCGCTGATCCGCTCTCGATGTCGGCCACTGCGCCACTCCTTCAGCCACTACGACTTGGCAAACGGAACCAGGTTCCGTATATTCGTTACCGGAACCTGGTTCCGCTTGCTCAGTCTGCCAGAGCAGGTGGGCCGCGGCCAAATACACCCCTGCCACACGGAGGAACAGTCATGCAGTACCGCACCTTGGGTCGCACCGGCGTCCAGGTCAGCACGCTCGCGCTCGGCGCGATGAACTTTGGCGCGTTGGGGCGTACCACCCTCCAGGACGCAACGGCGATCATCGACGCCGCCCTGGAGGCGGGCATCAACCTCATCGACACCGCCGACAGGTACAGCCAGGGCGAATCGGAGGAAATCGTCGGCAGGGCCATCGCCGGCCGCCGCGACGACATCGTGCTCGCCACGAAGGCGGGCATGCCCATGGGCGAGGAGCGCAACCATCAGGGTAGCTCACGCCGGTGGCTGGTCACCGAGCTGGACAACAGCCTGCGGCGCCTCGGCGTCGACCACGTCGACCTCTACCAGATCCACAGGTGGGACCCGACCACCAGCGACGAGGAGAACCTGTCGGCTCTGACCGACCTCCAGCGGGCCGGCAAGATCCGCTACTTCGGCTCCTCGACCTTCCCCGCGTACCGCATCGTGCAGGCCGAGTGGGCCGCCCGGGAGCACCACCTCAGCCGGTACGTCACCGAGCAGCCCAGCTACTCGATCCTGCAGCGGGGAATCGAGACCCACGTACTGCCGGTCACCGAGCAGTACGGCCTCGGCGTGCTGGCCTGGAGCCCACTGGCGTCGGGCTGGCTGTCCGGCGCGATCCGAGCCGGGCAGGAGATCACCACCAGCCGCTCGGCGATCCTGCCGGAACGCTTCGACCTCGGCGTAGCCGCCAACCAGGCCAGGATGAACGCCGTCGAGCAGCTGGCAAGCGTCGCCGACGACGCGGGCCTCACCATGATCCAGCTGGCGCTCGGCTTCGTCACCGCGCACCGGGCCGTGACCAGCGCGATCATCGGCCCCCGCACGATGGACCACCTGCGTTCCCAACTCGCCGCGGCGGACACCGTGCTTCCCGGCGACGTGCTCGACGCCATCGATGCGATCGTCGCTCCCGGCGTCGACCTTGCCGCCCACGAGAAGTTCGACACCCCGCCCGCCCTGCTCGACCCGGCACTGCGGCGTCGCTGACACCGAGAGGAGGCCACACATGCACCATGGACACCGGGCCCAGTTCGGGATCATGACCGCTCCGTCGCAGGTCGACTACGAGGACGTCCTGCGGGTCTGGCGCGAGGCGGACACGATCCCGAACATCGAGCACGCCTGGCTCTTCGATCACCTGATGCCGATCGCCGGCGACCCCAGCGGACCGACGTACGAGGGCTGGACACTGCTCTCGGCCCTCGCCGCGCAGACCCGACGCCTGCGCCTCGGTCTGCTGGTGACAAGCAACCGCTTCCGACCGCCCGCGATGCTCGCCAAAATCGCCACGACCGTCGACGTGGTCTCCGGCGGGCGGCTGGACTTCGGTATCGGCGGAGGTTCGCGGCCCGGTCATCCGCTGGCCCGGCGCGAGTACGCGGCGCACGGGCTGCCCTTCCACGACTTCGCCCACTCGGTGGGAAGCCTCGCGGAAGCCTGCACCGTCATCCGACGCCTGTGGACCGAGCCGGAACCTTTCGACTTCCACGGCACGTACGTCGATCTCACAGGCGCCTTCGGCAACCCCAAGCCGGTCCAGCGTCCCCACCCGCCGATCCTCATCGGCGGACGGTCCGCGCCGGTCCTGCGCGTGGTCGCCGAGCACGCAGACCTGTGGAACATCCCGGGCGGCGACATCGACGACGCCGTCCAGCGGAGTGCGCTGTTGGACCGCTACTGCGCCGAGATCGGTCGCGACCCCGCGTCGATCAGGCGATCCATGGTCCTCCAGGTCTCCTACGACGAGCCACACACGACCCTGGAGGCGATCCGTACGGCGATGGGCGCCGGGTTCTCGCACATCGTTCTGGGGCTGTCGACGCCATACCCCGCGCACGTTGCGCAGTGGGTCAGCGAGCGGCTCATCACCCCGGCCGGCTAGCACCCGGAGTTCACCGGAAGGTGTTGTCCCGGGACGGTGGCCGGGCCGATCACTGTCGTAAGGTGCCAGCATGGCGCACCCCGCTCGGCCCGATGTCGGGCCCTGCGGGGCGTACGGGGGCCACCGCCGGCAGTGCGGTACCGCAGCCCGATGACGTCGACCTGGTGGGCCGCTGCGCCGCCCCGACGCGTCAGCCATCTGCCGGCCGTCGACCCCGAACTGTTGCGGGTAGCGCTCGACCCGCTGCCCCTGGGCGCACCGGCTGTCGTGCACTACCGGCCCGTGGCAGTGGGTCAGCTCGGTGACCTGGCGAGCACCCTGCTCGACGAGTTGGACAGCGCGGCGCTCGCGATGTTTCCCAACTGGTTACCGGGTGCGGCCGGCTTCGACGGTCAGGGCGAGCTGAGCGTCGCGGCGGCCCGCTCGCTGGCGGCCCGCACCGCCGCCCGGTCGCGGCACTTCGGTCCGTTCCTGATCGACCTGGCCGAACGCGCGACACGCGGTGCCCGGCAGCCCGGCGATCGGCTCCGCTTTCCGGCGGAGGTACGCGCCGCCGGGCTCGCCCGGGTGATCGCCGAGGCGTACGACCGCAAGGAGTGCGTCCTTGTCGTCACCGTGCCCGAGTTGGGCCCGGACGCCGAACGGACGCTCGTGGCCGCCGCCGAGTGGCTGGTGCGCCACGGCGGCTTCACGGTGTGGCTGACCGGCGCCACGATGCGGCACGCGGACCGGGTCCGTTCCGTGCCGGTGACGGTGCCGGCGCGCTTCGCCGAGCTGGCCAACCCGAGCAGTCGGATTCCCGACGTGGTCGGCCCACCGGAGCCCACCTTGCTGGCCTGGCCGCCGATCGCTGGTGTGCCACGCGGCGACAGCCCAGCCGAGCAGGCACTCGAACGCGCCCTCGCGTCACACCGGTGGGCGCGTGGGCGGCGGTGGAATCAGATCTACGATCCGCATCCGCTCGGCGAGGCGTACCGTCTGGATCTCTTTTGGCCCGCCGAAGGTCTTGCGGTCGAGGTGGACGGCCCGGAGCATCGAGGGCGAATCGCTTTCGCCAACGACCGGCGGAGGGACGTTCGGCTGCACCTGCTCGGGCTGAGCGTGCTCCGCTTCACCAATGAACAGGTGCTGTCCGACGTAGCGGCGGTGGTCGACGGGATCCGCCGGCTGCTGGCCCACCGACGCGCGGACGGCACGCATCCCCTTGGAGATGAGACATCATGACGAGCCCGGCGGACGTACCGAGCCTGACGTCGAACCAGATCAACGCCCTCGTGGTGCTGATGGTCGAGGCGCGCCGACTCACCAACGTCGAGCTACGTGAGTTGGCCGGCTTCACCCTTACCGGCAAGGACAACAAACGGCTCATCGACCTGGGCCTGGTCGAAACCGACCGGGGGCACCGGCCGTTCGCCCACGAGCTGACCGACGAGGGCTGGAGGATCGCCCGACAGCTGCACACCGCCGTGCCGCCCAAGGGAGCGGGCTCGGCGACGCGGTCCCTGCTCACCGTCCTTACCAATCTGCACCGCTCGTTGGACCGGCTCCGGGTCAGCCACGGCGACTTCTTCAAGCAGACCGACGGCGCGGTTCCGGCCGCCAACACGCCGGAATCCTCCGCCAGCACGCGAGAACCCGCCGCCACGCCGGATCCGGCCGCCGCTGACGTACAGGCACTGGTGCGCGAGGCGTACCGGGAGTTGGCCACGGCACCGGGGGCCTGGGTCGGCCTCGCCGACATTCGGGACCGGCTCGCCGACACCGACCGGGCCGCCCTGGACGCGACGTTGCGGGCGATGGTCGGCCAGGAGAACGTCCGCATCATTCCGGTGGCCAACACCAAGTCGCTGACCCCGCGCGACCGCGCGGCGGCCGTTCGGATCGGCAACGAGGACAACCACGCCCTGGCGATCGGCCCGGCGTGATCTCCGACGAGCAGCGCGCCGCCCTGGAGGCGGTGAGTCTCAACCCGGCCGTCACCCCGGACGACGTCTGGCGGGCCAGCCCGCACAACGTCCCGGAGTTGCACGAGAAGGTGGTCGCGGAGATCCTGCGCGGGGTGGGACGGGCCCGCACGGACGACACGACGGTGCCGCTCGGGGTGGCCATGCAGGGCCGCGCAGGCGCCGGCAAGACGCACCTGCTCGGCGCGGTTCGTGAACGCGTCCAGCGCGACGGCGGCTACTTCTTCCTGGTGGACATGGTCAGTGGCAAGACGTTCTGGGAGAGCGTCGCCCTGGCCCTGGTGGAGGGCATGGGTCGCGACGCGATCGGCTGGGGCACCCAGCTGCGTACCTTCCTACGCCGGCTCACCGCCCAACTCGGCTTGCCGGTCGAGGTCCGGGACGCGATCGCCGGCACCCGGCCGGTGACCCGGGAACACCTTGACACCTTCATCCGAGGGCTGCGCACCCGTGATCGGGAGGTCGGACGGGACTGCCAGGACACCGCGCGTGCGCTGGTCCTGCACGGCGCGATCGACTTCGAGGCGCAGGACGTGGGTTACGCCCACCTGATTTCCGAGCCGGGCGACCCGCAGGCGCGGGCGGCGTGGGGGCTGAGCACCGCGCTGCGGACCCCACAGCAGATCGTGCAGGACATCTCCCGGCTGATGGCCCTGACGCTGGACCCGACGGTCATCGCCGTGGACCAGCTCGACACGCTCTTCGCCCAGAGCAGCACCTCCCTGTGGGAGCAGCACGCCGGGCTGGAGGACGCCCAGGCGAGGGTGGTCGGGCCGATCGCCGACGGCCTGCTCAAGCTCCGTGACGTCACCCGTCGGACGCTTGTCGTCGTCTCCTGCCTGCCCGACACCTGGGAGTTGCTGACGCGCAGCGCGCCCACACCGGTCAGTGACCGGTTCCGGCAGGCGACTCTGCCGGACCGGATACCCACTGCCGAGATCGGCCTGGCCATCGTGGCCAAGCGGCTCACCGCCGCGTTCGCGGGACCGCGCTTCGTCCCGCCGCACCCGACCTGGCCGATCGACCCCGCCGCCTTCGCCGACGCGCCCACCCTGACACCACGCGCTCTGCTGCGGCGAGTGGACCGCCATGTCGCCTGGTGCCGCGACCGCGACGAGGTCACCGAACTCGACCGGCTCATCGACGGTGCCGACACAGCGGCGACTCCGACCGTCGTGCCCGGCCGGGTCAGTGACCAGGCCGCCGACGAGCAGAAGCTGCGCGAACTGGACGCCCGCTTCGCCGAACTGGTAGACGCGGCGGACGTTTCGGCCGCGCTCGCCGCAGCCACCGAGGACGAGCGGATGCCACCGCTGCTCGCGGCCGGGCTGGCTGCCTGGATCGCCGAGCAGGCACCGACGGGAGCCGCCTACAAGTACGACCCGCCGCCCAGTCGCAAGCCCGCCCTGCACGGGCGGTTGATCGAGGTGCTCGACGAGGCAACCGAGAACGAGGCGCACTGGTGCTTCCGGGCCATCGCACACTCCAACGCGATCGCGGTCACCGCGCGGGTCAAGGCCGCGTGCACAATGGCCGGACTGGACCGGGACCTACCGCAACGGCGACTGGTGCTGCTGCGTAACGGCCCCTGGCCGACGGGCAAGCGTACGACGGAGGTGTTGACCGCCTTCGACGCGGCCGGCGGCGTTCGGTGCGCGGTGACGGAGGCGGACCTGCGGGTCTTCGCGGCGCTGCGGGTGTTGGCGGGCGAGCCGTCCGCGGTCCTGCAGGAGTGGCTGCTCACCCGCCGCCCGGCCAGCGGCACGGGTCTGTTCCGGAGGTTCTTGCCGGGGGCTGACCACGCGGCCTCCAGCACGGAAGGTTCGCCGCAGGGGCACCTCGACGACGGCACCGACGAGACGACGGCCGACGCGACCGCGCCGGTCACCACCGATTCGCCCGACCCGGCGGTCGTCGCCGACGGGCGGTCGATCGGCTTGGGGCGGACCGTCCAGGGTGGCAAGCCGTTCGCGGTGGATCTGGAGTCGCTGCGCCGGCACGCCGTCGTGTTCGCCGGCTCGGGTTCCGGTAAGACCGTGCTGATCCGCCGGCTCGTCGAGGAGTGCGCCCGGCAGGGTGTCTCCTCGATCGTGCTCGACCCCAACAACGACCTCGCCCGGCTCGGCGACGCGTGGCCCGAGGCACCGAGCGGCTGGAGCCCCGGTGACGCCGAGCGAGCCGACGACTATCTCGCCCACACCGAGGTGGTGGTGTGGACGCCCCGGGTCACCGCCGGCCGGCCGCTGAGTTTCCAACCGCTGCCCGACTTCACATCGCTGCGTGAGTGGCCCGACGAGTTCGACCAGGCGATCCGGTCCGCCGTGGAGGCCCTCGCGCCGCGGGCCGGCGTCGACCGGCCCACCAAGCTGGCGCAGCAGGGCAAGGCCGTGCTCACCGAGGCCCTCCAGGCGTACGCGCGCAGCGGCATGGTCGGCCTGCACGGCTTCACCGAGTTCCTCGCGGAGCTGCCCGAGGGGGTCAGCCGTCTGACGCGGGCCGACAAGCTCGCCCAGGAGTTGGCCGAGACGCTCAAGGCGGCGATGGTCACCGACCCGCTCTTCGGCGGGATCGGCGCGCCGGCCGACCCGGGGTTGCTGTTGACGCCGTCGCCGGGCCGGCGGGCACGGGTCTCGGTCATCAGCTTCGTCGGCCTCACCTCCGACCAGGAACGTCAGAGCTTCGTCAACCAGTTGCAGATGGCGCTCTTCGCCTGGGTCAAGCGGCACCCGGCGGGTGACCGTCCGTTGGGCGGCCTCTTCGTGATGGACGAGGCACAGACGCTCGCCCCGTCGACCGGCAACACGGCCTGCACGGCCAGCTCCATCGCGCTCGCCTCGCAGGCCCGCAAGTACGGGCTCGGGTTGGTCTTCGCCACCCAGGCGCCCAAGGGTCTGCACAACCAGATCTCCGGCAACGCGACGACGCAGTTCTTCGGGCTGCTCAACGCGCCCGCGCAGATCGACGCCGCTCGCCAGTTGGCCGAGGCCAAGGGCGGACGGCTGCCCGACATCGGCCTGTTGAGCAGCGGCGAGTTCTACGTGGCCGGGGAGGGGTTCTCGTTCCTCAAGGTCCGCACCCCGCTGTGCCTCACGCATCATCCGAAGGCGCCGATGACTCCCGAGGAGGTCGTCGCCCGCGCCCGCCCGGCGGGTGATCCGCACTCTGGCAGGCCGTGACGGCAGCGTGGCGCGGCGGCCGGAAGCCGCCGCGCCACAGAGCCGATCCGAGGGTACGAGGGTCAGCTCGCTGCAGGAGACCGACTGCCAGGTCCAGTTGCCGCCGCCCCCGTCGGTGCCACCCACTGATGCCTCGCAGCGCACATGGTCAGGCGATCGAATCGACGCCGATAGTTCCGATGAATTTCCGGATCTCGGCATCCGGAGGTCGCGTCCGGCCTCATGATCGACCTTTGCCTGCGGAGACCATGTGCACGTATGACGTCGAGCCCTGCGTGGACGGACGACTGCCAGCGTTCCGGAGAGCTTCCGGAAGTTGTTGACGCGTTGGAATTCCCGCTGTAATACTCCGATCCATTACGGTCGATGCGATCCCGCTTCGTCGGGTTTCGATCGGTCTCCCCACCACCACCCGGACGGCCGGAGTACGCGCCCCCACCGCACAACCCGGCCCGGTAGAAGGGGCACCAGATGAGCACTGTCCCTGTCCAGACGCCCGTACGGTCGAAACGACTCCGAGCCCTGCTGTCCGTCGTCGCCACCGCCGTCGCGGCGTGCGGCGTCGTCATCGCGGCCACCGCCACCCCGTCCAGCGCCGCCACCTGCAACGGCTACGTCGGGCTCACCTTCGACGACGGGCCGACCGGCAGCACCAGCGCGCTGCTGAACGTACTGCGCGCCAACGGCGCACGGGCCACGATGTTCAACGTCGGCCAGAACGTCCAGAACAACAGGTCCGCGGCGCAGGCCCAGGTGGCCGCCGGCATGTGGATCGGCAACCACAGCTGGAACCACGCCCACATGACCTCGATGAGCCAGTCGCAGATGCAGTCCGACCTGTCCCAGACCAACTCTGCGATCCAGTCCGCCACCGGCGTCCAGCCGAATCTGTTCCGGCCCCCGTACGGCGAGACCAACTCGACCCTCCAGTCCGTCGCCTCGTCGCTCGGCATGCGACAGGTGATCTGGGACGTGGATTCGCAGGACTGGAACGGCGCAAGCGTCAGCCAGATCGTGGCCAACGCCAGTCGCCTCCAGGCCGGCCAGGTCATCCTCATGCACGACGGAATCCAGAACACCCGGGACGCCATCGGTCAGATCATTGCCAACCTCACGAGCCGCAACCTCTGCCCCGGCATGATCTCGCCGTCCACCGGACGCGCGGTAGCGCCCGACGGCACCACTCCCCCACCCGGCACCACCCCGCCGCCGGGCACGACACCACCGCCCAGCACGACACCACCGCCGGCCGGCGGCACCTGCACGGCGGCGGCGACCACCACGAACGTCTGGGGTGACAGGTACAACACGTCGGTGACCGTCAGCGGTGCCAGCACCTGGACCGTCGTCGTCGCTCTCACCGCGCCGCAGAAGGTTTCCAGCGTCTGGAACGGCAGCGCCAGCTGGGACAGCAGCGGCAACGTCATGACGGTGCGCTCCAACGGCAGCGGCGCCACCTTCGGCTTCACCACGATGTTCAACGGCAACAGCAGCGCCCGACCGCAGATCCGCTCCTGCACCGCGGGCTGACCGTCTTTGCCCTGGTCCTGCGGGGCGGGCGGCGGACGCCCCGCAGGACCCCCCATCGAGCGACCGTTGCCGGCCGCGATCCTCAGTTGTCGATCCGGACCCGGTCGCTGTCGCCGTCGGAGAGGAACGACGCCAACGCCCCTGCCTGCTCAGTCACTGCCGTGGCCTCGGCGCGGGAGAGGCGGCCCAGCGGTGTGACGCGCACGGTTGCCGCGTCGACGGTCCACGTCGCTGCCACCCGTCCGTCCACCAGCACCACCCGCTCACCGGCGACCGAGAGGCCACGGTGGGCGTGGTCGATGATCCGGCTGCGGTCGTGGTAGCCGAGGATCGCGTTGTCGAACGCGGGCAGGAAACGTACCGGTGCTGGTGTGCCGGGGTCGGGACGCGGCGCGTCGGGGAGGTCGAGCAGTTCGCGGCCACGCTCGTCGCGGAACGACACAAGCGTCTCCCGCAGCGCGGCCACGGCTGCCGGCAGGCCGGCGAGCCCACACCAGGCCCGCAGGTCGGCCGTGGCCGCCGGGCCGAACGCCGCCAGATACCGCCGGACGAACGCCTGGCCGACCGGGTCGGAAGCGTCCGACGCCGGCGGGTCGACCTCCCGACCCAACCAGGACGAGATCGGTACGTTGCGCACCCCCGCCCTGGTGCGCCACACCCCGCGCGGCGGCAGCTGGGCCATCGGTACGAGCGCTGTCACCATTTCACCGAGCGCCCGTGGCCCCGGCGCCGGCCACCGCTCGGCGAGCGCCCGCCCGATCTCGGCCATCGTGCGGGGCTCGCCGTCGGCAAACAACGCCCGGCCCACCGCTGCCAACTCGTCGAGGTCCATCCCGTCGAGGTCGCCTCGGTAAACCCCGAGCACCCGTTGACGCAGCATCGCGTCGTGCCGGGCGCGCCAGGTCAGGACGTCGGCGGCGGTTACGAGGTGGACGGTCCGACGCATCAGGTGCGTGCGTACCACCTGCCGCCGCAGCAGCAGGTCCGACAGCACCTCCGGGTCGAAGGCGCGCAGCCGTGACCAGAGCCCGACGTACGGCTCCTGCGGCTCCTGCGCCTGGAGACCGCCGAGCCATGCGACGGCGTCGAGGACCGGCAGGTCGGCGCGATCGAGCAGCAGTTGCCGGGCGAGCGTCGCACGGTTGAGCGCCCGGTTGTCGAGAACCGTCATCCGGCGCGCCGGATCGCGCGGCTGGCCGGCCGCGTGGTGACAACGCTCGTGTGCTCTGCCGCTGGCGTCACGAGGACGTACGGCCGTCGAGCGCCTCGCGCAGGATGTCCGCGTGTCCGGCGTGCTGGGCGGTCTCGGCGATGAGGTGCGCCAGCACCCGCCGCACGCTGTACGCCGTACCCGGCTCGTGCCAGGGCGCCGCCGGCAGCGGCTGCCGGGCCGACAGGTCGGGCACGGCAGCGATGATTTCCACACTCCGCTCGGCCACCTGCCGGTAACGGTCGATGACCTCAGCGAGCGTGTCGCCGGGCAGCATCCGCAGGTCGTTCTGGTGGTCGATCGCCCACTGCGGAAACTCCCGGGCGGTGCCGGCCGCCATGTCGGCCCAGGTGACGCCCTCGGGCAGGTCGTAGCTCATCGCCGAAGGGCCCTCGACGACGAAACGCATCCAGGTGTCCTCCATGGACGCGACGTGTTTGATCAGACCGCCCAGGCACAGGGCACTGACCGTGGGACGTTCGCCGGCCTGCTCGTCGCTGAGGTCACGCGTCGTGTTGATCAGGGCGAGACGGGCGCTCGCGAGCTGGTCGAGCAGCTCGACGCGTTCCTGGTCGAGGGCTGTGGTCGGGCTGGTCGTGGCGGTCATGGTGATGAGTTCCTTCCGGTCGTTCGCGGTGTCGGGCACGAGACGACGATCGCAGGCGAAGCGGTCAGGTTGTGTCCTCTTCTCCTGGCATCATCGGAAGCCGTGCCGAAGACCTCAGCTCGACTGCTGTCGCTGCTCTCACTCCTTCAGGCGCGTCGGGACTGGCCCGGCGCGCTGCTGGCAGAGCGGTTGGCCGTCAGCCCGCGCACCATCCGCCGGGACGTCGACCGCCTGCGCGAACTCGGCTATCCCATCGTGGCCAGCAAGGGCCCTGAGGGCGGGTACCGGCTCGGCGCCGGCACCCGACTGCCGCCTCTGCTGTTCGACGACGAGCAGGCCATCGCCGTCACCGTCGCACTCCAGATCGCCACGACGGCCGGTGCGGGCATCGAGGAGTCGGCAGCGCGTGCGCTTACCACCGTCCGGCAGGTAATGCCCGCGCGGCTGCGCCACCGCATCGAGGCCCTACGGGTCACCGCCGTCGAGCGGTCGGGCCGACCGAAGCCGCAGGCCGACAGCGGCGTACTCCTGGCTCTCAGCACTGCCGTGCACGCTCGCGAGGTGCTGCGCTTCGACTACGCCCCGGCCCACCCGCAGGCGCCCGGCGCCGACATCAGGCCGCGTCGGGTGCAGCCCCACCACGTCGTCACCTGGGGTGGGCGCTGGTACCTCGTGGCCTGGGACCTCG
Source organism: Micromonospora sp. DT41 (assembly GCF_049841715.1). Taxonomy (NCBI): domain Bacteria; kingdom Bacillati; phylum Actinomycetota; class Actinomycetes; order Micromonosporales; family Micromonosporaceae; genus Micromonospora; species Micromonospora sp. DT41. Next base: position 262,064 of record NZ_JBNCKU010000008.1, on the reverse strand, counting down.
ACCGCGACGACTGGCGGACGTTCCGGGTCGACCGGATCACCCCTCGGACGCCCACCGGGCCTCGCTTCACGCCCCGCGAGCTGCCCGGCGGGGACGTGAGCACCTTCGTCGTCAGCCGGTTCCAGGGCTACGACGGTTGGCCGTGCCGGGGGGAGGTGATCCTCGACCTTCCCGCCGAGGCCGTCACCCCCTACCTCAGCGACGGCGTGGTCGAGCACCTCGGCCCCGGCCGCTGCCGCCTCGTGGCCAGCTCCTGGTCGTGGACGGGGTTGGCCGCAACCATCGGCAGGTTCGACGCCGACGTCGAGGTGGTCGGCCCGCCCGAGCTCAGCGACGCCTTCGCCCGGCTCGCCCTCCGCTACGCCGATGCGGGCCGGCGGCGGTGGCCTTGTGTAGGACCGTCGGCGACGGGGTAGGGTCAGTTTCGGGTCAAGACATGCGCCCTCCACAGGTCAACTCTGCCGCGACACGGCCGCGGCGGGCGGGCCATCCCCTGATTCGAGGGTGGAGGTGTCATGTGACAGACCAGGTCCCCCTGCCGCGCCCGGAGGCGAACGGCCGGCACTCCGCTCACCTGATCGACCCGATCATGATCCTGACGCTGAGTCGTGACGGGTCGACAAGCCTGATCCACGTCGTCGGCGAGATCGACATGAGCAACGCCCACCTGATCACCGAACTGGTGGAGCTGCTCTGTGTCGCGCCGACATCACTGGTCACGCTGGAGAGCGCGGAGAAGCGCGGCGTTTCGACCGGCCGGGCGACGGAGATCGCCGCCCGTACGGTGAACAAGGAGCGGGCACGCTCGGGCGAAGCCCGCACGGCGAGCCGGTCGTCGGTGGCCGACGTGTCGTCCGGGCATCGCGGTGGGAAGCGCTCACACACCGGCGCCAAGGGTCGCACCAAGGAGCAGTTGTACAACGAGGCCAGGCAGCGCGGCATCAAGGGCCGCTGGTCGATGTCGAAGGCGGAGCTGGAGCGAGCGCTGTCGAAATAGCGGCGTACGGTCGTGACATCGGTTCACGATGGCCGAATACCGACAACACTGGATCGGGGAAGTGTCCGGTTCCGCCCGTCTAGCGACACTCTTGGTGGAACGATGCATGACGTGGGAACTGCAGAGACTTCTATGCCTGTCATCTCGCCGCTCGCCGGCGAACCGATCAAGCGCGCCGATGCCGAGCGACTCGCGGGCGTGCTGAAAGCGTTCGCCGACCCGGCTCGCCTGCGGCTGCTCAGCCTGATCCAGTCCGCGCCAGAGGGCGAAGCGTCGGTCACCGACCTGACCGCGCCGCTCAATCTCTCCCAGCCGACCGTGAGCCATCACCTGCGGATCCTCACCGAGGCCGGCCTGATCGAGCGGGAAAAGCGCGGCGTCTGGGCGTACTACCGCATCGTGCCGTCCGCGATCGCGACGATCGCCGACCTGCTGACGCCGCCTCGCAAGCGGCCGACGAAGAAGGCCCGCTGACGCCGACGCGCGTCGACAGCGGCCGGCGGGACACGCCGACGCCGCTGGCGGGCCCGGGTGCCGGACCTCGGCCGGCCTCCTGATCGTCGCGTCGCTTCGCGCGAGCTACACAGCCGTCCGCCGGTGCGTGGGCGGTTCCCGTCGGGCCGGGGGCACCCAGCCCGCGTCGCCGTGCACCCCGGCGAGCAGGTCGGCTGTGGTGTGCGCCGAGATGCCGGGATCCACGCTGTCGGTGAACCGCCCGACGACCGCCCGTACGTGCCGCTGGGCCGGGTCGGCGAGACCGTCGTAGACGGCAGCGAACAACTCCCGGGCCGGCTGCCGGAGCCAACCGGCCGGCAGGAGGTCCCGGGGCAGCTGCGGGTCGAGGATGGGAAAGCGCCGGTAGGTGTCCATGATTTCGGTACGCGCCCGCACCGCCGCCGCGCCGTCGACCTCCCCGGATCGCACCTGCGGCACCAGTGGCGCCCACCGCTGAAGGAACTCCTCGTAGTGCCCGCTGATCGCGTCAATGTCCCACGCGTCGATGAGAGCGCGTCGGCTGTCCGCGTCGAGCGCGATCTGCCGCCCACGGAACACCGTGACGGCGCCCCTGGTGAGCTGTACGAGTCTCGCCTGGGCGCGCGGCGTCAACTCGTACGGGGAGATCCACAGCCCGTCGTACAGCGGCGCGTACCCCAGCCACCGGAGCTGGCCCCGCAGGGCCCTCCGTTGCGTGCCGCGGTCCTGGGGCAGCGAGAAGGCAACTGTCGTCCAGCATCCGTCCCAGGGTTCGGCGGCGGTGGTGGAGGTGAGGATCCAGTGGCCGCCGACGGAGAGGTTGACGGCGGCGGCCTGGGTGAGCCGGTAGGAGCTGTGTCGTCCCTGCCGGCTGCCCTCCAAGACCCCCCGTCGGGCCAGCCGGCTGATCGCGGCACGGGCGCCGGCCGTCGTCACGCCCGATTCGGCGAGCAGCGCGACGATGGCGGCGGACGGGAGCGCGGCGCGGGCCCGCAGCGTGTAGTCCGCCAACAGGGTCACCGCTACGCCCTGCGGTGAGCTGCCTGCCTGACGCCGGGGCATCCGGAGCGAGTGCTCCCCATCGTCCGGATAGATCTCCTCGATGTTGAACGGACTCGTCACAGGCACTCCGGGCTCTGCTCAGGATCGGTCCACCGACTGTAGACGGACCGGCGGCGGGCCGGGGATTCCGAGGCCCGCGAAACCTGCCGCCCATGATCGAGGTGCGTCGATTGACACTTCTCGGTCCGGAGACGACACTATCTGCATTGCGACGCCGCACAGAGCCGGGCACAGGGCGAGCACACGTTGTAGGCGATGCGCGATCACCGCGGGCAGCCGGGCACACCCGCCATCCGAGCGCGCATGGCCGATCTTCAGCCGCACAGCTGAGCGAAGGAGTCGTCCCCCGTGAGAATCAGAAGGAAACTGTTGCTCGCCCTCACCGCGTCAGTGGCCGCGATCGGTCTGGTGATCCCCGCGTTCCAGCCCGCGTACGCCGCGTCGCTGACCGAGGTGACAAGCTTCGGCGACAACCCCGGCCGGATGCGCATGCACGTCTACGTGCCGGACAACCGCCCCGCCAACCCGGCGATCGTGGTGGCCATGCACGGCTGCGGCGGGTCCGGCCCCGGCTTCTACTCCGGCAGCGAGTTCGCGAGCCTGGCCGACCGGTACGGATACGTCGTGATCTACCCGAGCGCCACCCAGCAGGCCGGGTTCGGCAACTGCTTCGACACCTGGTCCGACGCCGCCAAGCGCCGTGGCGGCGGCAGCGACCCGGTGTCGATCATCTCCATGATCCGTTACGTGCAGCAGCAGTACGGCGGAGACCCCAACCGGGTGTACGCCACTGGCAGTTCGTCCGGCGGCATGATGACCAACCACATGCTCGCGCTCTACCCCGACGTGTTCAAGGCCGGCGCCGCCTTCATGGGCGTGCCCTTCAACTGCTTCGCCAACGCGGCGGACTACCCGCCCGGGGCCAGCCAGTGCACCGGCGGCAACATGAACCGCACTCCGCAGCAGTGGGGCGACGCGGTCCGCCAGGCGTACCCCGGCTACTCCGGCCCTCGCCCCCGGGTGCAGTTGTGGCACGGCACCGCCGACACGCTCGTTCCGTACTCGCTGCTCCAGGAGACGATCGAGCAGTGGACGAACGTGTTCGGGCTCAGCCAGACACCCACCTCCACCGACACGCCGCAAGCCAACTGGAACCGCCGCCGGTACGCCGACAGCGGCGGCACCGTCCAGGTCGAGGCGTACAGCATCCAGGGCGCGGGGCACAGCCTGCCCAGCGCCGGCATGGCCGCAGCCGCCCTCGCGTTCTTCGGCCTGACCAACCCGCCGACCACGCCGCCGCCGACCACGCCGCCTCCGACCACGCCGCCGCCGACGACCCCGCCGCCGACGACTCCGCCTCCGACCACCCCGCCCCCGACGACTCCGCCTCCGACGACCCCGCCGCCGGCCAGCGGCTGCGGTGTGGCAGTGGCAGTCAACGCCTGGAACAACGGGCTGACGGAGAACATCACCATCACCAACAGCGGCAGCAGCGCCATCAACGGCTGGTCCCTGGCCTTCGCTCTGCCGAGCGGGCAGGCCATCACCTCAGGCTGGAACGCCTCCTACTCCCCCACCTCGGGGCAGGTGACGGCCAGGAACCTCAACTACAACGCCACAATCCCCGCCAACGGATCGATCACCATCGGCTTCCAGGCCACGCACACAGGTAACACCGCACGGCCCAGCTCGTTCACCCTCAACGGCGCGTCCTGCACACTCGCCTGAGGGCGGCGGTACTCCGGGGGTGGCGTCGGCCGGCGTACATCCCCGGAGTACCGGCCGTCGCGGTCCGACCGGCACGACGCGCCGGTCCCGCGCGGAGCGAAACCATTCGCCCCGGCCGGGCTATTCGCCGCTGGGGACCTGGTCGGTGACCTCGTCGTAGCCGACAGGGGCGGGAGCCCCGGTCGGCGCGTAGATCACGCGGAGCACGCCGGTCGGGAAGACCTCGGTCGCCGTGACCTTCAAGTGGTACGGCGTCTCGCCCTCGTCGAACAGCCGGCGACCCTTGCGCGCCGCCACCGGGTGCACAAGCAGGCGCAGCTCGTCGACGAGGCCGGCGGCGAGCAGCTGCTGCACCACGGAGATCGAACCGGGGATGAGGATGCCCCTGATGCCGGCATCGGCCTTCAGCTCGGTGACCGCGTCGACCAGGTCGCCCTGGACGAGTTCCGAGTTGCGCCAGGTGAACTCCAGCGGCTGACGCGAGACGACCACCTTGCGGACGTCGCCGAGCTGCTTGGCGAAACCGGCGTCCTCCCCGCCCGCGGCCTCACGGTCGGGCCAGGCACCGGCGAAACTGTCGTACGTCTCGCGGCCGATGAGCAACACGTCGGAGGTGTCGTAGTCCTCGCCGACGGCACGGCCCATGTTCTCGTCGAAGTAGGGGAAATGCCAGTCGGGGTCGATCTCGGCCACCCCGTCGGCCGAGATGAACAATGTGGAGATGACCTTCGCCATCGCGGTGCTCCTTCGAGTCGGGTGATGTCGGCACGTAGACCGGCACAGCATCCCAAACTCGCCTGTCCACCACGGCCCCGTCACGGCGGCGCGCCGCAACAACGAACGAGCCCCGGTCGATCCCCTGAGGATCGACCGAGGCTCGTCGGTTGAGGCAGTGGTCAGGCCACGTCGAACCTGTCGAGCTCCATGACCTTCGTCCAGGCCGCGACGAAGTCGTTCACGAACTTGTCACGCGCGTCCTGGCTGGCGTAGACCTCGGCGAGGGCACGCAGCTGGGAGTTGGAGCCGAAGATGAGGTCGACAGCGGTAGCGGTCCACTTCACCTTGTCGGTCGCGAGGTCCCGGATCTCGTACACGTGCTCCTCGGACTCCGACGCCTTCCACCGGGTGCCCGGGGAGAGCAGGTTGGCGAAGAAGTCGTTGGTGAGCACGCCCGGCCGGTCGGTGAGGACACCGTGCTGCGCACCGCCCACGTTGTTACCGAGAGCGCGCAGGCCGCCGACCAGGACGGTCATCTCGGGCGCGGTCAGGTTGAGCATGTAGGCGCGGTCGATGAGCAGCACCTCCGGCTGGGTCTTCTCGCCGGGGCGCAGGTAGTTGCGGAACCCGTCCGCGCGCGGCTCGAGAACCCGGAAGGACTCGACGTCGGTCTGCTCCTGGGTGGCGTCGGTGCGACCCGGCCGGAACGGCACTGTCACCTCGACACCGGCGTCACGCGCCGCCTTCTCGACAGCGGCCGAGCCGGCGAGCACGATCAGGTCCGCGAGCGAGATCTTCGCGCCACCGGCGGAGTTGAAGTCCCGCTGGATGCCTTCCAGGGTCTCCAGGACCGTCGCGAGCTGCTCCGGCTGGTTGACCTCCCAGTTGCGCTGCGGCTCAAGGCGGATCCGGGCACCGTTGGCGCCACCGCGCTTGTCGGTGTAGCGGAAGGTGGCGGCCGAGGCCCACGCGGTCGAGATCAGCTGAGCGGTCGTGAGGCCCGACTCCAGCACCTTCGCCTTGAGCGCCGCGATGTCGGCGTCACCCACGAGCTCGTGGTCGACGGCCGGCACCGGGTCCTGCCACAGCTGGGCCTCCGGAACCCACGGCCCGAGGAAGCGGTCCACCGGACCCATGTCACGGTGCAGCAGCTTGTACCACGCCTTGGCGAACGCCAGCGCGAACTCGTCGGGGTTCTCCAGGAAGCGGCGCGAGATCTTCTCGTAGGCCGGGTCGACGCGCAGCGACAGGTCGGTCGTGAGCATCGTCGGCTTGTGCTTCTTCGACGGGTCGTGGGCGTCCGGGATGATCGCCTCGGCGTCCTTGGCGACCCACTGCTTCGCACCGCCGGGGCTCGTGGTGAGCTCCCACTCGTAGCCGAAGAGGATCTCGAAGAAGCGGTTGCTCCACTCGGTCGGACGGTCGGTCCAGGTCACCTCGAGGCCGCTGGTGATCGTGTCCCCGCCCTTGCCGCTGCCGTACGTGCTCAGCCAGCCCAGGCCCTGCGCCTCCAGGGGGGCGCCCTCGGGCTCGGGGCCGACGTGGTTGTCGGCGACACCGGCGCCGTGGGTCTTGCCGAAGGTGTGGCCACCGGCGATGAGGGCGACAGTCTCCTCGTCGTTCATCGCCATCCGGCGGAACGTCTCGCGGATGAAGTGCGCCGCCGCCAGCGGGTCGGCGTTGCCGCGCGGGCCCTCCGGGTTGACGTAGATCAGACCCATCTCGGTCGCGCCGACGCCGGCCACCATCTCCTTCTCGGAGGCGTAGCGCTCGTCGCCGAGCCAGGCGTCCTCGGGACCCCAGAAGATCTCCTCCGGCTCCCAGACGTCCTCACGGCCGAAGCCGAAGCCGAAGGTCTTGAAGCCCATCGACTCCAGGGACACGTTGCCGGCAAGCACAAGCAGGTCGGCCCAGGAGATCTTCTGGCCGTACTTCTGCTTGACCGGCCAGAGCAGCCGGCGGGCCTTGTCCAGGTTGGCGTTGTCCGGCCAGCTGTTGAGCGGGGCGAACCGCTGGCCACCGTCGCCGGCGCCACCGCGGCCGTCCTCGATGCGGTAGGTGCCCGCGGCGTGCCAGCTCATCCGGATCATCAGGCCGCCGTAGTGGCCGAAGTCGGCCGGCCACCAGTCCTGCGACGTGGTGAGGACCTCGGTGATGTCCCGCTTGAGGGCCTCGACGTCGAGCTTGGCGAACTCCTTGGCGTAGCTGAAGTCCTCTCCCAGCGGGTTGCCCTTTGACGAGTGGGCGTGCAGCACCGAAAGGTCGAGCTGGTTGGGCCACCAGTCCCGGTTGGAACGCGGACGACCACCGGTCTTGGGGGTCGGCGAGTCGATCGCCGGGTTCTCGCTCTCACTGCCGTGGGCGGTCACGGAGTCGTGCGCCACGGGGCAGCCGGCGGCCGCCTTCTCGTCCACGCCCTGCGGGCTGACAGGGCGGTTGTCCTGGGTGTCGCTCATGTACTTCCTTCCGAACTGACGGATTCCGAACTGGCGGATCACTAGGAGGTGCGTTCGGTCGCGCAGCTGGGGCAGACGCCCCAGTAGACGACCTCCGCCTCCTCGACCACGAAACCGTGATCGTTGGAGGCGGTGAGACAGGGAGCGTGGCCGACAGCGCACTCGACGTCGGCGATCGCACCGCAGGAGCGGCACACGACATGGTGGTGGTTGTCCCCCACCCGCGACTCGTAGCGGGCGGTCGCTCGGGCCGGTTGGATGCGGCGCACCAGACCGGTGTCGGTAAGCGCGCGCAACACGTCGTACACCGCCTGATGCGAGATCGTGGGGTGGTCCGCCCGGACCAGCGCGATCACCGTGTCGGTGTCGACGTGCGGGTGATCCCGCAGCGCCGCGAGCACGGCCACCCGGGGCCGGGTCACGCGCAGCGAGACCGCTCGCAGCTGGGCCTCGATGTCGGACGTCACGTGCAGACCTTAGCCCGCTAGTTTGGAATAAATCAAGTTTATGGCCGGCTGCGGCGGCCCGACTTGCCCCACATCACCGGCCACCCAGGTTACGGCAGGGGCACCTCGGCATTGCCGTATCGAGGGAAACTCCAGCCGCCCGTGCTCAGCGACGGCGCAGCGCCAGCGCGACAGCCGCCAGGGCCAGCGTCGCCCAGACCGGCACCCAGAGGGGCCACTGCTGCGCCAGCGTGCCGAGCGCGCCGCCGACGGCGTAGGCGGCGAGCGTCAGCAGGCCGAGCAGCGAGCCTTTCCGGGCCTGCGACCGGCTGTTTCCGGGGCCGGCGATCCAGCCGACGATCCGCTCTCCGGTCTTGGCGACGGTTCCCGACTGGTACGTGATGGTGGTGGCGACCCCGGCCGTGCGCACGAACAGGGTCGCCAGGGAACCCATGGCCAGGCCACCGAGGGCAGCGAGCGCCGCCCGGGACTGCGGGCCGGAGCGGCCGTACTCGAGCAGGACGTTGACGGCCGACCACGCCGCGGTGGCGACCACGACGGCGGCGATGCCGCGGGCCGCCGACGTGCGGACAGTGCCTGTCGCCCGCAGTCGCGCCACCAGCCCGGCCCCGATGCCGAACGCCACAAGCGAGGCCAACGCGGCCGGCCAGGCCGGCTGGCGGCCGGCCGCGCCGACGCCGATGAAGAGGACGTTGCCGGACTGGTTGGCGACGAAGGAGCCGTAGCGGAGGAACGCGAAGGAGTCGAGGAAACCGGCGGTGGAGGTGGTCACCGCCAGGACCAGAATCGGATAGCGGAACTCGCCGTAGGCATCCTGCGGGTCGAGCTGGCCCGGTGGGCGCGCTGGCTGACCGGATACGGTGCTGGCCATCGGTTCTCCACTGTTCCGGGGCGTATCGGCCTCGCTCTACTCACTGCAGCATAAAGAGCGGAGAGTGTGTTTCTGCCCGGTTCGCGTACCAGCCACAAGCGGGAAGCACGAGGCTTCCTCGCTTTATCTCCTGATCCGTGACTGAGGACCCCGGCGTCTCGCTAACGTCGCAATGACGGGTCCGACCCCAACACCTCGCTGCGAGCTGCAATCGGGAAGGTGCTTGCCGAAGGGGAAACTCTGTTGCCCGAAACGCCGCTGACCAACCGTCCCAAGATGCACACCGGCGTTCCATCGTCACTGACCACCATCGAGCGGTGGACCCTGCGGGGGGCAGCCATCGCCGACGCGCCCTGCGGCCTGTGGTTCCTTGCCGAGATGGCCACCCGGTCGACCGCCAGACGACAGTCGGTCGACGCCACGGTGGAGGAGTTCATCGCCCGGGGAGTCCTCGTCGACACCGCCGCCGGTCTGCGGCTGGCCTCCATCCGGCTCCGCGACGGCGTACTGCGGGACATGCCCCCGTCGCTGCAACGGGCGCTGCGGGAGACGGCCGCCGAGGTGCTCTTCGACGCGGGCCGCCCCGCCCAGGCGGCCCGGCAGCTCCTTCAGGCGATGCCCGGCGTGAGCTGCTCGGCACAGGCGCTGGTCGCCCGCCTGGTGGCCCATCCGGCGGTCAGCCCCAGCCTCGCTGCGGACCTGCTGCTCGCCGGGCCGGCACCCGACGCGACGGACGCACGTCTGGCCTGGCTGATCGACGTCGTGGACAACCTCTTCCTGGCCAGCCGGGTGGAAGAGACGCTGGCGCTGCTGCACCGGGAGGTGGCCGCCGACCGGTACGGGCCACGACAGCGGGCCGTCCTGCTCGGCCGGCTCGGCGCCTGCTACGCGACCCAGCGCCCCTCGCTCGCCCTGGAGTACCTGAACCGTGCGCTGACCCAGAACCTGGATGCCGGCAGTCGAGCGTGGACGCTCAGCATGCTGGCGTCGCTTGCCGCCCGGATCGGCCATCCCGACGCCGCCCGGCTGGTGTCCGAGGCGGAGCGGGCGCAGGACGCGAGCCCCGCCCCGGGAAGCGCCATCCGTCTTGCGCTGGCCCACGCATCCCGGGCCTCCGGGATCGGCGACCTGCACGGCGCCGCACGCATCCTGCGGGAAGCCGACGCGGGCGAACCCGCCGCCCGCACCCAGGCCGTGTTCCTGCGCGTCGACCGGATCGCGAACCAGATCTCACTGGGCCGGTACGTCGACGCCGCGACAGCGCTCGACACTGTCACCACGGAGATCGACACCCTCGGCACTGTGGCACAACCGATGCTCAGCGTCCTGGACTGTGTCGCCCGGCTCGCCACGGGCGAACTGGCCGAGGCGGAGGCACGCGCCCGCCTGGCACTCAGCGGCCCCAGCGGCGCGCTCCCCGCTGACGTACGGGTCGATCTGCTCGCCACCGTGGTGGAGGTCCTGCTGCGCCGGGGGGAGGTGGACGCCGCCCGGACGCTGTTGACCCCGGAACGCCCCGTGCTGGACTGGCCGGACGCCATGCAGTGGTTCCGGCTGGGCTGCGCCGCCGCCGGTGACCCCGAGCCCGGCCGACACGACGCGCTGCTGCGCGCCGCCCTACGGATGCCCGACCGGTCGATGGCCGCCCTGCTCCTGGTGCCGCACCACGGCCCGCGCCTGGTGCGAGCGGCACTGCTGCTCGGCGACCGGCCGCAGGCCGAGATCCTCGCCGGTCACCTGAAGCGGACGGCCGGCAGGACGAACAACCAGCTCTGGAAGGGCATCGCCCACCACGTGGACGGCCTGATCACCGGTGACCCGGCGGCACTTCGAGCGGCGGTGGCGCGGCTGCGCACCACGTCCGCCCGCCCGGCGCTTGCCGACGCGTTGTTCGACCTGGCTCAGTCGCCGCACCTCGCGGCCAGCGAGGCTCTCACCATCCTCGCCGAGTGCGCCGCGACGTACGTGCGCATCGGCGCGACCGGCGACCAGGACCGCGCGCAGTCGCACAGCGACGATCGACGGCGAAGCGTCCAGGGCCAGGGCCTGCGACCCGCCCGTACGGGCGTCGAGGCGCTCACCCCCGCCGAGGTCCGGGTGGCTGAACTGCTCGCCGCCGGCCGGACCAAGCAGGAGGCGGCGCGCGAGTTGTTCGTCTCGTTCCACACTGTGGACACGCAGCTGCGCTCGGTCTACGCCAAACTCGGCGCCCGCAACCGTGTGGAGTTGGCGCTGATCTGGGACGCCCGCGAGCAGGATCACGGTCGACAGTAGGTGGACGGGCCGACGCGGACGCCCCGAACGGTCACCCGTCGTGGCGTCCGCGTCGAGCGCGGCCGGTCGAGGCTCAGTGCCGCTGCACCGCGTGCTTCTCCTTCGGCAGCCGCTCGATCAGCTCGCGCGGCATGTCGAGCGTGTCCGCCACCACCTTCGGAGGGATGTTCGCCAGCCACTGCATGAGCGACATGTCCTCGAACTTCGCCGTCCGGAACAACTCCAGGAAGACGAACGGCTTGTCGCCGAGGTTCTCGATGTAGTGGCCCATCGAGATCGGGATGTAGGCGACGTCGCCGGTCTCCAGGTTGAACGTACGGGCCGTCGCATGGTTGGCGAAGACCCCCAGGCGACCGTAGCCCGAGAGGACGTACTGCATCTCCGCGCCGTTGGGGTGCCAGTGCAGTTCCCGCATCGCGCCCGGTTCCAGCTCCACCATTGCGACAGTGGTGGTGGTCGCGGCGGCGAAGTTCGTGGAGTCGGCGATCCGGACGGTGCCACCCTCGAACCGCTCCGGGGTCTGCGCGAGCAGGTTGTGCTTGAACGTCCGAGGTACGTCACCGGTCGGGCTGAAGACGCGGTCCTCGGCGAGTGGCGGAGGGATATCCCCCGGGAACATGTACTTCTCCTGCTCCGGCATGTTGCGCATCTGCTCCATCGTCCAGCCGAAGTTCTTGGCGATGACCTCCTTCGGCACGTGCGAGAAGAAGTCGGTCAGCTGGAAGGTTGCGTCCTCGGAGTAGCAGCCGTCGTCGAAGACCAGGAGGAACTCCATGCCCTCCTCGAAGGCCTGGATGTGGTGCGGGATGCCGGCCGGGAAGTACCAGAGATCGCCCTCGCTGACGTCCTCCAGGAAGTTGCGTCCCTCCTGGTCCACGGCGGCGATCCGACCGTGGCCCTTGAGCACGATCGCCCACTCGGACTGGACGTGCCAGTGCAGCTCCCGGTAGGCGCCCGGGTCGAGCTTCATGTCGATGATCGCCAGGTCGTGGGCGATCGGCAGGAGCCGGTTGGTGATCTCCCGGGTCCAGCCACCGCTCTCCTGCCGGGTGTGCGACAGCGAGAACGGAAAGACCAGGTTGGGCATCAGACCGTGGTCGGTCGACGGCGGGTTCACCAGGTCGGGGTGCGTCTTGTCGATCGCCGGGTTGCGAGGGAGAGTGCCGATCATCGAGCCGTCGCCTCTCGCCATCGTGCTGATCTTCTCAACGGCTTTCCGCATGCTCAACAACCTTCCTGGTAGGAGCCGCCGCATCGGCGGCCCGGTCGGGGAGAAACAGCGCCCGGGCGCGGCCAGGGCACTGGATCGCCATTGCCAGCGGGACAGCGGCACAGAGGAACGCCGACGCCGCGATGCTCCACGCCGGAGCGTTCAGGACCACTCCGACGGTCGCCAGCGCAGCGAACGCGTAGAACTTGAGCCGCAATCTGGTGACCGGAACCGGATTCATGGCAGACCTTCTTCGTAGCGCCATGCCGACGTGTTGGCCATAACTGCGATCCTGGCCGCCAACCGACTTTGCGGGAATCACGCGATCGCGCCATTCCGACGAAGCAGGGCAGTCGAGCGGCGTAATGCTCCGACCAGCGTTTGTTGACCGTCCTTCAGGGAAGAGTTCCCTATGTCCAGTTCAAGGAGCAAACCGTTGCAGGCCACTGCGGCAACGCCGGATCGATGGCGCGTGGGACAGCTCGACTTTCGCGCCCCATTGTTCGCAATGATGCTCGGCACCGGCCTGGCCGGTGTTGTCGACGCCTTTTCGTTCCTGAAATACAAGGTGTTCGTGGGCATCCAGACAGGCAACGTCGCGTTCGTCGGAATGGGTGCCGCTGGTCACCTCCCGGCGTGGCCATCCGCGCTGCTGTCGCTTGTCGCATTCGGCCTCGGTGGCCTGCTCGGCGCCGGGATCCGCAGGCTCCGGCCGATTGGTCCGCTCACCCCGCCGGGAATGGAGTTGACCGCCATGCTGGTCCTGCTGGTCATCTGGGGCCTCGTGAACCGGTCACTCGACTCGGGACGGGACTCGCTTACCGAACGCACCATTCTCACCGGCCTGTGCGCCTTCCCCGTCGGCATTCTCGGCGGGCTCATCGTCCGCACCTTCGGCGTGCAGACCGCAACGTCGTTCCAGACCGGAACCGTGCTCCGCACCACCCAGGGCCTTGCGGACTGGGTCTTCGAAAAGGACAACGGCAGCGCCCGCAAACTCGCCACGATCGGCCTGCTGTGCCTTGTCAGCTACGCAATCGGCGGATTCGTCGGCGCGGCCACCGAGAGCCACGGGTTCTGGCCCTTCCTGATCACCTGGGCGCTGATCGTGGTGCTGATCGCCCTGACTCTGGGGAAGCGACAGGCAGCGTCGGCGAGCGTCCGGCGCTGACCACCTGATCCGACCAACCGGTCAGGTGCCGGTGCCGCTGTCGAGGTATTCGGCAAGCCGGGCCGCGCCGGTGAGCATCGCCCTGCCGCGTTCGGTGAGCCGGTGCCGCCACTGGCGCAGTGACGCGGCGAGCGGTTCGGTGCCGCCTGCCTCGCGAACCTGACGCAGGACGCCGGCGATGTGGTCGAGGCGGTAGCCACCGCGGCGCAGCAGGTGGGCGAGTTCGGCGTCGCGGACGTCGTCCGGCGAGTAGCGGCGGTGGCCGGTGACCGGGTCGCGCACCGGCTGGAGAAGCCCGGCGCGCTCCCACTTGCGCACTGTCGCCGGTCGTACGCCGAGGCGGTGCGCCAGCACGCTGATCGGCACTGCTGTGCGGGCCTGCGGTCCGCGCTCGACTCCGACGAGGAGCGGGACGGCCTCCTCGACCGCGTCCAAGGTCTCCCGGTCACGTTGCAACAGTGCGTGGCCCCGGTCGATGACCCGCAGCGCCGTGTCGATCTCGCCCCGGTTGACCGCGCGCATGATCTCGCCACCGGCCGCGTAACCGTGGCCGGGGATGAGCGCGAGGTAGGCGCCCAGCGCCTTGGCGTGCGCCTCGGTGAACCGGCGGTAGCCGCTCGGGCTGCGCCGCGCAGGCGGCAGGACACCGTCCCGCTCGTAGTTGCGTACGGCCTGCGCGGAAAGGCCGTACGCCCGCGCGAGGTCGACCGGTCGACGTACCCCCGGGTTTGAAGGTTTTGCCTGTGTCATACGTGCTCGATCGCTGTGAAGTTTCAAAGGGTGGTTCAACGATACGGTTGATGAAATGACGTTCTCACTGGACCTGCCCGCCGTACCGTCGGCCCTGCTCGCGCTCGGCGAGCCCACGCACGGCGAATCCGCCTTCCTCCAGATCCGCAACGAGGTCTTCGCGTCGCTCGTCGAGCGCGGCTACCTGTCGATCGCACTGGAGAGCGACCGCGCGGCGGGGCTGACCGCCGACGAGTTCGTCCGGGGCGACACCGGCGTGACGCTCGACCGCGCGCTCGCCGAGGGGTTCAGCCACGGGTTCGGCTCGGCGCCGGCCAACCGTGACCTGCTGCTGTGGATGCGGGAGTGGAACAACGGTCGGCCTGCCTCCGAGCGCCTGACGTTTCACGGCTTCGACGCCCCGCTGGAGATGGATCACGCCCCGAGCCCGAGACGGCACCTCGCCCGGGTCTGTGACTACCTCGGCTCGGACCGGTTCGCCGAGATCGACGATCTGATCGGTGCCGACGCCCGGTGGAGCGACCCGGCCGCGATCTGGGAGCAGGGCAGGTCGATCGGGCGCTCCGCCGACGCCCAGCGGCTGCGGGTGATCGCCGACGACCTGTTGACCGACCTGCACGTGTGGGCAGCCCGGCGGCCCGAAGGTTGGCAGGCGGCGCGGGTGTGGGCGACAAGCGCGCTCGCTCTGCTGCGCTATCACGCCGAGGCCGCCGCGCCGCTCCCGCAGGACGCCCGCTTCGCCCGCCTGGCCCAGGTCCGGGACGCGCTGATGGCCGAGAACCTGCTCGCGATCCGGGAGACCGAGGCGCACCGAGGGCCGACGCTTGTCTTCGCGCACAACAGGCACCTCCAGCGCGACCCGAGCACGATGACAGTGGCCGGAACCGGCAAGCGGTGGTTCGGTGCCGGCGCGATGCTCGGATCGCTGCTCGGCGACCGGTACGCGGTGATCGTCGGCAGCCTCGGCGCGAGCCCCGCCCTGGGCATCGACGCGCCCCCCGCCTCGACGTACGAGGGCAAACTCCAGGACGGAACAGACCTTCCCCGGTACGTCAGCGCCGCCGACGTGGAGCCCGCCGATAAGAGGTCCCACGACTACCGGTACTTCCCGCTCGACGCGGCCACGATCGCCCATGCGGACGGTGTGCTGCACATCCCGACAGGCGTCGACCCTGTCACGCTCGCCGATCGGATTCTCGCGTTGCCCGACGTCGAGCAGCTCGTCGCAACAGTCGAGAACGGCTCACCGGAGGGCGCGTGGGGCGACCGCTTCTTCTACGTCGGCCCGGATCGCCGCCAGCCGTTCGCCACAATCGTCGAGCACGACGTACCCGGCTTCGACGAAGCCTCGCAGCTCGACCGGCCCGGCGTCTTCCGGCTCAATCTGGAGCTGGGCCGGGCCGAGTTCGAGAGGCTGTTCGGCTTCGCGCCCGGGGACTTCGAGGCGCACCGCGACAGCTTCGACTTCGCGAGGCTGGACACCGTCGTGCCGCACCCCGGCTATGCGCTGCACGGTTTCGCAAGCATCGTCATGCCCGGCCCGCAGATGCTGCCCGAGATCGACCGACTGCTCACGCTGGCCCACGCCCGAGCCGTCGACAGGCACGAGCGCGCATCGCGCCGGGCGCGGTGACGGTGCGACTTACTCCGGCGGCTTGGCTCCCGACTGCTCGCTCACCATGTACGCCGCGTACCAGTCGGGCCAGTCGTCGTCCCGCTGGCCGGTGCGCTTCTCGTGCTCCTCGTGCGCGGCCGCCGCGCGCCGGAGCGCGCCTGCCAGGTCGCTCGCCGAGCCGTACGACGTCAGGCCGCCCTCGACACGCCCCGGCAGCCTTGTCGTGATCTCCTGCATCAGCCAGGTGTTGCCGTCCGGGTCGCGGAACGAGGCCCGCGAGAAGTAGCTGCGCCGCTCGGGATCGAGCCCGTCGACCGGGCCGTCCGGCCCGACGTGGAAGATGCCGCCCACCTCGACGCCCGCGGCGACCACCGCGTCGCGGGCCGCGGCGATGTCGGACACGACCAGGTACGCCACTGACGAGCCGGGCGCCGCCGCCGTGAGATCCGGGCCGAACTGCACCGAGCAGTCGCTGCCGTGCGGGGTGAACTGGACGATGCCCGGCGGTGTGCGGTCGAGCCGCCACCCCAGGCGTCCGTAGAACGCCTTCGCGCGGTCGACATCCGACACCGGTACGACGATCACCTCAAGCTTCGTGGCGATGCTCTCGACGCTTGCCATCACGCTCATGTCTGCCTGGGCGGTCTTCGGGCACATCGCGGCCTCCCGTGGGTCGAGCAGCGGCGTACCCGGTAGGCGG
Organism: Micromonospora sp. DT41; assembly: GCF_049841715.1. Lineage (NCBI taxonomy): Bacteria > Bacillati > Actinomycetota > Actinomycetes > Micromonosporales > Micromonosporaceae > Micromonospora > Micromonospora sp. DT41. The sequence goes on along the minus strand of NZ_JBNCKU010000008.1, from coordinate 245,572 downwards.
TGTCGCATGCGCATCCCACGGCGTCGGGGAATCCTCGGAGCTGGCCCTCGACGGCGGCTGCCCTGCCTATCGTTGCGTGAGGCGTGCGGTCACTCCTCGTGCATCGCGTCGAGGTGCGTGCGAAGCGCCGTCGCTATCTCGCCCGCCGCGCGGAGCTGGTCCGGCGTGAGAGCGTCGACGAAGAGGTCACGCACGGCGCGCAGGTGCGGGACGGTTGCCCGGTGGAAGGCTTCCGCGCCGCTCGGCGTGAGGCGCACCTCCGACCCGCGGGGAACGGTGGGGCACTCGCGGCGGCTGACGAGCCCACGCCGTTCCATCCGGCCCAGGTGGTGGGAGAGCCGGCTCCGCTCCCACCCGACGTGGGACGCGAGCGCGGAGGAGCGCATCTGCTGGTCCTGCGCCTCGCTCAGCGCGAGCAGTACGACGTAGTCGCCCGGTGACAGCGCGGACTCGACCTGGAGGCGTGACGTGAGCTGGGAGTTGAGCGCGGCGGTGGTCTCAACGAAATTCCGCCAGATCCGTAGTTCGTCAGTGGTCGGTAGCTGGCGCCGCCGCCGCTCGGGTGTGGCCTCCGTCATCTGCTCCTCCGGAATTGACGTGTCAATGACAAAGTTAGCACCTATTGACACGTCAACCACCGAGTCGACAACGGCTCCGGCGAAGGGAGAGTTCACAGATGTCTGACCTCGAGTTCGGGCTCGACACCTTCGGCGACGTACCGGAGGACGACTCCGGCAAGCCGCTCTCGCACGCCGCCGCCATCCGGCAGGTAGTCGACGAGGCGGTCCTTGCCGACGAGTTGGGCGTCGACGTCATCGCGCTCGGCGAGCACCACCGGCCGGAATACTCGGTGTCGACACCGGAGACCGTGCTTGCCGGCATCGCCACCCGCACCTCGCGTATCCGGCTCGCCTCCGGCGTGACGGTGCTGAGTTCGGACGACCCCGTCCGGGTGTTCCAGCGGTTCGCCACCGTCGACGCGCTGTCGAACGGCCGGGCCGAGGTCATCCTGGGCCGCGGCTCGTTCACCGAGTCCTTTCCCCTCTTCGGCTACGACCTGCGCGACTACGACACGTTGTTCGAGGAGAAGATCGAGCTGTTCGTGAAGCTCCTGGACGAGAAGCCGGTCACCTGGAGCGGCACCCTGCGTGCCTCGCTGGACAACGCCGACGTCTACCCGAAGACCGAATCGGGCCGCCTGAACACCTGGGTCGGCGTGGGCGGGTCGCCGCAGTCGGTGGTGCGTACCGCCCGCTACGGTCTGCCGCTGATGCTCGCCATCATCGGTGGCTCGCCCGAACGCTTCGCGCCCTACACCGATCTCTACCGCCGGGCGGCGGAGCAACTCGGCACTACCGCGCACCCGGTCGGGATGCACTCGCCGGGCTTCATCGCCGACACCGACGAAGAGGCCAAGGAGCTGTACTGGCCGCACTACCGCGTCATGCGCAACCGGATCGGCGCGCTGCGCGGCTGGCCGCCGATCCGCCGCGCCGAGTTCGACGCCGAGGTGGAACACGGCTCGCTCTACATCGGCTCGCCGGAGACAGTGGCGCGCCGGGTGGCCGCTGCGATCCGCAGCCTCGGCGTCGGCCGGTTCGACCTGATCTACACGGCGGGAGCGCAGCCGGTGAGCGCACGGATGCGGGCCGTCGAACTGTACGGCTCGACGGTGATCCCCATGGTCCGCGACATCCTGGCCAGCTGATCCGCCCGCTCGACGGCACAACGGAGGACGACATGCACGACAACGGCCAGACCCTCGCTGTCCTCGGCGCCGGCAAGGTGGGCACGGTGATCGCCCGGCTCGCCCTCACCGCCGGCTACCGGGTGCTCATCGCCGGCTCCGGCGACCCGGAGAAGATCGCCCTCACCGTCGAGGTGCTCACGCCCGGAGCGGTCGCCACCACAGCCGTCGACGCGGCGGCCGCTGCCGACCTGGTCGTCCTCGCCCTCCCGCTCGGCAAGTACCGCGCCCTTCCCGTCGAGGCGCTGCGCGGCAAGCTCGTTGTCGACGCCATGAACTACTGGTGGGAGGTCGACGGCATCCGCGACGACCTCACCGACCCGGGCACCTCGTCAAGCGAGACCGTCCAGGCGTTCCTGTCCGGCTCACGCGTCGTCAAGGCGTTCAACCACATGGGCTACCACGATCTGGAGGAGGGGGCGCGGCCTGCGGGAGCGGCCGACCGCAAGGCCATCGCCATCGCCGGCGACGACCCCGCCGACCGCGCCGCGGCGGCCTCCCTCGTGGACGCGCTGGGCTTCGACCCGGTCGTCGCCGGCGACCTCGCCGACGGTGTACGCCTCGAACCGGGTAGCGAGTTGTTCGGCGCCAACGTGAGCGCCGACGAGGTGCGCGCCATGCTCGACCGCTTCCCCGAGTCCGAACGGGGACGGATCATCGCGCAGGCGCGGGCGCGCTGACCGCCGCCCTCCATCGCATGATCGCTCGATCCAGGAAGTAGTGGCCTGCCCCGCGCCGGGAGGCCACTACTTCCATGTTCGAGCGCGCTCGGCCAGCGTCTGCGGCTCCGCGCGGGCGGCGTTACGACGTCCAGCCTTGTCGGTGCAGCCGTTCGATGCCGTCCAGCAGCAGGTCCAGCGCGAACTCGAACTCGAACTGGTCGTCGCAGCCCTGCCCCACGACCGACCCGTCGTCGTGCGACGCCGCCGTGGCGATCTCCGCGAGGTGTGGGAAGCGGGCCGCGACCTCCGGCGGCAGGGCTGCTGACGGTGCCGGCTCGGTCGCGCCGGACCGGCCGGCCCGCCGGGAGTCGTCGAACAGCTCCTGACTGAAGCCCAGGATGCGGCTGCCCATCGCGTGCATGACGTGGTGGGTGAGGTCGGCGGAGAGCCCGCCGGCCCGGAACGTGCCGACCATCGAGTCGAGGTACGCGAGGACGGCCGGCGTCGCCATGTTGCGCGTGTCGATGGCGAGCGGGGCCCAGGGGTGGCGGCGCAGCGCCTGCCGCGCGGAGAGGATGCGCTGGCGGACCGCCTGCTTCCAGTCGGCGCCAACCGTCGGCGGGTCGATCTCGGCGACGACCACGTCGATCATGCCGTCGAGCAGCTCGTCCTTGTTGGCCACGTGCTTGTAGAGGGCCATCGGCACCACCTGAAGGTCCTTGGCGAGGTTGCGCATGCTCAGCGACTCGATGCCGGCCTCGTCGGCGAGCGCGACGGCGGCGCGCAGGATGCGATCCCTGCTCAGCGGCGTCCGGCGCAGCGTCTCCACAGGCTCAACCATCTCGATCCTCGTCTTCGGGCAGCGGTTGAAACCATAACCGCATTGACTGGTGTACGGCGTACACCTACAGTGATTGCCATGAGGTGTACGCCGTACACCCTCAGGGAGGGGGAAGCATGAAGGCGATCGTCCAGGACCGGTACGGGCCGCCCGAGGCGCTCCGGCTCGCCGACGTCGACACACCGGTGCCCACCGCCGACGAGGTGCTCGTGCGGGTCGAGGCCGCCGCGCTCAACGCGTACGACTGGCACGCCATGCGGGGCGAACCACGGATGGCGCGGCTGGCCATGGGCCGGTCACGGCCCCGAGCACGCATCCGGGGGCGCGACTTCGCAGGCCGCGTCGAGGCGGTCGGCGCCCACGTCCGGCAGGTGAGCCCCGGCGACGCCGTCTTCGGCGACCTCGGCGACGCCAACGGCGCCTTCGCCGAGTACGTGTGCGTGCCCGCGAGCCTTGTCGCACCGATCCCGGCGAACCTCACACCGCAACAGGCCGCCGCGCTGCCGTTGGCCGGCGTCACAGCGCTCATGGGGCTGTCCGATGTGGGAAAGGTCGAGCCCGGCCACCGCGTCCTCGTCAACGGGGCCTCGGGGGGCGTCGGCACCCTGGCCGTCCAACTGGCCAGGGCGCTCGGCGCGACAGTGACAGGGGTGTGCAGCACCCGCAACGTCGACCTGGTCCGCAGCCTCGGCGCCGACCACGTCGTCGACTACACCCGCGACGACTTCACCCGGGACGGTCGCCGGTACGACGTCGTGCTCGACCTGGTCGGCAACCGCTCACTCACCGCTCTGCGGCGGGCGCTGACAGCGACCGGGACGCTTGTGCTCTCCGGCGGGGGCGTGTACCGCGGCAGCAGCCTCCTCGGGCCGGTCTGGCTCCTCGCCCGTGGGCGACTGCTGACGCCGTTCGTGCGGCAGCGCATCGTCACCCTCGCCACGACGCCCAGCCGGCAGCACCTCGACACGCTCCGCGCCCACATCGAGGCCGGCAGCCTCACACCGGTCGTCGACCGGACCTATCAACTCCACGAGGTGCCCGACGCCATCCGGTACCTCGAAGGTGAACACGCCCGCGCCAAGGTGGTCATCACCGTCTGACACTCAAGTGCCGAATCTGGTGGTTACGGCGGGCGCGGCGGGCGCGGGCGCCGGCCGGTTCAGGTGGCCGGTCCGCCGGTGCTCTCGCGGCGGATCAGCCGGAACGGTGTCTGCACCGTGAGCGGACCCGTCACCGGCGTTCCCTCGATCCGGGCGACGAGGCGCCGCACCGCGAGCCGGCCGATCGCCTCCTTGTCCGGCGCGATGGTGGTGAGCGTCGGGTTGCCGAACCGCCCGTCCTCGATGTCGTCGATGCCGATCACCGCGACGTCCTCCGGCACCCGACGGCCGACCTCGGTCAGGGCGCGTAGCGCGCCGATCGCCACCAGGTCGTTGTAGCCGAACACCGCGTCAGGCGGCTCGTCGAGGGCAAGGAGGTCGTGCATGGCGCGCTTGCCCTCTGCCCTGTCGAACCCGTCGGTGCGGGCGACCAACTGCTGGTGAAACGGCAGACCGGCGGCGTCCAGTGCCTCCCGATAGCCACGGAGGCGCAACTGCGCGGACTGCCTGTCGTCGCCGGGTGGCGCTCCGAGGAACGCAATCCGGCGGCGACCGATCCCCACCAGGTGCCGGATCGCCGCGTGGCTCGCGGCCACGTTGTCGATGGCGATGTGGTCGTACGGCGTGTCGTAGACGCCCTCACCGATGAGCACCAGCGGGTTGCCGGCCCTGCGGTCGAGCACCTCGGCGCGGCCGACCCGCACCGGGCTGAGGATCAGGCCGTCGATGGTCTGCCGCCGTGAACCGTCCAGGAGCAGTTGTTCCGCATCGCGGTCCGCGGCGGTGTTCTCCATGACAAGTGTGTAGCCGTGGCCGGCCGCCTCCCGGATGGCGATCTCGGCGAGTTCGGCGAAGTAGGGGTTTGTCAGTTCCGGGATGGCCAGGGCGATCAGGCCGGTACGCCCCCGGCGCAGGTGCCGGGCACTCAGGTTGGGGCTGTAGCCGAGTTCGTCGACCGCCTGCTGCACCCGTTGCCGGGTCCGCTCCCCCACCGGCCGGTATCCGTTGACCACGTTGGAGACCGTGGCCAGCGAGACGCCGGCGCGTTCGGCGATGTCCTTGAGGCTGACGCCCATCGACTCACCCTTTCCGGATGCCGCCTGGGATGACGGTCGGCGAGGACACCTGAGTATGCATCGACGAACAAGGATTGACCGGGCCGCCGCCCTCCTCTATAACGTTATATAGATAACGACGGGTGTCAATAATGTTGCCGATGGTCGCCGCTGGAACTCCCGCCGACATCCTCCACCCCGCTCAGCGACCACCGGATGCCCACCGCCCGCGCGCTTCGGGCCCGCTGCACCGCCCGTGGCGACTCGTCCCCCGGAGACGGCATGACACGTCGAGTCCACATCCGCCCCGCCCTGCCCCTGCTCCTGCTCCTGCTCCTGCTCCTCACCTTGATCGCCGGCGTGCTCGCCGCGCCCACCCGACCGGCACAGGCCGCCCCGGCCAAGACGCCCCCGCTGACCACCCCGTGGACCAGTCAGGCACTGGTCGGCACACCGCTACCGGAATATCCGCGACCGCAGATGACCCGACCGGACTGGCTCAACCTCAACGGCGAGTGGCAGCTTCGGCAGTCCGCCACCGACGACGCCCCGCAGTTCGGCACCACCCTGCCCGAGCGGGTCAACGTCCCGTTCCCGGTGGAGAGCGCCCTGTCCGGGATCCAGCGGGCCGCCAACGACAACCGCAACTACCTGTTCTACAGGCGTACGGTCACCGTCCCGCCGAACTGGGCGGGACGGCGGACACTACTGCACTTCGGGGCTGTCGACTGGCAGAGCACCGTCTGGGTCAACGGCGTACGCGTCGGGGCGCACACAGGCGGCTACGACGCTTTCAGCTTCGACGTGACACCGCAGCTGCGTGCCGGCTCGAACGAGATCGTCGTCAAGGTGTGGGACCCCACCGACACCCGGCAGAACGGCAGCCTCCCGGCGATCGGCAAGCAGACCAAGACACCAAGCGGAATCTTCTACACGCCCAGCTCCGGCATCTGGCAGACGGTGTGGATGGAACCGGTGCCGGCCGCGTCGATCAGCAGCGTCGACGTCTACCCGAACCTCACGAACAACACCTTGCGCGTACGGGTGTTCACCCGAGGCGATGTCAGCGGTCACAGCGTGTTCGCCGAGGCGCTGAACGGCACCACGGTGGTCGGCTCGGCCACCGGCGGCTTCACCGAGTTCAGCGTGCCGGTGCCCAACGCGCGCCGCTGGTCTCCCGACGACCCGTTCCTCTACAACCTGCGGGTCACGCTGCGCAACGCCGGCGGCGCGACGGTCGACCGCACCATGCACTACTTCGGTATGCGCGAGATCACCACGGGCCTTGTGAACGGGGTGCTGCGCCCCAAGCTCAACGGTCAGTTCGTGTTCCAGGTCGGCACACTTGACCAGGGCTTCTGGCCGGACGGGCTGTATACCGCGCCCACCGACGCCGCGCTCGCCTTCGACCTGCAGAAGCACAAGGACCTCGGCTTCAACATGGTTCGCAAGCACATCAAGGTCGAGCCGCAGCGCTGGTTCTACCACGCAGACCGCCTCGGCCTGCTCGTCTGGCAGGACATCCCGTCGATGACCGCACAGAACGTCGACGCCACCGACGCCCAACAGGCGCAGTTCGAGACCGAGGCACGGGAGATCGTCGACGAGCACCGCAGCTCTCCGGCGGTCGTCGCCTACACCGCGTACAACGAGGGTTGGGGTGAGCGGAACCTGGCCGACACCCGCCGGGTCGGGCAGAACATCAAGAACCAGGACCCGACCCGACTCGTCAACACCCACAGCGGCTACAACTGCTGCCAGTCGCTGGGCAACCCCGGCAACGGCGACATCGACGACTGGCACGTCTACCTGGGGCCGGACTCCCCCTCGCCGTCGGGTAGCCGCATCGCCGTCCTCGGCGAGTTCGGCGGTCTGGGCCTGCACACGCCGGGCCACGAGTACAGCCCCAACGGCCAGTTCTTCGCCTACGAGTGGCAACCCACATCGGCGGCGCTCACCGACCGCTATGTGGGTCTGGTGCAGGGCACCCAGAACCTGATGATCGGCAAAGGGCTCAGCGCGACCGTCTACACCGAGATCACCGACCAGGAGGGCGAGCTGAACGGCTTCCTCACCTACGACCGGCAGGTCGTCAAGATGGATCAGGCCCGGGTCCGCGCCGCCAACACCGCCCTCATCAACGCCTCCAAGTCGATCGGCAGCTCGGCGCCCGTCGCGCTTCCTGTCGCCGCCCGACGGTCGTTGCAGGTGACCACCCCCGGCTACACCAACCGCTACCTGCGCCACCAGAACAGCCTGGCGTTCACAGAGGTCGTCGAGGCGGGCAGCTCGACGCTGCTCAAGAGCGACGCCACGTACACCATCCGGGCCGGCCTGGCCGACGCCACCTGCTACTCGTTCGAGTCGGTCAACTTCCCCGGTCAGTTCCTGCGACACCAGGAATCCCGGGTCCGCAACTCCCCGAACGACGGGAGCGTCCTGCTGCGCGAGGACGCCACCTGGTGCGCCCGGGTGGGCCTGACCGGCAGCGGTGTCTCGCTGGAGTCGTACAACTTCCGCGGCAGGTACCTGCGGCACTACAACTCGGAGGTCTGGCTCAGCAACGGCGCCGGCGGCGACGCGTACAACACGCCGACGCTGTGGGCGGCGGACAGCACCTGGAACATCGCCGCACCCTGGGCGCCCTGACCGGCGTGTCCGCCGGGGCCGACCACAGCGGCCGGCCCCGGCGGGCACCTGCGGTCCTGACCAGCGGACATGTGAGGATACGGGCCATGCGTGCCGTGATCTTCGACGAGTTCGGTGCCCGCCCCGAGGTCCGCGACGTCCCGGACCCGGTGCCGCCGCCCGGAGGCGCTGTCATCCGGGTCGAGGCGACCGGCCTGTGCCGCAGCGACTGGCACGGTTGGCAGGGACACGATCCCGACATTCGCCCGCCGCACGTGCCCGGTCACGAGTTCGCCGGTGTCGTCACGGCGGTCGGCGAGGGCGTACGCGGCTGGCGGTCCGGCGACCGGGTCACCGCGCCCTTCGTGTGCGCGTGTGGGCGGTGCCCGGCCTGCCTGGCCGGCGACCAGCAGGTCTGCGAACGGCAGACGCAGCCCGGCTTCACCCACTGGGGGTCGTTCGCCGAGTACGTGTCGGTGCACGACGCCGACGTCAACCTGATCCGGCTTCCCGACGGGCTGGACCACCCGGCCGCCGCGGCGCTCGGCTGTCGGTTCGCCACGGCGTTCCGCGCTGTGGTGCACCAGGGGCGGGTGACGGCGGGCGAGTGGGTGGCGGTGCACGGGTGCGGTGGCGTGGGGCTGTCCGCGGTGATGATCGCCGTGGCCTGCGGCGCTCAGGTGGTGGCGGTCGACGTCGCCCCGGGCGCACTCGACCTGGCCAGCCGCTTCGGTGCCACAGTGTGCCTGGACGGCAGGGCCCTCGACGGACCCTCGGCGGTGGCCGCCGCCGTTCGGGACGTGACCGGCGGTGGAGCACACCTGTCCCTCGACGCCCTTGGCAGCCACGTCACGTGCACCGGGTCGGTCGAGAGCCTGCGGCGCCGAGGGCGTCACGTCCAGGTCGGGCTTCTGCCTCCCGCCCAGGGCCGCCCCACGCTGCCCATGGAACTCGTGATCGCGTACGAGTTGGAGGTGCTCGGCAGCCACGGCATGGCCGCGCACGCCTACCCGGAGCTCCTGCGGCTCGTCACTGCCGGTGTGCTGCGCCCGGCCGACCTGATCACCCGCACCATCGGCCTCGACGACGTGCCTGACGCGCTGACCACAATGGACAGGCCCACCACGGGCGGGATGTGTCTCATCCGCCCGTGGTGAGCAAGGCCCGCTGCCTAACCGTGGTCGATCGACTCGGACGGGACGGCGGGACGGCGACGTGCGGGCCGCATCAGCAGGGCGAGCACGACCAGGAGCACGATGCCGTCGACGACAAGCAGGGTGGCACCGAACGGGTCGATGCCGTGGGCGTGGCCCCCGCTGTCCGCAACGGCATCGGGGATCTCGCCGGTGTCGCGGGGTGCCGTGCCGGTGCCCACGCTGAACCGCAGCACACCGCTGTCGTCTTGCCCGTTGGTGAAGGTGATGTGGTAGGCGACGCTGTAGTCGCCGGCCAGTGTGACGCGTACCGGTTGACGTAGCCCGGTCTCCCCGGTCTTCCTGACCTGTCCGTCGTTGACGGTGCTCCCGGTGCTGTCGCGGACCGTGATGTGCGACAGCACCGGGTCGGCACTTGTCGAGAGCCGCAGTGTGACCGCGTCCGGTGTGGTCGCCAGCGCCGAGCCGTCGGCAGGCGTCACCGCCTGCACGCGGGCCGGTTCGGCGTCCGCCTGGCGGAGGGAGAACCAGACGACGGCTGCGATTCCCACGGAGGCCAGGGCTGTGGCGACCGCCAGGGTACGGCGCGCGGCGGACAAGGCGGCCCGCTCAGCCGAGGGACGACGCGAGCGTCAGCCGGCGCTGGCCCTTGGGTACGCAGGTGCACTGCATCTGCCGCAACTCTCGATCGTTGGGCCGCAGGTGCAGGTACATGGCGACGAGCATCGGGATGAAGACGATCGAGTTGTAGAACAGGTGCAGCTCGACCCGGGGCACGACGAGCTGGACCAGGCTGCTCGGGCCGGTCGCGCCCGGCAGCACGAAGCCCATCTGGACCTGCAACAGCAGCAGCAGGTGCTCGATGTGATGCCAGAACTGGATCGCCAGTGCGACGGTCCACCAGGTCTTCGCCCGGCCCACGAACCCGGGGCGCAGGAGGAACAAGCCGATCAGCATGACGATCGCGTAGCCGTAGTGCAGCCACTCGGAGCTGACCAGCCACGGGAACGGCATGCCCAGGACGCCGCGCGCCTGCGGACGGGCCCATCCGAGCGCCCAGATCTGGTACGCCTGCACCAGATGCTCGGCCCAGTGCGCGAGCACGACGGCCATGTACAACCAGAGGACCGTGCGATGGTGCGCTGTGTTGATCGCACCGATCAGCCCGGGACGTGCGGTGCTTTCCTTGGCCACGCTCATGTGCACTCCATCTAGGTGGCTGGATATCTCAAGGGGCACATTAGACAGTGGCGGACCGTGATTGTTCTTCGTGATTGCGCACTTACCGCGACCGGGGCGTCACATCCCGCCCGCGTGTGCTGACAGCCCGCTGCGGTGACGTCACAGAGAGCACGATGAAAGAAACCCCTACGACGGCCGGATGGGAGCATTGTCGCGCGGCGGTCACGCCGCCCCGCCCGGGTGGTCGGGTCTGTCGCGACGGCGGAAAGGGCATGACGACCATGGCGCACATCGATCTCGGCCTCGACGAGAAGCAGTTTCCCGGCATCACCGGCCCGATGATGTATCGGCCGGAGACGGCGAAGCCGCTCAACGAGCTTGCCGAGGTGCTGCTGCGCGCTCCGCACTCGCTCCCCGCTGGCGAGCGGGAGCTGATCGCCGCGTACGTCTCCGGGCGCAACGAGTGCACGTTCTGCTGCTCGTCACACTCGGCGTTCGCCGCGGCGCAGCTCGACGAGGGCATGGACCTCGTCGATCAGGTACGCGCCGACATCGACACCGCCCCGATCTCGGCGAAACTGCGGGCACTGCTGCGCATCGCCGGCGCGGTTCAGATCAGCGGCCGTAACGTCACCTCTGAGCTGGTCGCCGACGCCCGCGCCGAGGGCGCCACCGACCTGGAGATCCACGACACTGTGCTGATCGCGGCGGCGTTCTGCATGTTCAACCGCTATGTCGACGGGCTCGGCACCTTCGCACCCATCGGCCAGGATGCCTACGCCGAGACCACCCGCCGGATCATCGAGGTCGGCTACGGATCGGCGCTTCCGGTGCCGTCGCCGGCCACCTCGGTCAGCTGAGCGCCGGTCCCGGGGCCGGCGCGCGGGTCAGGACGCGCTGGCGGACCGTTCGGTGGGGCCACCCGAGGCGATGTCGGGCGTGGGGCGGCGGGTCAGCACCTGAGGGCCGGTGGTCGTGATGGCCACCGTATGCTCCGAGTGGGCGGTACGGGAGCCGTCGGCGGAGCGGATCGTCCAGCCGTCCTCATCAAATTTGATCTTGTCGGTGGAACGGCAGAACCAGGGCTCGATGGCGATGGTGAGGCCGGGGGCGAGCTTCAGGCCACGGCGGGCGCGGCCGTCGTTGGACACGTGCGGAGCCTCGTGCATGGTCCGGCCGATGCCGTGGCCGCCGAACTCGGCGTTGACGCCGTAGCCGTAGGAGCGGGCGACCTCGCCGATCGCGGCGGAGATGTCGCCGAGTCGACCGCCGGGCTGGGCGGCGGCGATGCCGGCCTCCAGCGCGACCTCGGTGGCCTCGATCAGCTTCTCGTCGGCCGGGTCGGGGGTGCCCACGATTACCGACAGCGCGGAGTCGGCGACCCAGCCGTCGATACCGACCGCCATGTCGATGCTGAGCAGGTCGCCGTCGCGAAGGACGTAGTCGTGCGGCAGGCCGTGCAGCACCGCGTCGTTCACCGACAGGCACAAGACGTTGCGGAACGGGCCGCGACCGAAGGAGGGCGCGTAGTCCCAGTAGCAGGATTCGGCGCCGCGCTCGGCGATCCGGCGGCGGGCGTGGTGTTCGAGGTCCAACAGGTTGACGCCGACGGCGGCGACACCACTCAGCTCGGCGAGCAGCTCGCCGACGAACTGGCCGGCTACCGCCATCTGGCGGATTTCCTCGGCGGACTTGAGCTCGATCACGCCATATCTCCCTCTCCCGGTTGCGGTATTTTTATACCACGCCGGACGGCCTGCTCCCCCGAGGGCTATCCTTCTGGCATGGTTCGCCAACCCCTCACCGCCGAGCAGATCGCAGCGGGCCAGCGCCTCGGAGCTGCCCTCCGCGCCGCGCGTGGCAGCCGCAGTCTCGTCGAGGTGGCCCTGGCAGCCGGCATCTCCCCCGAAACCCTGCGCAAGATCGAGGCGGGCCGGCTTCCCGCACCGGCGTTCGGCACCGTCGTGTGCCTCAGCCGGGCCCTCGACGTCCCGCTCGCCGACCTGGCCGACACCTGGCTTGCCGACATGCCCGTCGGTCGGTCGCCCTGGATGCCGACCGCCGAGGTGCTCCACTAGGAGCCTGTAGACGTCGGGCCGGTCTCCTATAGTCGGCCAGTGAACCTGGAACGGGTCCGGCAGGCGTACGCGTCCGTCGCCGAGGCGTACATCGGGCTGTTCGGCACACGCGAGCAGGTCCATCCCGACGACCTCGCCTTCATCGGGCGGCATCTGGGCGGCCACCCCGGCCCGGTGCTCGACCTGGGCTGCGGTCCTGGCCACCTCACCGACCATCTCCGCTCGCTGGGCGTCGACGCGACGGGTGTCGACCTGGTCGGAGAGTTCGTCGCCCACGCGCGGGCCACCCATCCGGACGGTCGTTACCACGTGGGGTCGCTGCACCACCTCGACGCTGCCGACGGCAGCCTGGCCGGCATCCTGGCCTGGTACTCGTTGATCCACCTGCCGCCGCAGGATCTCGACGGCGTGCTCGTCGAGTTCCGGCGAGCGATCTCACCGTCCGGAATGCTTGTGCTCGGCCTCTTCGACGGCGGCGTCGAGGAGGTCGCCGCCTTCGACCACAAGGTCGTCACGGCGTACCGCTGGCCTTTCGACGAGGTCTCCGCGCGACTGGCGCGAGCCGGCTTCACGGAGGTCGAGCGTCTGCGGCGGCCCGGCGACGACCGCCACCGGCCGCACGGTGCCATCGCGGCCGTCGCCGCCTGACGAGGCAAGCCGGCAACACATAGACAGTTTTCGTTACAATGGGGTTAACAACTGCCCACAGCTCCCGTCGGATCGCCGCGGAAACCCCAGCCGGATGGTGGACGCCGCCCACATCCACCCGGCCCGCGCCCGCGCCGACCGCCCTGGTCGGGGCGTGATCGCACGATCGCCGCCGCCTGCGGAGGGAGCACGTCCCTGGAGGAGTTCCATGAGAAGAAGATCGAAGATCGGCGTGGGGCTGGCGGCACTCATCGTCCCGGTCGCCTCGATGTTCATGGCGTTCGGCGCGACACCTGCCAATGCCGCCGTCGGTGGTTCCGGGCCCTACCCCGCTGACTACGAGACGTCGACCACCCTTGCCAACCACACCATCTTCCGCCCGCAGACACTCCCGTCCGAACGCCTCCCCATCTTCGTCTGGGGCAACGGCGCCTGCTCAGCCAACGGCCTCTCCCAGGGCAACTTCCTCCGGGAGATCGCCTCCCACGGCTTCCTCGCCATCGCCAACGGCGCTCCGAACGGATCCGGCTCGACCAACTCCCAGATGCTCACCCAGTCCATCGACTGGGCCGTCGCGGAGAACTCCCGGCAGGGCAGCAAGTACTTCAACAGGTTGGACACGTCCAAGGTCGCCGTCGCCGGCTTCTCCTGCGGAGGTCTGGAGGCGTACGCCGTCTCAGGCGATCCCCGGGTCACCACGACGGGCATCTTCAGCAGCGGCCTGTTGAACGACGGCGACGACTACCAACTCCGGAGGCTGACCAAGCCGATCGCCTACTTCGTCGGCGGCCCCAGCGACATCGCCTACCCCAACGCCATGGACGACTGGGGCAAGCTCCCGGCCGGGTTGCCCGCCTTCATGGGCAACCTGAACGTCGGGCACGGCGGCACCTACGACCAGACCAACGGCGGCGAGTTCGGCCGCGTGGCGGTGCTCTACCTCAAGTGGCGCCTCAAGGGCGACACCACCGCCGGCAGCAACTTCGTCGGTGCCAACTGCGGACTGTGCCGCACCCAGTGGACCGTCCAGCAGAAGAACCTGACGCTCGGCGACAACCCGCCGCCCACCACGCCGCCACCGACCACACCCCCGCCCACCACACCGCCGCCGAGCACGCCGCCGCCCAGCGACCCCCCGACCACGCCACCTCCGACCGGCGGCCCCGCCTGCACCGCTGTCTACGCCGTCGCAGACCAGTGGAACGGCGGATTCGTCGCCAACGTCACCGTCACCGCCGGAAGCGCCGCGCTCAGCGGTTGGCGCGTCACCCTCAACCTGCCGAGCGGAGCGTCGGTGAGTTCGCTGTGGAACGGCGTCGCCAGCGGAGCCAGCGGCACCGTCACCGTCACGAACCAGAGCTACAACGGGCGACTGGCCGCCGGCCAGACTGCCACCTTCGGGTTCCAGGGCACCGGGAACGGCAGCGGCGCAACCGCCACCTGCACCGGAAGCTGAATCCGCCGCTGCGTGAGCCCCTCGGCGGGCCGGTGCCCGATCACCGGCCCGCCGAGGGTGTTTCGCCGCCGGGCCACACGCCCAGCGGGTCCACGGGCTGGCTCAGTGCGAGTGCCGGGGCACGGCGCTGCCACTGCCACCGACGAGGAAGTCCAGGTCAGCTCCCCTGTCGGCTTGCAGGACGTGCTCGCTGTAGAGCCGCGTCCAGCCCCGGTCAGCCGTCAGCGGCGGTGGCTGCCAGGCGGCCCGGCGTCGGGCGAGTTCCGCGTCGTCGACAAGCAGATCCAGACGCCGCGTGGAGGCGTCGACGTGGACCAGGTCCCCGGTACGCACCAGCGCGAGCGGGCCGCCCACCGACGCCTCCGGGGCCACGTGCAGGATGCAGGTGCCGTACCCGGTGCCGCTCATGCGGGCATCGGAGATACGCACCATGTCCGTGATGCCGTCGGCGAGCAGTCGCCGTGGCATCGGCACGTTCCCCACCTCCGGAAAGCCGGGATAGCCGCGTGGGCCGGCGTTACGGACCACGATCACGGTGTCCGGCGTGACATCGAGGTCCAGATCGTCGGCGGCGACTACGTACTCCTCGATCCGGTCGAAGACGAGCGCCGGCCCGGTGTGCGTGAGCAGGTGGGCGGAGGCGGCGGAGACCTTCAGCACCGCCCCGGACGGCGCGAGCGATCCGCGCAGCACCACGGTGCCCGAGCCTGCGGGCTGGAAGGGCTCCGCGAGGGTGCCGATGACGTTCCGGTTCCAGCATCGGGCGTCGGCGATGTTGTCGGCCACGCTCCGTCCGCTGACGGTGACGTGGTCGAGATGCAGCAGCGGGGCGATCTCCGCCATCACCGCCGGCACGCCGCCGGCATAGGCGAAATCCTCCATGAGGTACGTCCCGGACGGCATGAGGTTGACGATCATGGGCACGTCGGCGGTGAGTGTGTCGAAGTCCTCCAGTGACAGGGCAACGTCGAGACGTCCGGCGATCGCGAGCAGGTGCACGACGGCGTTCGTGGAACCGCCGATCGCCGCGTTGACCCGGATGGCGTTCTCGAACGCCTGCCGAGTGAGCACACTGGACAGCCGCTGGTCCTCCGAGACCATGGCGACGATCCGGCGGCCGGCGGCGTGCGCGAGGGCGTACCTGCGGGAATCGACAGCCGGCACGGCGGCTGCCCCCGGCATCTGCACGCCCAGCGCCTCGGTCACACAGGCCATCGTGGAAGCCGTACCCATCGTCATGCAGTGACCCCGGCTGCGGGACATGCCGACCTCGGCCTCCGCGCAGTCGGCCACTGTCATCCGGCCGGCCCGCACCTCCTCGGTGAACTGCCAGACGACGGTGCCCGAGCCGATGTCCTGGCCGCGGAACTTGCCGTTGAGCATCGGGCCGCCGGTCAGCATGAGGGTCGGCAGGTCGACGCTCGCCGCACCCATCAGCAGGCCGGGGGTGGTCTTGTCGCAGCCGGAAAGCAGGACCACCCCGTCGAGCGGGTTGGCGCGGACCAGTTCCTCCAACTCCATTGCCAGCAGATTGCGGTAGAGCATCGTCGTGGGTCGCATGAGGGGCTCGCCCAGGCTCATCGCGGGAAACTCCAGCGGAAGGCCGCCGCTCTCCCAGATGCCCCGCTTCACCGATTCGGCAAGGTCGCGCAGGTGGGCGTTGCACGGTGTCAGCTCCGACCAGGTGGTGGCGATGCCGATCACCGGGCGACCGTCGAAGACGTCGTCGGCGAACCCCTGATTACGCATCCACGATCGGTGGACGAACCCGTTGCGGCCTTCGGCGCCGAACCACTGCGCGCTGCGCAGCGGCCGATCTGTGGTCGACATCGGTGCACCCCTCCGGGTTGAGAGAAACAGAAGCGGGCTCAGGCCCAGACCTGTGGGAGCCGTACGGCGGCTACGTCACCGCTGGCTCCAACCTCCCGTCGACGCGCCGCGCGATCGCGGCGTACTCGTCCCGCAACTCCTCGGGGAGGATCCAAACCGGGGCGTTCTGCCAGGCGAGCGGACGTAGGAACCGCCGGATCGACGTGGCGCCCACCGAGGTGTGCACGGAATTCGTCGACGGCCAGAGCCCACCGTGGTGCTGGGCCCACGACACCCGGACACCTGTGGGATAGCCGTCGAAGACGATGCGGCCCGAGCGGGCCGCGAGCACGTCGACCAGCCGGCGTACGACGGTGGTGTCGTCGCCCGGACCGTGATGGATGGAGCCGGTCAACGACGGGGCGACTGTCGCCAGCACGGCGTCGAGGTCGGCGACGTCGTCATACCGGACCACGACAAGGAGCGGACCGAAACACTCGTCGGCGATCTCGGCGGTCAGGCCGGGCAGGTCGACCTCCAGGAGCGTCGGCGCGACAGTGAAGCCCGCACCGGGATCGACAGTCGGCCGCGCCGAAACGTGCGCGCCGGCCCGCTCGAACGCCCGTGCTCCGTTCTCGTACGCGTCCCGGATGCGCTCGTTGAGCAGTACCGTACCGCCCGAGGCCGCGACCCTGTCCCGCAGCGCCTCGACAAGCTTCGCGCCGCCCGGGTTCGACGGAACGAACGCCAGACCGGGCTTCGTGCACAGCTGACCGCCCGAGCCGGTGAACGAGGCGTACAGGCCCTCGGCGATCTGGTCCCCCCGGTCGGCGGACGCGCCGGGCAGGACGACGATCGGGTTCACGCTGCTCAGCTCGGCGTACAGGGGAATGGGATCGGGGCGTTCGTCGATGGCCGCCTGGATGGCGCGGGCGGCACCGACAGAGCCGGTCAGGGCCACCGCGCGCATCGCGGGATGGCGCACCAGGCGGCGGCCGGCCTGCTCCCCGTAGACGGTGGAGATCACCCCGTCGGGGCCGCCCAACTCGCGGATCGCCGACCCGATCGCCTCGGCGGAGGCGTGCGATGTCAGCGGGTGCGACGGGTGGGCCTTCAGGACTGTGGGACACCCCGCGGCGAGCGCGGCGGCGGTGTCACCCCCGGCGACCGAGAACGCGAACGGGAAGTTGCTCGCCCCGAAGACGGCGACCGGCCCCAGCGGTACGAGCATCCGCCGCAGGTCCGGGCCGGGCCCGAGTGGCGTCTCGGCAGCGTGGTCGATTGCCGCCTCGACGTACGCTCCGTCGCGCAGCACGTCGCCGAACAGCCGGAACTGGAGCGCCGCCCTGGTGAGTTCCTGGTCGAGTCGGGCGTGGCTCAGCCCGGTCTCCGCCTCGGCGGCGGCGACCAGTGCCGCCCGGTGGGACTCCAGGGAGGCTGCGATGGCGTCAAGCATCCCCGCTCGGCCGAGCCGTCCCAGGTCGGACAGCCACTGCGTCGCCCGGGACGCCTGCTCGGCGATCGCCTCCAGCCGGAGATCGTCGGTCTCGGTGAGATCCGTGTCGCGCTGTCGGCCGTCGCGCGGATCGACCGTGCTGACCACGTTCACAGCAGTCCTCTCTTTCCCAGGTTGGCCATGAGATCCCGGACGCCGAACTCCCAGGGCTCGCATTCCTCCGCGTGCCGCACGCGATTGACGAGGGTGCCGAGGGACGGGCAGCTGATCCGTACGATGTCGTCGACCTTGTGGGTGAAGCCCTCGCCGGGGCGGTCCCGGTCCTGGATGGGCGCGAACATGGTGCCGAGCATCAGGGCGGCGCCGTCGGGATAGCTGTGGTGCGGGCCGATCAACTGACGCACCAACGCCTCCGGGTCGCGCGACATCCGTGTCATCTCCGAGACGGCCTCCAGTCGGAAGCCGTCGACCCCGCAGACCTCAAGGCCCACCTCGAGTTCGCGTACCTGGTCCATGCCGAACCGCTCGTCGAAGAGGCGGATCAGGGGGCCGAGGGCGCAGGAGGCGTTGTTGTCCTTCGCCAGGGGCAGCAGGAGCGCCGAGCGGCCCTCGACGTCGCGCAGGTTCACGTCGTTGCCGAGGGTGGCGCCGACGACCCGGCCGCTGGACTGGACGATCAGCGTGACCTCGGGCTCCGGGTTGTTCCAGGTCGACGCGGCGAGCACACCGACAGCGACGGCGGTGCCGACGGCGGAGAGGATCTGCCCCTTGGTGAAGATCTCGGCGTCGGGCCCGATACCCACCTCCAGGTACTGGCTCCAGATGCCCTCGCCGACAAGCAGGGTCTTGAGCCGGTCCGCCTCGGGCGAGCCCGGTGCCAGGCTGGTCAGGTCGGTGCCGATGTCGGCGGACATGCGGTGCCGGATGTCCGCCGCCACCGCCACGTCTCCCCGTGCCCGCTCCTCGATGACGCGTTCGATGAGCGAGACCGGGAAGGTCACACCCGCGGCCTTGAGCGCCTGGAGGTCGACAGGGGCCAGCAACCAGGGCCGGGTACGGTCCGGCGACGCGGCACCGGTGTTGGCGAGGATCTCCCCGAAGTAGCCCACCCGTGGCCCGTCGAGCCCGGCCACCGTGGCGGCAGGGTCCGGCAGCTCACAGACGTCCCGGACGGTCGGGAACAGATGGCTGATGTCGATGACCTCGCCGCCGCGCACTGTCACCGTCGAGGGTCCGTCGACGGACGGGTCCCAGATCCGTCCGACGAGGACACTGTGGTCGACGTCGTCCGGCAGCGCCTCGGTGGAGGAACCGAACCAGTTCGCCTCAGCGGGCAGCTCTCGGGGCTTCGGGACCGTCATGAGCCGGTCTCCAGGTAGCAGGTGGGCCGCTCGTCCCGAGGGCAGACGAGCACGTCGCCGTAACCGGTCAGGACCAGCCGTTCATTGGTGATCTCGGGTCGCCAGGGCACATCCGTCGCCATGATCTCCAGGTATCGGAAGGTGGACGGTGTCGCGCCGAGCGGCAGTGTCGCCGTTTCTCCACTGTCACGCGTCGGAGTCACCGGGATCAATCTGCAACGATCGTAGCGCTATGTGCAACGGTGTCAAGCCATGATTGCGCGGCGCGTGGGATTACATTGCACATGACGCAACGATGGCGGCCGGTGCGGCCGTCGCGGGAGGAGACGGAACTTGTCGCAATCGATTCGCCGCGCCATCGACCTCATCCGCCGGTCGGCGGAACAACCGCTGTCGCTCACCGAGGCGGCGGACGTGCTCGGCGTCCACAAGTCCACGGCTCTGCGGATCCTCCAGACACTGGAGGCCGCCCGCTTCGTACGCCGGACCGGCGCGGGTACCTACGTGCTCGGCAGCGGGGTGATCGAGCTGTCCGAGATCGCGCTCGGCTCGATGGACCTGCGGCAGTTCGCCGCCGCCCACCTCCGCGCGTTGCAACGCGAGACCGGCCACACCGTGCACCTGGGGCAGCTGACCGGCAACGAGATCATCTACATCGACAAGGTCGACAGCCAGGCGTTCGACGCCGTGAAGCTGCCATCCCGGGTGGGGCGCGCCGTGTCGATCTACGCGAGCGCGGTCGGCAAGACGATCCTTGCCTACCTGCCACCGGAGGAACGCGACCGCCTCCTCTCCCACGTCGTCTTCGAACGGTTCACCGACACCACCCTCACCGACCACGACTCCCTCGACGCCGAACTCACACGCATCCGTGAACGCGGCTGGGCCACGGACAACGGCGAGCACGACGCCTACGTGATGTGCGTGGCCGCACCGGTCCGGGACTCGCGCGGGCAGGTCATCGCCGCCGCCTCGATGACGGCGATCGAGGTCATCGCGAGCCTCGACGAGCTGAAGAGCGCCCTGCCCCTCCTGCTGGAGACCGCGAACCAGATCTCGCGTGAACTCGGATACACACCTCCGTCTTCCTGATCGTCACTCCGATGTCACCGGTTGATCGCATCGGTGACGTGTCGGCGTCGGTCCGTGCGAGTTGGCTGTCAGCCGTCGCAGATGACCGGACCAGGAGCTGATGCACGTGCCTTCCTCTCGTCGTACCTTCCTCGCGGGCGGCGCCGCCGCCGGCGTGGGCCTCGCCGTCGCCGGCGGACTGCCGTCGCTGGCGCAGGCCAGCCCGGCCCGGGTTCACCCGCCGGTCAAGGCCGGCCGCGTGCCATTCCCGCCGCTCGTGGACGACCCCAAGGGCATCCTGGCCCTGCCCAAGGGCTTCAGCTACACAGTTGTCACACGTACCGGGGTCACCCGCCTCGACCACGGCCAGGGCCTGACACCGGCCGACCACGACGGCATGGCCGTCTACGACGCCGGCCACGGCCGGTACCACCTGATCCAGAACCACGAGATGGACCCCGGCGCCGAGTTCGGCGTGCCGCACGTCAAGGGCACGGTCTACGACCCGGGCGCCGTCGACGCCGGTGGTTGCACCGTGATCAAGACGGACCGCGCCGGCCGCAACCTGGGCGAGTTCGTCGCCCTCTCCGGCACCGTCGCCAACTGTGCGGGCGGCCCCACCCCCTGGGGGACCTGGCTCACCTGCGAGGAGACCGAGGACCGGGCCGGGGACAAGTGGAGTGAGGACGGCCGGTCCGGCGTCTTCCAGAAGGACCACGGCTACGTCTTCGAGGTGTGGGCCGACGGCAGCGCCGACCCGAGGCCGATCAAGTGCCTGGGCCGCTACTCCCACGAGGCACTGGCGGTCGACAGGGACCGCACCAGGGTCTACCTCTCCGAGGACGCCGACGAGCCCAACGGCCTCTTCTACCGCTGGACGGCGCCACGCGGAGTGAAGCTGGGGCCCGGCGTACTCACCCGCCTCGCACCGGACGCCGGAGTCCTCGCCACGATGCAGATCATCATGGACGACGGCTCGGTGCTCCCGGACGTCGCCTACCTGACCTCCGCCCAGCTGGGCCGCCCCTTCCCCGTACGGTGGATCGAGGTGCCCGACCGCGACGCGCGGAACAAGCCCGTACGCGAGCAGTTCACCGACAGCCAGGTCACCCGCGGCCGCAAGTTCGAGGGCGTCTGGGGCACCGACGAGGGCGTGTACGTGGTCAACTCCTACGCCTGGGACGAAGGCGACCTGCCGGCGGACGCGGCGCCGCACGACGGCATGGTCTGGTTCTACAACTACCGGGACCAGACCATCCAGCTGGTGACGTACTTCCCGCACCAGACCGCCTCGGAGGAGGGGACGGCCGTCAAGTACACCGACCTCACCTTCGACGGCCCCGACAACGTGACGGTCACCCCGTGGGGAAGCCTCGTGCTCGCCGAGGACGGCTCTGGCGCCTCCCACGTGCTCAGCGCGACTCCAGGCGGCCCGACGTACGCGATCGCCCGCAACCAGCTCAACGACTCGGAGTTCTGCGGGCCTACCTTCACCGCCGACGGCAAGGTGCTCTTCGTCAACATGCAGGACCCCGGCCTCACCCTTGCCATCACCGGCCCGTGGGAGAAGTACCTGGGCTGACGCCCATCAGTGGGGGTCAGGCGATCGGCCTGGCCCCCACGACGCGGGTCGAGGCGGCAGGTAGGGTCACCGCCGTGCCAGCGAGGCTAGAGGCTGTCTACTGCGACGGGTGGGACGCCGGCGTGGTCAACCCGTTGACGTCGGTCACTGCGAAAGCACGCGACGCGGTGGGCGAACCGTACACCGTCCTGCTGTTGCTCAACGGTCAGCTGTGTGCGGTGATGGACCTGTCCTGGAGCGATGGGTATTGCCGAATCACTCGATTCGACCCCGCTGACAGGCAACTGTCTCGGCACCTGCTGCGCGGCACCGACGAGGGCGACCTGTTCCTGCGCGAAGCCCGCACCTGGGATGGCCCAGCCGACGCAGGCAAGTACGAGTATCCGCACGTTGCGGCCAGGACGACCACGACGTACAGCACCTCCGGAATGCGTACCGACATCGTGGAGCCACGCGGAGACCTGGGTGCCCGGCAGGAGTCCACGTCGGAGCAGCGACCACCACGGCTACCCATCCCGGCTTTTGGCCAATGGAACGAGCTGTTGCGCCTCGCCGGGGAGGCATCCGCCGAGATTGTCGACGCCGTCCAGCACGAACTGCCGGTGCGCGTGGAGACCCGCGCACCGTGGCGACCGCCCCGTCCCCTGCGGCCCGACGGCATTGCGGAGCTGTTCGTCTCCGGCGCCATCGTCGACATCCACGACAAGCGGCTTCACCTGTCGGTTCATCAGGCCGGGGAGCTTCGCCTGACCTCCGGCCGTCTGGTGGCGGCCGACCCCTCGTCGCTGGAGTTCGACGCCGAGCCGTTCACCGTCAGCGTGCCAGCGGGCGCGTACCCGGTCTCGATCAGCCTTGCCACCTTCCTCGACGACCCGGGCCACAGCCGGGTGTGCGCTGCCCGCCTTGACGTCAACGACCGGCCCACCGTGCGGTGGGAACTGGCCTTGCGCGATGGCCAGGAGCCGATCGATCTGGGCCATCGGGAGTTCTTCGGGTTCGGCGTGGACGCTGGCATGGCCTGCTTCGTCGACGCGGACGCCCGCGAGCGGATGAAGGACGTCTGGCTGACCCTCGACGGCCTGATCGATCCCCGGCATCGCACGATTGACTCCGGAGCGATGGTCGTGTGGTCCAGCGGCTGGGGCGACGGTGCCTACCCCACCTGGATCGGCTACGACGCTACCGAGAGCGTTACCTGCTTTGTCGCGGACATGCTGCTGTTCCCCACCGACAACGACGAGGACGACGACTGAGCTGAGAGGGCTCGCGAGCCGACAAACGTCAGCCGTCCCCTAGGATCGGCCGGCAAACGCCCCGGCCCCAAAGGGAGTGCGGCCCGATGGATTCGAAGATCCTGCTGGAACGCCTGCACCGGGCCGGGATGCGCGACGTCGTGGCGGTCGAGCCGGTGACGGGTGGGCTCGCGGCGCTCGCCGGCATAGCCACCCGCCGGGACGCGCCTGCGGTGTTCGTCAAGGCGTTCGCCGACGCACCAGCCGAGGGCGTCTTCGTCACGGAGGCGCACGGGTTGGCCGCCCTGCGCGAGCGCGGCGGCGTGGCGACGCCTGAGGTGATCCTTGCGGGCCGGGACCTGCTGGTGCTGTCGGTGCTGCGGCCGAGGCCGCACGACGAGCACTTCTGGGAACAGTTCGCGCACGCGCTCGCCGGGATGCACCTGAGCACGACCTCCCCGCGCTTCGGCTGGGACCACGACAACTGGCTGGGCCGCCGCCGCCAGATCAACACCTGGGACGACGACGGCTTCGCCTTCTTCGCGCAGCACCGGTTGCTGCGCTGGCTCGGGCAGCCCCGCGTCGACGCGGCACTCGACACAGCGGACCGGGCGGCGCTGGAGCGGCTGTGCCACCGGCTGCCCGACCTGCTCCCCGACCGGCCGGCCTGCCTGACCCACGGTGACCTGTGGGCACAGAACATCCTGGCCACGCCGGACGGGCAGCCCGCGCTTATCGACCCCGCCGTGTCCTACATGTGGGCCGAGGTCGACCTCGCCCACGTCTGGTCCACCGCTCCCCCGCCCGAGGCGCGACGCTTCTTCGACGTGTACGCGGAACTGACCTCGCTCGACAGCGACTGGCGGGCCCGTATGCCGATCGTCCAACTGCGGCAGCACCTCGCCGTGCTGGCGCAGTTCGACGACGACTGGGGCGCGGCCGACCAGATCCGCGCCACCCTCGCCCCGTTCCGTACGCAAACCTGACCGCAGGTGCCCTCGGCTCGGCACTGCCGAACCGCTCGGGCATGGCCTATCAGGGCCGCTCGGGGCATGGACGCGCGGCGCCGCGGGTGTGCGTGGACCGGCAGGGTCAGGCTCAGTGGACGAGGTCGAGGCCGGTCAGGTCGGCCGAGAGCGCCCAGAGGCGGGCCGCCGCACTGCTGTCCGTGGGGTTGCCGCCGCTTTCGGTGGGGTCGCCGCCGACGATGCAACAGTCCGCGCAGTAGTCGCCACCGTTGGCATCGAGGCCGGGTGACGTGGCGGCCCAGACCTGCGTGGCAGCGCCCTGCTCGGCGGTCTTGAACAGGCCCGGCGTCGGGGTGCCGTCGGCGTCGATCCAGCCGGCGGCGACCATCTCCTCGACGGCAAGGTGTCGTTGCAGGGGCGTGAGGATCCAGCCGGGGTTGACCGAGAAGGCGCGGACGCCGTGCGGCTCGCCGAGCAGGTCGAGGTGGCGGGCGAACAGGATGTTCGCGAGCTTCGACTGGGTGTACGCCTCCCACTTGTCGTAGCCGCGCTCGAAGTGCACGTCGTCCCAGCGGATCCGCCACGACGGGTTACGTCCGGAGGCGACCGAGACGACCCGGGCCGTCCGGGCGGCGGTGAGGGCCGGCCACAGCAGGTTCGTGAGCGCGTAGTGGCCGAGGTGGTTGATCGCGAACTGTGCCTCCCAGCCCGGACCGACCCGTGTCTCCGGGCAGGCCATCACCCCGGCGTTAGCGATCAGGATGTCGAGCGTCGGGTGGTCGCGTAGGAACCGGTCGGCGAACGTCCGGACGGACGCCAGGTCGGCGAGGTCGAGTTCGTCGACCTCGACCCCGCCCACGCCGGCCAGCATCCGCTGCGCGTCGTCCGGCCGACGAGCGGGGACGACGACGCGGGCCCCGGCATGGGCGAGAGCACGGGTCGTGGCGCGGCCGAGGCCGGAGTAGCCACCCGTGACGACAGCAGTCCTGCCGGTGAGGTCGATCCCGTCGAGGATGTCTCCAGCCGTGCTGTGGGCGCCGAACATGGTGTGGGTCGTGTCGCTGGTCATGGTCCGGACGCTATGGGCTAGACCAAGGTCTAGGTCAACGCCGATGCCGGGCGGGACTTCTGACGAGCGTGCAGGTGCGCCGAGCGGCAGCGACCGGCGACCGGCGACCGACGACGGACGGTGGGTGGCGGGCGACGGGCTACCGTCGACGCCATGGCGGACGGGGACCTGAGCATCGGGCAGGTGGCGCGGCGCACCGGGTTGAGCGTGCACACTCTGCGGCTCTACGAGCGGGCTGGTCTGCTGGCCGGCGAGGTGCGGCGCGATCGGGCCGGCCGGCGTGTCTACAGTGCCTGGGACGTCGAGTGGCTGATGAACTGCGTGAAGTTCCGGGCCACCGGGATGCCGCTGGCCACGATCAGCCGCCTGGCCCAGCTCGTCCGTGAGGGCAGCGGCAACGAGGCCGAGCGGCTGACGTTGCTGCGCGAGCACCGGCAGCACATCACCGAGCAGCTCGCCCGACTGCACGACTGCCTCGACCTCGTCGACACCAAGGTGGCCAGCTACGAGCGACACCTCGCCGCCGGCGCGACCGGGGATCCTTGGCAACAGCAAACCCGCCCGTGCCGGGGACGCGCCGACACCAGGTCGGTTGACGCCCCCGGCTCGGGCTAGCTGGTGACGCGGAAGGTGGCGTCCGCGCGGCCGGTCGCGTTGGTGATCTGGTCCAGCCGCAACAGGTACTCCCAGTGCCGGATGTAGCGGTCCGGGAAGTTGTACGACTGGAACGACACCGCGCCGGAGTCGGCGAGCCCGGCCACCCGTCGGAAGGTGGCATCGGCGGCGAACTGCGCGGTGCCCTCGTTGCGGGCCAACGAGAAGTCGTAGTCGAAGTGCCGAAGGTAGTAGCCCGGGAAGTTCACCGACTCGAACGAGACATAGCCGCTCGACGCGTTGGCCAGGCCCGGCACGATCCGCCACTGGCCGTCGGCCGCCGGGCTCACGTTCGCGTCGATCCGGGCGTCGTAGCTGGCGTGCCGCACGTAGCGGTCGGCGAAGTTGTACGACTGGAGGCGGTTCACCGGCAGGGTGGGCGTGCCGACACCGACGCTTGTCTGGGTGACCCGCGCGATGGTGCCGTCGCTGTTGTAGTTCAGGTAGTCCATCGCCAGGGACCGCCGGAAGTCGTTGCTGCCCGGCAGCCCGTTGCGGTGGTAGGCGATGTACCAGCGGCCGTTGTACTCCGCGATCGAGTGGTGATTGGTGTTGTTGTTCGTGTAGTCCAGCAGGATCCCGCGGTAGGTGAACGGGCCGAGGGGGTTGCTCGCGGTGGCGTACGCGATCTGGCCAGGCCAGCCGGTCGAGTACGAGAAGTAGTAGACGCCGTTGCGCTTGTGCACGAATCCGGCCTCACCGAACGCGGTGCTGCTGCCCGTACCGGTGATCGTGAGGTTCTGGACGCCACCGGAGGTCGAGATCATGTCGGCGTTGAGCCGGACCACCTTCGGCGCGCGGGCACCACCGAAATACAGGTACGCCTGCCCGTTGTCGTCGACGAAGGCGGCCGGGTCGATCGGTTCCTCGCCGGTGTTGGCGTCGCGTCCACGCTCCACGAGGGAACTGCCGCGGGGATCGCTGAAGCCGCCCGTGGGTGACGTGCTGCGGGCCACGCCGATCTTCGTCCGGTCGACCGGAAGGTACAGGTAGTAGTAGCCGTTGCGCTGCACGGCTGACGGCGCCCAGGCGTACTGCGTCGCCCAGGAGAATCCGCTCACCGAGAAGGGCGCGCCGTGGTCGGTCCAGTCGACGAGGTTGCTCGACGAGTAGACCCGCCAGGCGTTGGAGTCCCAGTAGGTGCCGCTGTTGCCCTGGTCGTCGGTGGCGTAGATGTACACGCGGTTGTTGGCCACGAGCATCGACGGGTCGCCGGCGAACCGGGGCACAATCGGGTTCGCCGCCTGGGCGGGCATGGCGACCAAGGCCGTGGCCACCACGGCGGAGGACGCGATCAGGGACGCGATGACGCGCCAGCGGGCTGTCAGTCTCATGAGGGCGTCGTCTCCTAGAGGGTGGGCGCGACAGGTCGGATGGTGCCGTCGGCGTTGAACCACATCTGGTCGCGGAGTTCCTGCCCACCTTCGCCACGGGGGATGGGCGGCGACGGGACGATCGCCACCCAGCCCACGCGCGTTGGTCGGCCGGGGCGCCGAGCTAACCGATGCGGACCAGTTGCCACTGCTGGTTGTTGCCACCCCAGTCGGCGTACTGGACGATGTTGCCGCCGTCGGCGGTGGACGCGCCCTGCACCTCGATCGCCTTGCCGCTGTTGCGGTTGAGCAGGCGCACGTAGCCGCCGCTGGACTCGGCGATCCGGAACTGCTGGTTGGTGCCGTTGCCGTCGCCCCACTGCACGA
Source organism: Micromonospora sp. DT41 (assembly GCF_049841715.1). Lineage (NCBI taxonomy): Bacteria > Bacillati > Actinomycetota > Actinomycetes > Micromonosporales > Micromonosporaceae > Micromonospora > Micromonospora sp. DT41. The sequence goes on along the minus strand of NZ_JBNCKU010000008.1, from coordinate 218,119 downwards.
TCGCCGCACCGTCGGCGGTGGAGAAGTTGTAGACGTCGAGCACCTTGCCGGAGTGCCGGGACTTCAGCCGGTAGTAGCCGCCGCCGGAGTCGACGAACTGCCACTGCTGCCACGCGCCGTCGTTACGGGACCACTGCGTGATCCGTGCGCCGTCGTTCGTGGCACGGTTGTACACGTCCAACGCCCTGCCACTGTTGCGGTTCACCAGCACGTACCAGGCGTTGGTGTCCACAGGGGAGCCCGGCGGAGGTGTGGTGGGGTTGGTGCCCGCGTTGAGGGCGTTGAGGACGGAGTCGTACGCCGCCTTTTTGTTGCCCGACCTGTCGAACAGCAGGGCGTTGTCAGTGCCACGCCACGAGTCGCTGTCCCGTACGCCCCAGACGGTGATGCCGGTGCAGCGGGTGACGGCCAGGCAGGCGCGGGTGACCGCGCCGAAGATGTTGGCCTGGTTGGAGCCGGTCATCACGTCCAACTCGGTGATCTGCACATCAACGCCCAGGTCAGCGAAGCGTTGCAGGTTGGCCTGGTAGTCACCGGCCAACGTCGTACCCAGATGCGACTGGAAACCCACGCAGTCGATCGGCACCCCACGGGACTTGAAGTCCCGCACCATGTTGTAGATACCCGTCGACTTCGCATTGATCCCATCGGTGTTGTAGTCGTTGTAACACAACTTCGCACCCGGATCCGCGGCCCGCGCAGCCCGGAACGCCGCCTCGATCCAGTCGTTACCGGTGCGCTGCAGATTCGAATCCCGCCGCCCACCACTGCCACCATCGGCGAACGCCTCGTTCACCACATCCCAGGCATAAATCTTGCCCCGGTAGTACGAGGCCACCTGCGTCACATGGTTGATCGCCGCGTTACGCAACGCGCTACCCGACAAGCCCTGCGCCCAACCCGGCTGCTGCTGGTGCCACAACAACGCATGACCACGCACACTCATGCCATTGGCCTGCGCGTGACTGACCAGACGATCACCACCGGAATAGCTGAACCGACCCTGCTGCGGCTCGGTGGCATCCCACTTCATCTCATTCTCAGCCACCACACTGTTGAACTCGCGGTTCAGGATCCCGACGTACTGGCTGTCGGAGAGCTTGCCCGTCGCGACGGCCGCACCGAAGTAGCGGCCCTTCTCGGCGGCGGCCTGTTTGAGGGTTGTCCCGGCGCTGGCGGTGGGGGCCATGGCCACCGCCATGCCCGCGGTCAGGGCGACGGCGAGTGTCGCCGTCGACAGCAGAGTTCTCAGGGGTTTCATGTCGTTCCTTCTCACTCTCGGAACCGGTGGTGGTCTGCCAGAGCCGGGCGCGGCGGAACCGGCGCCGAGACGGAGCCCGGATCGTGACGTGACGTCCACATGCCCTGGGGGACGCCGTGCTCGAAGGTGCCAGCGGGCTCGCCCGGTGAGCCACAGCTGCGCCATCCTCGACATCGAGAGTGAGCGATAACATGTTGTTCGTCAAGACGTAATGAATCGCCCCTTGCCTATGCCTTGAAGCTGCGCTCCATCCGAAGCCCCACCATCAACGCCACGGCACCGAACCGTCACTGTTACCGCTCACACACAGAGTGCGAGCGCGGCGGCAGCAGCCGGCTCAGCGCCGCCGCCACCGCCCCGGTCACCACTCCGACGAGCACGCCGGTGACCAGGCTGGAGAACACCGCCGCCACGCGCAGGATCCCTTCCTGCGCCCGGGGATCGACCTCCCCGAGGCTCGGCGCGACTCCGTCGAACGCCTGGTTCCACAGCACCTGGTGGCCGACGGCGAGAAGGACACCGTAGATCCCCCCGATGACCACAACGGTCAGGAACGGACGCGGCGGACGCCGCCACAACACGGCGGCCACCCAACAGATCGACGGTACGACCGCCAGCAGCACTGTGGCGACGCTTCCTTCCTCCACGACGTGCAGGTCGTGCAGGACCACCCGCGGCGCGGCCAGCGCGGCGAGCGCCACCAGAGCAGGCCAGGAAAAGCCGAGGGTACGACGTCCGAGGCTCATCGCTCGACCCGCGCCGGTGCGGTGTCCCTGGTGAAGCGCAGCAGCGCGGTGAACGCCAGCGCGGCAGTCACCGCACCGCCGGCGACGCGCACCCAGTGCCCGGCGACGAACTCCTCGGCGACCTGGCGCAGGTACTCCGGCGAGTGCGTGCCGACCGGGTCGACGAACATGATCTCGTTGCGCGGCCAGAAGAACACCACCGAGAACAGGAACTCGCAGACGATGAAGACCGCTGCCGCAGCGGCGACATACCAGCGCAGCCGGCGGTTGCGCCAGGTGAGGACGGTCGCGGCGAGGCTGGTCAGCACCACCGAGGCGCCCAGCGGCGGGAAGTAGTCACTCGGACCGCCCGCGACCAGGAACTCACGGGCCCGGTCCAGCGACGCGGGTGCGTCGCCGAAGACGTTCGGGTAGAGCATCACGGTCTCGGCGGCGACCCCACCAAAGGACATCATCGCCGTCCAGACGAGCACGATCAGGACGATCCACGTCAGCTTGATACGGGACACAGCAGCACTTCTCCTTGGTTTCCGCCCTCTGCGGGCACGGTCTGTGATGTCGCTGTCGACGCTAGGTCGCCACATGGGGGTCGTCTGCCGCGCAGACGCGCGAGCTGGTGTCGCTTCTCGACGTACGTGCCGGGGCGCGGGATGATGCCTGCGGACGGCAGCGGCCCGGGCCAGCGCCGACCTAGGCTCACAGACGTGCAGGCCACACCACCCACCCGTACCGAATGGCTGCTGGCCGTGGCCATCCTCGGCCTGATCACGGCGGCGGTCGTGACAGATGACGCGTCGGCCGCCCACGCGGTGATCGCCTGCGGTTTCGGGGTCGGGTTGGCCGCACTGCTGCTGGTGGCCCGGCGTTGGCCGGTTCCCGCGCTGCTGGCGACGGCCGCCGGCATCCTCGGCTACTACGCACTGGACCTGCCGCCGGTAGGCGTGGCCGCCCCGGCCGCCGCCATCCTCTACGTGGTCGCGGAACGCGGCCGGGTGGTCCCGGCGGCCGTCGTCGGCGGAAGCCTGCTTGCCGTTTCGGTGGCCGCCCGGCTGGTCGAGGGCGACGACACCTCCGTCGTGATCGGTGCCGGCCTGGGCTCGGAGGCGGCGCTGATGCTCGCCGTCATCGCGCTCGGCGACGCCGTTCGCAACCGGCGTTCGCTGCGCGCGGCGCTGGCCCGGCAGGCGGCAGCGGCGGCCGAGGAGCGCCGACGGGAGGCCGCCCGGGAGGTCGAGGCGGAGCGGATCCGGATCGCCCGGGAGGTGCACGACACCCTCGGACACACGATGTCGGTGATCACCCTCCAGTCCGCGGTGGCGCGGGAGGCGCTCACCGACGCCGAGCCCGAGCAGGTCGACACGGCCCTGGCCGCGATCCAGTCGGTGAGCGGCAGCGCCATGGCCGAACTACGTGCGACGCTGGGTACGCTGCGTCGCGAGCCTGGACCACGCGCACCGGCCCCCGGCTTCGCCCAGCTGGGCACGCTCGTCGACGGCGTCCGCCGCGGCGGGCTCCCGGTCGAGTTGCGCGTCGACGGCCCGGTCGACGCGTTGCCCACGGTTGTGGGCAGCACTGTCTACCGGATCGTGCAGGAGGCGCTGACAAACGTGGTGCGACACGCGCAGGCCACCCGCGTCACTGTGACGATCCGGGCGACGCCCGCCCGACTGTCCGTGGAGATCATCGACGACGGCCGCGGATCCGCCACCGGCGCGGCAGGCGAGCCCGGTGAAGGGCTGCGGGGCATGTCGGAGCGGGTCGCCCTGCTCGGCGGAACCCTCGACGCCGCCGACGTCGCCGGGGGCGGCTTCCGGGTCTCGGTCCGCCTGCCACTGGCCGGGGCAGCCGCATGAGCGACGTACGTGTCGTCCTCGTCGACGACCAGCACCTGGTGCGCACGGGCCTTCGTGCACTGCTGGAGCGCGCCGCCGACATCACAGTGGTCGGTGAGGCGCAGGACGGCGGGGCCGCCGTTGCGGTCACCCGCGACCAGCGGCCCGACGTAGTCCTGATGGACGTTCGGATGCCCGGCGGCGACGGTATCGAGGCCACCCGGCGCATCCGCACCGATCCGACGCTTGCCGACGTCCGGGTGGTCATGCTCACCACCTTCGACGACGACGAGTACCTCTTCGAGGCCATCCGCGCCGGCGCCTCCGGCTTCCTGCTCAAGGACACCCCGCCCGACGCGCTGCGCGACGCCGTCCGCGTGGTGGCCGGCGGGGACGCGCTGCTGTCGCCGGCGGTGACCCGGCGGGTGATCGCCGCGGCGGCCCGCTCCCCCGTTGCGGATCCGACGCGGCTCGCCGGCCTCACCGGACGGGAACGCGACGTCCTCGCCCAGGTCGGCACCGGACGGTCGAACGTCGAGATCGGGGCGGCGCTGCACCTCAGCCCGGACACCGCCCGAACCTACGTGAGTCGCCTCCTGCACAAGCTGAACGCCCGCGACCGCGCCCAACTCGTCGTCATCGCGTACGAGAGCGGGCTTGTCCGCCCGGGTGACAACTGACGCGGAGGCGGGCAGCATTGTCCGCCGCTGTTAATTGCCGACACGCAATCCAACGGTGGCGACCTTGGAAAACACCGTCAGCGGCGCACTCGCCGATTCGTCGGCGAAATGGCGATCACGGGCCCGGCGCTATTCCCGTAATGGCCGGACCGGTCGACTAGCTCGCCGTGGCGCTGGCGGCGGTGTCGATGAGGTCTGCGACGACGCCGGGCTGGGAGACCGCCACCGCGTGCGACGCCTCGACCTCCACCACAGTGGACCCGGCGCGTTCGGCGACGAAGCGCTGAAGGTCCGGCGCGATGGCCTGGTCCTGCTTGGTGATGAGGGTCCAGGACGGGATGGTCTTCCACGCGGCCTTTGTCACGCCGTCCTGTTGGGCGTCCGCCGAGGCCGGTCGCTGCGTGACAGCCATCACCTCGGCGGTCCCGGTGTCCACGTCGGCGGCGAAGACCTCGGGGAACTTGGCCGGATCGACGTACTGGTCCATGCCCGTGCTGCCGTCGGGAAGGGTGAACGGCACGCCCTTGATGGCCTGGAAGAGCTTACTGACGGCGAACTTGGCCCCCAGCGTGGCGACGCTCTCGCCGGTATCCGGGCTGACACTGGCGACGTACACCAGTGCCTTGACCTTGGAGACGCCGTCCGCGGCCTCGGTCATCACCACTCCGCCGTACGAGTGGGCGGCCATGACGACCGGCCCCGACACGGTGTCCAGCACAGAGCGCACGTATGCCGCGTCGTTCTGCACACCGCGCAGCGGGTTGGCGACAGCCAGGACCGGATAACCCCGGCGCTTGAGGTCGGCAATGACGCCGTTCCAACTCGACGATTCGGCGAATGCGCCATGGACCAGAACAATTGTCGGCTTGCCCTGCCCGGACATATCAGAAGCGACGCTCATGTGGCGGTCCTTTCGAGAGGCCCCACTGCCCGGGAACACGGGTCGGCGAGGACGGTCGACGGGCGATTCACCGCAGCACGCACCGGCCCGCATTTCCGGCCCCGGTGCGGCGTAGCCTCCAATATTCAGCACGGATAAGGCTGCTGTCAGCGGGACGCAGAAACGGAGTGGATCATCAACCGTGTAGCGGCTCAGACCGAACGTTCTATCGCTAAGATGGGTGCATGACTCGCGGCGCACCCGAACCCCGGCCCTCCGAGGCGCGGCTCCGGCTCCTGGCCACCGCGACCAGGATCTTCTACGCCGAGGGCATCCACTCCGTCGGTGTCGACCGGATCATCGCGGAGGCGAAGGTGACCCGGGCCACCTTCTACCGGCACTTCCCCAGCAAGGACGACCTCATCCTCGCCTACCTGCGCGAAATCCACGGGATGGAACGCGGCAGGGTCGAGGCGGCTCTCGCGGCCGACCCGTCGCCGGCCGGCGCTCTCCTGGCCATCGCCGGCTCGATCGCTGAGAGCATCCAGTCCTCCGGCTTCCGCGGATGCGCGTTCCTGAATGCCGCAGCGGAGTATCCCGACCCGAACCATCCCGTGCACCAGGAGGTCATCGGCCACCGGCAGTGGTTCCTGGACACGCTCACCGCGCTCATGGCGCAGGTCCACGAGGAAACGGCCGGTCCTGCCGCGCGCCACTTCGTCATGCTCCGCGACGGGGCAATGGCGGCCGGGTGCCTCTTCGATCCCGCGTTGGTGTCGGAGACGTTCCTGCGCGGGGTCGAGGGACTTCTGGACATCAACTCCGAGCGTCAATCGGCGCAGTCACACCGCTAGCCTCCAGGCCACAGCGGGGGCGAGAGCGGCGATGGCCGGCCGTTCGGGACGGCCGGCCATCGGTACGACCCAGGTCAGCGGCCGTACGCCTCCAGCAGGCGCAACCAGACCTCGCTGACCGTCGGGTACGAAGGGACGGCGTGCCACAGTCGGTCCAGCGGAACCTCGCCGACGATGGCGATCGTCGCCGCGTGCAGCAGTTCCGCGACGTCCGGGCCGACGAGGGTGAAGCCCACTATGACGCTGCGGTCCTCGTCGACGACCATCCGGGCGTGCCCCTGATAGCCGTCGGCGTGCAGCGCGGATCCCGCCACGGCCGCCAGGTCGTAGTCGACGACCCGGACCCGCAGCCTGGCGGCCTCGGCGGCGGCTGCGGTCAGCCCCACGGAAGCGACCTCCGGATCGGTGAAGACGACCTGCGGCACGGCGCGCTGGTCGGCGGTGGCGACGTGCCGGCCCCACGGGCCGTCCTCGACCGCTTCGCCCTTGGCCCGTGCCACGATGACGTCGCCCACCGCGCGGGCCTGGTACTTGCCCTGGTGGGTCAGCAGCACGCGCCGGTTGACGTCACCGGCCGCGTACAGCCAGCCGTCGCCGACCAACGCCCCGGCGTCGTCGACGACCCGCAGCGTGTCGTCGACGGTGAGCCAGGCGCCGGGCTTCAGCCCGATCGTGTCCAGGCCGATGTCCTGGGTGTTCGGCGTACGGCCGGCAGCGACAAGGACCTCGTCGGCGTCGACCTGCTCGCCGTCGGTGAGCGTGATGTGCACTGTGCCGGCGTCGTCCCGGCTCACCGACGTGGCCTCGACACCGAGACGTACCGTCACGCCGGCTTCCCGCAGGGACTGCGTGACCCGCTCGCCGACGAACGGCTCCGCCTGTTGCAGCACACCGTCGCGGACCAGCACCGTCACAGTGGATCCGAAACTGGCGTACGCGGTAGCCATCTCCGTGGCCACCACTCCCCCGCCGATGATGGCGAGGCGGCCAGGGACCTCGCTCGCGGATGCCGCCTCACGGCTGGTCCACGGCGTCGCCTCGGTCAGACCGGGGACGTCCGGCACCCGGGCGCCGCTTCCGGTCGCGACGACGACGGCGTGTCGAGCGGTGAGCGAGATCGTGACACCCTCCGCGCCGCTCACCTCGACGACCCGGTCGGAGCTGATCCGTCCGTGGCCGCGATACAGCGCGATCCCCGCGGAGTCGAGCCAGGACACCTGCCCGTCGTCCTTCCAGTTCGAGGCGAAGGAGTCGCGGCGGCGCAGCACGGCGGCCACGTCCAGGTCGCCCGTCACCGCCTCGCGGGCTCCAGGCAGCCGACGTGCCGCCTGGAGCGCGGTCTGACTGCGCAGCAACGCCTTTGTCGGCATGCACGCCCAGTAGGAACACTCACCACCGACCAGTTCCCGCTCGACGATGGCGGCGGTCAGGCCGCCCTGCACGACGCGGTCGGCGACGTTCTCGCCGACCGGCCCCGCGCCGATGACGATGACGTCGTACGTGGCGTTGTCCATGTCAGTTTCCCTTCGCACCGCGGCTGAGGCGGATGGCGGAGATCAGAAAGAAGATGGCGCCGGGGATCGCGTAGCCGACCGCGTTGGTCAGCACCGGGTTGTCCGCGGAGGCGGCGGCGATGAACGACCCGCCGGCGAGAACGGAGATCCCACCACTGATGATCATCGGCCACTGCCCACCCATCTTGCGTCGGCTGACGGCCACGAGCAACTGCACAAGGCCGGCCACAACCGCCCAGGCGCCCCAGACACGCAGGGCCGCCGGGATGCCGGACGTGCCCGCGACGGCCAGGCCGACGGCGGCGAGCAGGCTGATCGCGACGTTCACGTACAACAGGGTGGGTGTTCCGGTGGCCCGGGAGGACCGGGCGTCGACGACGGCGGCGGCCACGTCGAACAGCGGGTAGATGACGAGCAGCGCCACTGTGAGCGGGGTGAGGTCCCTGGCGAGCGGGAACGTCACGGCGGCCCAGACGATGGCGAACGCGAAGCGGCCGAAGTGCAGGCGACGCAGGGCGTCCGCCGTCGTCGAGACGCCGGAAGGGGCAAGGGTGGTCATGTCATCCTCTCGAGATCACTTAACGAACGGCCGTCGACGGGAGTGGCGTGGCACGGGGCTACTCGATCTCCGAGAACAGCCCCGTGATCTCCACCTGAGCGCCTTGGAGCCCGCCGAAGACGGCGCCGGCGGCGGGCGTCGCGACCGCGGCGGACGCGTCGTCGTAGGAGGCGAAGTAGAGGTCGAGCGTCCGGTACGCAGGGGTCGGCGTGCCGTCCTCCTTCGGCCACACCTTTGCCGATTCGACCCGCTGGAGCTTCGGGAACGCCTCCGCGGCCCGACGCACATCGGCGTAGACCTTCTCGAACTCGGCGGGGTTCGCGGGGTTACCAACGATCAGCGTGATCTTGGTGGGCAACGGCCTTCTCCTTCGATGCTTCTCTACGCGGGAGGGAGTGGCACGGCGCCGAGGAGGTGAACTCCCCGCTGCTCAGGACCACACTCGCACTGCCGCCGGAGGCGTAACGAACGTTCTGTCTCGTCGTACGCTACTGGCGCGGAGCACTATCGTCAAGACCGATCGTTCTACCTACTGCGGCGCAGGGACCTCACGCCTCGCTGACGCGCCCCCGGGCGCTTCCCGCCCGATCGGCGAGGCGGGGCGCTCCACCGGCCGTCCCCGGCTCCGCAGGGCGTCGAGCAGCGCGACCAGGGCAAGCACTCCGGCCACCACGCTCAGCCCACCATCCGCTCCGAGCTGGCCAACGCCGGCGTCACCAGCAACAGAGCCACGAAGCCGATCACCTTGGGGTGGGAAACCCGGCCGAAGATCTCGTAATCCAGCCGAATACGAGCGACGAGGAAGAGCATCGGACCGCCCACCACGAAGAGAAGCCAACTGAGCTTCGGCGGCCCGTACGGATGGTCGATGACCAGCTCGTAACCGACCGAGGTGACAAGCACGCTGAGCACGATCACCAGATGCGTCCGCTCCGACGCCGCGCCCAGCCGACCGGGCGTCGTCGCCTGCTCCAATGCCTCGGTCAGCAGCAGACCGGCGCGGTAGAAGTAGATCCGCCAGAGCAGCGCGCTGGTGGCGAAGGCGACAGTGAAGGCGGCGGCCCTTTCCCCGGAGTAGTCATTGCCGCTGAAGACCACGCCGATGACGAGGATCGATTCACCAAGTGCGATGAGGAACATCTGCTGATAACGGTCGGCGAGATGCGTACCGGCGATCCGCCAACGTCCCACCTGTGAGGCCCCGAGCCGCGGCAGGGGCCAGCCGAGGGCCCACGCGAGGTAGTCGACGGCGAGGGCGGCAGCCCAGAGCGACGTGCGAAGGTGTTCCGGGCCCAACGCGCCGGCCAGCCACAGCGGCGCGCTCGCCGTCGACCACGCCGCCAGCCGGAACGGCACCAACCGCCGCGGATGGCCGCGCAGCGCGGCGGCGACCACCAGCGGCCGCACCACCATCACCATCAGGTACGCGGCCGTGAACGGCAGCGCCCGCTCCTCCATCGCGCGTGGCAGCGCCACCGCCATGACCAGGCCGGCGAACATGGTGCCGACCACCACGGCCTGGATGATCGGCTGCTCCGGCTCGTAGCGACTCGTGATCCAGGCGGTGTGCGACCAGATCAGCCAGAGCGCCAGAAACAGCAGCAGGGTACGACCGAACCCGGTGACCAGCGCCCAGCCGGTCTCGTCGTGCAGGCCGGCGAATCGTTGCGAGACCCTACTGAGGGCCACCACGAAGGCCAGATCGAAGAACAGCTCCAGGAACGTCGCGCGGCCCGAACTCGCGGGGGGACGTAGCAGCTCGGCCCGCGCTGCCGCCATCGTCCGCCCCCGCCTACCTCCGTCCGCCCCTTGTCGCACCAACGAGCACGCCGCCGGACAGGTTGCGTCGGCCCTGACGGCGCACAGTCACGCCGCGCCGCATGGGCAGCTAGCCGACGATCCGACAGCGCTTCTGTGGCACGGCAGGCGGCCCGCCACCGCCGCGGCCGTGGCGGGCCCTCCGCACGCGGAGACAGCGCTCAGGAGCCCGGGGGGACGACCTCCATCTGGCCCATCATTCCGAAGGCGGAGTGGTCGAGCATGTGGCAGTGGTAGAGGTAGCGGCCCACGAACCCGTCGAACGTGGCCTGCACGCGGACGGACTCCCCCGGACGTACGTAGATGGTGTCCTTGAACCCCGACTCCCCGGGTGACGGTGGGGCACCGTCGCGGTCCAGCACCCGGAACTGCGCCAGGTGCATGTGGAAGGTGTGTTCCAGATTGAGGCCGGCGTCCCCGTTGACGATCTTCCAGATCTCGGTCGTGCCCCGCGTGATTGTCGTGTCGACCCGTGCCGGATCGAACGCCTTGTCGTTGATCAGGCTCGCGAAGGTGACCGGGTCCACTCGCATCACGAACAGCCGCTCCGCGGTGGCACGCGGCATCGGCGGCAGCGGTCGCAGCTGCGGGGGGACGCGACTCGAGTCGGTGGCACGCCGTACGACGTCGAACCGCACCAGCGGGCCACCGGTGGCGTCGGCCAGGAAGACCTGGTCACCGATTGCGTTACCGGAGAAGTCGATTACCACCTCGGCGCGCTCGGCCGACCCGAGCAGGATCGACGTGCGGGGCACCGGTGCCGGCAGCAGGCCACCGTCTCCGCCGATCTGGAGCAGGGTCGCCCCATTCGCGTGGACCTCGAAGGTCCGGTGGGTTGAGGCGTTGAGCAGGCGCAGCCGATAACGCCGGGCCGCCACCGGGAAGTACGGCTGGTGCCGATTGTTTGCCAGAAGCGTGGTGCGGCTGAACGGATCGGCCTGGTTCCACACGAGCGTGCCGTCCTCGGCGAAGAGCGAGTCACGCAGCGCGATCGGGATGTCGTACTGCCCCGACGGCAGGCGCAGACCGGCCTCGTCCGAGCCCTCGATGAGATAGAAGCCGTAGAGCCCGCGGTAGACGTGCTCGGACTCGGTGTGATGGCTGTGATCGTGGTACCAGAGCGGGGCGCCCGCCTGCTGGTTCGGGTAGTCGTACACCCGCTCCTGTCCGGGCTGGATGAGGTCCATCGGGTGACCGTCGTCCGCGGCGGCGACGTGGCCGCCGTGCAGGTGCACGTTCACCGGCTGGTCCAGCCGGTTGCGGTAGGTGACCCGCACTCGGCGGCCCTGTCGGGCGCGGATGGTGGGGTTCACCGCGTGGCCGCCGTAACTGAGCATCCGGCTGCGCAGCCCAGGAACGATCTCGACGTCGGCGGTGGTGACGTCGAGTCGGTAGTGGTCGGTGGTCGCCGTGACGGCCACCGGCCGCAGAACGGGCGGCACCACCAACGGACGAGTGAACGGCTCGCCGGTGTCCGCCGACGGCACCGGGCGCGACGGGCGGCGGTGGTGGTGCCGGGGATGGCCGCCCGGCGCGGCGACCGCTGGTTCAGTCGTCTCGGCGGTGGGGATCACCAGCGCGACGCCGGTCGCACCCCCCAGCGCCAGCATGGCTCGTCGGTCCACAACGCCCCCGAATCGTCGGTTGCGGTCGACCACCTCCCCGGCCGTCCGCGTCGCGGTTGATGGTGGCACCCCGTCGACGTCGAATCTTCTCCCAGATTGCGCTTCCGGCCTCCGCTGCGGCGCCTCGCGAGCGAGGGTGACGTCGACAGATGCGACGACCGCGCCGGCCCCGGTGGTCCGCCCTAACAGGGCGGTTCCGGAGCCGGCGCGGCGGATCAGCGCGAGGCCGTGGCCAGTGTGGCTGGCACGCCCGGGGAGACAGGTGCCCGCCGGTCACGCCGCCGCTCGGTCCACCAGACGAACCACCAGTAGAGGCCGCGGATCAGACAGACGATGGTGACCGCGAAGAACAGCGTGTAGACGATGTTGAACACCATCAGCACCCCGTAGACGATGCCCACCGACGACCCGAACATGAACTGGTTCTTGAACGAGGTCGGGGTGGTGCCGGGGTCGGTGATCATGTAGTTCGTGAAGAGGACGAACGCCACACCGGTCATCGGGACCAGCGCAGCCCAGAGCGCGACGTCCCAGACGAAGTGTCGAATGAGCGCCTGGATCACGAACGCGCCGACCCAGCCCATGATCAGCGGAACCTTCTTGGTGAGGACCGCGTTGAGCACCGTCCCGGAGGTGATGATCACCAGCGGCACCACGATCCGGATCACGTCCGGCACGTTCTCGGTGAAGTGGTACGGCGGTGCGATGTTCACCCAGGAGAACGCCAGCAGTGTGATGGTGATGCCGAGGTTCGACGGGTTCATGTAGTGCCGCATCCGGCCGCGGATGGGCGCCTGGAGAACCGCCTTCTGTCCGATCGCGACCACCACAGCGAACGCGATGGGCCAGAAGTTGTCATTGGCGTACAGGAGCATGTTCGCCGCGAGCGCGGTGATGTGGGTGGGGAGCAGGAAGGTGTAGAGACCCCACATCCCGTTGCCGCGATAGGCCGGGGCGCGCCTCCGCGACCACGCCACGATGGCCTCGATCCCGATCTCGGCGGCGTAGCCGACGGCCAGCGCCAGGAACGGCCAGGTCCAGGGCTGCTCGAAGCCGAGGACGGTGTAGCCGAGGATGTTGAAGATGCTCATCGAGATGGCGAAGTTGCGCAGCGCGATGTAGCGGGGATCCTTGGGGTCCACCCGGGGCGGGGCGCCACTGGTGGCCTGGGTGGAGCCTGCCGGTGCGGGGGTGGTGGTCGCCGACGCCGGCACCCCGACGGCTGTGGAGCCGGGTTGATAGGTCTGCGTCATGACGGCTTCACCTCCTGAACCTGAGTCGTGAGCATGAGGTCGTGCCAACCCGGGGAGAGTTGCAGCTGCTGGCGGTGCGCGACGCCGTCCAGGTCGCGCCAGCAGATCTCCGCCGAGACCGGCTTTGCGCCGTTCTGGCCGAGGCCGAAGAAGACGTCGAAGCTGCGCTTGCCGGAGTGGCCGCCACCACCGTCGAGCTGACCCACACGGGTGCTCCCGTCGGCGAGCGTGAGCTTCACCTGGGCTCCGTACGCGGGTGTGCCGACCGGTCCGGCGCCGCCGGCGGTGGCGCCGAGCGCGGGACGGTGGAGCCGCAGCCCGAGGAAGTCGCCCCGCTTGTCGCTGGTGTTGCGGTAGTACGCCGGGGGACCCCACTGCCGGGCGATGGCGAAGTCCTGACCGCCGTCACCGTCGACGTCGGCTACCGCGACGCCCCGGGTCGGGATGGGCGCGTCCAGCTTCAGCTCGTGGCTGAGATTGACGAACCGCCCGTTGTCCTCGCGGACCCAGAAGCCGACCGGCTCGGAGCCGGCGATGTCGTCCCCGGGCACCGCCTTGGGCCACATGTCCGGCTCGCGGAGCATCAGGTCGTTGCTCATCGCGAGTTCCTGGAGCCAGTTGAATCGGTTGATCTCGCCCTTGACGAACCCGCTCGCCTGCACGACGGACAGGTTTCCGCTGTTGTCGAAGTCCGCCATCTTGGCGTCCCAACCCCAGCCGATCCAGGCCATGTTGAGCCGGGCCGCCTTGTTCTCGAACGGCGCCCGGCCCGCGGCGAGCTGGGTGCGGGCGTCGGCGGCGTCCTTGGCGGTGTTCTGCCAGACGAAGTTGCTCTCCTCCAGGCCCCAGGAGACGGTGATGTTGCTGACGAACATGTCGAACCGACCGTTACCGGATAGATCGGCGAAGTCGATCGACATGCCCTTGAACGAGTCGTGGCCGACCACAAGCGACTTCGGCGTCGCCGGCCCGCGACTTCCCTCCACGAGGGAGAAGCGGATCTGGCCGGGAGTGGAAACGTTGTGGAACAGTCGGTCGTTGCCGAAGTCGTTGGCCAGGTACAACTCTGGCAGCAGGTCACCGTCCAGGTCGGCGGACGCCGCGCCGAGGGTCCACCCGGTCGCCACCTTCGGGTCCAGGGCGAGCTGCTCCTCGAAGAGGACCGAGTCGGCCGACGCGGACTTCCACCGCAGCAGATGCGCCCCGCCGCCGTTGCGGGCGGTCGACATGGAGTGGTTCATCTCCACGTTGGGCTGACCCTGCGGATTGAGCACCTCGCTGTCCCGGAAGTAGTTGAACACTCCGAGATCCGGGTGGCCGTCACCATCGAAGTCCGCTACCGCCACGGCGTTGGTGTTCCACAACTTGCCGTGGTACTGGCGGTCCGGCGTGGGCTGCTCCGGCACGATCTCCACCGGACGGAAGCTGGCGAGGCTCAGTTCGGCCTGGGTCGCGCGGTTCAGGAAGAGCACGGGCGTCCGGCCCCAGTAGTAGACGACCAGGTCGTTCCACCCGTCGCCGTTGAAGTCACCGGGAACGCAGCCCATCGGCGCCATCGTGGTGCTTGTCGGCAGCGGGGCCGGGTCGAGCACGAACGGCTCGTAGGTGCCGCCGCTGCCCGGGGCGGGGGTCACGATCGCCGCGTCACTGCGGGTGTCGACCAGGCAGAGGTCGTTTGCCACCCCACCGCCGTCGAGGTCGTTGACGGCGACCGCCGCGCCGACCGACGAGACCCACGACTTGATGTGCTCGTACTTGGGGTTGACCTCGCGGACCGTCCGCTCGGGCAGGCCGGGCGGCAGGGCGATCGGCAGCTCGGTGAACCCGAACCGGGACGCCAGGGTGGCACGGTCCGCGGCCGACGCCTCCGGCAGGCGTGCCACCTGGAACAGTGCCGCCAGGAGCACGAGCACGAAGATGGCGGGAGCGAGGCGGCGGAGCTTTTCGACGGGTTTTGTTGGCATCGATTCCCCTTGCTTAGACGGCGTGCGGCACGTCCGGCTTCCGCTGCCCGGTCTCCGACCTGAGGCCTGACGCGCCGGCCGGCCGGGCTACCACCAGGCGGTGCCGTGGGCACGGCACCGCGCCGGCGACGACGCGGCGGATGGACGGGAGTCGGCACTGGATGACCGGGGCGGATCACCGCCACCCTGCCGGAAGTGCCGACGGACGACATCGGGACGAATTGCGGTCCTGACGCTGGTTATCCTCGGGCCCGGCCACTCGGCATGTCTTCTCGATAATTGCTCTGCAAACCTCGGTAACGGCTGTTTCGCAATTCTGGAGAAACGTTTTCGGTCGTGACGGCCCGTCGGCCGGACCGAGCTGGTGCGCCGTTCAGCGCTCGGGAGAGTCGCCCTGGTCTGCCTGGCGGGCGGCGAGGCGGTGCTCGTAGGCCATGCGCCTCATCACCGCGAAGGCCACCTCGAGCAGCACGGTGCGGGCGACGACAGTCGCGGCCGTGGACTCCGGAGGCACGTTCTCGGTGCTGCGAGCGAGGCGTTCGGCGGCCTCGGCGTACGGTACGAACGCCTCCGCCCCGCAGGAGCAGCCGAGCCCTTGGAGGGCTGCGAGAACCTGGGCGAGGGTGTCGCGCTCCCGGGCGTCGGCGGAGATCTGCCAGCCGACGGTGTCGATGAACTGATCGGCCTGCTCCCGAGCGGTGCGCAGCGACCGCGCCTCCGCGTCCGGCAGCGGGTGTTGCGGCAGCAGACGGTCGTTGACGACCCGGGCCAGATCCTGCGGGGACAGGCAGTTGGCATCGATCGCCACAAGCACCTCCCGCACCGAGGCGAGGCTCATCATCCCGATCCCGGTGAGCAGGCGGATCAGCCGAAGCCGGACAAGGTGCGACTCGTCGTACTCGGCCTGGTTGCGGGCTGTGGGCGTGCCAGGCGGAAGGAGCCGCTCACGGAGGTAGAACTTGATGGTTGCCACGGAGACACCGCTCTGCCTGCTGAGATTCGAGATTTTCATCGAACTCCATCAGTTGTTCAGCGATGACCTTGGCTCATGTTGCCACACCCTACCTGGGAGCGACAGGGCTGCCGAAGCGTCGCCCTCCCGACAGCATCCGAGGGGAATTCCGGACACTTGACCAGTAGCGGCATCATTCGCCTTTAACCCAAGGTCGCTGCACTAGCACTGTGCGTAACTGCCGCGAAATGCCTGCTCAACGGGCACGGCACGCCACCTCAACGGAAGTTGCACGCAGTCGCCAAGAAGATCGAGCGTCACGCTCCGTAGAAATTACCGGATAGTGGAAATTGCCAACTTCTCCTTTCTGAATGATTGCTCTCTTTGCCTGCTGCGCACCCCCACCAGGAGGACGTTTTCCCAGCTCAGAAGGGACTCGGGCGGTCCGGCACCCACGCGCGGCCAGTCCCGCCTGCGGGTGTCCCGGATGAGCTATTGCCGCCGAGGGCCTTCGCAACTAACATCAATTTCCGTCACTCGGCGCTACGACGGGGGGAAGAACGTGCGCGTGGCGTTTCAAGGACCACCCACGCGCCGCACTTCATCCCCAGGGAATAGGGCCAGCAATCCGGCAATTCGTCAGTGGATCCCCGCTGGAATTGCACGGGCTGCGTTCGCCACTGGCTCGCCTTATCCCCCGCCGTTGACACAGACCTTTAACTGGGGAGGTACAGAGGTCATGGACAAATCTGCAGAAAAAGCCGTCGAGCGCGTCATCGCCGCCATGCACGACAACCTCGGTGAACAACTCACAATCGACGACATGGCCCGCGTCGCGATGTTCAGCAAGTTCCACTTCTCGCGAATCTTCCAGCGGGTGACCGGGGTGTCCCCCGGCAGGTTCCTGTCGGCCCTTCGACTCGAACAGGCAAAGGAACTGCTGACCTCCACATCATTCAACGTGTCGGACATCAGCCTCCGGGTGGGTTACACAAGCGTCGGCACGTTCAGCTCCCGGTTCACCCGAAGCGTGGGGCTCTCCCCGACCACCTATCGCCGGATGCGGGGCATCGCGCCCCAGATCCAGCCCGAGACCGACCTCGACCCGACGAAGACCACAGGCGTCGTCCGGGGCACCGTGACCCCCGCCGACGCGGACCGACCCGGCCTCACATTCATCGGCCTGTTCCACGAACGCATACCGGAGGGCCGACCGGTGAGCTGCACGGTGCTGGACGAACCGGGTGGGTTCCTGCTCGACAAGGTGCCGCCAGGATCGTGGTACCTGCTCGCCCACTCCGTCGAGGAAAGCGCCGAGCAGGCCGTCGAGGCGGTGTCGTTGCGCGGCGTGGGCCTGGCCGCGGGCACGGTCGGCCCGATCAGCATCGGGCATTCGACGGTCATCGAGAACGCCGACCTCGCCCTGCGACCGATGCGCTCCCTCGACCCGCCCGTGCTGCTCGCCCTGCTCGACGTACGCAAGACGGCCCTCGCACGGGCCGGTCGGACGCTGCCGGAGCGGTACCCCCTGGCGGCCTGACCACCCGCCGGCGCCCTGTGGGCCGGCCACCGGTTCTCCGGTGGCCGGCCACACGCGTGTCTACCCCACACGGCGGTCGAGCTGGGCCGAAAGCTGGCTGAATGCCCGCAGCGGTACCCGAGGGTCCAACGGGCGCGACGGGCGGACAACGACGTGGCCGGCGCCCGTAGGCGCCGGCCACGTGCGGGTCCAACCGTCAGTGCACCGGTCGGACCGTCATCGGCAGGCCGCCCCGCACCCGCAGGGACAGCATCGGCTCGGCTGTCACCGGGTAACCCGGCTTCAGGACCAGGTCCAACTCGCGCACCAGCATCGCGATGACGAAGGTCGCCTCCATCATCCCGAGGTGATTACCCACGCAGAACCGGGGCCCGGCGCCGAACGGTATGTAGGCGTACCGGGGCCGGTCGGTCGGCCGATCCGGGTCGAAGCGGTCCGGGTCGAACCGCTCCGGCTCGTCCCACAGATCAGGGTGCCGATGCAGGGTGTACGGGCTGATCAGCACATCCGATCCGGCGGGCACGTGGTAGCCGTTGACCTCGTCGTCCTTCAGCGCGAGGCGGGGCAGCAACCACACCGGCGGGTACAGCCGCATAGCCTCCTCCACCACCGATGTCGTGTAGGGAAGACGGTGCAGGTCCTCGTACGTGGGCGGCCGGTCACCGAGCGCGGACGTCACCTCGGCCCGCAACCTCTCACGGACCTCGGGGTGCTTGTCGACGAGGTAGAGCGTCCAGCTCAACGTGCTGGCCGTCGTCTCGTGCCCGGCCAGCATCAGCGTGACCAGCTCGTCACGCAGCCGCTGCCGCCCGACCCGCCGGTCCTCCTCGGCCGCCGTGGACACGACGAGCCGGGACAGCACGTCGTCACGCCCGTCGCCGGCGGGGTCGCGATCGGCCACGAGCCGGTCCACGACCCGCTCCAGGTCCCGACGGGCACGCCGAAACCGCACCTGTCGCGGTAGGGGAATCCACGTGGGAACGGCACTCAGCGTCTCCAGCTCGAACATCGCCTGATCCTGCACCGCGGCGAAGGACGCACCCACCGACCCGAAGGCACTGGCGTCCGCGTCCAGCAGAGCCCGGCCCAGCACCCCGAGGGTCAACCCGGTCATCTCCTGGACCACGTCCACCGGCCCCTGCCCCGCGTACCGACGCAGACGCTCGACGAGCAGCGCCCCCTC
Organism: Micromonospora sp. DT41; assembly: GCF_049841715.1. Classification (NCBI taxonomy): domain Bacteria; kingdom Bacillati; phylum Actinomycetota; class Actinomycetes; order Micromonosporales; family Micromonosporaceae; genus Micromonospora; species Micromonospora sp. DT41. Next base: position 199,458 of record NZ_JBNCKU010000008.1, on the reverse strand, counting down.
CTCGGCGATCACCGGCGCCATGGCGGCGACGCGACGGCTCTGGAACGTCGGTTGGATGACGCGACGCTGCTTGCGCCAGAGCTCACCCTCACTGGTGAGCAGGCCGTCGCCGAGCGCCCGCTTGGCGTGTCGCAGGCCGACGCCCTTGTGGTAATTGGCGCTGTTGTCGGCAAGCACGTGCTTGGCGTGGTCAGGATGGTTGAACAGGTAGAGGGTGATCGGCCCGACCGGCAGCCGGACGGCGTCGCCGTACTGTGCCGCGGCGGTGGTGAGCATGCTGAGCCGGTCCCGCCGCATCGCCGCGAGCAGACGCAACGTCGCGGTCCGGGGTGGCCCCGGCGGTACGCGCCGGCGTATCTGGTCGAGAGTCATATCGCCACATCGCTTCGCTTGGGTTCGACCTGCCGGAAGCCGCCGTTGACGAACAGCAGCGCGTCGTTCTCGAGACTGCGGTCCATCGACAGCAGCTCCCCCAGGAAGATGCTGTGGTCGCCCCCCTCGTACGTCCGCCGCAACTCACACTCGAAGTGGGCGAGCGCCCCGCTGATCAGCGGGGCGCCCGTCTGGGGTCCGGGCAGCCAGTCGACGCTGGCGAACTGCTCCCGGCCCAGCGGCCGACGGCGGTCGGCGAAGTAGCGCGCCACGGCCTCCTGCTCGGCGGCCAGCACCGAGACGGCGAAGACGCCGGCGCGGGACAGCACCTGGTGCATGACCGCCTCCCGACCCACGCAGATCAGCACCAGCGGCGGTTCGAGAGACACGGTGGCGAACGAGTTGGCTGTCATCCCGTGCGGGGTGGCGCCGCCGACCGTCACCACCGTGACGCCGGTGGCGAACGCCCCGAAGGCCCGCCGGAGCAGTTTCGCGTCGGTCACCTGAGCGGGCGGCCTGGCATGAATATCCATGAGCGCCTCCTATCGGCTCGGACGCCTCACCCGCGGACGGGTGCGCGTTGGTACGGCTCGAGTGCGCGGGCGAGTGCCTCCGGCACCCGGGCCGGAAGGGTTCGAGTGTTCGGGCCGCGCATGCAGGCCACGCGTTGACTGCCGCGGGCGATAAGCGTCTCCGTGCCGTCGGCGTCGAGCCGGACGTAGTCGAAACCGAACTCGATCTGCGTCTGCGCCAGCTCGACCAGGCGCATCCGGATGGCGAGGTCGTCGAAAGCGGTGATCTCGGCGAAGAACTCGCAGTCCACCCGGAGGGTGAACAGCTTGAGATCGTCCTGAAGGTCGGCCAGGATCGCCGGGGCCCGCTCCCGCAGGAACATCTCCCGGCACCGTCCCTGCCAGCGCAGGTAGTTGACGTAGTAGACGTTCCCGACGATGTTCGTCTCCTCGAACCCGACGGTGTGCCGGATCTCGTAGTAGCTCTCCACGGTCAGTGGCTCCCCTCGGTCAGCACCGCGATCACGACGGGTCCGCCGACGTCGCGCAGGGTCGTCGCCGTCACGGCGATGCGGTGGCCAGCCGCGGCGAACACCGTCCACCCCGGACGTGGCGTGGACAGCAGCGTCAGCGGCTCCCGGTTGGTGTGGCCGACCTTCTGCAGGCACTCGACGGCGGTCCAGGCACGGGTGGCGGCGGTCGACAGGTCCTCACCTGTCGCCTCGCGGATCGCCTCCGCCAGCGCGAGGTGCTGCCCGAGCAGGCCCTGCCATACCGAGTCCGGACGCTCCTCGACCAGTTCCAGGTCGCAGGCGACGGGACCGTCGGCCACCACGGCCAGGGTCACCCCGGCGCCGTGGCTGCTCGACACCACGCGACCATCGTCGAGCTCCGGCCGACCGTCCGGCCGGTATCGCACCGGCACCGGCTCGCCGCAGGCCCGGCTGACGGCCGTCGCGGTCTGCGCCCGACGGGCGGCTACGAAGTCGCCGGACGCCGCCTCGCCGTCCGGCTCCACGGCGGTGGCCACGTCGACCCCGAGGAGATCGGCCACCGTACGCTGCAGGTAGGGGCCGAGCAGCGGCGGCGCCCACGGTCCGCGGCCGTCGTTCTTGCGTACCGCCCGCAGACGCAGCCCCTCCCAGCGCTCCAAGGGTTTCCCGGCACCGTCGCGCAGCACCACGTCGTAGACGTAGGTGTCCCCGTCACGCTGCCGTTCGGTGGCGCAGAAGCGCAGCCCTTCGGCGTCGAACACGGCTGGCCCGGCCGCCTGGACCCGGGCGATCCCGGCCGGCAGCAGGGTCGCGTCGGGCACACAGACCTGAAGTCCGTGCATCAGCGCGTCCCGGGTGCCCGGGTCGCCCAGCAGGAGCCGACCCGGCAGGAACCCGGCGAACCAGTCCGTCGTCGGGTCCACCGCCACCGCAACGTCGACGTCGCGGGCGGCGACCCGGTGATAGCGGCGCAGGCGCTGGAAGCGGTCGCCCTGGAACAGCACCGGGCCGTACAGCTCGGCGGCCGGGTCCAGAGGCACCGTCGGCAGTTCGTCGTGGACCTGGGCGGGCGGCCCGTCGGCGACGGCGACGGCGCCGGTGCGCAACTGTGCCCGGAAGTGGTCGACCACGAATCCGGTCTCCTCGCTGTGCAGCGCCACCTCCACCGTGTCCGGGCCGGTCACCACCGCCGCGATCCGGATCGTGGTGGTGCCGTCCGGTGGCACCACCACCGGACGGAGGAACTCGGCCCGCTCGATCACCGGCACCGCTTCGTCGCCGGTGAGCGCGGCGGTGACCTGCGCCATGGCCTCCATGCCGAAGACCGCCGGGAAGAGCAGGTTGCCGTCGAGCAGGTGGTCGGCCAGGTAGCGGTCGGTGCCCGCGTTGAGCGCGACCTCGGACACCAGCTCCACCCCGTGGTAGCGGATCAGCGGACGTTCGACGAAACGCAGCAGCGGCAGCTCGGGCAGGTCGTACCGGACCGTGTCGACGCCCTCCGTACGGCCACTGATGACCACCCGGTCCGGGCTGTCCTGGTCCGACAGGAGCCGGCGCAGGATCGCGATGCCCTGGTCGGGAGTGATCGGCGTGACGCCGTCGCGGGTCAGCGACTCCACCACCGACAGCCGCTCCCCCATGCCGACCCCGGACCAGACCGACCACTCCAGACACCGGGTACGGCATTGCGGGTGTTCGCGACCGAACTCTCGGGTGAGGTCGGCCAGCCACTCGTTCGCGGTGGCGTAATGCCCCTCGCCCCGCAGACCGGCACGACCGATGATGCTGCCCAGGGTGACAAGCAACCGCAGCCGGGCCGGGTCGACGGCGGCGAGCACCGCGCGCAGACCGTCGATCTTGGGAGCGAAGGTACGCCGGAAGGCGTCGCGGTCCAGCTGCGTGATCGCCGCCGGCTCGTTGCGTCCCGCGCCGTGCAGCACGCCGGTGACCGGACCCAGCTCCGCCACCATCTCGTCGACGGCCCGCTTGACCTCGTCGGCGTCGGTGACGTCGGCGCGGGCGTACCGCACCCGCACGCCGGCATCGGCCATCCGCTTCAGGTTCGCCTCCAGCTCGGCGTCCTGCGCCGGGTCGCTGCGCCCGAGCAGCGCCAGCGCCGCACCGGTGTCGACGGCGACGGCGAGCGCGCACTCGGCGGTGATGCCCTTGCCGCCGCCGCTCACCAGCAGCACGTCAGTGGCGGCCAGCGGCAGGTCGGTACGGGTCGGCTCGACGGGCAGCACCCGCAGCGTCGGAACCCGGCGAACCCCCGCCTCGTCGTAGTACGCCTCGGTGAACTCGCCCGTCGCGGCCACCTCGGCAACCACCCGCTCGACCTCGGCGTCGCCGACCGGCAGGTGCACGATTGTCACCCGCAGCCGTGGCGCCTCCAGCCGCAGAGTCTTGGCCAGCCCGGCCGCGCCCCGGTCCCGCTGGACGAGCACGAACCGGTCGCCCGCGACGCCGGCCAGCGCTGCCTTCGCCCCGTCGAGCGCCAGCCCGACCTGGTCCTCGGTGCACCCCGACGGTAGGCAGACCAGCACTCCGCCGCCGACCCCGGCCGACTCCAGCGCCGTACGCAGCGCCGGGCCGAGCGGATCTGACGCGTCCGCGTACATCTGCCACGTGCCGCGCTGTCCCGTCGGGACCGGCGGCGGCAGTGGCACCTCGTCGAGGTCGACCGACCACGGCCGGGCCCACCCGGCGGCGCCCGCGACCGGCGCGCCCGCCGCCGCGTCGCCCGGCTGCGCCGTCTGCGCGAGGGTGTCGAGCGCCTCGGCCAACTCCCGCACCGTGGCGGTGGCGAAGTTCGTCGGTGTCTGCGCCGGCGGCACCGCGAGCTGCGCCGCGACCTGGTTGACGACCTGGCCGACGGTGATCGAGCTCAGGTGCAGGTCGTCGAGGAGCCGGCTGTCCTGATGGACGAGTTCCAACGGCAGCTCGGCGCGCTCGGCCGCGAGACGTCGGAGCAGTTCGATTGCCGGTTCCGAAGCGCCGCCGGGCACGGGTGCCTGCGCGATACCGGGCAGGGACGCCGTCGTTTCCGTCGCCGCCCCGAGCGGCCGGGTACGGGCCGGCAGGTGGACCGGCGGTGCGGCCGAGCACGGGCTGGCGAAGAAGCTGAACTCCTGCCCCAGCCGCAGCGGACGCACCAGCCGGCCGTGGAACAGCGGGGCCTCGTTCACCGGGGCGCCGACCACGTACGCCGCGCCGACCACCCCGAGCAGCCCGGCCAGCGACTCGCTGTCGGTGTCCAGGGCGACCGCGGGGGTGTCGGTGATCGCCGTGGCCAGCCCCGTGAGCACCCGGCCTGGGCCGACCTCGACGAAGAGGTCGATGTCCTTGGCCGCCACGGTCACGGCCTGGGCGAACAGCACCGGGTCGGTGATCTGCCGGTGCAGCAGCGCCCGCACGTCGGTGTCGGCCGACAGCGCGTCACCGGTCACCGTGGAGACGACCCGGCGGGTCACCGGACCGAACCGCTCGTCGGCAAGCGTGGCGGCGAACGTGGCTGCGGCCGGCGCCACGAGCGGGGAGTGGAAGGCGTGCGAGACGTTCAGCCGGGTCGCGCCGACGCCCGCCTGCCGGGCGCGCTCGCACACGGCCTCGATCTCGTCCACCGACCCGGCGACCACCGTCTGGTTCGGCCCGTTGTGCCCGCCGATCACCACCGACGTGCCGGCGATGAGCTGCGCGACGGCGTCCGCCGAGGCGCTGATGCCGGCCATCGTGCCGGACGCGCTGTGCCGGCTCATCGTCGAGCCGCGGACGGCGGCCACCCGCAGCAGGTCCTCCTCCTGCATCGCGTCGGCCCAGTGCAGCGCGGACAGCTCGCCGAGGCTGTGCCCGACCGCCACCGTCGCCTCCAAGCCCAGGGTGTCCAGCACCCGCAGGCCGGCCATCGAACCGGTGACGATGCGCGGCTGAGCCACCTCCGTCGCCACCGCGTCGGCGCCCACCGGCAGGGCAGCCCGCACGTACACCTCCTCGGCTTCGGCGAAGCGTCGCCGCAGCGCGCCTCCGCTGAGGCCGCGACCGGAGCCCTGCCCGGGGAAGAGGTAACCGATCCGGCCGGGGCCGGTGGCGTGGCCGAGGAAGCACCGGCCGTCCGAGCCGAAGTAGCTCGTCTCACCGGAGGTGATCTTCTCGCGCAGTGTCCGCAGCCGCCGCTCGGCGTCCTCCGGTGAGGACACCACCGTCGCCGCCCGGAACGGCAGGTCGCGCAGCTCCTGGTGCAGGGTGGCCGACAGGTCGGCGAGCTGGCCGTACGCGACGCCGGGCACGAACGCCAACAGCTGGTCGATCCGCTCACCCAGCTCGTCCAGGGTCGACGCGTCCACGACCAGCAGCTCGACGTCCTGCAGGGACGAGGCCAGCGCGGCTGTGCGGGTGTCCAACCGGCCGCGACGGCGGGCGTCGGTGTTCTCCAGCACGATGTGGGTGTTGATTCCGCCGAAGCCCATCGCGGTGACACCGGCCCGGACCGGCACGTCGGTCGGGAAGGGCTCGGCCTTGCGCAGCACCCGCAGCGCGGCCCCGTCCTCGGTGAGCAGGTCGTGCGGCTCCACGCAGCCGATGGCCGGCGGCAGCACCCGGTGGTGCACGGCCATGGCGGCCTTGATCAGGCCGGCCACCCCGGCAGCCGCCTTGGTGTGGCCGATCATGCCCTTGACCGAGCTGATCGCGGCGGGGGCGGCGGCCGGGCCAGCCGACCGGCGGGCCAGCGTCAACGCCCGTAGCTCGGTGGCGTCGCCCACCGCCGTGCCCGTGCCGTGGCCCTCGAACAGCGCGACGGTCTCGACGCCGAAGCCGGCCCGCTCGTATGCCCGCCGGAGGGCCAGCTGGTAGCCGCTGACCTCGGGGCGGGTGATCCCGCCCTTGCCGTCGGAGGAGATGCCCCAACCGGCGATCGTCGTGTAGATGCGGTGCCCGGCGCGGCGTGCCTCGTCCTCGCGCATCAGCACCACCATGCCGCAGCCCTCACCGGGCCAGAACCCGTTGGAGCCCTGGTCGTACACCCGCATCTCGCCGGTGGCGAGGGCGCCGGTCTTGGCGAAGCCGATCACCTCGAACGGGTCGATCGAGAGGTCGACACCGCCGGCGACGACGACGTCGAGTTCCCCGTCCACCAGACCCTTGCAGGCCGTCGCCACCGACAGCAGCGAGGACGAACAGGCTCCGTCGACGGTGTAGCCGCCGCCCTTGAGGTCGAAGTGGTTGCAGATCCGCCCGGCGATGGTGTTCGACAAGCCGCCGGCCAGGGTGTCCTCGTCGATCTCCGGGAACGGGCTCTTGAATGTGGACTCGAAGTCGTCGAGGAACGTCGTGAGCTGGTCGTCGTCCCAGTTCTGGTCCTTCAGGGCGGCGGCCACCATGCGCCGCACGAAAGGCCAGCGCAGGCGCAGCTGGTTCGCGCGGGAGAACTCGCCGGTCAGACTGTTGCCGACGATCACGCCGGTCCGCTCGCGCGGCACCCCCTCGGCCATCGGGAAACCGGCGTCGGCCAGGGCCATCGCCGCGACGTCCAGAGCCAGCCAGTGGGTCAGGTCCGTGGAGCGGTAGGTGCTGCCGGCCACCTTGTAGGCGATCCGGTCGAACTCGTACCCCTCGATCACGGCGGCGTTGCGGGAGTAGAACTTGTCCGGGGCCTTCGGGTCGGCGTCCCAGTACTCGTCGAGGGACATGCGTTCGTCGGGCATGCGGCGGAAGGCTCGGCGTCCCGCGATCGCGTTTTCCCACAACTCGCGTGGTGAGGTCGCGTCCGGGTATCGGCATGCCATGCCCACGATGGCGATTCTTGTCATGTGCTCAGGACCCTCCTTGTACCTGAACCCGGCCGTCGCCGGCCGGGGTCCTGCGTGAGTCGTCGTACGGGGCGTCAGCACTGCCCGAGCGACACGAACGATGCGGTGATGCGCTGCCGCCAGATCTCCCAGGACGGCAGGGATTCGCCGTCGGGCAGATCGACCAGCGCCTCGTCGGTCACCTTCTGCGCCTGTTCCGCCGACATCCCGCAGAAGATCTGGGTGGCCAGTTCGGTGTGCGGGCCGAGCAACCCGGCCCGTACACGCGCGCCGGCGGCGAACGCGGCCCCCTGGGCTAGCTGTGGCCGGTGCTCGCCGGCGAGGCGCCACAGTGCCCGCAGCTCCTCCTCGTCGCCGCCACCGGCGTAGGTGGCGGCGAGCCCGGTGCCGCTCCAGAGGTCAGCTCGGCGTTCTGGCTGGTACGCCTCGATCATGCGCGCGACCTCGCCGGGGTCGGTGCCGCCGACGAACCACAGTGCCCGGCCGATGCCCTGGTCGATGGCGTGGTCGGCGTACCAGCGGTACTCGTCGAGCGGCCAGGGGAAGTTCTTCTCGCGGTACTGCTGCCGCACGTACCTGTCGGTGTGGAAGTAGGCCTGGTGGAAGCCGTAGCCGTCCAGTACCAGCCAGCGCAGCAACCGGTCCGGGGCGGTGAGGGTGGACCAGCGCAGCCGGGGCAGCCGGGCCATCGCCCAGCCCACCCCGACGTACGCCATGTAGACGTGCGCGTCACCGCGCCCGGCCAGCATCTCCGACACGTACCGGGGTCGACCGAGACGCAGCCCGTCCCGGATCGCGAATCCCATCGCCGCGCCCTCGTAGGCGAATCCGCGGAATCGGAAAGGCACACTTTCCAACTCCCGTTCGGCGTCTGCCACGGCGGACGCCTCGGCGGCGTACCCGAAGCCGCGCAGGAAGCTGGCGCCGACCGTCTCCAGCAGCTCACGTGCCTGCGGGTTCTTGACGTGGAAACCTCGTACGTCGAGTTTCGTCTCCGAAACGTCCGGCGTCAGTATTCGCCGCCTCAGCTTCCCGGACACACCCATGAAACGCTCCCTGCATCGTCGCGCCAATCGGAAAGAGTTTCCGGGGAAATCGTCCCAAGTAATCGACGGAAACTGCTTCTTCGAATGTGCCGAGCAGGCGTTCGGCAATTTCGCGACAACGGCGTGGGGCAAGCGCTCCGTCAGCCGTGCCGCAACGACGCGTCGACCGGCAACCGATCGCGGACCAGGCTGCGCCAGGTCTCGTAGTGCGGCTCCGCGGCCGGGACGGTGGAATCGACCACGACGTCGTCGGCCAGCGCCCCCGCGGCGTCGGCGGACAGGTCCGCCAGCGCGCGGACGGCGGCCTCGGTGTGCGCGGGCACCGTGCCCGCCCAGGTGCGCGCCTTCGCGGCGAAGACGGCGCCCTGGGCCAGATCCCGCGCGTGCCCACCGGCCTGGCGGCGCAGCGCCGCGAGCCCGTCGGGGCCGCACTGACCGGCGAAGGTGGCGGCGAGCCCGACGCCGCTCCAGAGATCCGCCCGGCGTGCCGCGGCGAAGCGGTCCACGGCGGCGACGACCTGCGGCACCTGTCCACCGTGGATGAACCAGAGTGCGCGACCGACACCCTGGTCCCAGGCGCGCGCGAAGTACTCCGGGTGGCCGTCCCACGGGTACGGCTTCGGCCGGCGCTGCCCGTCGACCCAGCGCGGCGTGTCGAAGTAGGCACGGTCGAAGCCCAGGCCGTCGACGGCCAGCCAACTCATCGTCGGGTGGTAGGGCACGTCCGGCAGGTCGGGCAGCACCCGGGCCCACAGCGGCCGGGGCAGCCGGGCCATGGCGAACCCGATGCCGATGTACGCGAGGAAGATGTGCCGGCGCCCCGGCCCCCGCAGCAGCGCCTCGGTGCGCCGCCCTCGGCCGCCAGCCATCGCGTCCCGGACGGTGCACGCCATCGTGGCGCCCTCGTAGGCGAAGCCTCGCTGCTCCGGGTCGACCAGTTCGAGGCGCCGTTCCAACTCCCACAACTCGCGCACGTCGATGCCCCACTCGAAGCCGCAGATCACCGCCTGCGGGATCGCCTCCAATCGGCGGGTCACGTCCTCGGGCGCCGGGGGGAAGCCCCTACGCTGGAAGCTGACCTCCGCCATGGACGGCGTCATCATCAGGCTGCGCACTGCACCCATTACGGTCGGCATGGTTCCTCCTGCCCCGGTGTCGGGTAAGACGGCCCCATCGTCGTACGCGCCTGCGTGGCGGGGCGTCTCCTGCCGTGCGCTGTGACGCCTCAGGCGGGCTGCGGGCGTCCCGGGTGCGCTCCTCGGCGCCTGGGCCGGTCACCCGGTCGCCCGGTGCCAGGCGCCGACCCGGCGGGCCGCGGCGAAGCTCGCCCAGGCTGTCAGCTCCACAAGGGCGACGTCGTCGGAATGCTGGTCCCGGAAGGCGGTCACCACGTCCTCGTCGACCTGGTAGGAAGCCACGGCGGTGAGCAGGGCGAGCCGTCCGGCCGCACGGTCGGCGGGCTCCAGGTCGGCGACCAGGAGATCGCACCAGCGCCGGCTCAACCCGGTCTCCTCCCCCTGCCAGTCGGCAAGACGATCCAGGACCACCTGTCGGACCGCCGGGGACACCGACCGCGCGCCGGCCGCGTCGAACACGGCGGCGGAACGGGCCACCGCGGCAGCCACCGTGGGGCTGGTACGGGCCCAGTCGGCGTCGGGCGGCAGCGGCGCGTCGGGCAGCAGCGGCACGGACAGTCCGGCGGCGCGCGGCTGCCGCAGCGTCGGACGCAGCACGCGACTGACCCCGCGCTTGAACCGGCGCCGCGCCTCCGGGCTGAGCCGCGGCGGCAGCAGGAAGCTGGACAGGAAGACATTCACCATCCGGGTCAGGTAGTGCATGGCGACCAGGACGCCGACCAACTCCGGGCGGTGCCGGTCGTCGAACGGCGCGGGCAGCGGAGCCCGCCCCGGCTCGGCGGCGGTACGCGCCCAGGCCGCCAGCGACCGCAGGCCCCCGTCGCGCAGTTCCTCGATGCGGTCGGCGACCAACGCCTCGGCGTCGTGCTCGCCGGTCAGGTCGTACATGCCGGTGCTGTGCATGTCGACGCAGTAGGGGCAGATGTTGGCGGTGGAGACGGCAGTCGCCACCGCCTCCTTGACGTCGCGGCCGATGGTGTTGCTCGGCAGCATCGGCTCACGCATGAGCATCCAGTACGCGGCGGCCAACTCCGGCACCGGCGAGTGCAGTTGCACAGGCGGGCTGACCAGGCCCATCTCGTCCGCGGTCTGCTGGTAGACGGTCCGCAGCAGCCCGGTGGCGGCGCCGACCGGCACCGGCGTGACGTACTTGACCTGCCGCTGCGCGACCGACGCCGCGATGCGTCTGGCGACCATGCCGTCCTCCTCGTGCACGGGCCGCGCCGCACTCGGCGCGAGGGTGCCTGTGGACCTGGATACTGGCGGCACGGACGGCGCCGCAAGCGTTCGTGGCGGTCAGAGCACGCTCGGAGAAACACCGGCGTCCGGCGTTTCACGACGACCACTCCCGCTGCCATTCATCGCGTTTACCTGTGTGCTATCCATATCGCTTCGACGTCGGGGAATACCGGCGCGGCCCGGTTACCGCACAGACGATTCCGCGCGCTGTTGCCCGACCGTATTCCTGCGCACGCCGGGAGATGCGTGGCGTGCGACGCCGATCGCACGATGTGGCGGCAGCGGACGGGCTGACGCGCCCCGGCGCCGCCGGGCGATCCACCCACGGCCGCAGGCCGACAGCCCGCCCAGGAATCCGTAGACGGCGGGCACAAACGGCCGGCAGACGCCGGAAAGAGTCCCGTCGAGGAGGTGACGTGATGAGTTCCGAACCCGAATCCCACGGCTGGACGATGACGCTCGAGGCGTTTGCCGACACGATCATTCCGGGCGAGAAACGCTTTCCCGAGGACCGTGCGATTGCCGGGGTTTCCACCGGCGGAGGCGCGGTCGCGTCCGGCGCCCTCGACATGCTCACCCACCCGGCCGGCGGTCTCGCCGAATCGCTGGACGGCCTGGTGGCGCTCCTGAACGGGCACGCGGCGGAGTACGCGGCGGAGCGCGGTCTGGACCTGGACGCCGACCTGCCCGCGTTCGTCGCGCTGGACTATTCGCACCGGGCGGCACTGGTGCAGATCCTCACCGCCCCGGAGCACCCGGAGAAGAGCATCTGGGTGGGGATGGCCCTGTTCAGCAACATGGCCTTCGACAGCGCCGCGCACCTGAGCACGCCGCAGGCCCTCGCCGAGGGTCACCCCGGCCTGATGACCATCGGATACGCGCCGCCCGGGCCGGACGGCCTCTGGCGCTTCGGACAGTTCTCGTACGGACGGCAACTCGCCGCCCTCCACCCGCGGACCACCACGACGGGGAGCCCTTCATGACCAGTATCGAGAGCACCGACGTCGTCGTGATCGGCAGTGGTTTCGGTGGGGCGATCGCCGCCTACCACCTGGCCGCCGGCGGGGCCCGTGTGGTCGTCCTCGAACGAGGACCGTGGTTGGACGCCGACGAGTTCGACCACGACTTCAAGCTGGGCGCCTCGTACACCCGGATCTTCGACTTCGTGGTCGGCGACGGGATGAGCGTGCTCAGCGGCAACTGCGTGGGCGGTGGCAGCGTGGTCTACTTCGCCACCATGCCGCGCGCGCCGCGCTTCGTCTTCGAGCGGCGCGGCAGCATCGGCCGCCGCATGTGGCCTGCGGCCATCAACCGGGACACCCTCGACCCCTGGTACGACGTGGTCACCGAGTCCCTGCCGGTGACGCCGCAGGGCTGGGAGACGGTGCCGTACGGCGGCGGACTGTGGGCGGCGGCCTGCGCACACGCCGGCCGGACGGCCAACCCGGTGCCGTCGGCGGTGAACGTCGACGAGTGCACCAACTGCAACTGGATGATGGCCGGCTGCCGCTTCGACGCGAAGAAGTCGTTGCTGCTCAACTACCTGCCGGGTGCCGTCGCCCACGGAGCGCAGATCCGTCCGCTGCACGAGGTGCAGCACCTGTCCCGCACCGACGACGGCGGCTACCGGGTGCACTTCCGGATCGTCGACGACGAGGATTACCGGGTGTTGCACGACACCGGCGCGATCGACGCGAAGATCGTCATCTTGGCTGCCGGCGCGGGCGCGACGCCGGTCATCCTGCAACGGTCGGAGGCGACGCTGGGCCGCATGCCGCATGCTGTCGGGCGCTACTTCTCCGGCAACGGCGAACGCCTCAACACCGCCGCGTTCGACGAGGACAAGGTCCGTGAGGTGCTGGGGCTGAGCCGTCCGGACGGGGTGCCGTACGAGGCGCACCAGATCGGCCGTGGACCGGTCGTGGCGAGCTGGGACCGGCTCGACCCGGACCTTCCGGAGTACGAGCGGTACTCGCTGGAGCAGCTCTACTTCCCGCCCGGGCTGGGCACGATCCTGGCACAGGCCCCGGACGCCAGCGGCCCCACCTGGTTCGGCGTCGACAAGAAGGACTTCCTTCGCAAGTGGAAGTCCTGGCTCACCATCTTCACGATGTCCGAGGACGACAACGAGGGCGTGTTCGGGGCACCACCGGAGACCGGCAACGCGCGCCGCTTCTCGCAGCAGATGCTCGGCCACGGCCCGCTGAGCTACCGGCCGACGTCCAACACCCTGCGCGGCTGGGGGCTCGCCGACGCCGACGTACGGGACATCCTCGAACGCGACGGCCTCGCGAAGGTCATGCCGTGGACAAATGACCTGGTCGGCGCGTACACCGTGCACCCGCTGGCGTCCTGCCGGATCGGCGACGATCCGGAGACGTCCGCCCTGGACGACGGGCACGAGCTGCGCAACCATCCCGGCATCTTCGTCACCGACGGCTCGGCGGTGCCCGGCGCGCTCACCGTCAACCCGGCACTCACCATCTCGGCCCTCGCCGAGCGGGCCATGCCCGGAATCGTCCGCGCCGCACAGGAACGCGGCGTGCGGGTCACCTACGGGGCACCGCCGCCCGCGCCGGTGGCCAGCTCGCGCGTCGCCGCCGGCTCGCCACATCCGGCAGCGGCCCGCTGATCCCCGCGCGGCGCCCGTGGCCGGGCCACGGGCCCCGCGCCGCACAGGAGAGGACCGCCATGGCTCTACTGATCGCTCGGGCGACTCGGGGCGCTGCGATGAGGCAGATCCGCTACGTCGCCCCGGTGCCACCGCACGCGGCCACCGGCCTCGTGCGCACTGTGTACCGGCAGATGGAGCGGGATTTCGGCATGCTTGCCACACCTGTCGCGCTGCACGCCGCCGCACCGGACGTGCTCGCCGCGTGCTGGTCCCTGCTGCGCGAGACACTGCTCGCCCAGGGGACCGTCAGCCGCGCGACCAAGGAACTCGTCGCGGCGGCGGTGTCGGTCGGCAACGCCTGCCCGTACTGCGTGGACGTACACGGCGCGGCACTGACCGGACTGGCCGGAACGGACCGCGACGCCGCGGTCTTGGCGGCGGACCGGATCGACGACCTCCCCGACGCCGGGACGAGGGCACTGGCCCGGTGGGCGCGGGCCAGCGGCCAGATCGAGGGTCGCCCCACCCCGCCGTTCGCGCCGGCCGACGCGGCGGAGCTGATCGGCGTCGCCGTCGCGTTCCACTATCTCAACCGGATGGTGAACATCTTCCTGCCGGACTCGCCGGTGCCCGCGCCGATGCGCCGGCTCGGCGCGGACCGCTCGCGCCGGATGGCCGCCCGGCTCCTCGGCCCGCTCGCCCGCCGGAGGGTCGTGCCCGGCACCGTTCTGCCGCCGCTGCCGCCGGAAGCCTCGCCACCCGACCTGGCGTGGGCGGACGGGCACGCCACCATCGCCGACGCGGTGGCCCGGACGGCGGCGATCGACGCGGCGGGAGAACGCAGCGTGCCGGTCCGGGTCCGCTCGCTGGTGCTCACCCACCTGGTCCGGGGCACCGCGCCGCCCGGCCCAACTGAACGGCACCGGATCACCGAGGCTGTCGCCGAGCTTCCACCTGGCGACCGGGCCGCCGGCGAGTTGGCCCTGTTGACGGCGCTCGCCTCGTATCGGGTCACCGAACGGGAGGTCGAGGCGTTCCGGCAACAGCAGCCGGCCGACGCCACGCTTATCGACCTGACGTCCTGGGCGAGCCTGGCCGCCGCTCGGCAGGTCGGGCTGCGGCTCCGCGCCGATCTGGTCGCCGTGTCCGAGGCACGGGTCGAGGAGGCCGGCCGGTGAGCGAGCCCGCCGCGCGGCGCAATCCGTGGGTCGCGCTGGCGGTGCTGTGCCTGGGCAACTTCCTCATCCTGCTCGACACGAGCATCGTCAACACCGCAGCACCGCAGATCATGCGCGATCTCGACACCGGCATCGACGAGATCCTCTGGGTGCTGAACGCCTACCTCCTGGCGCTGGCGTCGTTGCTCATCGTCGCCGGCCGGTTGGGTGACCTGCTGGGCCCGCGCCGGGTGTTCGTCGCCGGACTCGCCGGATTCGCGGTGGCCTCCCTGCTGTGTGGGGCGGCGCGGACCCCGGGTGAGCTGATCGCCGCCCGGGCCGTGCAGGGTGTCGCGGCGGCCACCCTGCTGCCCCAGGCGCTGGTGCTCATCTCCGCTATCTTTCCGCCGGCCCGGCGGGGAGCCGCGTTCGGCATCTTCACCGCCGTGGCCGGGCTGGCGGCGGTCAGCGGACCCACGCTGGGCGGGCTGCTCCTGACCGACCTCGGCTGGCGCTGGATCTTCCTGATCAACATTCCGCTCGGCGTCGCCGGGGTGGTGGCCACGCTACGGCTGGTGCCGGATCTGCGATCACCCCGCCCGTCCGGCTTCGACCCGGTCGGCGTGCTGCTCGCCACGGCCGGTCTGGTCGCCGTCGCCTACGCGCTGGTCGAGGGCGAACGACTGAGTTGGGGTCCTGCGATCGGCGCCGTGACGGTGCCGATGATCCTGGTCGCCGGCGTGGTGATGCTGCTCGTCTTCGTCGGCTGGGAACGCCGGCACCGCGCACCGCTGGTGCCGACCCGACTGTTCGGCGACCGTACCTTCACCGCCGCGGTCGTCATCACAATGAGCACGTCGTTCGCGCTCTACGGCTTCCTGCTGGTCTTCGTCATCGAGACCCAGACGTTGCTCGGCATGAGCCCGCTGCTGGCCGGGGTCACCGCGCTGCCGTGGACGCTGACACTCAGCGCCGTGGCCCCCGTCGCCGGTCGCCTCACCGACCGGGTCGGCGGTCGGCTCCTGCTGATGGTCGGGCTGGCGGCGTTCGCGGCCGGGGTGTTCGCGGTGGCCGTCGTCCCGGGGACGGACGCCACCCCGGCGACGTTCGTGCTACCGCTGATGCTGGTGGGGGTCGGGATGGGGGCGGCCATCGCACCCACCACGACCGAGGCGATGCGGGCCGTACCACAAGTGCTGGGCGGGGCGGCGTCCGGCGTGCTCAACACCGCGCGTCAGGTGGGCGGGGTGCTCGGTGCCGCGGTCGCCGGCGCGCTGCTCCAGCACCGGCTGGTCGACGGGCTGCACGCCAGCGTCACCGCCCGCGCCGAGCAACTGCCGCCGGAGTTGCGTCCCGCCTTCGTGGACGGCTTCGAACGGGCCGCCGCGCACGGACTGAATCTGGGCGCGGGCCAGCACGGTGGGGTGAGTCCGCCGCCCGGTCTCGCCGCCGGCCCGGCACAGCGGTTCTCGACGGCGGCGGCGGACGCGTTCGCCGACGCCTTCCTGCCGGCGGCGCGGGCGACGCTCACCCTGGTCGCCGTCGTCCTGCTGTGCGCCGCCGTGCTCGCCGCGTTCGTCAGGCGTCGGGCCACGGTCGCGCAGCCACCCGCCGTCGTACCCCCTGTCGCCGTGTCCACAGCCGGTGCGTCCACCCGCGACCAGCGCGATCGTCGACGACCGGCGCCGCACCGGCACGTCCGCACGTCGGAAGGTGCGGCGGGAACAGGCCCGGTGCCAAGGTCGTGATGCGGATCGGCGCGCACCGGCCGGCACGGGTTCCTCCGCCACACGTCTTCCCCGCGAAACCCGTCCCGCCCGCCGATCGACGCGCCGCACCATGTCCTGCCCACGCCGTGACCCGAAGGAGCATTCTGTGGATCTCACCAACGCCCCGCCCCGGGCGGAGCTCGTGCGCCGCGCCGCCGAGCTTGCGCCGCTGCTTCAGAAGAACGCCCTCTGGCAGGAGGAGAACCGCCGCCTGCACGACACCACGATCGAGGCGTTGACCGACGCCGGCCTGCTGCGGATGCGGGTGCCCACCCGCTACGGCGGCTACGAGTCGGACATGCGCACCGTCGTGGAGGTGATCGCCGAGATCGCCCGGGGCGACGGCTCGACGTCCTGGACCCTGTCAGTCTGGGCGATCAGCACCTGGATGGCCGGCCTGTTCCCCGACGAGGTGCAGGACGAGATCTTCTCCGTGCCGGACGTGCGGATCAGCGGCATCCTCAGTCCGTCCGCGGTCGGCGTACCCGCCGACGGCGGCATCGTCCTCAACGGCAAGTGGTCGTTCAACAGCGGCGTCCAGCAGAGCTCGTGGAACACCAACGCGGCGGTCCTGGCCCACCCGAACGGCGAGTACGAGCCGATCATGGTTGCCGTGCCGATCTCCGAGCTGGAGATCATCGACGACTGGCACACGGCCGGTCTGCGCGGCTCGGGCAGCGTGACCACCGTGGCGAAGGACCTCTTCGTGCCGCAGGCGCGCGTACTACCGATGGGCCCGGTCCTGCAGGGCGTCCACCGGTCGGTCCTCAACGCCTCCTCGCCGGTCTTCCAGGCGCCGTTCATGCCGACCGCCTGCACCACCATCGGGGCCACCGCGTTGGGCCTCGGCCGCGCCGCACGGGACGCCTTCTTCGAGCGACTGCCCGGCCGCAAGATCACCTACACCAGCTACGAAAGTCAGGCGGAGGCGCCGCTGACGCACCTTCAGGTAGCGGAGGCGACGACCAAACTCGACGAAGCCGAATTCCACGCCTACCGGGCGGCGGACCGGCTGGACGGCAAGGCCGCCCGGTCCGAGCAGTGGACGCTGGAGGAGCGCGCCCGTACCCGGCTCGACCTGGGTGCGACGTGCCAGCGGACCAAGGAGGCCGTGGACATCCTGAACACGGCCAGCGGCGGCTCGTCGATCTACAACACGGTGCCGATCCAGCGCATCGAAAGGGACGTGCAGACCCTCAACCTGCACGCCATCATGCACCCCAACACCAACCTGGAGCTGTACGGGCGGATCGCCTGCGGCCTGGAACCCAACACCCTCTATCTGTGACGGGCCGGGTGGCCTCGACCGGACCGACCCGCCGAGGCCACCGTCCCTGCCCGACGAGCGGAAGGACCGACCCGTGACCCAGCAGGACGTCATTTCCGACCTCACGGCCGAAGGCGACGACATCGACCGTCTCGTCGCCGACCTCGACCCGGCCGAATGGTCGCGCCCCACCCCCGCCCCCGGCTGGACCATCGCCCACCAGATCGCCCACCTCGCGGCGACGTTCCGACTCGCGGGGACGGCGGCGGCCGAGCCCGAGGTCTTCCGGGCGATGACCGCCCGCCTCAGCAGCGACTTCGACGCCAACGTCGACGCCGCGATGGCGCCGTACCTCGCCGAGCCACCGGCGACCCTGCTCGACCGGTGGCGTGCCGAACGCGCCACCGCCGAAAAGGCACTCGCCGCGGTGCCGGCCGGTGAGATGGTGCCCTGGCTGGTCCGGCCACTGCCGGCCCCGGTGCTGGCCGCCGCCGGCATGATGGAGCTGTTCGGTCACGGCCAGGACATCGCCGACGCTCTGGCGGTACGTCGGCAGTACACCGACCGGATCGGTCACCTCGTCGGATTCGCCGTCCGCACGTGGGACTTCGGCTACCAGGCCCGCGGCCTGTCCACGCCGGACGTGCAGTTCCACTGGTCGCTCACCGGCCCGTCCGGGCAGCAGTGGGAGTTCGGGCCCGCCGACGCGGAGCAGCGGATCAGCGGGCCCGCCGCGGACTTCTGCCTCCTGGTGACCCGCCGGCGGCACCGCCAGGACCTGTCCCTGGTGGCCAGCGGACCGGACGCCGACCAGTGGCTGAACATCGCCCAGGCGTACCGGGGCCCGGCCGGAGCCGGCCGCACTCCCGGCCAGTTCACCGTCGGCGACTGACCGCCTCGATCCCGCCCGTCACGGCGCCCGGTTCCGCTCGGAGCCGGGCGCCGTCCTGACGGCCCCTGGCGACGCCGGCGTGCAACGGCCGGCGTGGAGAGGAGAATCCGTGTCCGCGCGCCGCAGCGGTCCGACCGGACCCGAGACCAGGCCGACGGTACGGGCGCTACGCGGCGCCGTGCAGGTGCCCCGCGACAGCCCTGATGACATCGCGCAGGCCACCGTCGAGCTGCTCACCGCAGTCCTCGAACGCAACGGGCTGACCGGGGACGACCTGATCAGCGTCCTGTTCACCGTCACTCCGGACCTGCGCACCGCCTTTCCGGCCACGGCTGCCCGCCGGATGGGCCTGCACGACGTGCCCCTGCTGTGCGCCACCGAGATCGGCGTACCCGATGCCCCGCCCCGGATCATCCGGCTGCTGGCACACGTGCACACCGACCGCCCGCGCGACGGCCTCCTGCACGTCTATCTCGGCGGAGCGGCAGCACTACGCCCCGATCTGCCTACCCTCGCCTGAACCCACCTCACCCGCGCCGCGCGCCGCGGCGCGGGTGCTGGGAGCACAGTCGGTCGCCCGGCGGCGGGCTGCCGCGGGGCGACCGGTGGGTGGAGATCAGGAGACGCGCAGGCAGGGCGGGTTGCGGCGGGTGCCGTCGGCGGCGACGCAGTGGGCGTTGTACTCGTCGAGGAGTCGCTGCGCCTCCTCGGTCGCCTGGGTGAAGCGCTCGGCCGGGTCGGCGTCGTGCAGGAGCACGTCGTGCATGGCTCGCGCGTTCACGTCCTGCATGCCGCCGAAGTCGCCGAAGAGCGCGCCCCGGGCGGCCGGCGAAGACCCGGACGCGGCGAGCTGGTCGACACCGACGCGGGCGTGCGGGTTCTGCGCGAACCAGCCCTCCCGCTCCAGCAGGTCCACAGCGCTGAGGGTGATCGGCAGGTAGCCGCTGACCCGGTGCCGGTCGGCCGCGTTGCGCGGGCTGTTGAGGTACTGCATGAACGCCAGGGCGCCGTCCTGCACCGCCGGGTCGAGGCCTGCGGTGAGCCAGAGGGAGTCCCCGCCGATCAGGTTGCCCACGTACGGCGCCGCCTCGTTGTGCGGCAGTCGGGCGGCAACCACGTCGAAGCCACCGTCCCGGCCGGCTTGCACCAGGTGCGGCGCGGCCACCGAGGAGCTGACGGTGAGCGCGGCCCGCTGCTCGGCGAACGCCATGAAGGTGCCACCCCAGCAGGTGCTCGGGTCCATGTCCTCGGTGTAGAGGAAGTAGCCGTCCCGGTGCAGCTGTCGCCACCAGCCGACGAACGCGAGCATCTCCGGGGAGGACAGGTCGACCGTGCGGGCCCGTCCGGACCGGCCGTTGTCGTGGTCGGCCAACAGGCCGCCCTGCTGGGCGATCGCCTGTTGGAAGATCCAGCCGTGGTTGGGCCAGGTGATGGCGTACTCCGGGCCGTCGGGCAGGGCGGCCACCGACTTGCACGCCGCCGCCACCTCGGCCCAGGTGGACGGGACGGAGGTGACGCCTGCGGCGGCGAGCATCGTGGTGTTGGCGTACAGCAGGGCGGTGGACGCCAGGGTCGGCATCGAGGCGAGATCACCGTCGACCGTGTAGAAGTCGCGGACCCGCGGCAGGACGTCGTCGAGCACTACCGCCTCGCCCAGGATCTCCCGCCGGCCGGCGATCGCGCGGGTGACCGAGGTGAACAGCGGCTGACCCGCCGTGTCCACCATGTCACGTGCCTCCTGGGTGGCGGTGAGGTAGATCTGGGCCACCGCCGGCGCGACACCCCGGTCGGCGGCCTCGGCCACCACCCGCGGCAGGTCGTGGAAGTCGTGTCCGGTGACGACGACCTCGTACTCGGGATGCCGGGCGTTGAAGCTTGCCGCCATTTCCCGGGTCTGATCCAGGAAATGTGGCGTGTTGTAGTAATGGAGCCAGAACTCCACGACGGTTCTGCCGCTCATCGCTGTCGTTCTCCCTTCCGAGGACAGTTGTGCACTGCGTCCGCCCCCGCCGTTTCGGCATTTACGGAATTCGCTCGTTCCTGAGTCATGATTCGGGTCGGCCGGGCGGAGTCGCATCTCTGTGCGTGCGGTGCGGGCCTCACCGCCCGACCGACACCCAGGTGGCCTCCGCACGGGCGGCCACCGCTCCGTCGGCGCCGTACAGCGTGGTGCGCACCAACGCCTTGCGACCCTCGACGCGGACGGCCCGGCCGACCACGAGGCACACGTCGCCGGCCCCGGGCAGACGGTCGACGACGACCGCCAGCCGACCCAACAGGTGGGTCCGACCAGCCTTGATCACGGTCCACCCGCCCGGGCAGTCCAGCGCCGCCCACACGGCGAGCCGGGCCGGCACCCCGTCGACCGGCAGCACCACGGTGGCGGCGATACCGCCGTCTGGCGTCCGCCGGGGCCGGATCCGCAGGCCGTCCGGACGCCGGGGGCCGCAGACGAAGCAGGTGGGCAGGTGGTGCGCCCCGTGCCGGGCCACCCACCCGTCGGCGGCGTCGAGGGGGGCCGGCGGCACCGCGGGGATGTCCTCCCCCCTGGGTACGACAGTGGCGACCAGCCGGCCACCCGAGGTGTGCAGGACGGCTCCCGAGGTGCCCCCGCGTAACGCCAGCGGCACGTGTAGCGGGGCGGGGCTGTGCAGCGTCACCTCCGGCACCGGCGGCGGCGCGGGCAGGGCGGCGGCGACCAGACCGCACGTCCAGCCGCCGTTGCCCGCACCGGGCGGCCCGCCGTAGCGGGGTTCGACCCGCAGCCACCGCGTCGGCCCGCTCACGGTCAACACCGGGCCAGCATCCGGACCGGGTCGGCGAGCAGGTCGGCGACGTCGCGCAGCACACCGGAGGCGAGGTCGCCGTCGACCACGCGGTGGTCGAATGAGAGCGCCAACGTGGTGACCTTGCGTACGGCGAGCGCGCCCTCGTGCACCCACGGCATGTCGCGGATCTGGCCCACCGCGAGGATCGCCGACTCACCGACGTTGGTGAGGGGCGTGCCACCGTCCACTCCGAACACTCCGGTGTTGGTGATGGTGATGGTGCCGCCGGTCAGGTCGGAGGGGGTGGACCGCCCGGCGCGCGCGGTGTCCACCTGGTTCTCGATCGCCGCGGCGAGCGCCGGCAGCCGCAGCGCGTGGGCGTCCTTCACCTTGGGTACGAGCAGCCCGCGCTCGGTCGCCACGGCGATGCCGAGGTGGACGTGGTCGCGCAGGACGATCTCCCGGGCGGGCTCGTCCCACCAGGCGTTGATCATTGGTCGCCGCTCCACAGCGAGCAGCAGGGCCCTCGCCACGAACAGGAGAGGGCTGACCCGCCGCTGCTGGAACTCGGGCATCTCGCGCAGCCGGGCCACCGCCTCGACGGTCGCGGTGACGTCGGTCTGCACCCAGGTGGTCACGTGCGGCACGGTGGCCGCCACCTGGGTCATCGCGTCGGCGGTCGATCGGCGTACGCCACGGACGGGGATGCGCGTCGGCGTGCCGGGCGCGACAGCGCGCCTGATGTCGTCGCGGGTGATCGCCCCCGCCGGGCCGGTGCCGGCGACCGTACCCAGGTCGACGCCGAGGTCACGGGCCAGCCGCCGGGCCGGCGGTGTGGCCTGCACCGCGTTGCCGCCGGGCGCGACCGACGGCCGGGGCCGGTGGGCGCGCTGCTCACCGGGGCCGGCTTCCCCACCCGGGGTGAAGCCGTAGCCGACCAGGGCGGGCGCGCGGTGCGAGCCGGCGCCGACGAGCTCCGCGCGGTCTTCGGCCGGGTCGGCAGCGGCCAGCTCGACCGCCCCGACCGGCGCGGACGCGCGGGACGCGGCCAGCCCGACGGGCGCGGTGGCCGGCTCGACCGACGTGGCCGGTCCGGCCGAAGTGGCGTCCATCTCGGCGGAGTCGACGCTGACGGCGACGGCGATCAGCGGCGTGCCGACGGGCACCGTGTCGCCCTCGGCCACCAGCAGCTCGGCGACGCGGCCCGCAAACGGGCTGGGCAGCTCGACCGCCGCCTTCGCGGTCTCGATCTCGATCAGGATCTGGTTGATGGCTACCGTGTCCCCGGGCCGTACCCGCCAGGTGAGGATCTCCGCCTCGGTCAGGCCCTCGCCCACGTCCGGAAGGTTGAAGTGCCGTAGCTCGCCCATTGTCACTCCGCGGTCATCCGGTCCACCGCGGCCAGGATGCGGTCGACGCCGGGCAGGTAGTGGCTCTCGGTCCGCGACGGCGGATACGGCGCGGAGTAGGAGCCGAGCCGCTCCACCGGGGCCTCCAGGTGGTAGAAGCAGCGTTGTGCGACGCGGGCCGCCAACTCGGCGCCGAACCCGCTGAACACCGGCGCCTCGTGCACCACGAGGCAGCGGCCGGTACGCCGCACCGAGGCCAGCACCGTCTCCTCGTCCAGCGGATTGAGCGAACGGATGTCGATGACCTCCAGAGACGTCGGGGACGCCTCCGCAGCCTCCAGGCAGGTCTTCACCATCGGCCCGTACGTGAGGACTGTGACGTCCCGCCCGGGGCGGACCACTGCCGCCCGGTCGAACGGCAGCGCCCGTCCGAGGTCCGTGTCGACAGGTCCCCGTTCCCAGTAACGGCGCTTCGGCTCGAAGAAGATCACCGGGTCCGGGCAGGCGATGGCCTGCTGGATCAGGGCGTACGCGTCGCCGGGGCTCGCGCAGGTGACCACGCGCAACCCGGGCGTGTGGGTGAAGTACGCCTCCGGCGACTCGCCGTGATGCTCCGGAGCACCCACCCCGCCGCCGAAGGGCACCCGCACCACGACCGGAAGCGCGATCCGGCCGGAGGTCCGGGCCCGCAGCCGGGCGAGCTGGGTGGTGATCTGGTTGAACGCCGGGAAGACGAACCCGTCGAACTGGATCTCGCAGACCGGCCGGTAGCCACGGAGCGCCAGCCCGATCGCGGTACCCACGATGCCGGACTCGGCCAGCGGGGTGTCGAGCACCCGGCTCTCCCCGAAGTCCTTCTGCAGACCGTCGGTGACCCGGAACACCCCGCCCAGCCGACCGACGTCCTCGCCCATCACCAACACCGCCGGGTCCTGCTCCATCGCCTTGCGCAGGCCCTCGTTGATGGCTCGCGACAGCGCCCACGTGCGCGTGGTGTGCCCGGCGACCGGGGGCGGCGGTTCGACGACGACGGCGCGGGGCGGCGGCTCCGCCACGGCATCCGGCCGGTCGGCCCGCACCTCGTCGGCGAGCTGCTGGTGCCCGACGGCGTACACGTGCGACCAGATGACGTCCGGGGCCGGCTCGGCCAGGTCCAGGCATCGCCGGCGCAGCTCCGCGCCCCGCGCGTCGACCTCGGCGTCGACGTCTGCGAAGAAGGCCGGGTCGGCGGCTCCGGTACGGGTGAGGTGAGCGCGGACCCGGGTGATCGGGTCGCGCAGCCGCCACCGTTCCAGCTCCGCCTGCTCCCGGTAGCGGGTGGGGTCGTCGGAGGTGGTGTGCGGTCCCATCCGGTAGGTGACCGCCTCGATCAACGTCGGCCCCTGGCCGGACCGGGCGTTCTCCATCGCGGCCCGGGTGACAGCCAGGCAGGCAAGCACGTCGTTGCCGTCCACCCGGATGCCGGGAAAACCGAAGCCGGCGGCCCGCCGGTACAACGGCACCCGCGACTGCTTCTCGGTCGGCACCGAGATGGCCCACTGGTTGTTCTGGCAGAAGAACACGACCGGCGCGTTCTGCGCCGCGGACCACACGAACGCCTCGTTGACGTCGCCCTCGCTGGTGGCGCCGTCGCCGAAGTAGACGATGGCGGCCTCGTCGACGCCGTCGCGCTGGATTCCCATCGCATAGCCGGTGGCGTGCAACGCGTGGCTGCCGATGACGATGGCGTACGGATGCAGTCGGTGGGCGGCGTGGTCCCAGCCCGAGTGCGCGACGCCGCGGAACGAGGCCAGCACGTCCGCCGGTGGTACTCCCCGGCACCAGGCGACGCCGTGGTCGCGGTAGGTGGGGAAGACCATGTCCAGGGCGGTAAGTGCGCGCGCGGAGCCGACCTGCGCGGCCTCCTGGCCGAGCAGGGAGGGCCAGGCGCCCAGCTCACCCTGGCGGGCCAGGGCGAGCGCCTCGGCGTCGAGGCGGCGCACCAGCAGCAGGTCGCGGTACAGGCCGCGGAGGTCCTCGGTGGACACGTCGAGTCGGTAGTCCGGATGCTCCACCCGGTCACCGTCGGGGGTGAGTAGCTGGACGAGGTCCGGCTCGGGCGCGGGCGCCTCGCCCGTCGGTGTCTCGGGCAGGGGGTCGATGGTCATGTGCCACTCCTCCTCAGGGAACCGGCCGGCGGCGGGTTCAGGCCGGATGGTCGCGGTTCCGGGGCTGGCCGCCGGGCCACGGATCGACCCCGTGCGAGCAGACGTACGCCCGGCAGGTCGCGCGGTCCGTCGGACCGTGCACGGCCGTCCACCCGGGCGGGACGTCGATCGGGTACGGCCACAGCGACAACTCGCCGCCCGGGTTGACCAGCACGGAGAAGATGGCGTCGGAGACGTCGAAAGGGTTGGTCATCATGCTCTCCCGGCTCAGGTTCGCAAGGGTCAGGCCGCGACCGGGTCCAGGTGCCGCGCCAGCGCGGCAGGGCTGGGCGCGTCGAAGACCACGTCGATCGTGACCTCCAGACCCAGCACCGAGCGGATCCGACTGACAAGCCTCATTGCCTGCAGGGACTGCCCGCCCAGGTCGAAGAAGCTGTCGTCCGGACCGACCTGCGGCATGCCCAACACGTCGGCGAAGATCTCGCACAGTGCCCGCTCCCGCTCGGTGGCCGGCGCGCGGCCGGAGGCCGGAGCGGTCAGCTCCGGCACCGGCAACGCACGGCGGTCGACCTTGCCGTTGGAGGTGAGCGGAAGCCGGTCCAGCGTCACGACGACCGAGGGTGTCATGTAGTCGGGCAGCCGGCGGCCGACGTGCACGGTGAGGTCGGCGGTGTCGACGGGATCGCCGGCCGGGACCACGAAGCCCACCAGCCGGCGATCACCGCCCGGCGCCGGCACCGCGAGGACCGCGGCGTGCGCCACCGAGGGGTGCGTCTCCAGGGCCGCCTCCACCTCTGCCAACTCGACCCGGAAACCGCGGATCTTGACCTGGTCGTTGGCCCGGCCGCAGAAGTGCAGCACGCCGTCGGCGTCCCGGCGGACCAGGTCCCCGGTGCGGAACATCCGCTGCCCCGGCGGGCCGTACGGGTCGGCGACGAAGCTCTCCGCGGTGAGGTCGGGAGCGTCGGGGTAGCCCCGGGCCAGGCGTTCACCGGAAAGGTAGAGCTCGCCGACCACACCGTCCGGCACCGGCGCCAGCCGCTCGTCGAGCACCCGGTGCCCGACCCCGTGCAGCGGGCGGCCCATGGGCACCGCGCCGGACGGCGGCGTGGAGGCCGTCATCGGCGCGTGCATCGTGAACAGGGTGGCCTCGGTCTGGCCGTACGTGGCGCGGACGGTGAGGTCGGGGCAGTGTTCCAGGACCCCGCGCACCGCCTCGGCCGAGACGACGTCGCCACCGGTGAGCACCTCGCGTGCCCCGCTCAGGCAGGTCGGGTCCTCGTCGGCGAGGACCCGGAACAGCCCTGCGGTCAGGTGCAACCCGGTGACGCCGTGGTCGCGGATCAGCCGCCGCAGGGTCGCGGGATCCGGCACCCCGGGCGGGGCGACCACGACCCGGCCGCCGCGCAGCAGCGGCACCCACACCTCGTATGTGGACACGCTGAACGCGTGCGGTGCGAGCATCGGCACGACGTCGTGCCGGCCGCTGTCCCAGCACGGGTCGGCCACCAGGTCGAGCACCCCCCGGTGGGTCACCGCGACGCCCTTGGGCTGCCCCGTCGATCCCGAGGTGTACATGACGTACGCGACGCCGTCGGGTCGCGCCGGGACCGCTGGCGGCGCGCCGGCTTCGCTGGTTCCGTCGACGCGCAGCGTGCGGATCCCGATGGGCAGCGGGCGGTCCGCGGTGGCGGCGTGGGTGAGCGCCAACGTGGCACCGGAGCGGTCGAGGATCTGACGGATCCGCTCGTCGGGATGGGCCAGGTGCAGCGGCAGATAGGCGGCGCCCACCCGGAGCGTCGCGAGGAACGCGACCACCACGTCGGCCGAGCGCTCCAGCAGCACCGCCACCGGGGTCTGCGGGCGCGCGCCCCGGTCCACCAGGCGGGCGGCCAGGCGGTCGGCCTCGGCGTCCAGTTTCCGGTAGCTGACGCGGCGCTGGCCGTCGACGACCGCAATGGCGTCCGGCGTCCGCAGCACCTGCGCGGCGAAACGTTCCTGAATGGAGGTGAATCGCATCACGCACCTCTTTTCCCCGACAGTTTTCAATGGCGCGAATTGGTGTTCCGACTTGCAGAAAGCGTCCCACCTGGATCACCGGGAGACATCTCCCGAATTGCCCTGACGGGGCGGGCGCGGTGGCGGATTCTGATCAGCGCACCGCTGACGCGTTCGGTGCGACGTCGAGGCGAAACAGATCGTCCGGGTCGACCCGGCGGCGGACCCGGTCGACCACGGCGACCTGGTCGGCGTCCAGGTGCAGCTGCGGCTGGTCGACGGTCTCGACGAAGGTAGGTGCCGTACGCCCGGTGTTCCAGGGCGTCAGCGTCCGGCGCACGGTCGCGCAGTGCCCACGGATGTCGTCGACCGTCACCAAACCGAACGGCATGCCCCCGCTGACGTAGGCGTAGCGGGCGGGGAGATGGTCGAGGATGCCGCCGTCCGGGTCGGGCACGGCCAGTGCCCCTCCGAGTTGACGCAGCTCGGCGTTGATCAGGGGGGAACCGGAGTCCGGCCCCACCGAGGCCAGGAACGCCGCCGCACCGGATTCGTCCAGCTCGTCGAGCAGCATGTGGTCGCCGACAAGCGGCACCGGCTCGGCCGGGTCCAGGTGGGTGGCGAGCACGTCGATCGGCCCGGCGGTGGTCCAGCTGTCCTGGATTGTCGGCGCCACGGCGCGCAGCGGACCGAGCAGCTCGTCGGCCACCCGCTGGGCGTCGGGCAGCTCGTCGGCGGTGGCCGCGAGCACCGCGCCGTCGACGCACACCACTGTTCCGGCGGACAGGGCAGACGGGATCACCCCCTCGATGGCCGGCAGGTTCATCACCCGAAACGTGGTCGTCGCCCGGTCCGGTGCGTGCCGGGTCCAGCCTCGCCACGCGTCCAGCAGGGCGGGCGCGTGGGCCGCCGGCCAGAACGCCGCGCCGGTCACCACGGCGGCCACCGGATGCAGCGCGACCTCGACGGCGGTGACCACGCCGAATCCACCGCCACCACCGCGCAGGGCGTGGAACAGCTCCGGATCGTTGTCCGCGTCCACGCGGCGGTACTCCCCGTCGGCGGTGACCAGTTCCACAGCCCGGACCCGGTTCCCCGCCAGGCCCACCTGCCGGCCGTAGAAACTGACTCCGCCGCGCAGCAGATAGCCGACGACGCCGACGGTGGGCGAGGAACCGTGCGGCGCGGCGAGCCCGTACGCGGCGGCGGCCTGCGCCACCTCGCCCCACCGGGTGCCCGCCGGCACCCGGGCCACCCGCGCCAGCGGGTCGATCGACACCCCGCCGGTCAGGCGGGTGCGTATCAGCAGGCCGCCGTCGACCGGCCGCGCGGCGGCGCTGCCGTGGCCCGTCGAGTGCACACGAACGTGCCAGCCGCGGCGGCGCGCGTCCAGGATCGCGGCGCGCACCTGCCCGACCGTGCGGGCGGTCACGGCGGCTGCCGGGCGTACGGGAGCCGCAAGGTTGAACACCTCGACGGCGGCCCGGTATCCGGCGTCCGCCGGGAACAGCGTCAGCCCGTCCACCTCACCGACATTGGTCACCACAGCCTCCAGGGGGTTCCGGCGCGCCGGTGGCCGGCGACGCGGGGTGTCAGCCCACCGCGAAGTGGGCCCGGGTGTACTCGCGGGTGGCCCGGGTGGGAAGGAAGACGGCGAAGCCCGCGTGGGTGTGCAGCATGGACATGTCGCGCCAGATCCGTTCCAGACGCTCACCGTGGCGTACCGCGCTCGAACCGGCCGTCGGGAACAGGTGCCGCTCGACGGCCTGCCAGCACAGCCGGATCACCTGTCGGCAGATGGTGGCCAGGCGCAGATCCTGCTCCCGGGTGAATGCCTCTGGTCCGGCGGCGCAGAGCGCGTTCCACTGGCGGACCGCGTCGCGCAGAGCGGCCTCGGCCGTCGCGATCATGCCGGTGGCCTCGCCGTACCAGATCTGGTAGTCGGGGTCCTCCGCGCGGCCGACGACCGGCGGGAATGCGGTCCGCCGCGACCGCATCAGCTCGCCGTAGACGTCCAGCGCGCCGTACGCCATGCCGATGGCGAGTGCGGCCACCTCGAACACCATGAAGCTGATCGGGCCGCCTCCGTACTGCGGGTTGCCGTGCAGCGTCCGGCCGGGCGTGCCTGCGCTCACGTCGACCTCACTGAGGTGGGTGTCCGGGAGGACGAACCTCGCGGGCAGGTCGGCGTCGACGGTGATGCTGTGCGATCCGCTGCCCCGCAGTCCGAGCTGCCCGCCCCAGTCGTCGAGTCGCCGCCACTGCTGCCGGGGTGCCACGAACAGCACCGGTCGAGGCGGCCCACCGTCGGTCGGCTCGGCCAGCGCGTGCCCGAGGAAGTGCGTGCCGTACGGCGCGCCGGAGCAGTAGTTCCAGGTGCCGGTGACCCTCCAGCGCCCGTCCGGGCCTCGGCGTGCGGTGCCGGAGGGAACGATCGTCGCCGGGCAGACGAAGTCGCCGCCGGCGAAGAGTTCCGCCTGGGCGGGCTCGTCGAACAGGGTCGCCACGGCGACCGCGTGGGTGGCGCCGAGGCAGTACATCCAGCCGGTCGACGGGCAGGCCCGGGCCAGTTCGGTAACCACGGCGAGGAAGGTGCCGATGTCTGTCTCGTAGCCGCCGTAGCGGCGCGGCACCAGCATCCGGTGGAACCCGGCGCGCTGGAACCGGGCGTGCACGTCCGAGGCGTAGAAGGTGCGGTCTTCGGTTTCGGCCTGCCGCTGGACCAGCAGCGGGGCCAGCTCCCGGGCGCGTTCGAGCAGTTCGGTGGGACTCGGGACGGGCTCCGGCGACGAGGCGGGCACCGACCCGGCCTGCTCCCTGACGACCGCCATGGCAGCACGCTCCTTCACCGTCGATCCTCGTCGCGTCCGCCGCGCCGGGTGGCGCGGACGGTCGCCCTGCCGCCGGTCCGCGGCCCGGCCAGCGTCACACCGCGCCGGCCGGACGGTCACCTTCCGGGTTGCGGTCTGCCGCAGGGGCCGGACAACGCCGCCGATGCCGACCGAGGGTGCGACCGCACCGCCGTCCGGGTCGCCCGGCGGCGCTGCGCACGCTGAGAGAAGGGGCGTCCCCGGGCTGCCGGTAGCGTCGATCGCGGTCACCACGGCCGTGCCGGCGCGCGCCCGGCCGTCGGGCCGCGCCGACCGCCACCACAGGCGGTGTCGGCTGGATTCCCCCGCAGGCCCCCGCAGGCCCGCCGAGCCCGGGCCCCGCACCGAAGGAGCCCCTCAGGATGGACACCGCGCCAAGCGTGACCACCGGCCGCCCACTGCTCAGCGGCATTCCGCTGTCGTACAACCAGGAGTTCCTCTGCGGTTTCGACCGCGGCGACGAGGAGGGCCCGTTCGGCCCGCACAACCACATCGTGCACGGCTGGCGGCTGCGCGGGCGGGTGGACGGCCCGACGCTGCGTTCGGCCCTGGGTGACCTGGTCGTCCGCCACGAGACCCTGCGGACCCGGATCGTCCGCGACGAAACCCAGCCGCACCAGGAGATCTTCGCCGCCGTCCTGCCCGACCTGGACGAACGCGAGGAGCGTGGCCTCGACGCCGAGGCCCGGGAGCTGCGGGTGGAGGAGCTGCTCAACGAGATCGAGTCCGGCGAGTTGCCGGTCGGCCGGCTGCCGCTGCTGCGCGCCACCCTGATCCGCTTCGACGACGACGACGCCCTGCTGGCCGTCGTCGTGCACCACACGGCGACCGACGGCTGGTCGGTGCGCGTCCTCGCCCGCGACCTGGCCGACCGGTACGCCGCCCGACGCGGACACCCGGGCCACGACCTGCCGCCCACCACCCCCTACCGGGAGTACGCACGATGGCAGCGGTCGCTGCCTGCGGAGTCGGCGGAGCCCGCCCGGCGGTACTGGCGCGACGAGCTGCGCGAGGCGCGGATCTTCGCGGTGCCCACGGACCGGCCCAAGTCGACCGGCCTGCCGGAGTCCACCGCCGTGTACCGGTTCCTCATCGACTCGTCGCTTGTCGCACCGGCGCTCCACGTGGCCCGGGCCACCCGCAGCACTCCGTTCATGGTGCTGCTGGCGGCCTTCACGGTGCTGGTGAGACGACGGACCGGCGCGGACGACGTCGTGGTGCCGACGTTCTCGCCCGGCCGCGCCGACGACCGGTTCACCTACACCGTGGGCCCGTTCTTCAACCTGCTGCCACTGCGTACCCGGTTCGAGGGCTGCCGGACGTTCCTCGACGTCGTGGCCCGCGTACGACGGTCCTGCCTGGACGGCTACGGCCACGACCTGCCGTTCCCGCAGATCGCCGCCGAGGCCCCCGAGCTGATGCTCCCGGTGATGGGCGACGACGGCGCGGCCTGCGTGTTCCAGGTCTTCCCGTTCCCCTTCGTGCTCGACGACGAGTGGGTGGGCGACCTCGTCTGGACGGAGATGCGTCGACGCCTGCTCTCCCAGCAGGTCGGTTCGGACGTGCCGAACGGCGCACTGTGGACGCTCAACCTCGATCCGGCCGGGGACGTGGTGGGCAGCGTGCAGTACAACAGCAACCTCTACGACGAGCGCACGATCATCGAGTTGGTCCGCGGCTACCGCGAGGTGCTGGCCGAGGTCGTGTCGGCGGCCGACGGCCCGCTGCGTTCGGCCTGACCGATGCCGCAATCGAGAAGACCCGTGGCGGCCGGGACCGCTGCCAGGATGAGGACAACCTCCACTCCGGCCGCCCGACGACGGCCGCGCACTCTCCGACGTTTCCCACCCGCCCGGATCGTGGCGTCGGCGGGCGCCCGCGCGCGAGTGGAGTACGACGCAGGAGGTGCCCGATGACCCAGGCCGCCCAGGCGCGCTCGACGGCCCCCGGCCCGGAGCCGGACGGCGGCACGGCCCGCCGGTCCACCCGCCCGCTCACCGGCGACGAGTACGTGGAGAGCATCCGCGACTCCCGGGAGATCTATCTGTACGGTGACCGGGTCCGCGACGTGACCACGCACCCGGCGTTCCGCAACCCGGTCCGGATGACCGCCCGCCTGTACGACGCGCTGCATGATCCGCAACACCGCGCCGAGCTGACCGGGCCGACCGACAGCGGCAGCGACGGCTGGACACATCGCTTCTTCACCACCCCGCACAGCGCGGAGGATCTGGTGGGCGCGCAACGGGCCATCGCGGCGTGGGCCCGGATGAGCTACGGGTGGATGGGGCGCAGCCCCGACTACAAGGCGTCGTTCCTCGGCACGCTGGGCGCCAACGCCGACTTCTACGACCCGTTCGCCGACAACGCCCGCCGCTGGTACCGGGAGTCGCAGGAGCGGGTGCTGTTCTGGAACCACGCCATCGTGCACCCGCCGGTGGACCGCAACCGCCCGGTGGACGAGATCGCCGACGTGTTCATCCACGTGGAGCGGGAGACCGACGCCGGGGTGGTGGTGAGCGGGGCGAAGGTGGTGGCCACGGGTTCCGCGCTTAGCCACTACAACTTCGTGGCGCACTACGGTCTGCCGATCAAGAAGAAGGAGTTCGCCCTGGTGGCGACAGTCCCGATGGACGCGGCCGGGGTGAAACTGATCTGCCGCCCGTCGTACGGGGCAGCCGCCGCGGCGATGGGCAGTCCGTTCGACTATCCCCTCTCGTCCCGGCTGGACGAGAACGACACGATCCTCGTGCTGGACAAGGTGCTGATCCCCTGGGAGAACGTCTTCGTCTACGGCGACATCGGCAAGGTGCAGACATTCGCCGGCCGGTCGGGGTTCGTCGAACGGTTCACCTTCCACGGCTGCACCCGGCTGGCCGTCAAGTTGGAGTTCATCGCCGGGTTGCTGGCCAAGGCCCTGGAGATCACCGGCACCCAGGACTTCCGGGGCGTGCAGGCCCGGCTGGGTGAGGTACTTGCCTGGCGCAACCTGTTCTGGGGTCTGTCCGACGCCGCCGCGCGCAATCCGGTGCCCTGGCGTAACGGCGCGGTGCTGCCCAACCCGCAGTACGGCATGGCGTACCGCTGGTTCATGCAGATCGGGTATCCGCGGGTCCGCGAGATCATCCAGCAGGACGTGGCCAGCGGCCTGATCTACGTCAACTCTGCGGCGGACGACTTCCGCAACCCCGATGTCCGCCCCTACCTCGACCGGTACCTGCGCGGCTCGAACGGCACGGACGCGGTGGAGCGGGTGAAGGTGATGAAGCTGCTCTGGGACGCGGTGGGCACCGAGTTCGCGGGTCGGCACGAGTTGTACGAGCGCAACTACGCCGGCAACCACGAGAACACCCGGGTGGAGCTGCTGCTCGGCCAGGTGGCCGACGGGCAGCTCGACGGCTACAAGGCGTTCGTCGAGTCCTGCCTGGACGAGTACGACCTGGATGGCTGGACGGTGCCCGACCTGTCGTCGATGGAGGACGTCCGGGCGCACCTGGCGCGCGGCGGTGGGTGACGCCGAGCGCGGTCGGAGGACCACGCGGACCGCCGTCGCGCGACGCGACGCACCGAGTGACGACATCAGCACCATCCGCGCCATCCATGGCGTACGATCGTCCGCATCTTGTGGACGGTGTCCACAAGATGCGGACGTCCCGCTGGCGCCCAGCGCCCGGACGAGCCCCGAGACAGCCCTGGGAACGAGGAAGGAACTCCCATGCACGATGCGACCCTGACGGCCGTGGGCCAGCGGGCAGGACGCCGACAGTGGTTGGGGTTGGCTGCGCTGGCCCTGCCCACGCTGCTGGTGGCCATCGACAACGGCGTCCTGATCCTGGCGTTGCCGAAGCTCAGTGCCGACCTCGCGGTCTCCGGCACGCAGCAGTTGTGGATCACCGACGTCTACGGCTTCATGCTCGCCGGCTGGCTGATCACCATGGGCACCCTCGGAGACCGGGTCGGCAGGCGCCTGTTGCTGCTGGTGGGTGCTGTCGCGTTCACCGCCGCGTCGGTGCTGGCCGCCTACTCCACGAGCGCGGAGATGCTCATCCTCGCCCGTGCGGCGATGGGCATCGCGGGCGCCACGCTCATGCCGTCCACACTGGCTCTGATCATGAACATGTTCGCGGACGCCAAGCAACGCGGGTTCGCCATCGCCACCTGGGCCACCTGCCAGTTCGTCGGCTCGGCCCTCGGCCCCGTCGTCGGCGGCCTCCTGCTGGAGCACTTCTGGTGGGGTTCGGTCTTCCTGCTCGGCGTGCCGGTGATGCTGATCCTGCTGCTGGTCGGTCCGGTGCTGCTGCCCGAGTACCGCAGCCCGGGCGCCGGGCGTCTCGACCTGGTGAGCGTCGCGCTCTCGCTCGCCGCCATCCTGCCGATCATCTACGGCATGAAGGAGTTGGCGGTGCACTCCGGCGCCGAGCCGCTCGTGCCGACCACCGCCATCGTCGTCGGCCTGATCTTCGCCGTCGTCTTCGCCCAGCGCCAGCGCCGCCTGGAGTCTCCGCTGCTGGACCTGAGCCTGTTCCAGAACCGGTCCTTCACCGTCCTGCTGTCCGCGATGCTGTTCACCGGCGCCGCGATGGCCGGTCTCGGTCTGCTCAGCAGCCAGTACGTGCAGAGTGTCGCCGGCCTGACTCCGGGCGAGTCCGGCCTGTCACTGGCCCCGATGGGCATCTCGATCGCGGTCGGGACGATGCTCGCGCCGGTCCTCGTCCGGCGGATCAAGCAGGGCACCGTGATCTCCGTCGGCCTCGCCATGTCGACGCTCGGCTTCGTGCTCATGACCCTTGTGGACGCGACCGGCGGATTGGTCGTCGTGGTGCTCGGCATCGTGCTCATCTTCCTGGGCGACGGGCCGCTTGTCGCCCTCGGCACCGGCCTGATCATGGGCTCGGTGCCGCCGGAGCGGGCCGGTTCCGCAGCCGCGATGTCCGAGACCAGCCTCAACCTGGGCGGCACCCTCGGCATGGCGGTGCTGGGCACGGTGGGCGCCGCGATCTACCGCGGCCAGATGAGTGACGCCGTGCCGGCCGGGTTGTCGGCGGACGAATCGGCGGTCGCCAGGGAGACGATCGCCGGTGCCACGGCCGTGGCCGACGGGCTGCCGGCCGGGCCCGCCGCGCAGTTGCTCGACGCTGCCCGGGAGGCGTTCACCACCGGGCTCAACGTGGCGGCGGCGATCGGTGTCGCCATCTTCGTGGTGTGCACCATCCTTATCGCCGTCACGATGCGGCAGCGCGACAAGGAGACCGTGGCGAGCGAGCCGACCCCCGCGGAGGAACCGGCGACCGCGTAAGTGTGATCGGGCACGAGCCTTCCGGCGTGCACGGCTGAGGTCCCCCCGGTCAGCCGCCGCCGGACTGCGGGCCGGTGGAGTGTGAACACGCACTCCACCGGCCCATTTTTGGTGCTCGGTGCCGGGCGCGTCGCTCGCGGCGGGAATGCGGCGCGGCGGGTATCCGCCCCCGCGCAAGGTGCGCAATCTGAAAGACGTGCGGTCAGTGACCTCGTTGCTAGTTTTCAGCAACCAGTCAGCCGCATCGACCGGAACTGGCGTCGAGCGGTCCTCGCCGGCAGCGCTGACGAACGGGAGCTGCGAGGTCGTACGCCAGGAGCGGTGACGCGGTTCGCCATCCATCCCGCTCCCGAAGGTAGCCTCCCATGACAGCTGGACAGGACGTCAGACCCACCCGGCTTCCCTCCCTGACCGGGCTGCGGTTCCTCGCCGCCCTCCTGGTCTTCATCAACCACGTGCAGCACTTGGGCATCTTCGCCAACGCGTCGGTGCAGAAGGGGTACGTCACGGCCGTCGAGAACGCCGGCCAGATGGGCGTCTCCTTCTTCTTCATCCTCAGCGGTTTCGTGCTGACCTGGGTCGCCCGGCGCGACGACACCGTCGGGTTGTTCTACCGGCGGCGGTTCTTCAAGATCGTCCCGAACCACGTCGTGGCCTACCTGGCCTCCCTCGGCCTGCTACTGGCAGCCGGGGTGCCGCTGATGGCACCCGAGGCGTTTGCCAACCTCTTCCTCATCCAGGCGTGGATGCCCAGCTCCGACTACATCGTGTACTCGATCAACGGGGTCACCTGGTCGCTCTCGGTCGAGTTGCTGTTCTACATCAGCTTCCCGCTGCTGATCCTGCTGGTGGGCCAGCTGCGACCGCGGCGGCTCTGGGCCTGGTTCGCGGGAATCGCAGTCGCGTCGGTGGTCCTCCCGCTCGTCGTCGCGCAGTTCCTGCCCGCCACCCCGAAGAGCCCGTTCGCCGGTCCCGACTCCTGGCCGGTGCTGTGGATCAGCTACTTCTTCCCGCCGATGCGCCTGTTCGAGTTCGTCGCCGGCATGATCCTGGCCAAGATCGTCCTGGCCGGCCGGTTCCCGCGGATCGGCGCGCTGCCGATGGCCCTGCTGACCGTCGCCGCGTACGTCCTGTCCGTCATGGTCCTCCCGCCCTACTCGGCGTACTACGTCTCGGCGCTCTACCTGGTGCCGATGGGCCTGCTCATCGCCGCCCTGGCCGTCGCCGACGACGAGGGCCGACGCACCGCGACCGGCAGCCGGCCGATGGTGTGGCTC
This sequence comes from Micromonospora sp. DT41, assembly GCF_049841715.1. Classification (NCBI taxonomy): domain Bacteria; kingdom Bacillati; phylum Actinomycetota; class Actinomycetes; order Micromonosporales; family Micromonosporaceae; genus Micromonospora; species Micromonospora sp. DT41. Next base: position 163,451 of record NZ_JBNCKU010000008.1, on the reverse strand, counting down.
GGTGAGATCTCCTACGCCTTCTTCCTGATCCACCTGTTCATCCTCTTCAACACCCACGGCGCGCTCGCCGGCCAGTGGGCGGGTTGGGGCGCCTACGAACGCAAGGCGCTCAGCACGCCGCTGGCGGTGCTGTTCATCCTGGCCGTGCTCGCCCTCTGCGTGCTGCTGTCCTGGCTGATGTACGCGTTCGTCGAACGGCCGATGATGCAGCACTTCTCCCGTCCGCGTCGCAGCGGACACCCCGTCGGCGCCGCCCCCACCGATCCAGCCGCCCAGCCCACCTCGCCCGCACCCGCCGGGTCGTCGGTGAACCCACCGGCGTCCACCTCCACCGGCGCCTGACCCCCTCTTCGTACGCCGCCTCCGCCCCGGGGCTCCGTCCACCGACGGATGACCCGGGGCGGAGGTCTGCCCGCGCCCCGCCCGACCCGACCGGGACGGCCCCGGAAGCGGCCGGTCCCGCAGACCGGACCGTGCCGGCGAACACGGCGAACGGCCAGGTCCCCGGGGGAACCTGGCCGTTCGCCGAGCGCTGGGCTCAGTGGTGGTGCTCGCCACCGTTGACGTCGAGGCACTGGCCGCTGACCGCCCGAGCCAGGTCGGACATGAGGAACACCACCGCGTCGGCGACGGCGTCCGCCTCGGGCAGGCGGCGCAGGTCGATGTTCGCGGCCACCTCGTCGTACACGTCCTGCACGGATACGCCGCGCTCGCCCGCCAGGTGCGCGAACCAGCCACGCAGGGCGTCGGCCCAGATGTAGCCCGGCGCCACCGTGTTCACCCTGATGCCGCGCGGACCCAGCTCGGCGGAGAGCGTCTGGGCCAGGGCCAACAGGCTCGCCTTCGACATCTTGTACGCCCCGAACAGGGGCTTGGACTCGCGGATGACACTGGAGTTCACCATCACCACCGAGCCGGCGCTCTCCTCCAGGGCCGGAGCGAAGAGCCGGGTCACCCGCAGCGCGCCGAAGACGTTCGTTTCGAAGCCGGCGCGGACCGCGTCGAAGTCGACGTCGTCCAGCCCGACCAGGGGCGGATTGGCGAAGGCGTTGTTGACCACCGCGTCCACCCGGCCGAGGGTGCCCACAGTGGCCTCGACCAGGGCGGCGACCGACGCCTCGTCGGTGATGTCGGTAGGCACCGCCAACGCCCTCCGACCCTCCTTCTCGACCTCCTCGGCCACCTCGGCGAGCACCGACTCGCTCCGCGCGGCCAGCACCACGTCGGCGCCCCGGCGGGCGCTCTGCACGGCGATCGCGCGACCCAGACCGGGCCCGACGCCGGAAACCACCACAACCTTGTCCTGCAACATGCTCGGCTCCTCACGAAATCGGGACGGGACGCGGCCGGCCGTCGACCGGCCGACCGGCGCACCGCCCGCCCACGGCGGGCGGGCGGGTGGACGGGTCAGGCCGGCAGCTCGACGGAGAGGCCGTGCCGGAACACGTCACCCGGGTCGTAGCGCCGCTTCACCGCCTGCAGGCGGGGGTAGTTGCCCTTGTAGTACAGCTCCTGCCAGGGCACACCCGACGTGTTCCAGGCGGGGTCGGCGAGGTCGACGTCCGGGTAGCCGATGTAGGAGCCGTCCGTCCGGTCGTCGCAGACCGGCACCCCGCCGGTCTCGGCGAACAGGTCTCGGTAGAACTCGCGTACCCAACCGATGTGGACGTCGTCCTCGGCGGCGTCCTGCCACATACCGGCACTGCACATGGCCTTGAGGATCGAATCGCGCTGCGGCATGGCGGTGGCGTCCGGCGCGACCGCGCCCACCCGACCGCCGAACCCGGTGAGCAGGATGCAGGCGCTGGGGTTGGCGTAGTCGTCCCGGGTCAGGTGCCGCCACACCGCCGCGAGTTGCCGGTCGGTCAGACCGCGACGCAGGTAGGCCGCCTTGTTCTTGTACCGACCCTTCGGGTCGTTGGGCCAGCTGTACGACGGCATCCACTCACTCATCCACGGCATCACCTGGTCGACCGTCATACTCGGCTCCACACCGCTGCCCGCGCACATCGCTTCGAGCTGGGCGTCGAGCAGCTTGTCGCTGCCCGGAACCGACTCGTCGATCACCGCGGTCATCACGAACATCGGCGCCGATCGGTGCATGACGATGAGGTTCGTCCACATGTGGGCGTACGGGGAGTCCGGGGCGCTGTTGCGCTCGTACCAGGTGCAGTAGTTGCGGATCAGGGTGGTGAGCGCCGACTCGGTCATCGTCTCCCACGACCACATGACGTCCCGCCGCCGCATCCGGGCCGGCGCCTTCGGCAGGACCGCCTCCGGCTCGTCGGACGTCGCGTCCGGGCTACGCATCCAGTAGCGGGTGATGACGCCGAAACTGCCGCCCCCCGCCCCGGTGTGGGCCCACCACAGATCGTGGTGCGGGTCGTCGGGCTCGCGGGTGGCGACCACCGCCTGCGCCCGGCCCTCGTCGTCGACCACGACCACCTCGACGGCGTACAGGTGGTCGACCACGAGACCGTCGCGGCGGGACAGGTGGCCGTAGCCGCCGGCCGAGAAGTGCCCGCCCACGCCCACCTCGAAGCAGGTGCCGGCCGGCACCGTGACACCCCAGCGCGTGAACAGCGCCCGGTAGACGTGACCCAGCTTCGCCCCACCACCGATCGACACGGCGCGAAGCCGCTCGTCGTACGAGATGTCGTCGAGCTGGGACAGGTCGAGCAGCACCTGCGTATCGGGCAGGGCGCTGAAGTTCTCGAAGCAGTGCCCGCCGCTGCGCACCACGATCCGCTTGCCGGCTGTCACCGCGGCCTGGACCGCCTCGACGACCTGCTCCGTCGACGTCGGCACCCGGATGACCTCCGGCCGGGCCACGAACCGGTGGTTGTAGGCGTCGAGCAGGTTCTCGTAGCGCGGGTCGTCGGGGGTGACGGTGGCGGCGCCGGCAATCGTGCCGGGTCGATCGGTCATGGTCATGGAACTCCCTCCGGTAGGCGTTCGCGGTCCACCGACCGTGGCACGGGGCCGATCGGTGGGGCATCTCTGGACGTGCGCTCTGCGCCGGGCGCGACGACCGGAGGCGCCCGGCGCGTGCCCGGGCGCCTCCGGTGCTGGTCACCGCAGCGGTCGGACGAACTCCCGTACGTCACCGACGAACAGTTGGGGCTGCTCCAGGGCGGCGAAGTGCCCGCCCCTGTCGAACTCCGTCCACCGGGCCAACGTGGGCAGGATCGCCTCGGCCCACCGGCGGATCGGGCGCACGGCGTCGTGCGGGAACACCGCCACCCCGACCGGCGCCCGCAGCGGCCACGGGCCGGCCCAGGTGCCGACGAACTCCTCGTCGAGCCGGTTGGACTCGTAGTAGAGCTGGGCGCTGGAGCCGGCGGTGCCGGTCAGCCAGTACAGCGAGGCGTTGGTGAGCAGCCAGTCGCGGTCCGCGGCGTCCTCGGGTCCCTTGGTGGACTCGCTCCACTCCCAGAACTTCTCCACGATCCACGCGAGCTGACCGACCGGCGAGTCGGTCAGGGCGTACGCCAGGGTCTGCGGGCGGGTCGACTGGATCTTGCGCCAGCCGGCGCCGTCCTGCTCGAAGTGCGCCGCGAACTCCAGTCGGGCCAGGTCCTCCGCCGGCAACCCCTCGAATGCGGCCGGATCCTGCGGCGGGAACGTCGCCAGCATGTTGACGTGCACTCCGAGGACGTGGTCGGGGTCGGCGAGACCGAGTTTGAGCGACACCGGCGAGCCCCAGTCGCCGCCCTGCGCCACGTAACGGTCGTAGCCGAGCCGGCGCATCAGCTCCGCCCAGGTCCGGGCGACCCGGTCGATGTTCCAGCCGGTCTCCCGCGGCGCGCTGGAGAAGCCGTAGCCGGGCATCGAGGGGATGACCAGGTGGAAGGCGTCGCGGGCATCGCCGCCGTGGGCCGCCGGGTCGGTGAGCGGCCCGATGACGTCGAGGAACTCCAGGAACGAGCCCGGCCAGCCGTGGGTGAGCACCATCGGCACGGCGGTCGGCTCCGGCGACCGGACGTGCAGGAAATGGACGTCCACACCGTCGATGTCCGTGACGAACTGCGGGATCTGGTTCAGCCGGGCCTCGGCGGCCCGCCAGTCGTAGCCGTCGCGCCAGTAGCCGGCCAGCTCCCGCAGGTAGTCAAGCGGGACGCCGCGGCGCCAGCCCACGTCGGGCAGCTCGCCGGGCCACCGGGTGTGGTCGAGCCGCAGGCGCAGGTCGTCGAGGGCTGCCTGCGGTATGTCGATGCGGAACGGACGCATGGGTCACCTCTCGCGGTCAGACGGTCCGGGGGCGCGACGGCAGGGGCAGCCGCCGCCGTACGGCCTGCCACAGGACGCGGGCCGCGGTGCCGGGGCGCATCAGCGCCGACGGCGGGTCGATCAGGCCGGCGGCCCGGATGAAGGCGTTGGTCAGATGGGCGTCGTGGGCGGCGCCGTCGTGCAGGCGGGACACGTACGCGTTGGCCAGCCGGACCTGGAGCGTCCGGTGACCCTCCACCCCGGCGTAGCCGAGGTCGGCACCGGCGGAGAAGCCCCACGGCACGGCCACTGTGGTGGCGATGTCCCGGAAGAACGCCGCGGCCTGCGGCAGGCCGCCCCGGCGCAGGTGGTCGCGCAGCACCAGTGACTCCAGCGCCGCCACCGTCATGCCCTGGCCGTACACCGGGTTGAAGCTGCACACCGCGTCGCCCATCACCAGCAGGCGCTCGGGGAACCGGTCGAGCTGCTCGTAGTGACGCCACACGCTGGCCGGGAACTGGAACGTGACCGGGTCGTCGATGGGCTCGGCGTTCTTGACCGCCTCGTAGATCTCGGTCGCGGGCAGCGACCGGACGAAGGCCAGGAAGCCCTCCGGGTCGGTGGGCGGGTGGTCCCCCAGCACCCCCGTGAGCGAAAGCTCCACCCGGTTGCCCGGCCCCGGCAGGCGGTAGAAGAAGCCGCCGCGCGGGTGGCTGGGCGTCGCGATCGGGATGACCGCGATCTCCTTACCGAACGGGTCGTCCGACAACCGGTAGTGCCGGGTCGTGTAGGCAAGGCCCACCTTGACCCGCTGCTCCGGCGGCCTGGCGTAGCCCAGCTCCGCCAGCCACGCCGGGGTCCGGGAACCACGTCCGGTCGTGTCCAGGACGAGATCGGCGTCGAGCACCCGCTCGGCCTGGTCGTCACCGGAGCGCACCCGCACGCCGGTGACCGCGCTGCGGTCCGCGGTGGTGACCAGGTCGAGGATGTCGTGCCGCTCCAGGAAGGTGACGTTGTCGATTTTCTGGACCCGCTGGCGGACGTGGAACTCCAGCACCGGCCGGGTCGCCGGCACGGACAGCAGGCCGGTGTGCCCCGAGCGGACCCGCCGGCCGTTGAAATACCAGCGGATCCCGCCGCTGAAGTCCCCCGGCGTGACACCCGCGTCGATGAGCTCGGTGGTCAGCCCTGGAAACTGCGCCTCCAGGATCTGCTGCCCCCGGGCCACCAGTCCGTGCGCGTGACCGCCGTGCGGCACACCGCGCCGGACCCCCTCCACCCCGGTCAACTCGTCGCGGTCGACGAGGATCACCTCGGAAAACGACTCGGACAGCACCCGGGCGGCCAGCAGGCCGGCCATGCTGCCGCCGAGCACCACGACCCGGTCACCGACACGGTTAGCCATCGCGGCCCCCTCTCTGCTCTCGCGACCCGTGGCTCAGGCGCCGACGGGGGTGTTCTGGTAGGCGGCGACCAGCCACTGCCCGTCCTCGCGGCCGATCACCCAGGTGGCCCGGATGGTGCGCTCGGGCGCGACCTCGGTCTCGCCCGGGGCGAGCACGCCGCCGCGGGTCACCACCACGACGACGTCCTCGCCGACCGCGCGGACCGACAGCGGCTCGCCGAAGACCCGCGTGCCGCTGTACGGGCCGGCGTACGCCTGCCGCATGAAGGCCCGGATCTGCTCCCGGCCGGTCAGGAACACGTCACCCGGCAGGATCATCGTGCCGTCCTCGGTGAACGTGTCGGCGAATGCGTCGCCGTCGTTCTTCTCCCATGCCGCGACTATCCGCGACGGTACGGCGACGGCTTCCTCGGCAACGCTGAACTGGTTTACCGGCATGTTCTTCTCCTTGTCGACGACTGCGCAAAAAGGCGACGGCAGGGCCGCGATGAGATCCGGTCTGGCCGGCGCCGTGACGCGGTCGGTACGCGCCGGTACCTGCCGGCGGTCCGACCACTGGGAGCCTGGCACCTGCGGATGCGCGGTGGCACCTCCTGGATTGCGGTCCGTTCGACCGGCCCGCCGAACTGCTCCGGGGCGGCGGCACGATGGCGCCTCCGCACCCGGTGCGGCAATTCTGAATAACTGGATCACGGCGCCTGCTGGTTACAGTCGAGCGGGCACAGCGCTGCTGAAGCCGCCCATTGTTCGGGGCCGAATAATCAATTAATCGCCGACCAACCGATACGTGCGGAACCACTCCGCGCACGATGTCGGTGGTCGACGGTCCCCATTTCTCCCGGAGGTTTCGCATGACCGGTCAGGCTGTGATCATCGACCCCAGTGGCAGGGACATCCACGGCGAGGGCGCCCGCATCCGCGCCAACGGGCCGGTCTCCCGGATCGTCCTGCCGGGCGGGGTTCCCGCGTGGTCCATCACCGGGCAGGAGGCAGCCCGCGAAGCCATGGCGGACCCGCGTCTGTCCAAGGACCCGCGCCGACACTGGCGCGCGTACACCGAGGGCCACATCGGCGACGACTTTCCGCTGATCGGCTGGGTGCTGATGGAGAACATGACCACCAGCTACGGCCCCGACCACGCCCGGCTGCGCCGGCTGACCGCGAAGGCGTTCACCCCCCGCCGGGTGGAGGCGCTGCGCCCCCAGGTGCACCAGGCGGTACGCGAACTGCTCGACGACCTCGCCGCCACACCGTCCGGCGAGGTCGTCGACCTCAAGCGGCGGTACGCGCACCCGCTGCCGGCGCGGGTCATCTGCGACCTGTTCGGGGTGCCCGAGGAGTCCAGGGCGCAGATTCTGCGCGGCGGTGAGGTCAACGTGGACACCACAATCAGTCCCGAGGAAGCGGCGGCCAACGTCGCCCAGTGGCACCAGGACCTGCAGGACTTCGTGGACGCCAAGCGCGCGGCACCCGGCGACGACCTCACAAGCGACCTGCTCTCGGCGCAGGAGGAGGACGGTTCCCGGCTCAACGAGGGCGAGCTGATGGGCACCCTGCACCTGATGCTCGCCACCGGCACGGAGCCGGTGATGAACCTGATCGCCAACACCGTACGGGCGCTGCTGACCCGACCCGACCAACTGGCTCTGGTGCGGAGCGGGGCGGTGCCCTGGGGCGACGTCATCGAGGAGACGCTGCGGGCGGAGGCGCCGGTCGCGCACCTGCCGTTCCGGTTCCCGCTGGAGGATGTCACGATCGCCGGCGTCACCATCCCGCGCGGCGAGCCCGTGCTGATCAACTTCGCGGCCATCGGACGCGACCCGCAGGTGCACGGCGCGACCGCCGACCGGTACGACGTGACCCGCGCCGACAAGACGCACCTGTCCTTCGGCTACGGGATGTACCGGTGCATCGGCAACCAGCTCGCCCTGCTGGAGGCGTCGATCGCGTTGCCGGCGCTCTTCGAGCGCTTCCCGGATCTGGCGCTCGGCCTTCCGCCGGAGCAGATCGAGCCGCAGGTCACCTTCATCATGAACGGCGTCGCGGAGTTGCCCGTGCGGCTCACCGCCGCGGTGCCGGCGGCGGCCTGACCGTCACCAGTGTCCCGACGAGCCCGAAGAGGTGGTCCAGTGATGAAAGCCGCGGTCGTACCGGGTGTGAAGCAGCGGTGGGAACTGCGCGAGGTGCCGACGCCCCAACCGGGTCCTGGGGAGGTGCTGATCCGGGTCAGGGCCAGCGGGGTGTGCGGCAACGACGTGTGGCTCACCGACGGCACGTATCCGTACCCGCCGCTCGATCCGATGATCGCCGGGCACGAGCCCGCCGGTGAGGTGGTCGAGGTGGGGCCGGGCGTGACGTCGCGTCAGGTGGGTGACCGGGTCGGCGCGACCTGGGTGCAGGGCACCTGCGGCACCTGCGCCTACTGCCGCCTGCACCTGCCGTTGACCGGCCAGTCGGGCATGAACTGCGTGGCCCCCGCGATGACCGGAATGACCCGTCAGGGCGGGCACGCCGAGTTCATCGCGGTGCCGGCGGCCAGCACGGTCCTGCTGCCTGCGGGGCTCCCGTACGAGCAGGCCGCCCCGATGCTCTGCGCCGGCTACACGGCGTGGTCGGCGCTGCGCGCCGCCGATCCGCAGCCGCACGAGCGGGTGGCGGTGCTCGGCATCGGCGGGCTGGGTCACCTGGCCGTGCAGTTCTCCCGGGCCTGCGGGTTCGAGACCATCGCGATGACCCGCAGCGCGGACAAGCACGACCTGATCCGCAAGCTCGGGGCCGACCTGGTGCTCACCGACGGCGACGACCTGCGGGACGCCGGCGGCGCCGACGTCATAGTGGTCACCGGCACGTCGTACGCCGCCGCCGCGCAGGCCCTGTCGGGTCTGCGGGTCAACGGCCGGATGGTGCTGGCGACAATCGACCCCGCCGGCTCGTTCACCATCGACCCGAGCCGGCAGTTCTTCGCGCAGAACCACCGCGTGCTCGGTGCGACCCACAACGGCCTGCCGTACCTGGTGCAGGCGCTGGAGATGGCCGCCCAGGGGGCGGTGACCCCGATGGTGGAGCCCTTCGAGGCGGAGCAGGTCGCCGCGGCTGTCGACCGGGTCGCCTCGGGCGACGTCCGGTTCCGCGCCGTCGTCACCTACTGACACCCGACGGCCCGCGCGCCGGTCGACCCCACCGGGTCGGCCGGCGTCGCCGTCACAGCCCCTTCTCCACCATGTCCAGCAACAGTTGCCCGACGTGGGCGGCTTCGGCGTCGTCCACACTGCGCAACGGCCCGTCGATGAGCAGCGTCGCCAGGCCGTGGACGGCGGACCAGGCCAGGAACTCGGCCTGGGGTCGCCGCCGCGCCGGCAGGGCACCCACCTCCACGAGTTGGTCCAGGGCACCGGCAAGTAGCGCGAACGGGCTGTGCCCACTGTGCCCGCCCTTGTCCGGGCTGGTGGCGGTGGTCAGGTCCGCGGGCACCGAGACGGCGGTGCGGAACAGCCCCGGCTCGGCTCGCGCGAAGCGCAGGTAGCCGGTGCCGACGGCGCGCAGGTGTGCCCGGGCCTGGGCCACCGGGTCACCGTCGGCGGGTACGGCCGCGAGTTCCGTCTCGATCGCGATCGCCAGCGCGGACTGGGCCGAGGAGCACACCGCGTGCAGCAGGGCGTCGCGGTCGGCGAAGTGCCGGTAGGCGGCGTTGGGCGCCACCCCCGCCCGGCGGGTCGCCTCCCGCAGCACGACCGCGTCCGGTCCGCCGGCCCGGGCCATCTCCAGGCCCGCTTCGAGCAGGGCCCGGCGCAGGTCGCCGTGCCGGTAGGTGCTGCGTCGCTGGCCTGGTGACCCGGTCTCCGGGCCCGGCTGTTCGGCGCGCAGACCAGTCATCGTCGCTCCATGTGGACACCGTACACAAGCAGGTGGACCGCCGTGAGCCGGCACTCCGAAACTCCCTGAGCGTAACCGCGCCGCCCGACGCCGCCCCGGCGCGGACCGGCCCCGGACAGACGGATGCCCGCCAGCGCCTCGCGCTGGCGGGCATCCGGATCGACTCAGATCAGCTGGCCCGTGCAGGCGTCGTCGATGTACGCCTGCTTCGCCGCCGCGTCCCGGTTGGACTGCAGGTAGCGCGACCACCCACGGCGTTCGTGCGAGGTGCAGTCCAGCTCCACGACCTCCTGGGTCGGCCGCAGGAAGCCCGGCTTCGGCGGGTACGGCAGGAAGCCCTCCTGGTCCTTGTAGTAGAGGCCCTGCCACATCTCGGTCTTGTCCCGCCACACGCAGACCAGCATGAAGTACTTCGCACCGTCACGGTGCAGCATCACGAAGCCGATCTCTTTGCGAAACTCCAGCCGCCCGGCCTCGACCTCGGCCCGCAGGAAGGCGCGCGCCTCGTCGCTGACCTCGGGCGTGGCCTCCTGGTCGGCCAGGCGAATGTCGTACCACTTGAGATACCCACCGGGCACAGCCAGGTTCTCGCCGGGGAAGATCTGCTTGTCCTGGTGCTTCCAGTCGCTCGGGTACTCGGCCAGGTCGTCAAGGTGGGAAATCGTCTGGGTCACGGAACCGCTACCGCCTCACTTGTCGTTGCGAACATGTCGGGGATCAGCTGCCGAGGGCGTACAGGTCTTCCTCCTCCCACCTCCTGAGTCGCTGGTAGTCGGCCTCCACCTGCTCGACGTCGGGCGAGCTGAGGTAGACGTAGCCGGGGGACGTGGCCAGGTCGACGGTCGGCCCGATCGGAGCACCCTCCTGGGCGGTCAGCACCAGCTCCAGGAAGGAATCCAGGGAACGGATGCGCTCCAGGCGCTCTCCGGTGGGCGCGACACCGGAACGTGGGTTGATCAGCGTCACGTACCGGAGCCGGCTGAGCAGCCGGTACGACGGCAGCGCGCCGGTGAGCAGGTCCTGCGGTCGGGCGATCGACCGGGCCAGACAGTCGATCTGGTCGGTACCGAGACACCGGGAGACGATGGCCGGCACGTGGGAGCCACCCGCCCGACCGGCGGCCTCGACCAGCACCGGCCCCTCCTTGGTCAGCATGACCTCGGTGTGCCCGGCGCCGTTGCGCACCTCCAGGGCGTCCAGCACCGCCCGCACGTACGTCACCAACTGCTCGACCACCGGGTCGTCCGGCGACACCGGCTCCTCGTAGTCGTACATCAGCGCGCCGCTGTCGAGCTGGCGCTTGTGGTAGCACCAGACCTCCACGAGGTGGTGCACCCCGTTGCGGCTGACCGTATTGACGAAATGCTCGTCGCCGTGCAGGAATTCCTGGCCCAGCACCGTGTCGTTGCGGGCGCTGTACCGGTCGGTGCTGCTCAGCACGCGATCGGCGGCCGCGCGCACCTCTGCCGGCGTCCGGCAGACGGCCACATTGTCGGTCCCGGCGCTGGCCCGGGGCTTGACCACCACGGGCCACTCCCCCAGGTCCTGCGCCCAGGCGACCAGCTCGTCGACGGAGCCGGTGGCGATGCTGCGCGCGGTGGCCAGACCCGCGGCGCGAACCGCCTCGGCCATCTCGTGCTTGTCCCGCCGGGCCTGCGGCCGGCTCATGCCGTTGCCCGGGGTGCCGAGCGCCGACGACAGCGCCTCGGCCAGCAGCACACCCGACTCGGTGCCGGGCACCACGAACTCGACGCCCAGCTCCCTCAGCCGGGCCGCGGTCGCTGCCAGGTCGCCGTCGTGCGCGATGTCGTGCTCGAAGCCACCCGGCTCGTACGGCAGGTGGATGTCGGGGCTGCCCGACTGGACGTGCACGACCTCCACGCCGTAGCGGGCGAGGGCGGCGGGCAGGAACTTTCCGATGCCGCTCGCGTCGACGATGGCTGCTCGCATTACAAACTCCCTGATTCGGTCCGGGCCGGCACACCGGCCGGCACCAGTGGCGTGGATCGGGGTCGCCGTTCGTGCCGGCCCCGGGCGAGCACTCCGAGGCCGACCAGCACGGTTATCCCCACCACGCCGACCAACGTGAGGGGCGAGGGACGCAGGCGCTCGTCCGGCAGTTGCAGCAGGAAAGCCATCGGCGGGGAGAGCGCGGAGATCAACGAGGCGGTGATCGGCTCGGTGTGCTTGATCCCCACCTGGATGAGGTACATGGGCAGTCCGACACCGATCACCGCGACGACCAGCCCGGGCAGGAGGGCCGGCGGCAGCTTGCTCGGGTCACCGACCAGCACGAACCCCCAGGTCGTCACCATCATGAGGAAGAAACGCACAGCGAGGACCGACTGCGGGTCCAGCCCGGCGTCACTGAGCCGCTTGGAATAGATGACGTTGGCGGTGGAGGTCACCCCACAGACCAGGGTCAGTGCGAGCCCGATCACCGCCGCGCCGACGCCGACGTCACCGACCCCGCTGCGCCCGGTCACCGATGCCCACACCAGCAGGGCGAGGAAGCCGCAGATGGCCACCGAGACGGCGACCTCGGCGCCCAGCACGCTGCTGCCCCGGCGCAGCAGCGGACCCATCATCACGGTGAGCACCGGCCCGACCGCCAGGCCCACGACGTTCACCACCGCCGGCTCCAGGTACTTCAGCGCGAACAGCAGCGACAGCCAGGTCACCGCGGTGGAGACGTTGATCGCGATGACGTCGTACCGTCGGGTCCGCAGCGGCGCGAAGGTCGCTGCGGGGCCCCGACGGGCGAGGTCCAGACCGACGAAGAAGATCCCGCACAGGGTGAACGAGACGGCCGCCAGACTCAGCGTGTCGACCTTCTGGAGCTGGTTGCCGGCGTAGACGTCCACCAGGGCGGACATCGCGGCGAAGAGCAACAGCACCAGAATGCCTTGGTTCGTCCGCCGGCTGGCGACCGCCGTCATACAGCCACCGTCCGGGGAATGCTCGCTGCGGCGAGTGCAAGCGTCTCGGAGTCCAACGCGTCGTCCTCCAGGTCACCCGCGAAGTACTTCTGGTAGGCGACCAGGTCGAAGTGGCCGTGACCGGAGAGGTTGAACAAGATGGTCTGCGCGGTGCCCTCCTCCCGGCAGCGGATCGCCTCGTCGACCGCCGCCCGGACCGCGTGGGTGGACTCGGGTGCCGGCAGGATGCCCTCGGCGCGGGCGAACTGCACGCCCGCCTCGAAGCAGCGGGTCTGCGCCACAGCCACCGGCTCGATCAGCCCGTCCTCCACCGTCCGGGTGATCATCGGGCCGATGCCGTGGGCCCGCAGGCCGCCCGCGTGCACCGGCGGCGGAACGAACTCGTGGCCCAGGGTGTGCATCCGGAACAACGGCCCCAGCCGGCCCGTGTCGGCGTAGTCGTAGGCCACCACGCCGCGGGTCATCGTCGGGCAGGCCGCAGGCTCGACAGCCAGCACCCGTACCGGTCGGCCGCCCCGCAACTGCTCACCGATGAACGGGAAGGCCAGCCCGGCGAGGTTGCTGCCACCGCCTGCGCAACCGATCACGACGTCGGGGTAGTCGTCGGCAAGCGCGAACTGACGGATCGCCTCCTGCCCGATGACGGTCTGGTGCAGCAGCACGTGGTTGGCCGCGCTGCCGAGGACGTACCCGAGCGACGGGTCCGCGGCGAACGCCTCCAGAGCCTCCGAGGTGGCGATGCCCAGGCTGCCCGGCGAGTCGGGGTGCTCGGCGAGGATCGCCCGGCCCACCGCCGTCTCCTCGCTCGGGCTCGGTACGCAGACCGCGCCGTAGGTCTCCATCAACGCCCGCCGGTACGGCTTCTGCTGGAAGCTGACCCGCACCATGTAGACCTTCGCGGTCATGTCGAAGAAGGAGGCGCTCAACGCCGTGGCGCTGCCCCACTGCCCGGCCCCGGTCTCGGTGACCAGCCCCGTCTTGCCGGCCATCTTGTTGTAGTACGCCTGCGGGATGCCCGTGTTCGGCTTGTGGCTGCCGGTAGGCGCGACGCCCTCGTACTTGTAGTAGATGCGCGCCGGGGTGCCCAGTGCCCGTTCCAGCCGACGGGCCCGCACCAGTGGGGACGGCCGCCACAGCGCGTAGATCTGCCGGACCGGCTCCGGGATCTCGTACTCCCGCTCGCTGCCCGTCTCCTGCTCGATGAGCGGCTCGGGCATTGTGTGCGCCATCTCGTCCCGGGACAGAGGCGCTCCCGTCGCCGGGTTGAGCGCCGGTGCCAGCGGGCCACCCTTCAGGTCGGCCGCCAGGTTGTACCAGGTGGTCGGGATGTCCTTCTCGTCAAGCAGGAACTTGGTTCTCTCCAGCACGGGAGTCCTCCTGTGTCGTTGCCTCGGCCACCAGCGAGCCGGCGGCCGTCGTGTGCGAGTTGGCGAACAGCAGCGGATGGGCCGACCGGATGCCGCCCACCACGAGGTCGTAGGGGACGTCGTCGAACTCGCCCCGCATGCGCAGGAACTCCATGTGCTGCCGGCCCTGCTCGTCGAAGGGGTGGTAGAGGCTGTCGGACAGCCCGTCGAAGTCCAGCGGCTTGATCCGGTAGAGCTTGCAGAGCAGCTTGTTGAACACCGGTGTGGCCTTGACCCAGGCGCCGTTGAGATGGACCGAGGTCAGGCTGTGGAAGCGGAAGATGTCGCCACCGACGAGTTCGCGCAACCGGGGCGAGGCCAGGTGGTTCCGGACGTCGCCGTAGACGATCCGGCTGGGCACCCCGACTGCCCGCAGCGCCGCGGCGTACAGGATCGACTTGTGTACGCAGAACCCGAAGCCGCGCTCGATCACCCCGCTGGCGGTGAGCCCGCGGCGGGACAGGTCGGCGCCGTAGACCTCGTACCGGATGCCGTCGCGGACGGCGTAGTACAGGCGGACCGCCTTGTCGATGTCCGTGCCGTCCGTGTCGTCGCCCAGCGCGTCGGCGACGAACCGCCGCACCGTGGGCGACTCGTGGTCCAGGAACTCGGTGGCCCGGACCAGCGCGGGATCGGTGCCGCTCATGCCTCACGCTCCCCAGTCGTGCTCCGCGCCGGTGCTGTCCGGCCCAGCCCCATGAGGGCGGCGACCCGCTGGCGCTGAATCTCGGAGGTGCCGGAATAGATGGTTCCCGACACCGCGTTACGCAGGTCCTTCTCCAGCCCGTACTCGGTGGTGTAGCCGTAGCCCCCGAAGACCTGCACGGCGGCGAGGGCGGATCGCACGTTGCTCTCGCTGACGACCAGCTTGGTGATGGCCACGTCGGTCGCGACGTTCTCGCCGGCCGCCATCCGCTCGGCGGTGTCGTACAGCCACTTGCGGGAGGTCTCCAGGTCGATGCGCATGTCGACGAGCCGGTTCGACACCGACTGGTAGGACCCGATGGCCGCACCGAACTGGGTCCGCGTGCGGGCGTACTCGACGCACCGCTCCAGGCGGTGCTGCATCTCGCCGAGCACTCCGGCGAAGCCGCACAGGATCTCCCACCGCATCACCGCGTCGAGCACCAGCAGCCCCGCGCCGACCGAGCCGACCACGTGGTCCCGGGGCACCCGCACGCCGTCGAGGAACAACTCGGACAGCGGCGACGTACGCAGCCCCATCTTTCCGACCGGCCCGCCGACCTGGAGGCCGGGTGAGTCGGAGCGCACCAGGAACGCCGTCACGGCGGCAGCGCTGCCGGGACGGCCGGTCCGCGCGTACACGACCACCAGGTCGGCGATGGGACCGTTGCTGACGAACGCCTTGCTGCCGGTGAGAACGAAGTGGTCGTCCTCGGCGACGGCCGTGGTGGCCATGTTGGTCACGTCGGAGCCGCCGGCCGGCTCGGTGATGGCGTGGGCACCGATCATCGTGCCCGCCACGATCTGCGGGAGGTAGCGCTCCCGCAGGGCCGCGCGGCCGAAGCGGTGCAACGGGACGCCGGTGCTGACCAGGTGGGTGCAGGCGGAGAAGATCAGACCGGCGTCCCGGCAGGCGTAGCCCAGTCCTTCCAGGACGTACATTGTGGTGGGCAGGTCACGGCCGAGACCGCCGTGACCTTCGGGAAAGGGCAGGCCGAACAGCCCGGTCTCCCGCAGCCGCTTCCAGCCGTCCCAGGAGAACTCCCCGCGGGCGTCGCGCTCCAGATGGTCTGCTCCGACCGCCCGGCCGGCCTGCTCGGCCGCGTCGCGCAACGCCCGCTGCTCGTCGTTCCATCGCATCCCCTGGCCGCCTCAGTACTCCGAGAATTCGGCGGAGTCCAGGTTGTGCCGCTCCGGACCGATCAGTGGGGGGTTGAAGATGCTGACCAACTCCAGGTCGCTCTCCGGTGCGGCGATGAGGAAGTGGGCGTCGTGCTGGTCGAGCGCGTACAGCACGCCCGCTCGCAGCTCCCAGCTCTGGGAGCCGTCGGCGGTCTGCACCCACCCACGGCCGCCGATGCAGTAACAGGCCTCCAGGTGGCGACGGTACGCCAGCTGTGATTTCGTCCCGGCGCGCACGACGGTGTGGCACACGGTGAAGCCCATGTTGTCGGCCTCGAGAATGAAGCGATAGCTGAGGCCGTTGCCCCACTCCACCGCCTCGATCCGTTCCCTGGTACGAACGATCATCAGTCCAGTCCTCGTGGGTCAGCTGATGGCAGCGTGGTCTCGGGCGGTGATGACGAACGCCGTCATGGCGGCGACCGACTGGAAGTTCTCCGGGGAGATGTCCATGTCGTCGATCGGGATCCGGTAGCGCTCGCCGAGCCAGGCAATGAGCTGGAGCAGCCGCAGGCTGTCCACCACGCCCGTGTCGATCAGGTCGTAGGAAGGGTCCAGCTCCTCCGGGGCGGTGCCGGGCAGGTACTCCGACACCACGTACCGTGTTATCTCGTCGGCAAGGCTCACAACAGCTCCCTCATCAGGTGGTCACGGACTCGGTGGCGGTCGACCTTGTCAGTCGGCCCGACCGGCAGCGGCTCGTCCACCAGTCGGAACGCGTCGGGGATGGCCACCCGGGTGAGCCGGGCGGCGCAGTGTGTACGCAGGGCGAGGCCGCTCGGCCCGCTGTGGACGGTGCGTACGACGGCGTGCAGTCGGGTGCCGGCGCCCGGGTCGGGCAGCGGTACGACGACCGCCTCCACCACACCCTCGTGGGCCTGGATGACCCGCTCGATCTCCTCGACGTTGACCCGTACGCCGCGGACCTTCACCTGCAGGTCGTTGCGGCCGATCAACGTCAGTCGGCCGTCCGGGGCCCGACGGACCAGGTCCCCGGTCCGGTACCACGTCCGCTCGCCGGAGTCGGTGACGCGGCGGAAGAACCGGCCGCCGGGCGCCGCGTCGCCGAGGTAGCCGTCGGCCTGGAACGGCGTCGCCACGACAAGCTCGCCGGTGCCCGGTCCGGTCACCACCGCACCGTGGTCGACCACTGCGGCCTCCACCCCGGGGATCGGCCTGCCCAGGGGCAGCGGGTCGTCCTCGACGGCCTGCTGCGGGCCGAAGGTATAGAGGAAGCTGTCGTTGGTCTCGGTGCAGCCGTACACGTTGTGCAGGGCCGCCCCGGGAAACATCGACGGCAGGCCGGCGCGGACTCGACGTGGGGTGTGGTCGCCGGTAAGCAGGACGTGCCGAACCTCCGGGAACGATCGCCCGTCACTCGCCTCGGTGAGAAGACGGAACAACATCGGTACGGCTTGGACGACCTCCGGCCGCGCGTCGGCGAACAGCTTCAGCAGGTACCGTGGCTGGACCGCCCGGGCAGGGTCGACAAGCACCACCTCGCCGCCGTGGCACAGGGTCGCCCAGACGTCCAGCAGGCAGAGATCGAAGTTGAGCGGCGCGTAGTTGAGCACCCGGGTGCCCTCGGTCAGGCCGAACTGGGCGGCCGCCCAGTCGACGAACCGGCCGATGCCGGCGGCGGGCAGCGGCACGATCTTGGGCAGCCCGGTGGAGCCCGAGGTGGTGAGCAGCAGGCAGGTGTCCGGCGGGAGCGCGGGCGCCTGCGGCGGCGCCGACACGGGCCGGACACGCAGGTCGGCCCCGTCGACCGAGATGACCGCCGCGCAACCCGCCTCGGCGACAAGCGCGTCGAAGACCTGCGGACCGAGGTCGGTGGAGAGCAGGAGCACCGGCTGCTCCACGGTGAGGCAGGCCAGTACGGCCGCCACGGTCTCCGGTGACTTGTCGGCGCGCAGCGCCACCGGAGCGCCGCCGGTCGGCACGCCGGTCAGGTGCGCCGCCGCCTTCGCGGCGAGCTCCCGCAACTCGGTGTACGTGACGGACCGGTCCTGCCAGCGCAACGCAGGCGCTGACGGCGTCCGGATCGCCTGCGCCTGGACACGGGACGCAACAGACACCGCCACCCCCCTCTCCCCTGTGCCGACGGCCATCACCCCCGACCGTTCCGGCGCACCGATCTTCGGGGCCGCCGCAGCGCCCGTGCATCTTTGAAAATGCGCTATCCCATCGACGGGAAGCCGCTCCGACGGAACGCCGGCGTGACACGCTGGTACCTCACCATATGAATGTGTACGGTGTCCACTACATGTCGGTGCTCGGACGCTGTCGCGTCCACTCAGGAAGGGCTGGAATGGCGCGAGTTCTGCTGGATGTCACGATGTCGCTGGACGGCTTCATGGCCGGCCCCAACGTGAGCGTCGAACACCCGATGGGTGAGGGCGGTCTCCGCCTGCACGAGTGGCTCTTCAACACCTCGACCAGCGAGGTGGACGCCGAGATCGAACGCGAGATGTCGACGACCACCGGCGCGGTGGTGCTCGGCCGGCGCACGTTCGACGTCGGCATCAACGTCTGGAACAACACCCCCTACGCGGTGCCCTGCTTCGTGCTGACCCACGACCCGCTCGCCGAACGGGTCGAGAAGAGCGGCACGTTCACCTTCGTCACCGAGGTCCGCGACGCCTTCGACCGCGCCACCGCCGCCGCCGGTGAGCGCGACGTCCGCCTGATGGGCGCGGAGGTCGGTCAGCACTTCCTCGCGGCCGGCCTGGTCGACGAGATCCGCATCCAACTCGCGCCCGTGCTCCTCGGCGCGGGCCGCCGCCTCTTCGAACACCTGGGTGACGAGCGCATCGAGCTGGAGCGCCTCGCCACGGTCGAGTCCCCGTACGTGACCCACCTGCGCTACCGGGTTCGCCGGGACGCCGCACCGCAGTCCTGACCCGCCGGTTCCTGCCCGGGCGCGATCCTCGCCCGGGCAGGACCGCAATCTGAACGAAGACGACGACCGCCGCACCGCCGCATGCTGGATTCCGCCGTACCGAAATCCCGACGACGGACGAAGGCGAGGCGGTTCCCGTGACCGTTCCCCCATTGCGTGGCTCGGTCCGCGCCGGCCGACCCCGGCACGCCCCGCGACCGGTGCCGTGGAGCACGCGGTGACACCGGCACAACCCGCCCGGGTGGTCGCCGGTTGCCTGCTCGGCGCGACCGACGCAGGCCCGGTCGTACGCCGGCAGGTCGGTGCCCGGCTGTACGCCGCGGACGGCACCGAGTGGCTCGACGCGGCCACCGGCGGGTTCGGCCCCGGGCACCCGGCGGTGACCGCCCGGATCGCGGCGCAACTGCGGCGGGTGGCGTTGTCCAGCCGGGTGTTCGTCAGCCGCCCGCTGGCCGAGGCGGTCACCGCGCTCGACGCGCTGGCACCGGACCCGCTCACCCTGTCGTACCTGTGCAACAGCGGCGCGGAGGCCCTCGACGCCGCCGTCAAGCTCGCCAAGGGCACACACCCGCGTCGGCGTCGGATGCTCGGGATCCGCGGCGTCGGCCACGGCAGCCTCAGCCACGGGCTCTCGCTCACCGTCGGCTCGGCGCTGACCGGGGACGCGCCGCTGAGCCCGGTCACCGTGTCGGCGGACCGCGCGGCCGACCTGGTCGACCTGGTCGACGACTCGATCGCCGCGGTCGTGCTGGCGCCGGCCGGGCCCGGTCGTGCCCTGGCCGATCTGCCGGTGTCGTGGTGGCGTCGTCTCCGGACGGCCTGCGACGAGACGGACGCCCTGCTGGTCCTCGACGAGCGGGTGACCGGCCCGGCCCGGGTCGGCGCGGGCCTGGCCAGCGACCTGCTGCCCATCCGGCCCGACGCGGTGGTGCTCGGTGAGTCACTGGGCGCCGACGCCGTGCCGGTCGGTTGCATGATCACCAGCCGGGCCCGCTACGACCGGGTGTACGGCCGGCGCAACCCGACCGTACAGGGCTCCACCTTCGGCGCGAACCCGCTGTCGGCCGCCGCGATCGCCGCCGTGCTCTCCGTCGTCCGGGACGAGGATCTGCCGGCCCGGCAACGGGATGTGGAGGCCGTTGCCCTCCGGATCCTCGGCGGGCTCGCCGACGACCGAGGGCCGGTGCGGGCAATCGGCGCGGACGGCTCGCTGATCTGGGTACGCACCGACTCGCCGGAGACCGCCGCTGCCCTGCACCGGGGCCTGGCGCGGAAGCGGGTACTGACCCGATCGCCCACCGGTGCGGTGATCGGCGTGCTACCGCCGCTGACCGCCCACCCGTCGGACATCGACGAACTGCTGAACCGGGTGGCCGCCGCCACGGCCACCCTGACCCCGCAGGAGGTGGCGTCATGACCACTGTGGACACCCGCGAGGACGTGCTCGCCGCCCTCGGTCAACACTGGAATCCCACCGCGGCGGCGATGCTCGCGGGCTCCGGACGCCCGATCGAGGGGCACGCCGACGGGACCCGGGTCTGGTCGGAGGACGGCGCGGAGGCGCTCGACCTGGCCGGCAGCTTCGGCGTGTTCCTGGTCGGCCACGGCAACCCCCGGGTCCGCGCCGCCGTGCTGGACGCCCTGTACGCGGCGCCGAACGTACCGCCCGGCGCGGTCCACCCCGCCACCGCCGAGTTGTGCCTGTTGCTGCGTGAGGTGCTGCCCAGCGGGCTGGCGCACTTCGCGCTCGGCTGCTCCGGGGCCGACGTCACCGAGACGGCGCTGCGCGCGGTCCGGCTGGCCCGGCCGGAGCGGCCCCGCATCGTGGTGCTGGAGGGCGGCTACCACGGCAAGACCCTCGGCTCGATGCCGGTGCTCGGCCAGCGGCACCAACGCCTGCAGTTCGAGCCGCTCGGCGGTGAGGTCGTCGTGCTGCCGTACGGAAACGCCGCCGCCGTCGAGGCCGCGCTAGCCGACGGATCCGTCGCCGCGGTGATCGTCGAACCGGTCCTCGGCGGCGGTTACCTGACCGTGCCTCCGGCCGGCTACCTTGCCACCGTCGCCCGCGCCTGCGCCGACACCGGCACGCTTCTGGTGGCCGACGAGATCCAGACCGGGTTCGGGCGGACCGGGCGGATGTTCGCCGTCGACCACGACGGGGTCACGCCGGACATCATGCTGCTGTCGAAGTCGCTCACCGGCGGCACCGTGCCGGTGGCGGTGTGCGCGCTGAGCGGGCAGGTCGTCGAGGACGCCCGCCGTCACCCCGAGTACGACGACAGGCTGCTCGCCGCCGACAGTTGCTCCTCCGCGCTGGCGGTCGCCGCCGCCGTGGCGACCATCATCGAGGTACGCGAGCGCGACCTGCCCGCCCGCGCCGCCGCGCTCGGCGCGCGGTTCGGGCGGGGCCTGGCCGAGATCGTCCGCCGCCACCCTCGGCACGTGCTCGACGCGCCCGCCATCGGCCTGATGGCCGGGCTGCGCACCCGCAATCCGGCGGTGGAGTTGATGCTCACCGTGGGTCTTGCGATGCGGGGCATTCACGCCGGGTTCTCGCTGAGCGAGGAGATCCGCCGGCCGGTTCTGCGCCTCTATCCTCCACTGACGTGCACCGACGAGGAGATCGACAGGGTTCTGGCGACCACCGAGGAGGTGCTCGCCGACCTGGATCGGCGTTCCCGGCTCATGACCACAGTGACGACCTGGCTCCTGCGTCGCCAGTACGGGCGGCACGCCGCCCGGGTCCGTCGGTTGATCGGGCTGTCGTTCCGCCTGCCCTGGTGATCCGTCGGTCGTCTCACCCCCCGCCGACGGCAAGTCATCCACTGTGGACTCGGATTGAGCCGCGCGGCCGGCGGCTTCGGCACTGCCGGCGTAATAGGCTGCCCCAGTGACAATGACCCTCGTGAATTCCCTCCGGGCTGAGCTTGGCGTCGCTGCCGTGGTGACGGACCCGCAGACCACACAACCGTACGCGCGGGACATGATGCCCCTGGCGCCGTCGGGAGTCCCGTTGGCTGTGGTGTTCCCCGCGGACGTCACGCAGATCCAGGCATGTGTCCGGCTGTGCGCCGATGCCGGCGTGCCGATCGTGCCGCGCGGGGCGGGCAGCGGCCTGACCGGCGCGGCGAACGCGATCGACGGCTGCGTCGTGCTGGTCATGACGAAGCTCGACAGCATCCTGGAGGTCGACCCGGCGAACCGGTTGGCAGTCGTGCAAGCGGGGGTGGTCAACATGGATCTCCGCACCGCCGCCGCAGCCCATGGATTGTTCTACCCACCCGACCCGTCGAGCTTCGACTGGTGCACGATCGGCGGCAACCTGGCCACCAACGCCGGCGGACTGTGCTGCGTGAAGTACGGCGTGACCACGGACCACGTCCTCGGGCTACAGGTCGTGTTGGCCGACGGCAGTCTGCTGCGCACCGGCCGTCGCACCGTGAAGGGGGTGGCCGGGTACGACCTGACCCGGCTCTTCGTGGGCAGCGAGGGCACGCTGGGCATCATCACAGAGGCCACGGTGGCGCTTCGTCCGCTGCCGCAGGCACCCGGCACCCTTGTCGCCGCGTTCGAGTCCACCGAAGCGGCGGGCGAGGCAGTCATCGGCGTCGTGCGGGCGGGCGTCATCCCCTCTCTCATGGAGATCATGGATGCCATCTCGATCCGCGCCGTGGAGGCGTACCTGAAGTGTGAGATCGGTACGCCGGGCTGCCAGGCCCTGCTGCTGTGCCAGTCCGACTCGGGCGGGTCGGCGTCGGAGCGCGAGCTGGCGACCATCACACGGATCTGTCAAGACGCCGGTGCCACGACCACCCACTCGACTCAGGATCTGGCGGAGGGCAACCTCCTCCTGCAGGCCCGCAGGGTGTCGCTGACCGCGCTCGAGAGCCAGGGCCACTGTCTCACCGAGGACGTGGCCGTGCCCCGGACACGAATCGCCGACCTGATCAGCGGCTGCGCCCGGATCGGCACGGAACTCGGCCTGCCGGTGGCGGTAGTGGGACATGCCGCCGACGGCAACATGCATCCCACCATCATGTTCGACCCCACGGTCCCCGGTGAGTCCGACCGAGCGCGGCAGGCGTTCGACCGCATCCTCGAACTCGGCCTGGCGCTGGGTGGGACCATCACCGGAGAACATGGCGTCGGGCGGATCAAGCGCGAATGGCTGGCGCGGGAGTTGGGCGATGTCGGCCTGCGGGTGCACCACCAGCTCAAGGAGACCTTCGACCCGCACGGGCTGTTCAATCCGGGGGCGATGTTCCTGCCCCGACACTGACGGGCTCAGCCGCTACGGCCGGAAGCCCTCGGTCGCCCGCAGGAACGCGTCGTTCTCCTCGGGCGCGCCGATCGTGACCCGCGCGCCGTCTCCCGGGAACACCCGTACGATCACCTTCCCCGCCGCGCAGTGCTCGCCGAACTCGACCGCCCTCGGTCCCAGGGGCAACCACAGGAAGTTGGCCTGTGACGGCACCGTCGCGTAGCCGAGGCGCGCCAGCGCCTCCGACACCCGCGTCCGTTCCCGCGTGGTCTCCCGGCACAGAACACGGATCGCGTCCTCGTTGTCGAGTGCCGCGATCGCCGCCGCCTCGGCCAGCCGGCTGACTCCGAACGGAATGCCCACCTTGCGCACCCCTTCCGCCACCAGCGGCGCTGCCACGCAGTACCCGATGCGGACGCCGGCCAGGCGGTGCGCCTTCGAGAACGTTCGTAGCACTGCCACGTTGTCGTGGGTCGCCGCGAACTCCAGGCCGTCGGGCAGGTCCGGGTCGGTGCCGAACTCCCGGTACGCCTCGTCGATCACGGCGAGGACATCCGGCGGTACCGCGTGCAGGAAGTCGCGGAGGGCGTCGCGCGAGACCGCCGTACCGGTCGGGTTGTTGGGGTTGCAGACGAACACGACGCGGGTGGCCGGCGTGATCGCCGCGAGCATCGCGGTCAGGTCGTGTCGTTGGTCGGCGTCGAGCGGAACGGCGACCGGCGTCGCCCCGACGATCCGGGTGAGGACGGGGTACGCCTCGAAGGACCGCCACGCGTGCACCACTTCGTCACCGGGCCCGCAGACCGCCTGAAGCAGTTGCTGGCACAGGCTCACCGATCCGCAGCCGACCGCGATGCGGGACGGGTCCACCGTCAGCGAGTGCGACAACCGGTCGACCAACTCCGACGACGTCCAGTCGGGGTAGCGGTGCATCGCGGCGGCGGCAGCAGCCACTGCGGTGACGACCGCGTCGGGTGGGGCGACCGGCGACTCGTTGCTGTTGAGCAGGACGGCACCCGGCGGTTGCCGGGGAATGACGTACGGCGGGAGCGCGGCCAGGTCGGCGCGGATGGTGACGCTCACCGCGCGCCGCTCAGCGAGGCGTGTGGGACAGGATCGGTGAGCCGGTACACCGCGTTCCTCATGGCGACGACCCGCCGGTAGTCGGCGAGCACGTCGGCGTCGGAGTCGCCTGCGAAGTACACCCGAAGGGTGCTGGTGAGCAGGTCCACCGTGGGGAGCATCCGATCACCGGGGCGTAGTTTGGGCACCACCAGGCGGACCGTTGGCAGTGCCGCGATGCTCGCCAGGACCTCCTCGTCGACCGCCTCGACCGTGCCGGTCGCGCTCGTCTCGGCGTTGTAGACCAGGGCCGCGCGCCGCCGCTGGTACACGGTCCCGCCGTGGAGCCGGACGAACTCGTCGGGCCGCACGAAGGAGAGCGCGGTGAGGTCGGCCTGGTTGCCGCCGAGGCACAGATCGTGGAACTCGGGGTCCATGTTGCCGTTGAGACGCGCACCCACCTCCACCAGCGCCGGGCCGTCCGCGGTCATGATGACCTCCGCGTGCGCGGCACCGTGCCGGATGTCGAGCGCGGGCAGGACGGTGTCCACGTAGCGGATCAGATCAGCCACCGGCGCCTGGTCCGGCGCGAGCAGGACGTCCTTGTCGTAGAGCCGGCGGCCGTCGCGCAGCGGCTTGTCGTACCGCCAGATCCCGCACACGTGCCGTACGCCGTCGTGTAGCACGACGTCCACGATGTATTCGACGCCGTCGAGGTACGACTGCATGAGCACCTCGGCATTGGGCTGCTCGAAGAGGTTGGTCGTGCCGAGGATCCGGGTCGCAGCAGCCCTGACCTGGTCGGCGGTTCGGCAGATGGCGACCCCGTCGCTCGACGCCGAACTCAGCGGCTTCACCACGTACGGGAAGGACCCGTCGGCCGTCGCCAGGGCGGCGAGTTGCGCGGCATCGTCGGACTTCCACTGTCGCGCGCACCGGATGCCCGCAGCGCGCAGTGCCTCGGTCATGTGGAACTTGTCGCGTCGGGCCAGGGACAGCCGGGTGCCGTTGCCGGCGAGACCAAGTCGTTCCGCGAGCTGGTCGGCGACCGGTACGCCGCTCTCCTGCCCGGCGATGATCCCGGCGACGCCCATCTCGGCGAGCCGCGCGGCGGTGCGCTCCACGCCGTCGTGCACGATGTTGCCGACGTATGGGCTCAGGTCGGGAGCCGGCGTGCAGGTGAGCCACCGGGGTGTGCTCTGAACGTGCAGGACGGCCGCTCCGGCACGGGCGAACGCTGCCGGGAGGAACCTCCCGGCGGAGTAGCCGTCCACGACGGCGAACAACCCGGTGCCGCCCGCCGGCATGCTCATACCATCGCCTCCGAGCTGCGCTCGGCGCCCTCAGCTCCGACCGGCCGGGGCGTTTTGGCGCCGGCCGCGATGCTGACGCGATGCACGGTCCGGGACACCCCGGGCTCCACCTCCGTGGCGACGTGGTAGGTCGTCGCGGTCCGCCAGATCAGGAGGTCGTTCGGTGTCCACCGGTGGACGTACACGTGGTCGGGGTCCTGCACCAGGGCGTCGACGAGGTCGAAGAACGCCTCGTTCTGGTTGGCGTCGAACCCGACAACGGAGTCCATGTACTCCCGGCTCGCGTAGAGATATCGGCGGCCGGTGTGCGGGTCGGTACGGACCACGGGGTGCTCCACCGCCGGGTACTGCACCGCAACGAGGGCCTTCATCTCCGCGATCGAGAGCCCGACGTGCTCGGCGCCGATCCGCTGCTGCTTGGTGAGCGTGTGCCGGCCGGTCCGACCCTCCAGCAACTGCTTCCAGTCGGTGGGCAGACGGTCGTACACGTCGAATGCGCTGGCGAAGAGGGTGTGGCCGCTGGTTGCGGGCACTCGGACACCGTGCAGCATCGTGTAGGGAGCGGGGTCCTGGGCGAAGGACGAATCCTGGTGCCAGAAGTTGCCGACCCGGGGGATGCCGACCGGCCGGTTCCCCTTCACCTCGTTCGACGAGACGAGGATCTGCGCGAACTCCGGGTGCCGGTACTCGGCCAGCATGAACGGCACCGGGTCACCGAGTCGTGAGGCCAGCGCGATCTGCTGCTGCGGGGTGAGGTCGAGGCCACGGACGACCACCAGCTCAGAGTCGTGCAGGCTGGCCGTGAGATCGTCGAAGACCGCGCCGCGCTCAAGGTCCCGGTAGGTCAGATCGGTGTATTCCACGCCGATGAACGACGTCAACTGTCTCTTGTGCATTGCTGCCTCCGATGGTCGCGGCCTTCGACGCGAGCTGGACGTGCTGCGGTGGCAGTCGACCAGGCGTGCCGGCGCACAGGCGTCCACATTGACCGCACTGAATGCCAAATCGTCGCCGTCGGGCCGGTAGGGGCCACCCGGTCACCGGGGAGTCGCAACTCCCGCCGCCGCCACTCCGCCGCACCGATCCACCCGTCGGCACGGGCACACCGGCCGTTGAGTGACGCGCTTGCCGGTCGAGCCAATAGACGAAGCTTTGCCCACTTCCGGTGGTCCTGTCAACGCCGTACCCGACCCTATGCCGATCGTCGGCGATCGGATTCCGTGGGAGCCGGCACAATCAGCGCCGCGGCAGTTTCATCGCACGGATGTCGGCGACGATGTCGGCGACGACGGGTCGCTCGTTGGGTCGCTTCCAGGCCAGCGCCGCTGTGCACTGGAGGTCTCCCGCCAGCGGCACGATCACGACGCCCGCCCGCGCGTAGTGCTGCTCCGTGCTCTCCGAGAGCAACGCGACGCCGGCGCCGGCCGACACGAGTTCGAGGGTCTCCTCCAGCGACCCGGAGCTGACCGTTCCGAGCGGGGTCACATCGAGGATCTGGGGATGCCGGAAGGCGTTCCAGGCCGCGTCCGGTGAGCGCGGCACGACCCAGTGGCGGTCGCCGAGCTCGTCCGGCCGCACCTCCTCACGGCCGGCCAGCGGGTCGGTGACCGGCAGGGCGATCGCTCGCCGATCCGTGGTCACGACCAGTTGTTCCAGGTCCTCGGCCGTGAGTGGCGGCCAGATGATCGCCAGGTCAGTCGTGTCCGAGGCGAGCCCGCAACTGGGGTCGTCGAAGTCGAACCGCCGCAGCTCGACCGGGCGACCGAGACGCTGCTGGGCGATCCGGACGATCTGCCCGGTCACCGACGAGGCGGCCTCCCCCATGAACCCGAGGGTGAGGCCGTGGGGTTCGTCGTCGAGCAGAATGCCTTCCAGCTCGTCGGCGACGTGCACGAGTTGCTCGGCCCGGGACAGGACCCGCAGCCCCCGCTCGGTCAGTGACACCCCACCCAGCTCGCGCTGGAACAGCTTGGTGCCGGCGTGGGCTTCCAGCCGGGCGACAGCGGCGCTCACGGTCGGTTGGCTCACCTGCAACAGGCGGGCCGCCTCACCGAAGGATCCCTGTCCCGCCACGGCCACGAAGGCGCGCACGGACTGGAGCGTCATGACCACGGTACGACAATAGACGATGTCTATCCCCATAGCGATATCTTGGGGCGCGCCGATCCCGGGGGCCGTGGAAGTATCACCACCGAGGCCGATCACTACGCCTGCCCACGTGCGCGAACCTGTTGTTCGGCCTTTGGGACGCCGAAATTAGTCGAGGGGAATCAGCGGTGAAACGTCCTACAGGTGTGTTGGTGGATGCCTACAGCACGGGTAACTTCCTCCCCAGCGCCTTTCGTCGCCTCGGCGTCGCGGTATTCCACCTGCAGAGCACCCCGGAGCTAATGCCGAGCATGCTGGCGCCCGCACGGGACAGCTACGAAGACTTTCTCGTGTACGACAACGAAGAGACAGCGGTAAAGGATCTGGAGAAGATCTCGCCGCTGTTCGTGGTGGCGGGTCAGGAGCCCGGCGTTCCTCTCGCCGACCGGCTCAGCGAGGTGCTCGGCCTCCGGACCAACGGTTCGGCGCTGTCGTCCGCGCGACGCAACAAGTACGACATGATCGAGGTGGTGCGTGCCGCCGGCCTCGTCACGGCCGACCAGACGCTTACCAGCGACGTCGAGCAGGCCCTCGAATGGGCGAACACCGGTGGCCACTGGCCGTGCGTCACCAAGCCCCTCTCCTCGGCGTCGACGGACGGCGTGTTCGTCTGCCGCGACGAGGCCGACCTCCGCAACGCCTTCAGGTCGATCCTCGAATCCAAGGACATCTTCGACATACCCAACCAACAGGTGCTGGTCCAGAGCTACCTGGAGGGCACCGAGTACATCGTCGACACGGTGAGCGCGGACGGTCACGCGTATGTGTGCGGCGTCTGGCGCTACGACAAGCAGCTCCTGCCCAACGGCAAGCCGATCTACAACCGCGATGTGCTGATGAACGCCGACGATCCGGTGTGCGGCCCGCTGATCGCGTACACGCGGAAGGTGCTCGACGCGCTGGGGATCCAGAACGGCCCGGCGCACTCCGAGGTCATCATGCGCGCCGACGGTCCGGCCATCGTGGAGGTCGGAGCACGGCTCAACGGCAACATGCACCCCGGCTTCCACGACCTCTGCCTCGGCGGCAACCAGGCGGATCTCACCGCGCTGGCGTACGCCGACACCGACCGGTTCCTCGACGAGTACGGGGGCAAGGTCTATCAGCGGCGGCAGCCCGCCATCGTCTTCAACACGCCTACCGAGCTGTCCGGCCGGATCACCTCGATCAACGACGACGCGGTGCGCCGGATCCGGGAGCTGCCGTCGGTGGTGGAGCTGACGGTCAAGCGCAAGCCCGGGGACGTCCTCGTCCCCACCCGCGATCTGCTGACCAGCCCGCTGCGGGTCTTCATGACGGCGACCGACGAGGCGTCCCTCGAACGTGACTATCGTGCTGTCGACGACATCCGGGAGTCCGTGTACGGCCTCGACACATGAGGCCGACCCTTCGGGAGAACCTCGCCAGTCTTCGGCCCATCCGCGGCCTCCTCATCTCCGTCGCGGTGGCGCGCAGCTCGGTGATGCTCTTCCCGTTCTACGGGGCCTACCTGGCGGTCACCCGCGAAGAGCTGTCTCCGGCCGGCGTCGGCCTGGTGATCGGCGCGTTCGGCGTGGGCGCGCTGGTGGCCGACCTGGTCGTCAGCCAGCTGAGCAGACGGCTGTCGGAGCGCAGAGTCGCGGTGCTCGGCATGATCGGCGTCGCGGTGTCGGTCGTCGTGGTGGCCGTGATGCCGGGCATGTGGCCGCTGGTAGCGGTGACTGCCGCCTGGGGCTTCTGCTACGAGCTGATCAATCCTGTCTCGTACACGCTTGTCGCGATGATCATGCCGGATTCGCAGCGGCGGTTCGCCTTCGCCGCCGTGCGGCTGGCGGTGAACGTGGGCATGGGCATCGGCCCGGTGCTCGCGGGCGTGCTGTTCAACGTGTCTCCGAGCTTGCTGATCTGGGGCACCGCCGTCGGCTACCTGATCGCCGCCGGCATCCTGGCCCGCGCCAAGCTCGCCGGGATCCAGCAGAGCGTGGTCACCCCGGCCGCAGAGGCGGTCGACGACGCGCCGAGCCATGACCGGCGCGGCAGTGAGGTGAGGTTCTGGTCCTTCTTCGCCTCGATCATGCCGATCCATCTCGCCTACGCGTTGCCGCCCACCATCATCAGCGCGTACGTGATCCAAAATCTCGGCAGCCCGGCGGTGTGGGTGAGCGCCATCTTCGCGGTGAACGCGCTGCTGGTCATCACCTGCGAGATCGGCCTCAACCATCTCATGAACCACTGGCGGCGCCGCACGACGCTGCTGGCCGGTTACGCCTGCGCGCTCGTGGGTTTCGGCCTGATGGGCTTCGGGGCGAATCCCTGGATGCTGCTGCTTGGCACCGCCTGGTGGACCGTCGGCGAGATGATCGTCTTCCCGGCCATGCTGGACCACGTCAGCGCTGTCTCACCGGCCGCCCTGAAGGCTCGCAACATCGGCCTGTACGCCGCCGGTGTGAACGTCGGTGTGCTGGCGGCCCCTCTGCTGTTCCTCCCGCTCCTCGCGGCGACCGACGCCCGGGTCTCCTGGGCGGTGGTGGCCGGCGTCGTCGCCCTCGGCATGATCTCGGTGGCGGCGTTGAGCTCCGTGAAACACCTGTGGACGAGCGATGAGGTGGTGCCGGCCACCCTGGAAGGGACAAGCCGATGAACGCCGTGTCGTCAACCGCCGGGGCCGATCCGCTGCATTTCAACGTCGCCGGTGCCGGCGTACCGTCACCGGCGGTGACCGACGCCATCCGACAGTACCTGGAGCTTGAGGCGTCCTCGGGTCCCTACGAGGCTGAGGCGGCACACGGCGAAGGGCTTGTCGCGGCGGCACGTGCCGGTCTCGCCGGCCTGCTCGGCGCTGAGCCGTCCGGTGTCGCCCTCTTCGACAACGCGACCCGTGCCTGGACGACCCTTGTGGGAAACCTTCCGCTGGCCGCGGGCGACGTGGTCTGGGTGTCGGAGTACGACTACGTCGGCAACCTGTTCCACCTCGCCGAGCTGCGCCGACGTGTCGGCATCGACATCGTCGTCATGCCGTGCACCCCGCAGGGCGACGTCGACCTCGACTGGATCGCGAAGCATCTCAACGACGACGTCGCCCTCGTCTCGGTGTCACACCTGCCCTCCTGCTGCGGGGTGGTGGTCGACGTCGCCGGGATCGGCGCGATCGTCCGGGGATCCCGCGCGCTGTTCGTGGTCGACGGGTGCCAGGCGGTCGGCAACGTCGATGTCGACGTGGCGTCGATCGGATCGGACGTCTACACCGGCGCGGGCCGCAAGTTCCTGTGTGGCCCCCGGGGCACCGGCTTCGCGCACATCTCCGACAAGTACCGCGCCGTCGCCTCGCCGGCCGTGCTGGACGTGCACGCCATGACGGTCTCGGCAGCACTGGACACGAAGGCGCTGATCAGCGACGCGTCGAGCTTCGAGCTGGCCGAACGGAACATCGCCGTGTGGGCGGGGCTGGGCGTTGCCGTCGAGGAGCACCGTGCCCTCGATCCGGTGGAAGCCCAGCGATCGCGGGACCTTTTCGCGGTACTGGAGAGGGAGGTCTCCGCCATGCCGGGCCTCACCCGGCTCGGTCAGGCCAGCCGGAGGTCGGGAATCGTCTCGGTGACAAGCGAGCGGCTGCCGGTCGCCGACATCTACGCCCGCCTTGCGGAGCAGGGCATCAGGGCCTGGGTGGGTCACGGTGCGCACACGCCGTTGTTCGCGCTCGACCGGGGCGCCGACGACTTCCTTCGGATCTCCATGGGCCGCGGGACCACCCCAGCCGATGTCGAGAGACTGGTGACCGCTCTCGCCGACGTGACCCGGTGAGTTCGGCACAGGTGGCACGGCTCTGACCCACAGTCGCATCTGAATCACGGGGGTTCCATTGGTTCTGACCGAGTACAGATTGACAGTCACGACCGTCCTCGAAGAGGCGACGAGCAGGCTCAACCTCTTGACCGAGCGGGAGAAGGACGTCTTCTACGCCCTCGGGTGCGGGATGGCGAACGCCGAGGTGGCCCGTAATCTCACGATCTCCGAACGCACCGTCAAACACCATGTCACCGAGATCATGGCGAAGCTCGGTCTGGAGTCTCGGCTCAAGGTCGGCATCGTCGCCTGCATCACGCTGTTGACAAGTGAGGCCGCCGACAGCCAACAGTCGGCTCCACCGGCCACACCTCCCGCGACACCGCCGGGAGTCGGCGGCCCCGCCGGCACCAACCTGACAGGATGGATCCATGGCCAGGACCCTGGGGACAGTCGCGTTGACAGGCGCGGCCGGCGCTATCGGAACGGTGGTTCGCCCGGTTCTGGCCGAGCACGCTGACCGGCTCGTCCTCCTCGACGAGCAGCCGATCTCCGACGCGGGCCCCACCGAGACGGCACGGATTGTCGACCTACGCGATCCGGACGCCGTCGTCGCGGCTCTGGAGGACGTCGACTGCGTGGTGCACCTCGGCGGTATCGCCGACGAGGCCCCACTGGCCGATCTGCTGAACGTCAACGTGCTTGGCACGTACCACGTGCTGGAGGCCGCTCGTCGACATCGCCTGCGTCGCGTCGTGCTGGCCAGCAGCAACCGGATCACCGGCTTCTATCCGGCTGACGAGTTGGTGCACCCGGACTGGCCGGTGCGTCCCGACGGCCTCTACGGCGTCAGCAAGGCGGGGATCGAGGCGCTCGGTCGTCTGTACCACGACAAGTTCGACACACAGGTGGTCTGCCTGCGCATCGGCAGTATGGAGTCGGCCCCGACCGAGCCGCGCCACGCGGCGACCTGGCTCAGCCCACGCGACTGTACCGGTTTCATCCTGGCCTCCCTGACCGCGCCCGATCCGGGCTTCCGCACCCTGTACGCGGTCTCGGACAACGCCAAGCGATTCTGGGACGACGCCGGATGGGCGGCGATCGGCTACCGGCCCGTCGACAACGCCGCGCGGCACGGATACGGCGACGACCCAGCCGAGGGGGACGACGTGCAGGGCGGCGAATACGCGTCGGCCCCCTACACGCTACGGAACATGTAGCGCCAGCTCGTCCCGTCACTCCTCCCGCAACTCGATCGCCTCCACCGGGCAGACGGACCTCGCCTCCCGCACAGCCTCCACCGAGTCGGCGGAGAGGTCCTGGGCACGTACGGTCGCGATGCCGTCCTCCGGATCCTGGTCGAAGACCTCGGGAGCCGTCAGCACACAGAGACCTGCTCCGACGCACGCGCCGGCATCCACACTTACCCGCATCTCCACAACCTCCGGGGACAGAGTCGGTTCACCACGTCACCAACAACTCGTGCACGCCGTACACGGCCATGTCTGATTTGAACCGGACGGCCTCCAGCGGTGTCGCGAGCCGCAGCCCCGGCGTGCGCCGGGCGACGCCGCCATACACCGCCTCCAACTCGATTCGGGCCAGCGCCTGCCCGATGCACTGGTGGCTGCCGTACCCGAAGGCGAGATGGTGACGGGCCGGCGCGGTGACGTCGAGTTCGTCACCCTGAAGGAAATGGTCACCGTCCCGGTTCGCCACGTCGATTGCGGCGATGACGCCCTCACCGGCACGGACCCGGTGTCCGTTGACCTCCACGTCCGTGGTGGCGATCCGCCGGATGCCGCGCTGCACCACAGTGAGGTAGCGCAGCAGTTCATCAGTCACCCGCGACACGGTCGCCGGTGTCTGGTCGCGACGGAGGTACGCGAACTGCTCGGGATGCTGCGTCAAGGCGAGAACACCGAGGGACATCATGTTCGCGGCGGTGTCGTGGCCCGCCGTCAGCACCAGCAACGCCATCGCCGCGAGCACCTCGCGGGTCACGGACCCGCTGCGCACGTGCCGCGCCGTCAACCGGCTGATCAGGTCTTCCCGTGGTCGCCGGTCACGCTCGCCGATGAGCGCGACAAGGTAGTCGAAGATCTCGCCGCGTGCCGCGGTGGCCTCCGCCAGCGTCAAGCCCACCATACCCATGGTGGCCGTGCGGCTCCGGACGAACTCCGCGTCCTCGTGCGGCACGCCGAGCAGCTCACAGATCACCGACAACGCGGTGGGCAGCGCCACCGTCGCGACGAAGTCGCTCGGACTCCCGGCGGAGATCAGCGCGTCAAGGTGGCCGTCGACCACTCGGGTGATCTGTGCGCGACGTTCCTCGCTGCGTCGGACGGTGAACTCGGGCATCAGCATCCGCCGGTTGGCGGCGTGCTCCTGCCCGTCCATGACGAGCATCGTGGCGCCGACATTCACCTCCGCCGCCGCCACGCCACTGGACAGCGGAAAGCCGGGCCGTGACTTGTCGGCACTGAACCGGGGGTCGGAGAGCACCACGCGTACGTCGTCATACCGGGTGAAGAGCCACGGGTGGCTGCCGTCCCAGATCGTGACGCGTCGGGGGCCGACCGCGCGGAGCGCGCTGGCAGCCGGTGGCGGGTCGAACGGGCAGCCACGGCTCATCGGGTACGTCGGATGGTCGGCCGATTCGGCGACCGCAGCGGTCGCGTCAGGCTGGACAGGGGTCATTCCACTCCTTCGTCCTGAAGATGTCCCTGGCCGTGCAGGTACCCCCAGCACTTCTCGATCAGGTCCGGGCCGAAGGCAGGCAGGGTGACGCCGCGACGGTTGAGGTCCCGCACGGTGGCGTCGCTGTCGAGTCGCGCCCCGCCTCGAACGCCGTCGTCGCCCAGATGGTGCAGATAGGGCAGGGCGGGCAACTCGGTGCCACCAGCCGCAGCCGCACGGATCCGGTCGACCCACACGCTTAGCGGCACCGCGGACGACGTCGTGCCGAACATCCGGTCATGGACCGCCATGAAGGCACCGAGGTCGACGCCGTAGCGCTGGTGGAGGTGCTGCACCGGCATCGGTGCGTCGTCAAGCACCCCGCTGACCACCGCCCGCGCGGCGACGTCCACGGGCAGCAGGTCGGCGCGGGCCGCAGCGCCGGTCGGATAGCACCCCAACCGCCTGGCGGTAAGCAGCAGGCGGCAGAACATGTCGTCGACGTTGACGGCACCGTGGACGGTGTCGCCGAAAACCCGACCCAGCCGGTACACCACCGACTCGGCGCCCTGTGTGGACGCCCTGGCGATCAGGCGCTCGGCCGCCCACTTGCTCGCCGAGTACCCGCGTGCGGGCGAGTGCCGCTCGTCGGCTGTGGAGGACCACTCGTCGACCTGGCGTGCAGGGCCGTCGGCGAACACCGCGGTCGTCGAGAGGTGGTGCAGACGCTTCGCGCGCCCCGCATCGAGCAGGCGGAGGAGTTCGGCGGTCCCACGCACGTTTGTG
Source organism: Micromonospora sp. DT41 (assembly GCF_049841715.1). Classification (NCBI taxonomy): domain Bacteria; kingdom Bacillati; phylum Actinomycetota; class Actinomycetes; order Micromonosporales; family Micromonosporaceae; genus Micromonospora; species Micromonospora sp. DT41. The sequence goes on along the minus strand of NZ_JBNCKU010000008.1, from coordinate 128,840 downwards.
GGCGCGTTCACCGAATACGGTGACAGGTGGTGTACCCGTGCGCCGGCGTGCACGATGGCGTCGACGTCCGTGAGCGCCTCCCAGGTAGCCGCGGTCGCGCCCAGGGCAGGCGCCGCGAGGTTCCCGACGTCCACCGTGAGTCGTGGATTCGCGACGTCCAGGGCGACCAGGTACCGGTCGGCGACCTCCTGGAGCCGCCGTCTGCCCTCCCGTTGCGAGGTGGCTCGGACCAGACAGCGCACCTCGGCGTCGGTGTGCCGGAGCAGTTCCGCGAGAACGAACATCCCGACCAGTCCGGTGGCGCCGGTGAGCAGCACGTTCCGCGGAGGTACGGCAGGGGTGCCCCGGAAGCGCCACGAGGGGTCGAGCAGGGCTGACTCCTCCGGCACCGCCTGGGCGCTCGCGACGGCTACCCCCTCCCGGCGGCCCTCGATCCGGCTGACCACGGCACCGACCGTGGGCTCTGCGAGGAAATCCCTGATGTCGATGGAGACGCCGGTGACCTCCTCGATCCGGGTGAGCAGTCGGATCAGGCGCAGCGAGTGCCCGCCGACGTCGAAGAAGTCGTCGTCGAGCGATCTCACCTCGGTGTGCAGGATCTCGCGCCAGAGGGCGGCGACCACGCGCGCCGTCGTGGACAGGGTCGGGACGGCCGGCATCGGCCCCTCAGCGGCGGCCCGGTGCTGTTCCCCGCCGGGTCGGTCGGTGCGCTCTGCGGCACGGCGGGCGAGTTCCCTGCGGTCGGTCTTGCCGTTGCCGTTCGTCGGAATCTGTGGCACGGCCATGAACGCCGCCGGGATCATGTAGCGGGGAAGCCTGCGCGCCACGAAGGCGCGCAGCGTGTCGGAGGCGACCTGTCCGACGACGAAGGCCACGAGTTCGGCGTCGTCTCCTTCGCCGGCCAGCACCACGGCGGCCTCGGCGACGTCCGGGTGGCTGGCGAGCACCGTCTCGATCTCGGCCGGTTCGATCCGGAAGCCACGCAGCTTCACCTGGTCGTCGAGGCGCCCGAGGAAGTCCAGATTGCCGTCGGGCAGCCAGCGCACCCGATCCCCCGTGCGGTAGAGCCGCTGACCGCCGACGGCAGGAACGACGCCGAACCGGGCTTCCGTCGCCGCCGGGTCGTTCCAGTAGCCGACGGCCAGACCCGCGCCGCCCAAGCACAGCTCCCCCGGCACCCCGACGGCGGCGAGCTGGCCGAACCGGTCGAGCACGAAGGCCGACGTTCCGGGCAGCGGTCGCCCGATCGGAACCCGGGTCCGAAGATCGTCGGGAAGCACCTGGTGGGTGGTGGCCAGGATCGCCGCCTCCGTCGGGCCGTAGCCGTTGATCACCACGGTGGTGGCGGAGTAGTGGCGTGTGTCGCGCTCGTCGGCGGGTTCACCCGCCACCAGGAGGATCCGTAGCGACGGCAGGTTGGGACGCGCCAGCGCCCGGAGAAAGGAGGGTACGCAGACGAGGACCGTGATGCCGTTGCGCGCGACGAACCGGGTGAAGGCGCCCCGGTCGGCGCGGTGCTCGTCGGAGCAGTAGACCAGGGTGGCACCGCAGAGCAGCGGCATGAACTGCTCGTACGCGGCGACGTCGAAGCCGGGCGAGGTCGTCTGCAGCCAGATGTCGTCGGGCCGGAACGGATGCCGCCGCAGGTTGCCGTACAGGGTGTTGACCACTGCCGCGTGTGTGACGACCACTCCCCTCGGGCGGCCGGTGCTGCCCGAGGTGTAGATGACGTAGGCGGGGGTGTCGGCGTCGCCCACGCCGGTAGGAAGCGGGCTGGCGTCCGGGCCGGCGAACTCCTGCAACTGCCGGATGTCGACAGTGGGGGCGCCGAGGGGTTCGGCACCGAAGAGCTGCTCGACGAGGCCCTTTCCGGAAAGGACGAGGGCCACCTGCGCGTCGACAATCATCCGTGTCAACCGGTCGCGCGGATGCGACGGGTCCAGCGGGACGTAGGCCGCACCGGCCTTCAGGACAGCGAGCAGGGCGACCAACAGCTCCGGCGACCGCTCCAGGCAGACCGCGACGTACGAGCCGGGGCGCAGCCCTGCCGCGCGCAGTCCCGCCGCGACGCGGTCGCTGCGCTCGTCCAGCTCCCGGTAGGTCAGCGTCTCCTGGTCGCCCACCACGGCGATCCGGTCCGGCCCTCGGCGGGCCTGGGCGCGCACCAACTCGTGCAGCGGGCCCGGGGCGGCGTCGACGGCGGGCACCTGGCCGCCGACGGCAAGCGCCGCGAACTCGGTTGGTCCGGCGAGTCGCGCCTGCCGGAGGGGGTCGGTCGGGTGCGCGCTCAGCCACCGGAGCGCGTTCGACAGGTGCTCGCCGAGTTGCCGGACGGTGTCGGCGCGGAACAGGTCCGTGTTGAACTCGACCTCGACGGCGACCCGGTCACCGAGTTCCCGAAAGCCGAAGGACAGGTCGAACTTGGCGGTCCTTCGGGGCGGTGGCGGCACGGCGGTGACCTGGGCGGCACCCAGCCGTAGCGTGCCGCTCGACCGCTGCTGGTAGTTGACGACCGCTTGGAACAGCGGCGCACCGCCGAGGCCGACGTCCTCGGCAACGGTGTGCGTCGGCACGCCCTCCTGCCCGTACAGCTCCAGGCAGACCTCACGAACGTGCCGCAACAGATCGGCGACCGTGGCGTCCGGCGGAGGGTTGATGCGGGCGAGCGACATGGTGACGAAGTAGCCGATGAGGCGGTCGCTGCCCGGGACATCCCGGCCGGCGACGGGCACTCCGAGGGCGAGGTCGTCCCGCTCGGCGTAGCGGGACAGGACGACGTGGACGGCGGCGAGCGCGAGCATGAACCGGCTCACGCCGTGCTGTCGGGCAGCGGCGGCGGCAGCGGCGGTCAGCTCGGCGTCGAGTTCGAGGCGGACCAGGTCACCGTTTCCGGTCGGCGCTGCGGGCCTCGCCAGGTCGGTGGGCAGTTCGAACGGCCCCGGGTAACCGGCGAACCGGCGGCGCAGTGTCTCGGCGACCTCCGCGCGTCGCTCGGCCTGTCGGCGGCGCTCGCGGCGTACGTGGTCGGCGAACTGGAACTCCAACGGTGGCAGCGGGGATTCGTCGAGGTGCTCCCGGTTCTCGTAGAGCGTGGCCAGCTCGAGGAAGAAGATGCCGCACGACCAGTCGTCCGCGACGAGGTGGTGGAGGTTGACGTCGACCATCCACTTGTCGTCGGCGAGGCGGAGCACCTCGATGCGGACGAGGGGCTCGCCCAGCTCGACCTGGCGCGCGGCGGCGGTGTCGATCCGGGTCTGTGCTGCCTGTCGCGCCTCGTCGAACGGCAGGTGCCGCAGGTCGGTAAGGGTGACGGCGGGGCCGCCGTCGGCGGCGCTGACCTGCCACAGCCCGTCCGCGTCATGCGCGATGACGGTCCTGACGGCCTGCTGGCGGTCGGCGAGCGCGCGGATGGCACGCCGCAGGCCGGGCTCGTCGAGTGTGCCGCGGACGATGAAGGTCCGGCCGATGTTGTACCGGCCCGCGCCGGCCAGCCGATCCTCGAACCAGACGCCCTCCTGGCTCGGCAACAAGGGCACCCGCACGCTCGCACCTGGTGCCAGGCGGGTGGTCGGCGAGCCGCTGCCCTGCGCGACGCGGCGTGCCACGTCGCGGACGGTGGAGCCCTCCATGAGGTCCGCGAGGGACAGCGACACACCACACTCACGCCGGAGGTGGGCCAGGATCTCCAGTGCCGCGAGCGAGTCGCCGCCGAGACCGAGGAGGGTGTCGTCGGCCCCGACCACCGGCTGGCCCAGGACACGCGCCCAGATGGCGCCGATCATCCGCTGCGCTCCGGTCATCTCGGCATCGCCGCTCGGAACGCCGGCAGCGGGCACCGCGCCGAGGGCGGCGAGCCGTTGCCGGTCGGTCTTGCCGTTGGCCGTGCGGGGCAGCGCCCCGACGACGGTCACCGACGGGACCATGTGGCCGGGCAGGACGGCTGCGAGTCGGACCCGCACCTCGGCCGGGGTGAGGTGCGCCCCCGGCACCGGCACGACGAACGCGGTGAGGCGGCCGGCGGGGACTGCCGACACCATGACCACCGCGGCCTCACGAACCGACGGGTGGTCGTCGAGCGCGCGTTCCACCTCGCCGAGTTCGACGCGGTAGCCGCGCACCTTGATCTGGTCGTCCCCGCGACCGAGGTATTCGAGGTTTCCGTCGGGGAGCAGCCGGACCCGGTCGCCGGTGCGGTAGACCCGTTGGCCCTGGCGCGACGGATGCGGTACGAAACACGCCGCGGTCTTGCCCGGGTCCCGCAGATAACCGCGCGCCAACCCCGGCCCCTGTACGCACAACTCCCCCACCTGGCCCGGTGGCACGGGTCTGAGCTGCTCGTCGAGCACGAGGGCCGGACCGCCGAACAACGGCGTTCCGATCGGCACCGACGGCCACGCCTCGTCGTAGCGGGTCATCGGGTGCCAGGTGGCGTAGACGGTCGCTTCGGTGGGTCCGTAGCCGTTGACGACCGTGCAATCCGGCACCGTGGCCAGGACCTCGCGGACCGCCCGCACCGACGCCCGGTCGCCGCCGGACACGAGAAGCCGAAGCCCGCGCAACGCAGCGCGGTGATGGTCGACGACCATCGCCAGCAGCGGTGCCGCTAACCGCAGCACGGTGATCTCGTACCGCACCAGCAGGTCGGCGATCTGGTGCAGGCTCGGACGAGGGTCGGGCGGCAGTACGAGAGTGGCGCCGTTGAGCAGTGCGCCCCAGATCTCGAACACCGACGGGTCGACGGTCAGCGGCGCCAGTTGCAACAGCACGTCCTGCGGCCGTATGCCCAACCGGTCGTGACGTGCCAGCGCCACGACCGAGACGTGCTCGATGAGCACCGCCTTCGGCCGGCCCGTGCTGCCGGAGGTGTACATGGCGTACGCGAGAGCCGTCCCGCCCAGGTTTGGAAGGTCGCGGGTGCCGGCCACCCGGTCGGCGACCGTCGGGCCGTACTGGTCGTCGATCGCCAGCACGTCGATCCCCGGCGGGGCCAGCCGCCGGATCCGCTCCGCGTCCGGCGAGCGCACGAGGGCGTGCCGTACTCCGCTGTCGGCGAGCATCATTGCCAGCCGCGCATCCGGCAGCCCGGGGTCCAACGGCAGGTACGCCCCGCCGGCACGCAGGACGCCGAGCAGGGCTGCGACGACCTGGGGCGACACCGTCGCGCAGACCGCGACGAGGTCCTCGGGGGCGATCCGGTGGACCAGGTCCCGGGCCACCCGGTGTGCGCACACGTCGAGGTCCCGGTAGGTCAACGCGTCCGCGCCGCAGCGCAGCGCTACCCGCTCCGGCGACGTACGCAGGACCTGGTCGAATGCTTCCGGAATGCTCACGGCACCGGTGCCGCCGTCCGTCGGCATCGCTCCGACCTCCTAGGCGGGACGCTGCTGACGGGGACCGCTGTCAGTCGGTCCGGCGCTCTTCTGGAGGGCTTCGACCACAGTGGCCGTGTCGTAGAGGTCCAGGTAGCGGACGATCAGCCCGTCGCGGACCGTGAAGACGTTCATCCACTGCGCCTCGTACTCGGCGCCGTTGGCGATCACGTCGGTGCGGCTCACCCCGAGGACGACCACCTCGTCGCCGGCGGCGATGAACCGGTACGGCACACACTCGCGAACCCGGATCAGGCCCCGGACGATCTCGAAGAACCGGTCGAATCCGACCTCCCCGTGGTAGACGCCTGCCCACGGTAGCGACGGCGGCCCGTGGTAGATCCACTCGAACTCCGGGTCGAGCAGCCCTTTGATCGCAGGAAGGTCCCCCTTGTCGAAGAGGTCGAAGAATCGACGCACCACGGCCTCGGGCTGATCGTTCATGTGCCGCTCCTCAGCGGTAGGTGCTCGACGTCCGGTCGGCGGCGGCCACGAAGGGCGGCGAGGCGTTCCCGCACGACGAGCGCGCCGACCTGCCGCAGCATCGTGTACGGGCTTGTCGCGGCCAGCTCGGTGACGCGGCTCGCGAAGTACCGGGCCTCGGCCGTGCTGGCGATCGTGGGAAGGAGGAAGAGGTCGTAGACGACGAACACCCGGGCGTGGAGGATCCACCACAGCATGGTCATCGTCGTCAGCGCGTCGCCGTCCTGGCGTACGAACCGGCGCATCAGGCGAGGTGGTAGCACCTCCAGGCGTCCCATCAGCCCGACCACGAACCGACGGCCGATGCTCCTGGATCGCCGGGGCAGGGTGTCGATGCCAGTGGCCACGACGGCGGCGAGCGCCTCGGTCCGGCTCGGTAGTCCGAGGCGATCGACCTGGGCGACGGCGTGCAGCGCGACGTGTGCCCCGAACTGGTCGGCGTGGCGGTTGCGCAGGTCGTCCACGAGGTCCGGTGCGCTCCGGCGGGCCTGCTGGTACACCGACTCGGACACCATCGTGGCGCCGGTCGGAAAACAGCCGTAGCTCAGTGCCTTCGACAACGACACGATGTCCACCTCGGGCAGCCGGCCCTGGAAGGCGAACCGGCGGCCACACCGGTAGAACGACGTCAGCACCTCGTCGACCCCGACCAGGAAGCCGTGGGTCGTACGCTCCCGGGCCACGACGGCGAGCAGCTCGTCGGGGATGGGCTCGTACGCGTCGGAACTGCCGTGCACGATCTCGATCCAGACGAGACCCACGTCCCCGGTGGCGAGTTCCGCCTGAAACTCGCTGACGACGTCCGGGCCGAAGGGGTCGAGATATCGCACGTTCTCGTAGAGCGGCCCGAAGGGCTCCCTGGTACGTTCCGCCGCTGTCGCGAGCAGCGAGACCAAAGTCTTGCCGCCGTAGTTGTGCCGGAAGACGATCATCCGGCCGGTGCGCGGTCGGGCGAGCATGGCGAGGGTGACGCCGTTCTCCACGGCGGACGCGCCGCTGACGGCGGGAAAGGATCGGGCCAGCCCCGTCTCCGCGGCCAGCACCTCCTCCAACCGAGCGACGTAGTCCACGTCGTCGTCGTGTCGATCCAGCACGTCGCTGACCAGGTCGTCCGGGTTGTGCCCGTTGACGCCCAGGCCCGCGCCGCAGAGCCCGTCAAGCACCTCGACGCGGCGCCCGGAGTCCAGCTGCACGGTCAGCCGCGAACCCGAGGCGCGTACGACGTGCAGCGCCCCGTACGTCTTGCGGTGCAGTTCCGCCGTGCCCGGATTGACGTGCTCGGCGTAGGCGCGCAGGGTTCGCCCCCAGTCTCGGGCTAGTTCCTCGGACGCCCTGCGGACCGGGGCGTCGGCCGACCACCTGCGGTGCAGCACGGCCATGACCTTGCGCATCGCGAGCGAATTGCCGCCGTAGGTGTTCGAGTGCAGGAAGGCGCGCTTCCCCGACCAGACCGCGAAGAGTTCGGTAGTGCCGACGACCGCCCCGAACGGCACCTCGTGGTCCGTCAGGGACCCACCGACGAGGACGAGATCGGGCTCCACCGCCTCGGCGAGCGGAGAACGCGCCCGGGTGAAGTCGAAGGTGCCGAGGTCGAGTGCGATCGGGACGCCGCGCCGCCGGCACTCGACGGCGAGGCGACCGGCCTGGGCCTCGTCGAGTGCGGTGTCCCGGAGGATGACGCCGCAGTGCTCACCGTCTCGGAGCAGGCGCTCCAACTCGGCGGCCGTGTCGACCACCACGACGCCGGGCACCAGGGCTCTCGCCGGGCCGGCGTCCAGCGGATCGAACCGGCGGGCCAGCATGGGGTCCGGATCCAGCACGACGACCCGGCCGCCATGCTGGTGCGCCCGGTCGAGCCCGTGGTGGCGGAGCAACTTGACCGCACCGTGCAGCGCCTCGAGGCCCGAGTTGGCGAAGAACGTGCGGTGCCGCCGTGCCGGGTCTCGGCGGGTGAGCTCCCCCACCGCCGCGCTCAGCAGGTGACCCACCTGCGCCGCCTCGGTGGTGACGAACCACGACGGCATGACGAAAATCGGGTACTTCTCCCGGATCAGGTCGGTGAGGATCTGCCGGGTCTCCGGACCGATCCCCCCGCTCCGGTCGGTTGCGTCCCGGTGAGTCGAGGTAGACACGGGCATCCTTTCCTCGTCGGTGCGGCCGAGGACCGCCGCCGTGTGCTCGTCAGCGGTAGTCACGACCGAACTCGATCCGGCGCGGATCGTGCAGGTCTGCCAGGGCGGTGAGGACGTTCGGCGGGTACTCGGCGAGGCGGTGCAGGAAGTGCAGCCACCAGTTCTCGCCGTACACGGTGGCGACCCGGACGGGCACACCCTGGTCGCGCAGGCTGCGGAGGAGATCGGGCCGTACGCCGTGCAGCATCTCCACCTCCTCGACGCGGCTGAGCAGCCCGCGACGAGCGGCGAGATCGTGCACGGCGGGGTCCTGCGAGGCGCAGGTGACCCGGCTCTGGAGGGTGGTCAGCCGTTCGAGGAGGGTTACGTATCGTTCGTCGAGTTCTGGTCCGCGGGGCAGCGCCACGTCGGGCGACTCCCGGTAGACACCCTTGACCAGGCGGAACTTGGCGCCCGTGTCGGCGAGCGACTCGATGTCGTCGGCCGTGCGGTGCAGGTGCGCCTGGAGGGTCAGGCCGACGTTGTCGTACTTACCGGCCAGTTGCCGGAACACGTCGAGGATCCCGTCCACGAATGTGGAGTTCTCCATGCTGATGATGATGTCCATGCCCTTGGTGGCAGCTGCCTCCAGTAGGCGGGCCGTGTTCTCGTACGCCATCTCCGGTGAGATGAGAGCGCCCACGTTGGACAGGTCGAAGCCGAGCTGTACGGGTTGGCTCAACGCCTCGCTGGATTCGCTTATGAGCGCCTCGTACTCGGCCACGACGCCCTGGATCTCCGCGGCGTCCTGGGCCTCCTCGCCGACGACCTCGACACCGACGGCGTAGCCGGCCTCGGCGAGAATCGGCAGTCGGCGGAGAAGGCCCGCGCGGTTCTGCGCGACGATGTAGCGGCTGGCCGCGGGCCAGAGCGTCTCCCGCAGCAGGGCGCTCTCCGCGAACGCGGTTCGGTAGGACAGGCCGGCCGCCAGAACTTTCAGGGCGGCGGTGGCAGACCGCAGGTCAGGCTCCACAATGCTCATGTCGCGTCCGTCCGTGGTGAGGTTCGTGATCGTCATCGGGTCGCACCTTCAAGCTCAGCGGCACGCTGGGTGGCGTGCTTCATGGCCAGTACCTCGGCGAAGGTCGTGGACGCCGTCGCCGGATCCCCGCCTTCGCGCCGCCATCTGCGGTACTTCGAGGCGTAGCTGATCAACGTCTCCTTGTTTCCCTGCCCCGGCGGCCGGGTGACGATGCCGGCCCACATGCTGTCCCAACCCGCGTATGCCTTGTCCTTGAGCAGGGCGGCGTGCGCATTCTTCATATTCCAGAACGGCACACCCGTGTTGAGGTGGTGCACGAGGTGGTAGTTGTCGTGGTGCCGTCCGAGCAGAAAGTTCTCGATGGCCCAGCCGTGCCGGTTGCGGGTCATGAGGACCTGCTTTTCTTCGCTCTCGGGCAGCGGGTAATGCTCAGCGAGCTCCGTCAGCCAACCGATGGCGATGGCGGTCGTGAACATGGGCACGAACCAGAAGAGCAATATAAGAGTTGCCCATCCGAACGCGAATGCGATACCGACGATGGCGAGCCACTGGGCGACGATGATGAGACGCTCCGCACGCAGCGAGATAGGCATGGAGACCTTCGCCTGCGGCATCTTGCAGAAGATGCGGTCGTCGATGACGTACTTGATGTACTGCGGTGTGCGGAAGCCGAGGATGCTCAGCAGGATGTTCTTGCCGAAGAAGACCACATCGGATTCTCGGTGGTCGTACAGGCCGCACTCGACGTGGAACGAGTAGTCGGGATCCTTCTCGGGATCGCCCAGGTAGCGGTGGTGGTAGCCGATGTGCGTGTTCCGGTACGGGTTGTACAGGTGGAGCACGAGATAGCCGGAGAAGATCGTGCCGAGTATCAGGTTGAGCTTCTGGTTCCGGGCGAGCACCTTGTGTGACGACTCGTGCAGCAGGTTGACGAATCCCCGCTGCGTGGAACCGATCAGGATCGCGGATATCGGATAGAACCACCAGGACAGACCCAGACATAGATAGACAGAGAAGGCGATCACTGCGAAGTCGGTGAGTATGGCGAGCGGAGCGTGGTAGTTGTCCAGCTTGCACAACTGCCGCAACTCCTTTCGGACTCCGGCTTCGATGTTGGAGAAATCGAAGTCAACATGACCTGACAAAGCAGGCTCACGAGCAAGGTCGACTGGCATTACTCACTCCCGATTAGCAAGCGCGGCAAAGAATGCCGGCGAGGATGCCCCTGGAGATCCGACTACAGCCAGAGCAGGGGTGCCGAAACAAGAACCGGCGCAGGCCGGTCACAACAGCATCTCGGCATTTACATTGCTCTTGGTCAGCATGTACGCCGCGTCAGGGGGTCGGTACTGTACTAAAGTCCGATCACCGAAAGAGACGGCTCGAATACTTGCTGCCACCAGCAGCTAAACCCATGCTTGGGACAAGGACTGTGACGTATGTCACTGTAATGTCGGTCGATTTGTGCCGTCGCCGCGGCAGCGGTGCGTCGGTGAGCACGACCGCCCCGGCCCCGGCGAGTCGACGCGCCGGAGGCGGAAACGCCCCATCTCGAAGGCAGGTCGGCAGGTCAGGCCCGGGTCGACGGGCGCGCGTGTCGTGTCACCAGCGGTCGGGTCACCAGCGGTCGTGTCACAAGCGTTCGGGTCACAGCCCCGGCTCGGCCGGGAGCCGATGCCGACGGATCAGCCGCTGCTCGATGAAGGTCCGCCACACCCGGTCCGCGACCGTCCGTTCGACGATCCACAGCCGACGCTGCGCCTCGGCGAGGGTGAGCGGCGCGGTGAAGAGATCCAGGAACAGCCGGCTGCTGCGGTTGAGCGCGAACACCTGGCCGTCGGCCCGGCGGAACAGGTGCCGGTCCGCCGGCAGGTCGCCGGGGACGCCGTCCTGGTCGTCCGACCGCATCCGCCGGTACGCCTCTCGGACCTGCTCGTCGTCGTGGTCCACGAAGGAACCGTTGGCGAGGAACTCGGTCTCGTCGTCGCCGTCGTGTCGGACCCGGTCATTGGCGAGCACGCCGCGCACCGCCGTGCCGTAGCGGTCGTGGTAGAAGAACGTGTGCGGGGTGTCGGTGCTGCCCAGCCACGGACGGTGGTAGTGCCCGGGGTTGAGACCGGCCTTGGCCTGGGCGACCTCGGCCTGCGCCGCCTCGGTCACCGGCTCGTCGTACTGGAGGACCCGGACGATGTCCGAGCCCTCCACCGGCCGCACGTTCGTGAGGCCGAACCGCTCCGGCTCCTTCGCGACGATCGCGCCCGGGGTCAGCATGAAGTCTCCGAGCCCGCCGAGGGTCCACAGGTCCGGGTTGTCGCGCAGGAACGTGATGCTGTCCAACGCCTCTTCGCGGGTCTCGGTGGGAAACCCGGTGAAGCCCATCATCTGCACACCGATGTTGGCCTTGGTCATCGCGGTCATGGTGCGCCGTACCTGCTCCGGCTTGGTGCCCTTGTCGATCAGGTCCAGGATGCGCTGGTTGCCGGACTCGAAGCCGACCGAGATGGCGACACAGCCGCTGCGCCGCAACAGCTCGCAGCGCTCGTCCGACCAGTACTTCTCCAACCGGATCTCGGCGCCCCAGCGAAAGTCCAGCCCTCGCTCGACTGCCTGCTCGGCGAAGCGCAGGATCGTCGCGGGCGCGAGCACGTCCACCGAGAAGTAGATGAACTTGGCGAACTTCGACAGCTCCGTGACGTCGGTGATCATCTTGTCCACCGTGTCCTGCCGCCACGGGCTGGTGGGGCCGTCGGTGTTCAGGCCGTAGTCGCAGAACGTGCACTTGTTCCAGTAGCAGCCCCGGGTCGGCGAATAGTAGACGAACCGCTCCGGGCTGAGGTAGAGGTCCCAGGGCAGGCCGGAGAAGTCCGGGACCGGCATCTGCGCCAGGCGCTCGTAGCGCAGGGGCAACTGGCGCTGGCGGCCGTACTTCGGGTGCAGTCGGACGTTGGGGTGCCCCGCCGGCAGCGTCCCGGCCGCCACCGCGTCCAGGATCTCCGTGTACGCGCTCTCCCCCTCGCCGACCACTATCGCGTCGAAGTCGGCAAGCACCTGGAAGACGTACTCGGGTTTGCTTGCGCACTTCCAGACGTCCGAGATCTCCGTGCCACCGGCGACGAGGAAGGCGTCCGGGCAGGCCCGGCGGACGAGCCGCGCGATCCAGAGCGCGAACGGTAGCTGCCACTGGTAGGTGGCGCTGATCCCGATCACCTGGTGCCCAGCGGCGGCCAGCCGTGGGATCAACACGTCCTCGTAGTACGGCTGGAAGGGCCTGTTGAGCCGGGCGAGCATCGCCTCGTCGGTAAGCGCGGCCACCGAACCGATCGAGATCATCGGCGGCGGTTGCAGCCGGAAACCGGCGCGGAACTGCCCGGGGAACCCGACGGCGCCGAGCGCGTCCATCCAGGAGATCACGCCCTCGACGGCGTCCTGGTAGTGCCCGTAGTCGTAGAACAGTGTCGGATCCTGTAGGACCCCGATCGACCGGCGCAGCCGCTCCGGGTCGGGGTCGGGCAGGCCGAGCTGGTTCGCCCGGGCCATCAGCGCGTCCGGGCCGCTGAGGTCGTCGATCGAGAGCCGGGACAGCTCCCGCCGCAGCCACTCGTACGCCGACGGGGTGTGGGAGTGGTGGAACGCCTCGATGTTGGCGTCGATGATGTCCGCCGGCCGGTGACCCTGCGCCCGCGCGTACGAGTCGAGATAGTTCAGGGAGTGGTATCCCGAGGTGGGATCGGTAAGCGGGGGGTAGATCAGTGCCGCCTTCACCGTGCCGCTCATCGACGCCTCCTCAGCTGACCCGGGCCGCGGAACCGGCAAGGGTTTCCTCCTGCACGCGCTGCGCCACCGCCGGCAGCCGCGGGGCGCCGAATGCCTTGACGTACGCCACGAACGGTTCGGCGGCGTACCGGAACGCCGACAGGTCGACGAAGCCCCGGTCCCACGCCGCCGCTTCCAGCCCGTCGACGTCACAGCCCCACAGACTGGCGAAACACGCGTCGATGACCTCGGTGCGGAAGTGGAGCCGACCACCCGGGCGGCGGTGTCCCGTCGTACGCGGAACGACTGTCTCGTTCAGCGACGCGGCGATCGCCGCGACCTGCCGCGCGGCGGCGAGCAGCGCCGGGGTACGCAGCGGCGCCGCGACCATCCACAGCGCCAGGCTGCGGTACGGCGTGGTGCCGAACGCTCGCACCAGCATCCGCAGCACCGCCTCGCGATCGTCGAGGCCCCGTTCCCGGTCGGTGAGCCAGTCCCAGCCGTGGGAGCCCGCTGCGGTCAGTCCTCGCTGACGGGCCACCTCGTGGGCGCGCTCCTCGGCCGTCGGGTCGGCGATGTCGACAGCGGCCAGCCCGGCCAGCACGCTGCGTCGATGCCAGGTCGGCGTCTCAGGGTGCAGCAGCATCAGTGCCGCCGCGGCCTCCCGGTCGCTTACCCAGTGCCCGCCGACAGAAGCCCCGGCGAACCGTGATCGCCAGCTGTCCATGAAGCGGGTGTGCAGATTGTCGATCGGCTGGTCGCCGTCGTGCGCCGGGCACAGCTCGGGCGCGTTGTCCGCGGCCATCGACAGCAGCAGTCGCGCGTCGGCGCCCTTGGCGTCGGAGGGGTCGCGCCGGTGCCACGTCAGGAAACGGTCCACAACGGGCGCCGCCTCGGGCGGCGCGGTGCGCTCCAGCGCGCGGTACGACCGCCGCCGGAAGGGCAGGTCCCGGCACAGGTCCAGCAGCAGCCCGGCTTCGGCGTCGCTGAGCACCCCGTCGACGACGGCGCGGCGCAGCGCGACCCGGATGTTGACAAGCGGCTCGCTCAACGTGCGGTGGCCCTCGTCGGCGGGCCCGTGCACCACTGCCACCTCGTCGTCGCCGGTGACGACGCCGTCGCGGTAGAGCTGGAACACCTCGCCTACACCACGCATCCCGAACGGCCACAGCTCGGCGGCGCGCAGCGCACCCATGCTTGCGGCGCCGGCCACTGTCACCCCACGGTCGAGCAGGTCGAGGATCTCCCGGTGGCGTACCGGCGGGTGTTGCAGGAAGAACCCGTCGATGACGAGGACCCGGTCGCCGGGTCCGACGTCCAGGCGGAGCAGGTCGCCGTGCGCGACGGGCGGCAGCACCACCGCGTCGGGCAGCAGCCGGGCGACCTCGTCCGCCGGCAGGCTCGGACCGATGAAGACGACGTCAGTCACGGGGCACTCCTGGTCGGGTACTCAGGGCCCGCTCGTCGAACATCCGCAGGCCGGGGGCGAACACCTTGCTCACCGGAATGCCGATCTCGTCGTGGGTCAGGTCGACGCTGAACGGCTCGACGCCGGTGATCCGCTGCACCCGCGACGCCAGCTCGCGCAGCACCTGGGTCACGTCTCCGGCCGGCGGGAGGTCCCGGCGGACCGGCCGGACCGGCCGATCGACGGTGGGCGGCGGCACCGGCGGCGCACCGACGTCGTGGTACGCGGTGGCGTCGATGTCGTCGCGGGCTCCGGAGACCATTACCAGCCGCGACTGGGCCGCCTCCGACATGGCCCGCCCGACGGCGATCTCCGGGTCCAGGTGGCAGCCGAAGCCGCCGAAGGTGACAGGCAGGTCCGGCGACCAGATCGAGGCGGCATAGCAGGGCACACCTACCGCGTTCGTGATGTCGCAGACCTCCACCCAGCAGCCGGCGCGCACCAGCGCGTCGTGCACGGTGCGGGTCATCGCGTTCGTGGCGGTGCCCGGGTCGGTGTAGGTGCGCTCGTCCAACGGCGAGGTGCAGTACGGGGCGATGCAGTCCCGCTCGACGACCTCCAGCAGGGCGTGCAGGCTGGCCTCGGCGAAGGTGTTGCCGGTGGCCAACCCGTTGCTGCTGGGAGTGAACAGGGCGCGGTCCCAGCCACGCCGGATGGTGAAGTCCAGTTCGATTGTGGCGCGGGGCACCAGGCAACGCGCGCCGGTCAGCAGCCCGCGGCCGGCCACCCAGTCGAGTTCGACGGCGGAGGTCAGGGGCGACCGTTCCGCCAGGTGCAGCCACCGGATGTCGTACGGCAGGTCGAGCGCCTCGGCCGGGGACCGGACCACGGTCCCCGGCCGGAGGTTCTCGGCATGCCAGGACTCGATGCTCTCCATCACCGCGCTGACCCGGGACTGCGTCGCCGTGGCACCGGTGCCGACGCTCACCGCCATTGTGGCTCCGACGGGCCGGTAGGCGACGTGCACCGGTAGGCCGATCTCGTCGAGCCGGGTGATGTCGGCGACCCGGGTGATCCGGAACCGGTCGAGCATGCCACCGACCCGTTCCCAGGTCTGCTCCACGGTGGCCGTCCGGTAGGTGCCGGATCGGAACGCGATGGTCTCGGTCATGTCAGTCATCGAGGCTCCCGGTGGGGGGTGGGAACGTCAGAGGATGAGGACGGCGATGATGTTGACGTTGTTGTCGGCGACGGGGGCGACGCCACCGGCGACCGACTCCAGCTCGGCCTCGGTCAGCTCGTTGAGGTCGACGAGCGGCACCTCGGGTACGTGCAGCACGTGCCGGCCGGGCGTGCCGGCCCAGTCGTCGACGATCTGCTCCTTGGTGTAGAGCGTGGCGGGCTGGGCGCGGTCGACCTCGACCGTGGCTCCGGCGGCCACCGGCAGGCCTGCGGCGGTCGCGTAGCCGGTCGGGTCGGCGAGGAGGCGTTGCAGTTCCTCGTCGCTGCGCCACACCGCGGTGACGAGTTCCGAGTACTTGGTCACGAACCTCGCGCCATATTCCTGATCGTCGTTGCTCATCGTTCGGTCCTTCCTCGGGGATCACTGTGGGACGGTCGGTTAATTGCCGTGGTGAGAACGCTAGAAAGATCGAGGTTCGGCAATCAATGATTTGCATCTGAGTGCCATCAGAATCTGCCGCGCCAGCCTGCGGGCGGCAGACATCGGTGTCAGGTGCAGCAGCACGGGCAGCAGCAGGCGCAGCTGGGGTCCAGGCCCGCCACGACGCTGTCCAACTCGTCCTCGGCCAGCTCCGACTGGGCCACCGGCAACAGCGACGGCACGAAGAGCACGAAGGCGCCGGTGGTGCCCGCGCGCTCCCACGACTCGATCTGCACCTCCAGGTCAGGGTCGGTGTCGGCGACGTCCCGGACCACCCGTACCTGCACGTCTTCGGGCAGTTGAAGTCCGTAGCCGGCGAGGAACGCCCGCGGGTCCCGGTCGAGCGCCTGCTCCTTGACGGGGTCGGCCCAGACGTCGGCGACGAGCCGGCTGTACGCGGCCACGAAGACCGCTCGATCGACAGGTGTCATGCCCTGCTCCCTTCGGTGGTCGGCCGCCAGCGGCGACTTCAAAGCGGCGGCGAGAGGCAGCGCGGGAGGTTCCGGGCCGCCGATTTCGCTTCATCGTGGGCCACCTGTCGATCCGGGCCACGCAACGCGTGGGAATTTCATCGAATGTGGCCGCGAAACTGTCGCGCTGCGGCGAAAGCCGGGTAATTGGGAATCAGCGACGTACGGCGGATCGGGGATTCTAATGACTCATGCCACCATCGACAAGTAGTAATTCCTCGACTGTCACCCGCCCGCTTCCCGCACATACGCTGCGATCGTCGACCGCTCGCCGCAACAGCGGTTCGACAGGTGGATGTTCCGTCACCGAGTGCTCCCCGGAGGCGACCGTGACCATCGACGAGGTGACGACGACGCCCGGCGGCCCGGCCGGGTACAGCGTGGAGGAACTCGCCCGCAAGGTCGGGATGTCGGCGCGCAACATCCGCGCGCACCAGGCGCGGCGGTTGCTGCCGCCGCCGGTGCGGCACGGCCGGGCCGCCCTCTACGACGACTCGCACGTCCGCCGGCTGGACGCGATCCTCGCCCTGCAACGGCAGGGCTTCAACCTGGTCTCCATCGAGGCGATGCTCGGGGTCCGGCCCAGCGACGAGGCGCCCGACGGGCTGACCGCGATGCTGCAACGCCTGACCGCCGACCGTCCCGCGCTGGCCCACGCGCTGACCCGGCACGGCGTGATCGGACGCACCACCGACGGCACGGTCCGCACCGTACGGCCACGCCCGCTGCGCGCCGCCCTGGACCTGCACCGGGTACGGGTGGGCACGGTGCCGGCGTTGCAGACCCTCAGCGAGGTGCTGGACAGCCTCCGGCCGGTGGCCGACGAGTTGGTCGCCGCCGTCACGGCACGACTGCTGGCCCTGGCGCCGGAAGTCGTACGCGGCGGCGCCCGGTCGTCCTGGGCCGACCTCGACAGGGAAACCCTGCTGCTGACCCAGGGTGTGGTCAGCGTGCTCGCCGAGGCGTTCCGGCTCGCCGTGGAGAACCAGGCGGAGGCGCACGTCGCGGAGCTGCTGGAGAACCACCTCGACACGGACGTGTGCCTGGAGGACGGCTCGGTCATCGACAACGGCTGACCCTCCGTCAGCTCGTCGCGGGCTGCCCGTCCGGCTGCCGGCTCTCCACCACCGCGTCGGAGGTTTCCGGCTGCTCCACAAGTTGCCGCCTCGCCAACCTGTGAAACAGTCCCTCGGGTTGGTCCATCAACTCGTCGTAGGTGCCGCGCTGGACGATCCGGCCCGCGTCGAGGACCACTATGGTGTCCGCCGCACGGACCGTGGACAGCCGGTGGGCGATTACCACGCGGGTCGCGGCCAGGGCGGCGGTGCTGCGGGTGACGACCTCCTGGGTGCGGTTGTCCAGGGCGCTCGTGGCCTCGTCGAGGAAGATGATCCGGGGCCGGGGCGCCAGCGCGCGGGCGATGAGCACCCGCTGGCGCTGCCCGACCGACAGCGTGCCACCGCCGAACGGCACCATCGTGCTCATCCCCATCGGCAGCGCCTCCAGGTCGTCGGCGAGGCCGGCCATCCGCGCCGCCTCCCAGACCTGGTCCAGCGGGAAGCTGCCGGCGCCGCAGATGTTGTCCCGTACCGAGCCGGCGAAGAGCTGGCCGTCCTGGAGGACCACGCCACACTGCCGGCGGACCGCGTGTACGTCGAGTTCGGAGAGGTCTTGGCCGTCGTAGAGCACAGCGCCCTGCTGCTGGCGTTCGAAGCCGAGCAGCAGCCGCAGCAGTGTGGACTTTCCGCAGCCGCTCGGTCCGACGATGGCAACGAACTCGCCCGGGCGGACGTGCAGGTCGATGTCGACGAGCACAGGCGGCTCGTCCGTCTGGTAGGCGAAGGTGAGCCGGTGCAGCGCCACCTCGCCGCGCAGCTCGCCCGGATCCACCCGGTCCGGCCGCGCCTCGGGGTCGGCGCGCAGGATCGCCCGGAGGCTGCCCAGCCGGGGCACCGCCGCGATCACCTCGACCCCGCCCGACACCAGGACGAGCAGCGCGCCGAGCAGCATGGCGAAGGCGACGTTGAGGATGAAGAAGTCGGCAGGCGCGACCCTGCCGGCGAGCGGCCCCATCAGCACGGCGAACAGGACCAGTTGACCGGCGACCGGCAGCACTGTGGCGAAGGCGACCAGGCCGGCCTGGCTCTGCCGGACCCGTTGCAGCGCCGCCCGGGCCGTGGCGGCCACCTCGGACCACCGGGCGTGGGCGCGGGCCTCGGCGGACGCAACCTTGATCTTGATGATGCCGCCCAGCAGCTGGTTGGTCATCGCCGCAGCCCGGTGCTCGGCCGGAAGCGCCGACCGCTGCTGACGGACGATCAGCACGGCGAACGCGCCGAAGGTCAGCATGGTGACCGCGACGATCCCCGCCCCCCACAGGCCGAGCACGGGCTCGACCACCAGGAGCATGCCGAGGACCACAAGCACTGTCGCGCCGGCCGAGACGAGCTGCGGCAGCAAAGCGCTCAGCGCTTCACCGACGAACGAGATCCCCAGCATCGAGTTGGCGATCTCACCGCTGCTGCGCCCGGTGAAGAACCGGGCCGGCAGCCGCATGAGCCGGTCCCAGATCGCCAGCTGCGCGCCGGACTGCAACCGCCCGTCCAACCGCAGCAGCCGCAGGTTCTGCACCACGCCGACGAGCACCGCGACGACCGCGGCGCTGAGCATCAGGGCGAGGAACCCGAACAGGCCGTCCACCTCGCCCTTGCGGGCCAACTGGCCGAGCACCTCGCCGGTGGCCAACGGCACGCCGAGGCCCAACACGGCCACGCAGGCGGCGGCGAACAGCAGCCCACGCAGGTCGCGGGACGCACCGACGAGCCCGGCCCGCAGCAGGTGCCGCATCCGGGCCGTGGGTGGCAGTGGCGCCTGCACCTGGGTCGCCTCGGCGGCGTACGTCGCGGCCGTCGTCGCGTCGACCGGACGGTGGGCCCGGGTGTCCGGGTCGACGTGGTGGTAGCGGCCCCGGCGGAACAGCAGCGGCACCGCGACGGCCCGCTCCGGGTCGTCGCCGACCCGCCACCCGACAATCGGCCCCAGGTCGCGCCGCCACCACCGCTCCGGCAGCCGCACCTCGCGCAGGAACAGGCTGGACGCCCGGGACACCGCGTGCACCGCCGCGCGGTCGGACAGCGGCGCGCGGCTGCGGTCCGCCGGCTCGTTCACCGGCGCGCCCATTCCCTCGGTGACCACCCGGACCACAGCGGCCGCCCGCTCGTACCTGTCGAAGCCGGTCTCGATGTCCGGAACCGGCACCGCCCCACCCGCGCCGATCACCCCGATCGACCGGCGGGCCGCCGCGGCGAGCACCGCGGCGTCGATCTGCCGCCGCCGCTCCACAGCGCTCAGCAGGGCCGCGTCGGCCTCCTCGATGCGGGCCTCCACCATCCGCAGCAGTCGGGCCACGTGCTGGTCGACAGCCGTCCGGAGTTGACCACCGACCAGCAGGTCCCAACTGCTGTGGCTCTCCACCGCGCACGGCGACTCGGCCACCACCCAGTCCCGCTCGGCGACTAGCAGCAGCTCCCGCTCCCCCGACATCTCCACCGGGCCACCGTCGTTGCGTCGCAGCTGCCCGCCCGCGCTGCGCAGCCACCAGGCGCCGCCGGTGGAGGTGAGGGCGCTGCCCTGCGCCAGCGACACGATCTCGCGCCCGCGCAGGGTGGACGCCTCCCGGGGCGCCTGCCCCCGACGCAACGCATCCGCGACGGTGACAAGCACCAGGTCCACCGCTGCGACAAGCTCCATCGCAGCCGTTCGCGCCCGCGACGGCGGCCCCTCGTCCACCGGACGGTCGAGCCGGACGTGCCGCTCCAGCAGGGACAGGTGACGCCGGGGCAGCCCACGCAGCTCCGTGCCGGGCAGCGGCACCAGGATCAACTGCCACGCGCCGATCGCCGTGGACGTCGGCACCAGGCCACCTGCGGGCAGCCGGGCCACATGGTGGCGACGAGACGGGCTCATCCCGGCCCGGCGCACCGCGAACAGGTCGGCCTCGCCGCCGGTCACCAACCATCCCGCCACCGGGCCGTCCAGGCGACAGACCTGGCGTACGCCGTCGCCGCAGAAGCCGATCAGGCCGCCGGTCGGGGGATCTTCCACCGCGTCGGTCATCAGCGTCTCCTCGGATTCGTCGGGGGTCAGTGGTCCCGGACCAGGCGTGCGTACGCCCCGTCCCGGGCGACAAGTTGCTCGTGGGTGCCGCGCTCCACCTCCCGACCGCCGTCGAGGACGACGATCAGGTCGCAGTCGCGGACCGTGGACAGGCGGTGCGCCACGATGAGACAGGTGGCCCCCCGACGGCGCAGGTGCATGTCGATGCGGCGTTCGGTCTCGGCGTCCAGCGCGCTCGTGGCCTCGTCGAGCACCAGCACCCGAGGGTTGCGGACGAGCGCGCGGGCGATCTCCAGCCGCTGCCGCTGCCCGCCGGAGAAGTTGCGGGCGTTCTCCCGTACCGGGCTGGCCAGGCCACCCGGGCGGGCCGCCACCTCGTCGTACAGACACGCGTCGGTGAGCGCGGTGACGACGTCCTCGTCTGCGACAGTGAGGTCCCACATCGTGACGTTGTCCCGGACTGTCCCCTCGAACAGCCGCAGGTCCTGGTCCACGATGGCGACGGTGGCCGCCCACAGGCCGTCGTCGGTCCCCGTCCGTTCGACGCCGTCGACAGTGACCCGGCCGGTCCACGGGCGGTAGAGCCCGGCGACCAGTCGGCCCACCGTCGACTTGCCGCTGCCGGAACGGCCGACGAGCGCCACCCGGGCGCCCGGCGGCAGGTCCAGACTGAAGTTCTCCAGCAGTGGACGGCCCAGCGGGTTGTAGCCGAAGGTGACCTCCTCGATGCGCAGGTGCCCCTCCATTGGCGCCAACGGTCCGGCAGGTCGGTCCTCGGCCGACGGCAGCGGGTACTGCTCCACGTCGCGCAGTCGGTTGAGGTCGGCGCTCATGTCCTGAAGGCGCGAGCCCAGCGCGGTCAGGTTGCCCAACGGCCGGTTCATCGCGATGGCGAGGCTCTGCATGCCGACCAGCACACCGACGCTCATCGCCTCCGCCGCTACCTGCCGGCTGCCAAGCCCCAACAGCACCGCTGCGGTCCCCGAGGCGAGGAACGCCGGCAGGACGGAGAGCACCGCAGTGGGCACCCCCAGCCGCTGCTGGCGGGTGGCGACTGTGGCGTGGCGTGCCGCGAACCGGGCCACGGCGCGTTCCTCTTCACCGCCTGCCTTCACCGTCTCGATCATCTGGACCGTGGTGTAGACGGTCGTCACCAGCTTGCTGCGGTCCGCCTGGAGCCCGGCGACGGCGATCGACCGGGTCGAGGCGACATAGCGCAGCACGCTGACGTTCAGCCCGGCGAGGACCACGGCGCACAGTCCCAGCAGCAGGTCGTACTGGCAGAGCAGCGCCCCGTACGCCAGCACGAGCCCGGTGTCGACAACTGTGGTGGCCGCACGGCGGGTGAGCACCTCGGCGACCACCTCGTTGCCACGGACCCGCTGGCTGAGGTCGGCGGCCTGCCGCTGGTCGAAGAAATTCGGCGGCAGCCGCAGCAGATGTCGGAAGAACCGCGCGGCGCTGCTCAGGGCGAGCGCCGTCTCCGCGCGTACGGTCAGGCGTTGCTGGAGCAGGCTGGCAAGGAAGGTAAGCACTGTGGCTACCGCCACCGCCGCCACCAGACCGGCGAGGGCGGCCCGATCCTCCTGCAACAGCACCCGGTCGACGAAGACCTGGGCCATCACCGGGATGGTCAGACCGACCACCGCGATCAGCAGCCCGAGCAGCAGCATCTGCGCGATCGCCGAACCCGGACCGCGCCACCGCTGCGCCAACGCCCGGAGCAGACGGTAGCGGGTGCCGCCCGACCGGAACTCCGGACCGGGCTGCATGGTGAGCACGATGCCGGTGAACGCGCCGTCGAACTCCTCCCAGCTCACCGCGCGGGGACCGGTGGCCGGGTCGTTGATGTGGACCTTCCGGCCGAGCCCTTCCAGCACCACGAAGTGCTCGAAGCGCCAGAACAGCACCGCCGGCAGCGCCACGGTGGCCAGGCCGGCCAGGTCCATCTGGAAGCCCTTTGCCACCATCCCGTACCGGCGGGCGCCCTTGAGGACCGTCGCCGCGGTGGAGCCGTCCCGGCTCACTCCGCACACCCGGCGCAGTTCCTCCAGTGGCACGTGGCGACCGTGGTGGGCGAGCAGGATCCCGAGCGCGGCGGCCCCGCACTCCACCGCCTCCATCTGGATCAGTGTGGGCGTGCGGACCCGTCGACGCCGGATCCTGGGCAGCTCAGGTGTGCCGGCAGCGGCGATCGGCGGCGCGCTCATCGCCGCAGCAACCAGTCGATCGGGTGCTCCTGGTCCACTGTGAACCATGCGGTGACCTCGCTTGCCGAGTTGAGCTGGAACGGCGGCGGGGACTTGGTCCAGCGCAGTCCGCCCAGGGCTGCCGGGTCGGGTTCCAGGGCGACGGTCACCCGGACCACGCTGCCGTCGGCCAGCAGCCGCCGGACGTCCGGCCCGGTGCCCAGGAAGGCGCGCAGCGAAGCCTCCGTCTCCGGGAAGGCGCCGACAGTGATGACCTGGCCGGCCAGGGTGCCGAACACGTTGCGCGGCGCCGCGGCGGCGGCCACCTCGACGGGTACGCCGGGTTGCAGCAGCGGCGCGGCCACGGCGGGGGCGTAGACCACGGCCTGCAACGCGTCTCCGGCGGTGTCGAGGCGTTCCAGGTCGGCCAGGTGCGTACCCGGGGTGACGATTTCGCCCTCGGAGACCAGCCAGGCCACGACGTACGCGTCACCCGGCGCGTTCTCCACACGCACCTTGCCGTCCATCGTGCGCAGGCTGTAGAGGGGCGTGCCCTTCGCCACCCGCTGGTGCGGTGCCGCCCACACCTTTGTGACCTGTCCGCTGTCGAGCGCGTCGAGTGCGGAGATCCCGTTGGAGTGGATAAGCACGCCGGCCGCCTCGACGGTCCGCGGGACGACAGTGCGCACCGACCAGACGCCCGCGGCGACAACGACTATGACGAGCGCTGCGGTGGCCAGCCAGTTCGGCACCGTGGTCAGCCGCACCGCCCGGTCCAGTTGCTCGGGCGCCTCCAGCTGGCGCAGCGCCTGCCGCCGGAACTTCATTGCCGTTCCCCCGCTGCGGCGCACCGCGAACCGAGCAGGAAGTCGGCCACGCTCGGCTCGACCAGAGGGTCGAGCCCGGACAACTCGGCGAACGCCTGGGAGTCCCCGGCGCCGAGGGCGCACG
Source organism: Micromonospora sp. DT41 (assembly GCF_049841715.1). Classification (NCBI taxonomy): domain Bacteria; kingdom Bacillati; phylum Actinomycetota; class Actinomycetes; order Micromonosporales; family Micromonosporaceae; genus Micromonospora; species Micromonospora sp. DT41. The sequence goes on along the minus strand of NZ_JBNCKU010000008.1, from coordinate 105,285 downwards.
GCGCCAGGCCCATGGCGGTGGCGACGAGATACATCTGCTGGGTCAGCACACCAGCGTCCTTGAGAATCATGGCGTAGCTCATCCCTTCGTACTTCCACATGAGCCGCTGGACCCGGGCGGTGACCACCAGGACGATCTGCGGCGGCCGGGGCATGGCGCCGGCCGCCCTGGCGTACGCCAGCAGCCGGTCGGCGGCAGCTGCCCAGGCCGCGACCGGCTCCAGCCGGTGCCCGACCGCGTCGTAGTGGTAGAGCCCGCTGTCGAGGCCGGCGCAACGGGCGACCAGCGGATAGATCTCCAGTTCGTAGACCCCGCCGCCGCCCGGGTAGGGCCGGTGGCCGATCTCCTGCCCGCCGGCCTCTCCGACGGCAGTGGTGTGCTGCGACCGGTGCAGGAATTCCGCAAGCCGTTCCAGGGGCAGCGGGGCCGCGTCGTCGTGTTCGCGCACTGTGCGCCGGTCCGCGACGACCTGACTGAACGCGGGATCCTCCTTGGCGATCGTCGCGAGGTCCGGCAGCGGCAGTTCGACCACCCGGCCCCCTTCGTACGGGCGGCGCAGCGGTTGCGGGGCGAAACGTTCCCGCATCCGGTAGGTGCCGCCCACCGGCAGCGCGTGCCGGCCGGCGCGGGAGCGGTGGTGCAGCCGCAGCTCCTCCGGCGACCAGTAGGCAAGTGGCGCGTCGTCGCGCTCGGCCTCGAACTCGGCGTCGGTGACCAGGATCCGGGCGGTGGCACACTCGTCGAGCACCCGGCCGGCGGCCTCCGGCGACACGCCGAGCGTGCGGGCCACCGTGTCGGGTCCGACGCCCGGAACCGCGGCGGCGAGCACCGCGCCGACGGCGGCGTCGGCGCAGCCGACGGTGAGGGTGCTCAGCGGCGACGCGGCCACGAGCATGCCCCGTTCGTGCTGGAGGGTGGCGAAGCGGGAGAGCCGGTAGCGGACGCCCGGGGTGTGCGGGCGGCTGTCCGGCAAGCTGCCCCGACCCAGGCCGGTGGGCACCAGGTCGAGCAGCGGCCGGTCGTCGGCCTGGACACGACGTTCCAGCCAGGAGTGGGCGAGCAGCCGGCGCAGCAGCAACTGCGCCGGCAGCACACGGTTCTCCCCCTCCAGGCCGCTGATCAGTCGACCGACCTCGACATCGCTCACCCAGTCGGCGGCGAGCCGCAGCAGCAGCGCCCGACGGCCGATGCCGGGCCGCTCCAGGGTGAGCTGGAAGCGGGTCTGCCGCAGGGTCAGCGAGCCGTCCTCGCCGAGGCACAGTTCCGCGTCGCGGCGCAGCCGGTAGGCGTCCTGGATCGGCGGACCGCCGACGGAGCCGCTCACGACGACCGCCGACCGACCGGGTCCACCATGCTCGTCATCTGCGCATCCCTCGCTAGAAGAAGACGTTCAGCGGATTGGCCGACGCCTCGTCGGCGGCGATCGGGTCCCGGCCGAGGCGGGCCGGCACGTCCCACAGCCGGCCCGGCCCGAGCCGACGCCAGAAGTGCCGCAGGCCCGGCACGACGACCTTCACCACCGCCAGGTCGACATCCGGACGGGACTGGTCGACGACGATCACCTCCAGGCCGGCCCGCTCGGCGCGGAGTACACAACGTCGTACGTCGTCCCCGACGTCGCCGGTGGTGAGCGCCGGATGGTCCGCGGCGGTGCGCGGCGGCCGGGTCGGGTCGGGCGACAGCCACTGCTGGTCGACCACCCGCACGGTGCCGAACCAGCGCTCGGTGTCCGGATCGTCGACGCCGTACCGGTTGCGCGCGGAGGTCGGCCCGGAGACGGCGGGCAGGAACTGGTTCACCTCGGTGAGCGCCCGGGTCAGCGCCACCCGCGCGTCAAGGTGCGCGCCGAAGCCGACAAGGACGTCCTCCGGCCCTCCGTCGGTGCGCCGGGACACCGCCGCGAACGCGGGTACGCCGAGGTCGGCGGTCAGGTCCAGGGCCCACAGCTCGCGGCCGAGGGCGGTCGCGTGATGGTCGACGCAGGCGGCGGTCCACGGGTCGCCGAACGAGGCGAGGTCCACTCCCGGCATCCGTGAGCGGTGGTACCACCACAGGGCCACGCTGTCGCGCTCGACGAGTTCGCAGAAGCCCTGCACGATCGCCTCGGACAGGGTGCCGCCGGCCGCGCAGCCGTTCGAGTCGGCCGAGCACACGCCGAGGCCGGTCAGCTCCGGATGCCCGTACCAGCAGTACGCGGCGGGCAGTTCGCGCGGTGCCTGCCGGGACAGTGACCAGCCAGTGGTCCAGTCCAGTTCCACGTCGTCCGGCAGCGGGCGGGGAATGCGGTGCAGGTGCCCCAGGTCGCGGTTGAGCCGGTCCCGGTCGGCGTACTGACGGTCGGAGAACAGCAGCAACTCCCGCAGGTGCACCGCGCGGTCCGGACCGAGTTGCCGGTAGGTGGCCCGGTGCACCGGGCGGTCGCCGCGCCACACCCCGCAGTAGCGCTCCACCGCCTCCCCGATGGCGCTCATCCGGGCCTGAAGGTCGGTCCGGCCCTTGCCGCCGCTCTGCCCGCGCAGGTTGCGGCGCAGAGCGGCGAGCTGGCGGGGTTGGGCGAAGTTGTGCCCGGCCGAGTAGGTGTGGGTGACGCCGTTGTCAGAAGCCTCCAGGGAGGTCAGCCGACTCACCACGCCGAGATACCGGCTGACGTGGTGGGCGAGCGCGGCGTACGTCTCGGCGGGTTCCCGGGTGCGGGATTCCCCGGCGCGGCTGGGTTGGGCGCCGCTGGGTGGCAGGTCGATGCGTGGCTCGGCCTTACCGACGAGGTCCGGGTCGCCGCAGGCGGGGCACTGTGGCTGTCGTACCAGCTGGTGGCTTTCGGTGCTCAGGTCCCGGGTGTCCAGGGCGACCATGCGGCCGGTGAGGCGGGGCGAGGTGCCCCGCACGGCAAGCACGGCGAGTTCGGCGGCGAGCAGCCCGGCGGCCATTGTGGCCAGGCCGGGCAGGACCGCCCGACCGGGCTGCGGCAGCGGACCGGCCAGGGCCTGCCCGCCGAGGTACGCGTTCACCTGCTCGTTTTCCTGCCAGCGTTGCCGCAGGCAGGCCCAGCAGCCGGTGCGGCCGGGCACCAGGTGCGGGCCGAGGAAGACGACGTTGCCGTGCGGCCGGGCGAGGGTCCACGGACGGCTGGCGGCCAGGTGCCGTTCGTTGATCAGGGCCAGCCGTGGGTCCAGCATTGACGACGGCAGGACCAGCAGCTGGGCGGTGCCCGGGTCGGGGTCGTCCGGCCCGACCACCGTCACGGCGAGCCCGAGGGCGCGCAGCGCGTCGGCGGTCTCGGCCGCCCGGGGCGCCCCGAGGTCGACGATTGTCACCGGCCCTCCGGCCATCCACCGCCGCCCTGCCTCGGGCGGAACACCCCGGGCGTCCCAGCCGGCGGCCTCGGCCGGCGAGGTGTGCGCCGGGCCGGACACCAGCAGGCCGTGGTCGCGCAGCCGGGCGAGGGCTGCGGCGACGGCGGCGACCGGATGCCTCGTGGCCAGCCGGGCCAGCACGTCGGCAAGCGGCGCGGCGCCGTCGAGCTGGTCGGCCAGGTCGGCGGCGACCGGATCGTCGACGAGAAGGCTGCGGGTCTCCCCCAGCACCACGAGCGGCCCGTCGGGCAGCCGCACCGGCACGTAGTCCGATCGGAAGCGCGGACGCCACATGGTTCCTCCCGAGCCTGGTGGCCGGACCGCGGCCCCGCCGGCGATCACGGCTACTGCCATCGTGGGGGTCCGCCGCTCCGATCCCGAGTGATGCCACCGGTTTCTGCCGTCGGCGGTGCGGCGCACGGCCGGTCAGCTGGGGGTGACTGTCAACGCGGTGTCGTTGAGCCCCAGCACCGAAGCTCCGGTGGTCTGCGCCGGTACGAGCATCAGGAAGGTCTCCACCCGGGTGACCCGGATCGACTTCCCGCGTACCGCCTCGCGGTGGCCCGTGGCGATCAAATCCGGGCTCTGCGGCACCATCTGGACGGTGGCCGGGCCGCCGGGCGCCGGGCGCAACGTGTCGGTTGCGTGGATCGTCAGGAACGTCAGCGTGCCGGCCTGCACCGCTACCGCGCAGTCCGACCATTCGGCCTTGTCCATCGTGCGCTGCACCGCCGCGCCGACGCCGGCGAGTTGCTGCCCGTAGACCTCCCAGCCGCCAGCGAACTGGCCGTCGAGCAGCGGACTCGACGCGACGAGGGCACGGTTGCTCGTCGTGGATCCGATGCTGCGGGCGAACACCTCGGCGGCGAGGGCGCGGCGGCTGGTCTCGTCCAGGGCGGTGCCGCCCTCGGTGGCCGGCCTACCGTCGATGCTCCGGGCGACCACAAGCGACGGTTGGGTGACCTGGACGTTGTGGCTGAGCTTCCAGTGGCCGTCGGCGTCGAGCACGAACTGGCTGACGTCGGTGGGGGCGAGCTCGGAGCCGACGAGCTTGAGGGTGGCGGTGGCCAGGAAGCAGGCCGGGTCGCCGGGCGGCACCGCGAAGACCGGGTTGATGTGCTGGAACGACGGCTGCGGGCGCTGGTTGTAGGCCGACCGGCGAACCGCGGCGATGCTGAGGTCCAGCGCGGGCGGCACCTCCTGGGTTTTCAGCGCCTCGACGTCGCCGGCCACCGAGGCTGCCGAGTCGGCCTGGTCGAAGGCCGTGAGCACCAACGCCGCCCGGTCCCTGCCGAAGACGGTCGAACCGTCGGGCGCCGACGGGGCCGCGTCCACCGGCTCGCCACCACAGCCGGTAAGCACGAGCAGCGCCGCCGCCACAGCGGTGGCGAACGGCATCGCCGGCACCGGCGCGGCGAGGATACGCGGGCTCCTGACGGATCTTCTGCCCAGCATCTCGTCCTCCATCCACCACCGGTGCACGGGAATCGCGCCCGATGGAGTCGAGTATGTGAGCGGCCGACGGGCCAGGCCGGTGGCGGCGCGGCCTCGTGCTGCCCGGCCCGTCGGCGTTGCACCGAACGACGTCATCCGGCCTGGATCGTGGTCACCGATCGGTGTCATCGAGCCGGGCGACCCAGGCGACCAGAGCCGACCGGGAGGCGACGCCCGCCTTGCGGTAGATCCGGGTGAGGTGCGCCTCCACAGTGCGCGGGCTGATGTTCAGCTGCCGCCCGATCAGTCGGCTGGTGGCACCGGTCGCCGCCAGCCGGGCGATGTGCCATTCCCGATCGGTCAGGGCGGCGACCTCGCGCGGGCCGACCGGGCGGGCCAGCCGCAGGCCGACCCGTTCCGTCCCGCACCAGCCGGCCAGCTCCAGCGCACGGCGGCGGGCGCGCGCCGCCGTGCCGGCCTGGTCCGCGGCTTCGGCGGCCCGGGCCAGGGAGGCGAGCGCGAGGCTGCGCCGTAGCACCATCCCGCCGGCCCGGAACAGGTCGCCCGCCGTCTCCAGATGCAGCAGCGCCGCCGGGATCTCACCACGGGCCAACAGCACCTCGCCGTACGCCGACTCGGCGAATCCCCGCTGCCCGGCGAGACCGATCTGATCCGCCTCGGCCATCGCCCGCTGCGCCTGCCGTTCCGCGTCGGCCACGTCACCCGCGGCGAGCGCGGCGGCGCACAGCAGCTCGTACCACATCGGCCGGAGGGTGCTCTGGAGTCGACTCAGCCGGTTGTCGCCGCCTGCCGAGTGCACCAGCTCGACACAGGTCGCGGGATCCCCCGACAGCAGTGCCGCGGTCGCCAGCGCCAGCACTGCGGTACGACCGCACCAGGTGGCGATGTCGGGGGCGATCCCGACCGCAGTGCGGGCCAGTGCCACCGCCCGGTCGTCGTCGCGAGGACCACCACGCCACGCTGTCGCCTCCGCCTCGAACGCCAGGGCGAAGCTCAGCAGGTGGCGACTGCCGATGCGCCGCGCGACGATGCCCGCCTCGGTGGCCAAGCCGATGGCGGTGGTCAGCTGGCCGCCGTAATAGGCCACCTGGCTGCGACCGAGCAGCAGCAGGCACAGCCCGTCGTCGCGGTGCGAGGCGCGGACGAGGGTCAGCCCTCGGTCGAGGTGCCGCGCGGCGTCGGCCTGCTGTTCGAGGTACAACTCGGTAAGGCCGAGCGCGGTGAAGCAGTCGGGGTGGCCCCGCATGTCCCGGTCCGGCAGTGCGTCGACGATCCGGGCGCCGGCATCGAGCAGGCTCCGCGCCTCGTCGAGTGCGCCGTCGTGCGCGGCGGCAAGGCTCCGGATGGCCAGCAGACCGGCCCGGTCCACACCGGAGCCGCCGGGATCGCCGCCGAGCGCGTCGGGGAGGCCGGGCAGGGGGCGACCGGCCAGGATGCCGGCGGCGCCGATCTCGGCGGCGAGGCGGTAGCCGCCGGTGGGGCCGGTGCCGGCCGGCAGGGCGGCCAGCTCGCGCCGGCTGATCGCCGCCGCCTCCGCGTAGTTGCCGAGCAGGCGTTCCACGCGCGCCCAGAGGGCTACGACCCGAGCCCGTCGCCCCTGCTGGTCGGCGGGAAACAGCGGCACGATCTCCTGGAGCAGGGCCCTGCTCTCGGCCAGGTTGCCCGCCTCCCCGGTGATCTGGGCCAGCGCGAGTGACACCTCGCGGCGACGCTGTGCCGAGCTGGCCGTCGGCCGCAGCGCCCGCAACGCCAGCCGCAGCCAGCGGATGGCAAGGTCCGGTGTCTCGCCCCGGATATCCTCAGCGGCCCGACAGAGCACGTCGACGCAACGTTCGGCCCAGCGGCTATTGGGAAGGGCGAGCAGGCGCTCGGCGTAGCGGGCCCGGTCCGCAGGTGGCGCGCCGCGATCGACAAGCGCTGTGAGCACCCGCGCGCAGGCGTCCACCCGCCATGCCGGGTCGGTGTCCTGGGCGACCGCCATCCGCAGCACCGGGTGCCGGAAGGCGAACCGGCCGGTGCCCGGGACGCGGCGGATCAGGTCGAGCCGGGCCAGCCGCCAGCCGGCCTCGACCGCCAGTGGCGTCGGGACCTGCGCGACCTCGGCGAGCAGGTCCGCGGCGAAGGGCGTGTCGACAATCGCCCCGGCCCGCAGGCAGGCCAGCTCGACGGGCGGCAGGGCCACCCACTCGCGCCGCAGCACCGCCATCGCCGTGTCGGACAGTCGGGCACCGGGTACTTCCGGGTTCGGGCCGGTGCCTGCCGAGTCGGGACCGCCCGGCAACGCCGCCAGGTAACCAGGGTTGCCACCGGTCAGGTCGTATCGGACGCGCAACTCCGGCTGGGCGACGTCGGGGTGCAGAAGTGCGACCTCGGCGAGGTCGAGGGGGCGCAGTTCGATCCGGTCGTGTGCGGTTGGTACGGCGTCGGCCTGTCCGTCGGGATCCGGTGGGCCGAACGGCATCGGGGTCGCCATCTGCCGTGGGCGGTAGACGAGCACGAGCAGCAGCGGGGCGGGCACCGGATACCGCAGCAGGTGGGCGATCAGCCCGGCGGAGGGTGCGTCCGCCCAGTGCAGGTCGTCGAGGACCAGCACCAGACCGTCGTGGGCCGCCACACCGATCAGGCGGCGGGCCAACTGGTAGGTCCGGAACCGGCGGGCGTCCGACGCCCGTGCCTGCGCCGATGGCACCGGGGCGACGGGCTCCGGCCACGCCTCCCCGGCGGACGACCGGGCACCCAACCCGGGCCGGGGCGGGTACCTCTCCGTGAAGGCGTGCCGGAACACGTGGAAGGGGACACCTCGCTCATCCGGCGCGCAGGTCCCGATGGCCCAGGGGACGGTGGGGGCGCACCGGTCCAGGGCCTCGCGGACGAACCGGGTCTTGCCGATGCCCGGCTCGCCGACGACCTCGCAGACCATCTGCCGGCTGTGTCTCAGCACTGCGGCCTGGGCCCTCTGGATACGCGCCAACTGTTGTCGCCGCCCTACGAAGCGCGGGTCTGTCGACGCATTTCCCAGCCCAGGTGTCATCACGCAGATCAGCCGCTTTCCGGCACTGTCAAAAGGGGATTGGCCGCACTATACCGGAGCATCGTCCAATGTCGAATTACGTGATGTCACCAGCCCTTATTCGACCAGGCGGCATCGGGGCGGGCGTTCATTCCGACATCGCACCACAACCTGCAAGAAGGTGCCGGTCACCTGACGGACGGAACCATATCCCTGAAAGCCAATAAATCACCCTCCCCCACGGGACGACAGGCCCACCGACGAGGTCGAGCCCGCCGCTGGGACCCTTGACACCTGAGCTTGAGGCAGAATGGATGATCCCCGAAGGTCGATCGCACCCTGATGTCAATAGTCATGAGCGCCTATAAGAACGTCGAAGCGGTCGATTCTCTGTCGTGCCTTCGCCTGACCCCTCCGAGCCGCTACGGCAAGGCTTCCGCGCCGCTACGGCAAGGCTTCCGCAAGGGCGTGTCGGCGACGGCCAGAGATCCGGATCAGAATTCGCTGCCCTCGGTCGATCCTCGACGAGCGAGCAGTGCATCCGGGGGCCAGCGCACAAGAGAGGTGATGAAGGACAACCGCAGGTAGCCGGCTTACGCAAACGATCGGAGGAGTGTCGAGCGGCCCACGATTTCCGAGCCACTCGGCACATCGACCGCCGGGCCACTGGCATACGCGCCGGCGCCGCCACCTCTCGGCCACGCCGACTGTGATGCGCAACTGCGGCAATTGCCAAAGACTTGCAACTGTGCCACCGTGATCAACAAAGGTTGCGGCGCTCGGAGCTGCGCCGACACACCTAATGATCTCCCAGACCGCAGGAGCCTTTCTGTGACCCGGATGCGTCCGATCCTCCGACGCCTCGTGGCGTCGACCGCGGCCACGGGGGCACTCCTCCTCGCCGCCTGCTCGGCCCCGAGCACCCCCGACGGTTCCTCCGGCGGCACGACGCTTGTCGTGGCGACCTCCGACGAGCCGGACGCGTTGAACCCGGTACTCAACTACGGCGTCGACGGCGCCTCGCTGATCTTCGACGGCCTCGTCGCCCGGGCCGCCGACAACCGGCTCGTCGCCGGCCTGGCAGCGGACCTGCCGATGCTGTCAGCCGACGGGCGGACGGTCACCGCGAAACTGCGCGACGGCGTGCAGTTCCACGACGGCACCGTGTTGAGCGCACAGGACGTCGTCTTCACCTACCAGGCCGTCCTCGATCCGAAGGTCGACTCGACGCTGCGTTCCGACCTGGACATGGTCGAGTCGGTGACCGCACCCGATCCGGCGACTGTCGTGTTCAGGCTGCGCTACCCGTACGCGCCGTTCCTCCAGCGGCTCACCCTCGGCATCGTGCCGGCCAAGCTGCTCAGCGGCCAGGACATCAACACCTCAGGGTTCAACCGGAAACCGGTCGGAACCGGGCCCTACCGGGTCGACTCCTGGACACCTGGTGACCGGCTGGTGCTCACTGCCAACGAGCGCTACTTCGGCGGCCGGCCGGCGAACGACCGCTTGGTTGTCGCGTTCGTCGCCGACGACAACGTACGCGCCCAGCGGATGCGTGCCGGCGAGTTCGACGCGGCCGAGTTGCCGCCGAAGCTCGCTTCCGTTTTCGACACCGACGCCGCGTACCAGGTGCAGCGGGTGCCGACCGCCGACTACCGCGGCGTGATGCTGCCGTCGGGCAACCCGGTCCTTGCCGACCCGGCGGTCCGCCGGGCGCTCAACCTGGCAGTGGACCGGTCCGCGATGGTGTCCGGCATCCTCGGCGGCGCTGGCGAACCGGCGTTCGGTCCGATCCCCCCGACCTCCGAGTTCGCCGAGCCCTCGATCATCGGCAAGCCGACAGCCGACACGGCGGCAGCGGGTGCGCTGCTCGACGCGACCGGCTGGACCCCCGGCCCGGGCGGCGTACGCGTCAAGGACGGCCGTCCGGCCCGGTTCACGTTGATGTACCCGGCGAGCGACACACTCCGAAAGGACCTCGCCCTGGCGGTGACCGCCGACGCGAAGAAGATCGGCATCGAGGTCACCCCGGCAGGGCTCACCTGGGACGCCATCGACCCGCGGATGAAGTCCGACGCCCTGCTGATGGGGTACGGCACGCCGTACGACCCGGACTTCGTCTCGTACAAGCTGTTCGGCTCGCGGTTCGCGGGGCAGGGCTACTTCAACCCCGGCTCGTACCGCTCGGAGGTGGTGGACCGGGCGCTACAGGACGGCCGCGACCAGTACGACCCGGCCAGCCGCAAGGCCGCGTACGCGCGGTTCCAGCAGCAGTTGGCCACGGACGTACCGTGGCTGTTCCTCACCTACCTGCGGCACACCTACGTGCTGAAGGCATCGGTCCAGGGCGTGACTCCCCGCGTCGAGCCGCACGAGCACGGCGTGGCGAACAGCATCTGGTGGAACATCGACACCTGGACCCGCTCGTGACCCGGTCAGGTCGACTGGCCGGCGCGGGGGCGGTGGTCCGGCGTCGACTCCTGGTCGCCGTGCCGGTGCTCTTCGCGACAAGCATCGGGATGTTCGCCCTCGGCGCGGCGTCGCCGATCGACCCGGCCAAGCAGTACGCGGGCGCGGCGGCCTTCACCACAAGCGAGGAGAACCTGGCACAGATCCGCGCCAACTGGGGTGTCGACGATCCGCTGCCGGTGCAGTATCTGCGCTGGATCGGCAACCTCGTGCAGGGCGACCTGGGCTGGTCGACAAGCCGACACGAGCCGGTCGTATCGGTGCTCGCCGCTCGGGCCGGCTGGACCCTGCTGCTGATCGGCGTGGCGCTGGCCCTGGTCCTGGTCGGGAGCCTGCTGCTGGGCTCGTTGGCCGCGTACCGGCGGGGTGGGCTGTTCGACAGGGCGTTGCGGACGGCCGCCTACGCGGTGCAGTCGATGCCGGTCTTCTGGCTGGGCCTGGCCGCGATCGCCGTGTTCGCGTTGGCCCTGGGGTGGTTGCCGGCCGGCGGGCTCACCGACGTGGCCGCCACCGGCACGTCGTGGTCCGACGTGGCGTGGCACCTGATCCTGCCGGTCGGTGTGCTGACGGTGTCCCAGGCGCCGTGGTTCGTGCTGTTCGTCCGGGACGCGGTCGCGGAGAGCCTGCGCGACGACCACGTGCTCGCGGCGCGGGCGCGAGGTCTGCCTGGCCGGATCGTGCTGTTCGGGCACGCCCTGCGGACGGCGTTGCTGCCGTTCCTCACCCTGGTCGGCACCCACCTGCCGGAACTGGTCGGTGGTGCGGTGCTTGTCGAGACCGTCTTCTCGCTGCCAGGGCTGGGTGCCGTCACGGTCGCCGCCGCGCTCGGCAGCGACTTCCCGCTGTTGGCGGCGATCACGCTCGTCACCACCGCCGTGGTGCTGGCCGCGAATCTCGCGACCGACCTCGCCTACGCCGCGGCCGACCCGAGGGTACGACTCGATGACTGACCTCGCTGCCCGACCATCGGTGCTCCGGATGGCCCGGTTCCGGCCGCGTCCCGGCCAGGTCGGTGTCGTGGTGGCCGGTCTCATCCTGCTCGTGGCCGTCGCCGGTTCGCTCCTGGCCCCACTCGTCTGGCCGCTCGACCAGAGCGCTGTGGCGCTGGACCAGACCCGGCTGGCGCCGTCCTGGACCCACCTCGCGGGCACCGACGACCTCGGCCGGGACGTGGCACACCGGGCCGTCTACGGGTTGCGGGTCTCGCTGCTCGTCGGTGCGGTCGCCGCGCTCGTCGCCACAGTCCTCGGCGGCGTGGTCGGCGGGATCGCCGGCACGCTCGGCGGCCCTGTCGATCGGGTCCTGATGCGGATCGTGGACACCATCGCCGCGATGCCGCACCTGCTGCTGGGCATCTTCATCGTCGCGATGCTGCGTCCCAGCCTCGGCGCGGTGATCGCCTCGGTCGGCCTCACCCACTGGCTCTCCACAGCCCGCATCGTCCGATCCGAGCTGCTGAGCCTTCGTACCCGACCGTTCGTCGACGCCGCCATCAGCGGCGGTGCCAGCCGGCGCAGGGTCCTGCTGCGGCATCTGCTGCCACATGTCCTGCCCCGGCTCGCGCTGGCCACCACTCTCATGATCCCGCACGCGGTGTGGCACGAGACCGCGCTGTCGTTCCTCGGCCTCGGCCTGCCGCCGCACCTCGCCTCACTGGGCAACATGATCAACGATGGTCAGGGGTCGTTGCTGACCGGCGCCTGGTGGGCAAGCCTGGCCCCGGGCGCGGTAATCGTCGTCGTCACCCTCGCCATCGCGGTCCTCGCCGCCCGTTGGCGCGACCGCCTCGATCCCCGGGTCCGAGCGGAGCTGCACCTGTGACCACAACCGAATCGGCCGCCGCCCCGGCACCGCCCCGCACCGTCGTCGGTCGACCACTGCTCGCCGTGGACGGTCTCGGCGTCCAGTTCCGGCTCCGCGACGCCACCGTGCGCGCCGTCAGCGACCTCAGCCTCACCGTACGGGCCGGCGAACTGCTTGCAGTCGTCGGCGAGTCCGGCTGCGGCAAGTCCGTCCTGGCCCACGCCCTGCTCGGTCTGCTGCCCGGCAACGCCACCGTCACCGGCCACGCCGTGCTGCACGACCCCGACACCGACCCCGTCGACCTCGTCACCTGCGGCCAGCGCCACCTGGCCCGCAAGGTACGCGGTCGACGAGTCGGGCTGGTCCCGCAGAGCCCGGCCACCGCCCTGAACCCGGTGCGCACCGGGCGACGGCTGCTCGCCGAGACGCTGCGGGCGCACGGCCGGGACCGCCAGGACGCCGACCGGCTCGCGGCCGACGTCGGGCTCGACCCGGCGGACCTGGACCGCTATCCCCACGAACTGTCCGGCGGCATGGCACAGCGTCTGGTCACCGCGCTCGCGCTGGCACCGGATCCGTCGCTGCTCATCGCCGACGAGCCCACCACCGGGCTGGACCGGCCGTTGGTGGACCACACCCTCGACCTGCTGCGCCGCCGCTGCGACAACGGCGCGGCAGTCGTGCTCATCACCCACGACCTGGCCGCCGCGCGCCGGGTCGCCGACACCGTCGCCGTCATGTACGCCAGCCGCGTCGTGGAGCACCGGGACACCGACCAGCTGTTCACCGCACCGGCCCACCCCTACGCTTCGGCGCTGCTCGACGCCCTGCCGGACCGGGCCTTCCGGCCGGTGCCGGGCGACCCGCCGATGCTCACCGCCCTGCCCCCGGGATGCGCGTTCGCACCCCGCTGCCCACGCCGCGCCGACGAGTGCGCGACCCGGCCGCTACCGACACCGGCCGCCGGTGGCGGCACTGTCGCATGCCACCACCCCATCCCCACCGGAGCCGTCACGTGACAAGCGCGCAGCACCTGCTGGCCGACGAGGTGACAGTCGGGTACGGCCGTCAGGTCGTGCTCGACAACGCCACGCTGCGGATCGATCGGGGCGAGACCGTCGGGCTGCGCGGCCCGTCCGGCAGTGGCAAGTCGACACTGGTACGAGTGCTGGCACTTCTGCACCGTCCGGACCGCGGCCGGGTCAGCATCGACGGCACCCCCGTCGACGCCGTCCGCTACTCCGTGCCGGTCGCCGTACGGACCCGCGTCGCCGCCCTCTTCCAGAGCCCCCGCGCCGCCGCCGACCCCCGACTGAGCATCACCGACCTGATCGCCGAACCGCTGCGCGCCACCCGTACGCCCGAACCGGTCGTCCGCGAACGGGTGGCCGAACTCGCCGACCTGGTCGGCCTCACCTCGGACCTGCGCGGCCGGCGGCCACACGCGGTGTCCGACGGGCAACTGCAACGCGCCTGCCTCGCTCGTGCCCTCGTGCACCGTCCCGACTACCTGCTCTGCGACGAAGCCACGGCGATGCTCGACGCCTCGACGCAGGCGCACGTCGCCGCCGTCATCCGCGACTACCAGCGGACCCGGCGCGCAGGCGTACTGGTAATCACCCACGACCAGACCCTGATGGACCGTTGGGCCGACCGGATCGTCGACCTGGCCGGCACTGCGACAGCAGGTGCCGGAGCCTAGGCTGCGGCACCTCGACGGACCGTAGTGAAGCGGCGGCACGCCGCCGCCGACACCTGACAGCCTCGTGTGACATGGGTCATGCTGAGAGCTTGAGAGGTCACGCAGAGCGATATTCAGGTGTGCCCACCTGAATCTTGCCCCTCCCTGGCCGTCGATGTTGACGGGGGCGCAACGGCGCGCCGCAGCAGAGGAAGGGCATCGATGAGGCGGCACACCGACCACCGCGAGGCGGCGGGCGAGGCTCTGGTCAGGAACATCTGGCAGAAACACGGCCGGGCGATCCTGGCGTACGCCGGCCAGCTGACACGCGACCACGCGGAGGCCGAGGACATCGTGCAGGAAGCCCTGGTCCACGCGTGGCGGCATCCGGACAGCCTGAACGGAACAAGGGACACCGTCCGAGCCTGGCTACTGGACGTCGTGCGGGCCATCGTCACGGCTCGGGCCTGCCCTCGGCCGGCCGGAGCTCTCCGGGCCGGCGCGGTGCCGGCTGCGGTGATCGACGACCACGCCGAGCAGGTGGTCAACGCGATGGTGGTGGCCGAGGGCGTACGCCGGCTCATACCCAAGCACCGGGTCGTGATCGACCTCATCTACCTGCGCGGTTATTCGGTGGCCGACGCCGCCGCCGCGCTCGCTGTCTCCACGGCCACCATCACGACTCGCGCTTACTACGCCCTGCGGGCGCTGCAAGGGATGTATCCGGATCTGGCGGGTCCGGCAAACTACCCGCGACCGTTTGTCGAGGATGCACCGACCGACGCGTCACCGGCCGATGTCATGGTCGGCCGGTGACGCGTCTCCGACATGCGCGTTCGGTGGGCCGCCGACGCCTCTCCGCCTGGAACCCTATGGGCGCGCAGATGCCGGACAACGAGGTGCCACCAGATGAAGCCTGCGGTCCGTAGGGTCCAGACAGCCGCGACGGCAAGGAGCGTGGGCATACCTTGACCAACGCGGGTTCGGGGCATCCGTTCGCGGGTGTGAGGTGACGAACTCCCCGGCGGGCAGCGCTGTCAGCGCAGGTCCTCAGCTCGACGTCACGAGCACATCCTCCAGCCCGTGCATCAACGCGCTGGCCCGCCACCGGGGGGTGAATCCGTCGACCAGGCGCAGCTCAGGCATACGCGACACAAGCGTGGTGAGGGCGACCCGTGCCTCCAGGCGGGCGAGTGGCGCGCCGAGGCAGTGGTGGATGCCGTGGCCGAAGGCGAGGTGTGGGCTCCGCTCGCGTGCCGGCTCGAATGCGCCGGGCTCGGCGTACTGACTGCCGTCACGGTGAGCGGCCAGGATGGACAGCAGAACAGTCGATCCGGCCGGGATTACCTGATCGCCGTAGGTGACGTCTTCGACGGCCAGGCGGTGGGTCCCTAGTTGTACGGGGCTCTCGTAGCGCAGCGCCTCTTCGATGGCCTGCCGCAACCGGTCCGGGTCCGCGCGGACCTCATCCCACCGCGCGCGATCGTCGAGTAGCAGCCAGGCAGCGTTTCCGATGAGGTTCGCCGTTGTGTCGTATCCGGCAAGCAGCAGCAGGTACACCGTCGAGACAAGTTCGTCCTCCGTGAGCCGGTCGCCACTGTCCCGCTCGGCGATCAGGGCTGAGGTCAGATCGTCACCGGGCTGCCGGCGCTTGGTGGCGACCAGGTCACGGATGTAACCGATCATCCCGGTCATCGCGCCCGGCAGCTCGTGGAAGCGGCTCGGACCCGAGACGATGACATTCGCCGACTCCATGAAGCTGCCCCGATCGTCCGCTGGGACACCGAGCAGCTCGGAAATGACAGTGATCGGGAGTGGGAGGGCGAATTCCTCAATGAGGTCGTGCGGTCCTGGCGTGGCGAGGTCGTCGATCAGCTGGTCGGCGGTGGCGGTGATGGCGGGCGTGAGACCTTCGATACGACGGGCGGTGAAGGCGCCCTGGAGCAGTCGGCGCAGGCGGGTGTGGTCCGGAGGGTCCACGGTGAGCATGTTCCGTGCGGTAGCGGCGTAGATGTCGGGAGGCAGCTGCGGACGGAACCCGAGCGGGGACAACAGGCCGTCCTTGACGAGGCGGGGATCGGCCAGAGCCTCACGCACGTCGTCGTAACGGGTCAGAAGCCAACCGGTCCGCCCGTCGGGCAGTCGCAGGGGCGCGACCGGCCGTCGCTCACGGTATCCGGCCAGTTCGCTGTGCACATCACCCCGGAAGAAGCCCAGGAAGGGCTCCTGCACCGATGGTTGCTGAGTTTGAGACTCCATACCTGTGTCGACGTGGTGGACGTCGACGAGTTCAGGCAGGTCCGGCATCCGTCGAGGCGCCGCCGCCGACCGCGGCTGAACCTTCCCGCCCGGCGCACGTCAGGCAGGACAACGCTCCCGACAGCCTCGGAAACAGTCCATGAATAGTGGATGAACAGCCGCCACGCGCACTGAAAATGCGCCCCGCTGGCCACTCACAACGAAGTAACTGGCAATTAAGTAGGTTTGCACTAACCCCCAATAGCCTTGCGCCCCGAACCGCTGGAACTGCTTTGGGGGGACTCACCATGACCACCGCGACTGCGATCAGGGGCACCGAGAAGCTCGACCGCGAGCGCGATCCGACCGACGCGGAATCGCCAGCATGCCGCGCCGAGGGTTGCCTCCAGGAAATCCACCGAAACAATGGCCGTGCCCTGCTGCGTTTCCTGCGGGGCCTGGTGTCGTCGGACGCCGCCCACACCGCCGAGGACCTGGTCCAGGAGACGATGCTGCGGGCCTGGCGCAGCATCGACGCGGTGCCGACCGAGCCCGAGTCGCAACGTCGCTGGCTGTTCACCGTGGGCCGCCGGCTGGCCATCGACGCCTACCGGAAGCGGCAGTCACGACCGACGGAGGTCACCCTCTTCGACACCGAACCCGCCGGTTCCGGGAACGAGGCCGCGGAAGCGGTGATCGCCAAGCTGACGCTCCAGCAGGCAATCGCCGAGCTGAGTTCGTCCCACCGAGCCGTCCTCGTCGAGTTGCACGTGAAGGGGCATTCCCTTGAGGAAACCGCCACGCAACTCGACATTCCCGTCGGCACCGTCAAATCGCGTGCGCACTACGCAATGAAGCTTCTCCGCGACGCGCTGAGAGGTTGAATCACCTGCCGGGCGGGCGGCAATTCCGACCCGTACCGCCGTCACGCCTTGTCGAGTTCCGAATCGGCGAGATCGACAACGGCGAGGTCTTGCAGGAAGTCCGCCCACACCTCGGCCGCGTTGTCGACCAACCGCCGTTCCGCGATGTCCATGAGCCCGGTAACGCTCGTCACGATGGCAGCCAGCACCCCATCGGAGCGCCGGAACAGTGACTGGACGAGTCGAACGATCTTCGGAGAAGGATATTCGAAACGGGTCACGACATCGATCTCGTCACCGAGAACCAGCTCGCGCAGGAACTTGATCGACACGTCCAGCTCCACGGGCCCCACGCCAGCCGACGCCAACTCCTTGATCGACAGACCGGCATCGGCGAGCGCCGCCCAGCGGGCCCGGATCGCATAGTCGAGATATCTCGAGCTGCGGACGTGCCCGTTGGGGCCGATGTCCTCGGCGCCCACAGTGATCGACGCGGTATGGGTCACACCGTCGTAGCGGGATTGCAGCCCTCGATCGGGCGGAGCCACCTCGCGATGTCGTTCCGGGGTGGAGGTCCGTTGACGTCTCTCGCTCTCCGGCGGGGAACTCTGCTGGAGCACCCGACGGTACGCCGACTGAAGCTCGGGGCCAGGGTCGACTCCAAGCTCCTCCCGCAGCTTGCGGCGGAGCAGGTGATAGCGGGCGATGGCCTCCGCCTGCTGACCGGCGCCGGACAGCACCATCATCAGTCTGGCCTGGAGCCGCTCGTCGAAGAGGTGGCACGTTGCCACGCGCCGCAACGTGCACAGCAGGGAGCGACCGCCGTTCAGCAGGAGTGACAGATCGGCGGCATCACTGGCGACCCCTGTGCATTCCTGGTCGACGGCGTTGAACGCCTCGAACTGCTCCGCCAGCAACTCCGGTGCGCCCGCACACGGTCCCCGCCACAGTTCCAGTGCCTTGGTGTAGGCCGCCATCGCGGCATCCGGCTGCCCAGCGGCAACCGCCGCGCGGGCCTGCAGCGCGAGCTGGCGAAAGGACAGCAGATCAAGGTTGTGCTCGTCCACGAGGATGCGATAGCCGGCGGCGTCGGAAGCAAGCCAGCGCCCCCTGGCCCGGGGCCTGATGTCCGGCTCGAACAGACGGCGCAGATCACCCACATACCGATGGACGATGTTGACGGCACTCGTCGGCGGGCTGCTGCCCCACAACATGGAGATCACTTCCCCGGTACCCACCGGCTGACCGCCACGGGCGAGCAGGAGGGCCAGGATCAACCGCTGCTGACGGGGGCCCAGGTCGAGCTCCTGGCCGTGACGCCGCACTTTGATCGGGCCGAGGACCTCGAACAGCAACGGCGGAGAACTGTCACCGTCGTCAACCACGGATGTACCTTCCTGCTCGTAGGCGCACACACGTTGCGACAGGTCGCCTTCAGCGGCTACGACCTGTCGACGGCACCGTCCTGGTTCCCGTTTCCGGGCCGATCCATCTTGTCGGCTCTGAGCCGCTGCCCGGCCCGCCGCACCGACCGCCCCACTGCGGCACACGGGCGTCCCGGACGGCAGCGGGCGACACAGACCGGGGCAACCACGATGTTGCTCCTCGTCCGCCGCACTCGGCGCGGTTGAACCCGGCCGGCCCCGATCCGCACAAGCGAGCCCTGACCCACCTCATATCGGACGGGCCGCATCGGCTCAAGCTGGGCCAGTGTAGCGCCGGCCGAACCCGACTCGGCCGCTGAACCCCCGTCGGTGCGAACGGCCCAGGTGGCCGCCGCGTACCAGCACGACGAGGCCGGGCCAGATGGCGTCCCCATTGAACCCTGCTGCCTCGCGCCCGTCAGCACAGGTCAGAGGGCTTCACTCGATGCCACCCCGACGATGGAGACGCCCGTGCCGCACTCGACACACATCATCATCCGCAGCGACGACATCGATTCGAACGGGCACGTTCGCGGCTCCCAGTACCTCAACTACGCCGTGCACGCCCGATGGTCCGCACTCGCCCAGGCGGGACTCTCGGTCAGGAAGCTCGCCGCGGCCGGTTTCGGGCCTGTGGAACTGGACGTCTCCATCAAGTACCGGCGCGAACTCATGCTCGGTGACGAAATCGACGTCGAGACGCGCTTCGAGTACCCGTCGCCGAAGATCGTGAAGGTCGTCCAGTCGACAATCCGCCGCTCCGACGGCACTGTGGCCGCCGAGGTGACAAGCCTGACCGGCTTGATGAACCTCACCGAGCGCAAGCTCGTCGACAACGCTGCCGCCGTCTGGCGCAGGTTTCTCCGTGAACCGTCCATCATCGACCTGCCGCTCACCGAACAGCGTTGATGCCCTCGACGGTCCCCTTCAGCGGCCGGGCGGCGCGGCGGCGAATTCGGTGGACCGGTCGGTGAACGTGCCGGGGCGTGGCCCGTCGGCAATGGCATGAGGTTGATTCCGATTCTGGACATGTTGGCGGGCGACAGCGCTCTGAAGCCCGACGCGGGAAGGTTCCGCCGGTGAACCGGATGCTTCACCGGATCGGCGCCATCTGCGCCGCGCGGCCCTGGCTGACCGTTTCCGCCTGGGTCGCCGTCCTGGTGCTGGCCCTCGGGTTGGCCGGCACCGTCGGTGGCACGCCCCGCGACGACTACGACGTACCCGGCACCTCGTCGCAGGCCGGCACGGATCTGCTCCGGGAGCGGTTCCCCGGCCTGTCCGGCACCGAGGCGCGGGTGGTGGTGCACGACCCGGACGGCGGCCAACTGGATCCGGCGCTGCTGGACCGGGTGGTCGACGCGCTGCGCGCCGTGGAGCGGGTCGGCGTGGCCGGCCCGGCTCAGAGGTCCACCGACGGCGACACCGCGCTCATCGACGTCCGCTACACCGTGCCGGTGACCGACCTCGACGCCGACGCCATGGACCAACTGCGTGCCGCCACCGGGCCGGCGCGAGACGCGGGCCTTCAGGTGGAGTACGCGGGTCAGGTGCCCGAAGGTGAGAAGTCCAGCAGTCACACTGGCGAACTGGTCGGCGTGCTGATCGCGCTCGTCATCCTGATCATCGCCTTCGGTTCGGTGGTGGCGGCCGGACTGCCGATCATCGCGGCGCTGATCGGGCTCGGCATCGGCTCGTCGGGAATCCTGCTGCTGGCCGCGCTCACGAACATCGGCACCACAGCGCCGACCGCCGCCGCGATGGTGGGCCTGGGTGTCGGCATCGACTACGCCCTGCTGCTGGTGACCCGGCACATCGAAGGGCTGCGGGCCGGTCTGGAACCACGGGCGGCGGCAGCCCGGGCCACCGCCACCGCAGGCCGGTCCATCCTGGTCGCTGGCGCGGTCGTGCTGCTGTCCCTGTTCGGGTTGGTCTTCTCCGGCCTGGCCGCGTACCGGACCTACGGATACGCCACAGCCATCGTCGTGGCGACGGTGATGACGGCGGCGATCACGCTGGTGCCGGCGCTGTGCGCGATGAGCGGCCGGCGGATCATCAGCCTTCGGCGGCGGCGCATCGTCGACACCGAGCCGCGGCGACGGCCGCCGATGACCGTCCGCTGGGCGCAACGGGTGGGACGACGTCCCGCCGGTTGGGCCCTGCTCGCCCTCGCGGTGCTGCTTCTGCTCGGTGCCCCCGCGCTGACAATGCGGACCTGGCCCCAGGACGCGGGCAGCCAGCCCACCGAGAACACCGTCCGGCGGGCGTACGACCTCATCGCCGCCGAATTCGGGCCCGGTGCGTACGCCCCGCTCGTGGTGGCAGTGGACCTGACAGTGGTGCCGCAGGACTCCCTGCCGGCGTTGCGGGACAGGATCGCTGCGGTGCCGGGGGTCTCTACGGTCTCACAGCCGGTCGTGGCGCCCGACGCCACGGCGTCAGTGCTGACCGTGCAGTTGGCGTTCAGCCCGCAGGACGAGCGATCCAGTGAGCTTGTGGACAGGCTCCGCGCGGACGTGTTGCCGGACGGCGCGGAGGTCACCGGTGTCACGGCTGTCTTCGCCGACATCGCGGACCTGCTGGCCGAGCGGCTGTGGCTGGTGGTCGGCGTGGTTGTCGGTCTGTCGCTGATCCTGCTGACTGTCGTGTTCCGCAGCATCCTGGTGCCGATCAAGGCAGCGCTTGTCAACCTGCTCAGCGTCGCCGCCGCGTACGGGGTGCTGACAATGGTCTTCCAGTGGGGCTGGGGCAGTCAGTTGCTCGGTGTCGACCGACCGGTGCCGGTCTCGACCTGGGTTCCGCTGCTGCTCTTCGCTGTCCTGTTCGGGCTCTCCATGGACTACGAGGTGTTCCTGCTCTCCCGGATCAGGGAGGAGTGGCTGGCCACCGGCGACCCGTTCCAGAGTGTGGTGCGTGGTCTGGCCGCCACCGCCCGGACCATCACCGCCGCAGCGTTGATCATGGTGGTGGTGTTCGCGGGGTTCATGACGAACGCCGACATCGTCACGAAGATGATCGGTGTCGGGCTGGCCACCGCGGTCGCCCTCGACGCCACCATCGTCCGGCTCGTCCTGGTGCCGGCGACCATGATGCTCTTCGGCAGGGCCAACTGGTGGCTGCCGGGGTGGCTGGACCGGCTGCTGCCGACCCTCGGGCGGGGCCGGGTCACCCCCGACGCGCTGGCTACCGAGGATGCGGCGACCGAGGCGAGCCTTCCACCGGAGCCGGTGAACGCCCGCTGATCCGGGGCCCTTCACCGTCCCGGGGGCAACAGCCCTCGGGACGGTGAAGCGCCACGCCGGGTACGGCCGTGTCGACGCCTCAGATGAGGCCGTGGGCGAGCATCGCCTCGGCGACGAGCCGGAAGCCGTCGATGTTGGCGCCGGCGACGTAGTTGCCGGGCATTCCGTACTCGTCGGCGGTGGCGTGGCAGCGGGCGTGGATGGTCTGCATGACGTCCCGTAGCCGCTGCTCGGAATACTCGAAGGTCCACGAGTCGCGGCTGGCGTTCTGCTGCATCTCCAGCGCACTTGCCGCGACTCCGCCGGCGTTGGCCGCCTTACCTGGCGCGAACCGCACGCCGGCCTCGGTGAAGTTCCGTACCGCCTCCGGGGTGGTGGGCATGTTGGCCCCCTCCACCACTGTGGTGCAGCCACCCGCGATGAGGCTGAGCGCGTCGGTGCCCGTGAGTTCGTTCTGGGTCGCGCAGGGGATCGCCACCTGGCAGGGCACTTCCCAGATCGGGCGGCCGGCGACGAACGTGGCGTGCGGATATGCCTCGACGTACTCGTCGATCCGTGCCCGGCGAACCTCCTTGAGGTGCTTGAGCACCTCGATGTTGATTCCCTTCGGGTCGTGGATGTAGCCGGAGGAGTCCGAGCAGGCCACAACGGTGCCGCCGAGCTGGTGGACCTTTTCGATCGCGTAGATCGCCACGTTGCCCGAGCCGGAGACCACCACCCGCTTGCCGTCGAGGCTGTCGCCGCCGTCAGCGCGCAGCATCTCCTCGGCGAAGAACACCGCGCCGTAGCCGGTGGCCTCCCGGCGTACCTGGGCGCCGCCGTAGCTGAGGGCCTTGCCGGTCAGCACCGCGGACTCGTACCGGTTGGTGATCCGCTTGTACTGCCCGAACAGGTAGCCGATCTCCCGCCCACCGACTCCGATGTCGCCTGCCGGCACGTCGGTGTACTCGCCGATGTGCCGATACAGCTCGGTCATGAACGACTGACAGAACCGCATCACCTCCCGATCCGAGCGGCCCTTCGGGTCGAAGTCCGACCCGCCCTTGCCACCGCCGATCGGCATGCCTGTCAACGCGTTCTTGAACAGTTGTTCGAAGCCGAGGAACTTCACGATCCCCAGGTAGACCGACGGGTGGAAGCGAAGACCACCCTTGTACGGCCCGAGGGCGCTGTTGAACTCCACCCGGAAGCCGCGGTTGATGTGGACCTCACCGCGATCGTCCTCCCACGGCACCCGGAAGATGATCTGCCGTTCCGGTTCGCAGATCCGCTCGATGATCTTCGCTTCGGCGTACTCGGGATGCCTCTTCAGGGCTGGCGCCACACTGTCGAGCACCTCCCGCACCGCCTGGTGGAACTCGCCCTCCCCAGGGTTGCGTCGCACCACGGACGTGAAGATCGATTCGAGCTTGTCCTGTATCAGCACTATTTCTCCTCATGTGCAACCATGGCCCGGTCTGCCCCACGCCCGGAGACCCACGAGTCACCCATACGGCACTACCGCGACAAGAGCGTCGTTGCGTGAGCAACGACCTCCCCCGGCGCGACTGCTTCGGCGCGTTGAGCGGGAAGCTTCGGCAGAACGGGTCCCCTCACTGACCCTGCCCTGCCGGCGCTTCGTAGTCGTTCAGTCTGGCATTCCCAGTTGCTGGTAGGCCGTCGGCTACGCGGGTTGCCCAGGTGATGGGTGTGCCGCGACCTGCGGTTCAGTCGACGAGGCCCGGTGTGACTGACGGATCGGAGAACCCGGCAAGCAGCCGCTCGGCGGCGACCGCAGGGGTGAGAGTCCCGGCGAGAACGTCCCGTTCGATCTGCGGGGCGAGGGCTCGCACCGTGGGATGACTGCGGAGCCGGTCGAGGAGTTCGGCCCGCACCATCGCCCAGACCCAGCCGATCTGCTGGCGTCGCCGCCGCTCGGCCAGCTCGCCGGAGGCTGCCAGGGTGTCCTGGTGGTGGCGGATCTGCTGCCACAGCTCGTCGAGGCCGGTCTCCTCCAAAGCGCTGCACGTGACCACCGGCGGCTGCCAGCCGCTGTCGGCCGTATGCAGCAGCCGCAACGCGCCTGCCAACTCCCGGGCGGCCCGGCGCGCGTCGGTCTCGTGCGGCCCGTCGGCCTTGTTGACGGCGATGACGTCGGCGAGTTCCAGCACGCCCTTCTTGATGCCCTGCAACTGGTCGCCGGTGCGGGCGAGGGTGAGCAGCAGGAACGAGTCGACCATCTCGGCGACAGTGGTCTCGGACTGGCCGACGCCGACGGTCTCGACCAGGACCACGTCGTACCCGGCAGCCTCGACCACCACTATCGCCTCCCGGGTGGCCTTGGCGACGCCACCGAGCGTGCCGGCCGTCGGCGAGGGCCGTACGAACGCGGCCGGGTCGACGGCGAGGCGGGCCATGCGGGTCTTGTCGCCGAGGATGCTCCCGCCGGTGCGGGTGGACGACGGGTCGACGGCGAGCACCGCCACCCGGTGTCCGTCTCCGGTCAGCCGGCAGCCGAGCGCGTCGATGAACGTGGACTTGCCGACCCCGGGTACACCGGTGATGCCGATGCGGCGGGCACCTCCGGCGTACGGGGTGAGCGCGGCCAACAGCCCCTGCGCCGCCCTGCGGTGGTCGGGTCGGGTCGACTCGACGAGGGTGATGGCCCGCGCGATCCACGCCCGCGAGCCTGCACGCACCCCGTCGACGTACGCCTCGACCGGCGGGGTGCGCATCGCGGCGCCGCTCACGCGTCCGGGTGGCCGAGCCGCCGGGACAGCTCGGTGAGCAGCTCCCGGGCCGCCTCGGCGATCACGGTGCCGGGCGGGAAGATCGCCGCCGCGCCGGCCGCCCGCAACGCGTCGAAGTCCTGCGGCGGGATCACGCCACCAACGATGATCATGATGTCGTCGCGGTCGAGCGCTGCCAGTTCATCGCGCAGCGCCGGCACGAGCGTGAGGTGCCCGGCGGCGAGGCTGGACACCCCGACGATGTGCACGTCGGCCTCGACCGCCTGACGGGCCACCTCGGCGGGGGTCTGGAACAGCGGACCCACGTCGACGTCGAAGCCCAGGTCGGCGAACGCCGTGGCGATCACCTTCTGACCCCGGTCGTGGCCGTCCTGGCCCATCTTGGCCACCAGGATGCGCGGCTGGCGGCCCTCGGCGACGGCGAACTCCGCAGTGGCGGCGCGGACGCTCTCGATGGCCGAGACAGCGCCGGCCTCGTCCCGGTACACGCCGGAGATGGTACGGATCTGCGCGGCGTGCCGCCCGTACACCTTCTCCAACGCGTCGGAGATCTCCCCCACCGTGGCCTTCGCCCGCGCGGCGTCCACCGCCAGGGCGAGCAGGTTGCCCTCCAGACCCGGCCCCCGCGTGCCGTCGAGCGCGGCACCTGCCGCCCGGGTCAACGCGTCCAGGGCAGCCACGCAGGTCTGCTCGTCGCGCTCCGCGCGCAGCCGGCGCAGCTTCTCCACCTGCTGCGCGCGTACCGACCGGTTGTCGACCTTGAGTACGTCGATCGGCTCGTCGGCGTCCGGACGGTACTTGTTGACCCCGATCACCGGCTGCCGGCCGGAGTCGATACGCGCCTGCGTACGCGCCGCGGCCTCCTCGATCCGCAGCTTCGGGATGCCCTCGTCGATGGCCTGGGCCATCCCACCGGCGGCCTCCACCTCCTGGATGTGCTTCCAGGCGCGGGCGGCCAGATCGTGGGTGAGCCGCTCCACGTAGGCGCTGCCGCCCCACGGGTCGATGACCCGCGTGGTGCCGGACTCCTGCTGGAGCACCAGCTGGGTGTTGCGGGCGATACGCGCGGAGAAGTCGGTAGGCAACGCCAGCGCCTCGTCCAGCGCGTTCGTGTGCAGGGACTGGGTGTGCCCCTGCGTGGCGGCCATCGCCTCGACGCAGGTGCGGACCACGTTGTTGAACACGTCCTGGGCGGTGAGCGACCAGCCGGAGGTCTGGCAGTGCGCCCGCAGGCTCAACGACTTCGGGTTCTTCGGCTGGAAGTCGCGCACCAGACGGGCCCACAGCAGCCGCGCCGCCCGCAGCTTCGCCACCTCCATGAAGAAGTTCATCCCGATCGCCCAGAAGAACGACAGCCGGGGCGCGAACGCGTCGATGTCCAAGCCGGCGTCCCGCCCCGCCCGCAGGTACTCCACGCCGTCGGCGAGTGTGTACGCGAGCTCCAGGTCGGCGGTCGCCCCGGCTTCCTGGATGTGGTAGCCGGAGATGGAGATCGAGTTGAACCGGGGCATCCGCTCCGAGGTGAAGGCGAAGATGTCGGAGATGATCCGCATCGACGGCTGCGGCGGATAGATGTAGGTGTTGCGGACCATGAACTCCTTGAGGATGTCGTTCTGGATGGTGCCGGAGAGCTGCTCCGGCGCCACCCCCTGCTCCTCGGCCGCCACGATGTACAGCGCCAGCACCGGCAGCACGGCGCCGTTCATGGTCATCGACACGCTCATCCGGTCCAGTGGGATGCCGTCGAAGAGCTGCCGCATGTCGTAGATGGAGTCGATCGCCACCCCGGCCATGCCCACGTCCCCGGCGACCCGCGGGTGGTCGGAGTCGTAGCCTCGGTGGGTCGGCAGGTCGAAGGCGACCGACAACCCCTTCTGACCGGCGGCCAGGTTGCGCCGGTAGAACGCGTTCGACTCCTGCGCGGTGGAGAATCCCGCGTACTGGCGGACTGTCCACGGCTGCGTGGTGTACATGGTGGGGTACGGGCCACGCAGGTACGGCGCGATGCCCGGGAACGTGCCGAGGAAGTCCAGCCCGTCCCGGTCGGCAGCCGTGTGCAGCGGGGCGACGTCGATGCCCTCCGGCGTCTGCCAGGTCAGCGCCTGCGGGTCACCGCCGGTCTCGGCGCGCACCGCGTCCCGCCACCGGCCCAGATCGGCGTCGGCAGCGGTGGCCGGCCCGCCCAGCTCGACCTCGGAGAAGTCGGGAATCCCCACGCCCATCACGCCACCTCCAGGTCGTCAAGCGTCGTCTCCAGCACCGCGACCACGTCGCAGCCCGCGTACAGGTAGCCGTGCACGCCGGAGTGGTCGGCCGGTTTGCCGGCGAGCCACACCCGGTCCGCGCCCGCGTCGATCAACGCCTGCGCCACCGCCTCCGCCGACTGCGCGTACAGCCGGTCGGTAGAGCACAGGCACGCCACGCGGGCGCCGCTGGCGGTGAACTCGGCGGCCAGACGGGCCGGATCGTCGGTTCCGACCGGCGGCCGGACGGTCGCGATCCCACCGGCGGCGAAGAGGTTGGCGGCGAACCCGGCGCGGGCGTTGTGCGCGGCCGCTGGCCCCAGCGTGGCGAGGAAGACAGTGGGCCGCGCTTCCGTGGCCGCCGTGTGGGCGTCCGCCCGGTCCCGCAGCGACTCGTACGCCTGCGCGTACCGGTGTCGGGGCAACCCGCCACCCGGCGGCGCCGGCGCGGGCCGGCGGGCCGGCAACCGCTCCCCCAGGTGGGGAAACTCGCTGACCCCGGTCAGCGGATCCCGGCGATGCGCCAGGTTGTCGGCCCGACGCTGCCAGGTCGCGGCCAGCCGATCGGCGACCAGGCCGCTGTCCAGCGCCGCAGCCATCCCGCCGGCCCGCTCGATCTCGGTGAACCACGTCCACGCTGCCCGCGCCAACTCCTCGGTGTACCGCTCGACGTACCACGAGCCGCCGGCCGGGTCGATCACCCGACCGACGTTCGCCTCCTCCAGCAGCAGCGACTGGGTGTTGCGGGCGATCCGGCGGGCGAAGCCGTCCGGCAGTCCCAGGCAGTGGTCGAACGGCTGCACTGTCACGGCGTCTGCGCCACCCACGCCTGCGGCGAAGCAGGCAAGCGTGGTACGCAGCATGTTCACCCACGGATCGCGGGCGGTCATCATGGCCGTGGAGGTGACAGCGTGCTGGCGTTGCGCGCCGTGCTCCGGCACGCCGCTCACCTGTGCCACCCGTGCCCACAGCCGGCGGGCCGCCCGCAGCTTCGCGATAGTGGCGAACTGGTCGGCGGTGGCCGCGTACCGGAACTCCAGCTGGCCGAACGC
This sequence comes from Micromonospora sp. DT41, assembly GCF_049841715.1. Taxonomy (NCBI): domain Bacteria; kingdom Bacillati; phylum Actinomycetota; class Actinomycetes; order Micromonosporales; family Micromonosporaceae; genus Micromonospora; species Micromonospora sp. DT41. Next base: position 77,726 of record NZ_JBNCKU010000008.1, on the reverse strand, counting down.
GGCCGGCACGCCCAGCCCCGCCGTTGTGAGATCCCGCAGGTAGGCGACGCCGGTCGCGATGGCGCAGCCGAGTTCCTGCGCGTCGGAGGCACCCGCGTCGTGGAAGGCCGTCGCGTCGACAGTCAGCGCACGCAGCCCCGGGAACTCGGCGGCGCAGGCGCGGGCCCACTCGTCCACCGGGCCCTCCCACCGCTGCCCGGTGCGCGCCCGCCACCCGAGCGGGTCCACACCGAGGTTGCCGCGCACCTCGGCCGGCGGCACCTGCCGCTGGTTGAGCAACGCGAACCACTCCGGCACCGCCTCGACGGCGGCGGCACCGGCGTCCAGCACGACCCCGGCCAGGTCCAGGTAGACACCGTCCAGCGCGGTCGGCAACCCGGCCGGCGACATGCCGTCCCCGCCGAGCACCAGCCACAGGGAGGTGGCACCGTTCTCCAGGTCCGCGCCGACGGCCTCGGCGGTGACCTTCGGGTCCGGGTCGGCGTGCCGCTGCCGGATGTCCCACCCGGCCGGCACCGCGCCGGCCGCCCGGGCACCCCTGGTGTACGGAAACAGCCCCGGGGGCCCGGGCATCGGCGTCGGATCCTCGGCCGTGTACAGCGGCGCCAACGTCACGTCGTCGTAGCCGTGGTGGGCCAACAGATCCTCGACCGCGTCGGCCGGGGTGTCCTCACCGGCAAGGCCGGCTTTGCGCAGCACCCCCAGCGCCAACCGTTGCCACTGCTCACGCGTGGCGGCAGGGAAATCGGAAGCGAGGGGAAGCGTCTCTGACGGCACCGTCATGCCGGGATGGTAGAGGCAGCCGAGCGTCACCGCACCGCGGATGTGACGACATCAACTGCCCCTCGGGGAGGCCGTCCGTCGACGGCTGACGATGGTGTTGTGCCTGCTCACGCACCTTCGGGCCTACGTGCGGTGCCGGTAGTGATGCACGACGAGCCCGACAGCGGCGGCCAGGGCGATCAGTCCGAACCCGCCGCTGACGAAGAGGTTCTGACCCGCGATCGACATGGACCCGTTGATGACGGCGCTGACGATCAACACCAGCCACAGCACGGGACGCAGCAGCTTGCGTTGGTCCGCGCTGTCGGACGTGCCGGCGGTCGCGGCAGCGGCGGTGCGGTTGTGGTCTGTCATGACTACTCCCTCAGTGGTGGTTGATGGTGGCAACGCTATGCCGAAGACCAATCAACGACGATCCAGCCACCGGGCCAACCGAGGTACAGCAGGCTGTACTAACGCGCTCCGACGAGGCCGGATCCGCATTCGGTCGCCTATCGTCTGCCGGGGAGGTGCGCACATGCAGGGCGAAGACGCCGGCGCCACAGTGCGGGGGCCGGCCCGACCGGAGCGCGGGCACACGGTGCGCCAATACCTCCGGGAGCGCGTACGGATATCTGTCGACGCTCTCGAGCACCTCGTCGGCGGCCTCGGTACGTCGATCCTGGCGCTGACGGCGTTCCTGCTGTTGTCAGTGGTGGCGCTCGCGTGCGTGGTCGGCGTCGGTCTGGTGGTGGTCCCGTCGGTGTTGAAGGTCGTGCGCTGGGCCGCCGACCGGGAACGCGCCAGACTGTCGCGGTGGGCGTTCGACCTGCCCATGCCGCCTCCGGTTCCCACCGGACTGCGCGCCGCCCTGCGCGACCCGTGGGTGCGCCGCGAGTGCGCGTTCGTGGCCACCCATGGCACGTTCGGGTTCGTGCTGGGCGCTGTGGGGCTGTCGCTGCCGCTCACCGCCGTACAGAATTTCGTGTTCCCCCTGTACTTCTGGATGCTGCCCCCCGACATGGGCGGCCCCGGCTTCATCTACTGGAGGATCGACGGGCTGCTCGACGCGCTCGTCGTCGCGTTGATCGGCGTCGGTTGGCTCGCCGTGGCCGTCGCGCTCGGTCCGCGGATGGCCAACCTCCAGGCGCTGCCGGGACGACGGTTGCTGGCACCGCCGCGCGACGTCGACATGTCGCTGCGCATCGCCGAGCTGACCGCCACCCGCGCGGGCGCGCTCGACGCGCACGCGGTCGAGCTGCGCCGCATCGAGCGTTCCCTGCACGACGGGGCACAGAACCGGCTGGTCGCGGTCACCGTGCTGCTCGGCGCGGCACGACGCGCGCTGGCCCGTGACCCGGCGCAGCTGGCGGAGGTACTGGACCGGGCGCAGGACGCCGCCGAGTTGGCGCTCGCGGAACTCCGTACCGTGGCGCGCGGGATCCTGCCGCCGGTGCTCGACGATCGTGGGCTCGCCGGTGCGCTGCACGGCCTGGCTGCCGGCTCCGCCGTGCCGTGCACCGTGGAGGTCGACCTGCCGGGCCGATGCGCCGCGTCGGTCGAGGCGACGGCGTACTTCGTGGTGGCGGAGGCGCTGACTAACGTGGCCCGGCACAGCGGTGCCAGCGAGGCGGCGGTCACTGTCGGCCTCAGCGCCGGCCGGCTGCGCCTGTCGGTGTCCGATGATGGCCGTGGCGGTGCCGACGAGGGCCACGGCTCGGGGATCGGCGGCATCCGCCGGCGGGTCGGAGCCCATGACGGCCGGTTCACACTGACCAGCCCACCCGGTGGGCCGACAACGATAATCGTGGAGCTGCCGTGCGGATCGTGATAGCCGAGGACGACGCCCTGCTGCGGGAAGGGCTGGCCCTGCTGCTGCGGGCCGAAGGGCTCGACGTGGTCGCCACCACCGACTCACCGGACACGTTCTTGTCCGCTGTGGACGAATTCCGACCCGACGTGGCGATCGTCGACGTCCGGATGCCGCCCACCCACACCGACGAGGGCATCGTGGCAGCCGTCGAGGCCCGCCGCCGCAACCCCGACCTCGCGGTGCTCGTCCTTTCGGCGTACGTGGAGCAGGCGTTCGCCACCGACCTTCTGGCCGAGGGCGCGGTACGGCTCGGCTACCTGCTCAAGGAGCGGGTGGGTCGGGTCGAGGAGTTCCTCGGCGCGCTGCATCGTGTCGCCGGGGGCGGCACGGCCATCGACCCGGAGGTGGTCGCCCAACTGTTCGCCCGCAGCCGCTTCGACAGCACCCTGAGCCGGCTCAGCGCACGGGAACGCGACGTGCTCACCCTGATGGCGGAAGGGCTGGGCAACACGGCTATCGCGGAGCGGCTGTTCGTCACCGAAGGGGCCGTGCACAAGCACATCCGCAGCATCTTCGCCAAGCTCGGCCTCGCACCGGACGACCGGGCCGACCGGCGGGTGACGGCGGTCCTGCGGTATCTGAAGGACACTGAGCGCCGGATGTAGTACATCGGCGCGATGAATGTGCTGGTGACGGGCGGGTTCGCTGGGAGCGGTACCAGTCGGGGCGGAAATCCAACCTTCCCTATCGCTACACTCGCCGCAACGCCGGAGTCGTCAGCAGATTCCGGCCGGCGCTGATCCGTTCTGAATGGAGACGTCTGTGACCCGCGACGAGGCGGCACCGCCCGGCATCGACCCGAACATCCCCAGCGTGGCCAGGGTCTATGACTTCTTCCTGGGCGGCAAGGACAACTTCGAGGCCGACCGGAAGGTCGCCGAGCACGCTCTACGGATCACTCCGGACGGTCCGGCGGCCGGTCAGGCGAACCGGGCCTTCCTGCGTCGGGTGATCCGCTTCCTCGTCACCGAGGCGGGCATCGACCAGTTCCTCGACATCGGATCGGGGCTGCCCACCCAGGGCAACGTCCACGAGGTCGCCATCGAGCACAACCCGAAGGCACGGGTGGTGTATGTGGACAATGACCCGATCGTCCTGGCGCACGGGCGTGCGCTGCTCGCCGCCGAGGGCACCGCGACGGTGATCCAGGCGGACGTCCGGTCGCCGCAGCAGATCCTCGACGATCCCGACGTACGTCGGTTCCTCGATTTCGACAGGCCGGTCGGGTTGCTGCTCTTCGCGATCCTGCACCACGTCGGTGACGACGAGGACCCGCGAGCGATCGCGGCGGCGTTGATCGACGCGCTTCCCTCCGGCAGTTACGTGGCGATCTCGCACTTCCGTGACCCGGGTGAGCGCGACCCGGAAGGCTCCCGGAAGGCCCGCGAGGTCGAGCGGGTCTTCAACGAGTCGCTGGGCACCGGCCGCTGGCGCACCGACGAGGAGATCCTCGCCTTCGCCGACGGCCTGACGGTGCTGGAGCCGGGGCTGGTGCCGCTGGCCGAGTGGCGTCCGGAGCCGGACGCTGCCGCTCCCCTCCAGACCGACACCTACCACACCTTCGTCGGTCTCCTGGCCCGCAAGCCGTAGGACATCCGCCGGTCGGCGGGACGCACCTGCCGACGTTCGGCGTTCCGTCACCGCCGCGCCCAGCCACCGCCGCGCCTGGGCGGCGGTGCCCATCGGCCGGGCGGTGTGACGTCAGGAGGCGGGCTGCTGCGCCGGAGGTAGGACGCTGGTCACCGCCGCGCAGGGGTCTGTCCCCGGTGCGGCGGTGTGGATGGCCTCGGCGGCGCGCTCGGCGAAGTCGCGGAAAGCGTCCCGCTGGTCCTCGGGCAGTCCGCCCAACACCTGGTCCTCGGCGTGGGCCACCCGACGTTCGGCCTCGACGAGTGCCTGGCGTCCGCGTTCGGTGGCCACGATCCGACGGGCGCGCCGGTCCCGTGGGTCCAACTGCCGCTCGATGAGACCGGCGTTCTCCAGATCGTCGATGACGTAGGTCAGGACGCTGCGGTCGATCACCAGGCGGGCCGCCAGAGCGCCCTGCGTGGGCACCTCTTCGTGGACGACCACGGCCAGGATGTGGTAGCCGCGGCTGCCGTGCGGCAGGTCCTTCAACGCCTCCTCGACGTGGTCATGCCAGCGGCGCAGCACCATTCCCAGGGACCAGCCGAAGTTCGAACCACGTCGGCGGTCGGCTGCCAGCTCGCAGTCGTCACCGGCGTCAGGCATCCCCCGATGCTAACAGCCGATGTGTTGATCAAGCACTGTTTGTCCCGTCAGACCATGGCCGTGGCGGCCCATGTCGAGGGGAATGCGCCACTTCGAGGATATGTTGTGCAGCATAAGATGCGTCGGGCAAACGATGTGTCCCACAACAGTCATCGAGGATCGGATGGGAAATGCCTGATTACGGCCATGAACTTCTGTTCGGGACGTTCCTGACGCCCAGCGCCCGGGATCCCGACCAGGTGATGGCGCTGGCCGAGCTGACCGAGGCAGCAGGGCTGGATCTCGCCACCTTCCAGGACCACCCGTACAACCCGGACTTCCTCGACACGTGGACCCTGCTCAGCTGGGTGGCCGCCCGCACCGAGCGGCTCCGCGTCTCCGCAAACGTCCTGAACCTGCCGCTGCGTCCGCCCGCAGTCCTGGCCCGCGCCGCGGCGAGCCTGGACCGGCTCTCCCACGGCCGGTTCGAACTCGGCCTCGGCGCCGGCGCCTTCTGGGACGGGATCGAGGGCATGGGTGGGCGCCGACTGACCGCCGGCCAGGGCGTCGCGGCGCTGCGCGAAGCGATCGACGTCCTGCGTGGCGTATGGGAAGACACGTCGGAGCCGCTGCGCCGCGACGGGACGTACTATCCGATCCCCGGCATGCAGCGCGGCCCGACACCGGCGCACGACATCGGCATCTGGCTCGGCGCCTACCAGCCGAAGATGCTGAAACTGACCGGCCAGAAGGCCGACGGCTGGCTGCCGACCCTGGAGTACCTCCGGTCGCCGGACCGGGTCACCGCCAACCGGCTCATCGACGAGGCGGCGGTCGAGGCGGGCCGGGATCCACGCGAGATCCGGCGACTGCTCAACCTGTTCCAGGTCAGCGCGTCGTCGCACAACCGTGGCTTCCTCCAGGGTCCACCCGAGCAGTGGGTCGACCAACTCCTTCCGCTGGTCCTCGAAGAGGGGTTCAGCTCCTTCCTGATCGGCCGCGACGACCCACTACTCATCCAGACCTTCGGGCAGGAGATCGCCCCCGCGCTGCGCGAGGCCGTCGCCAAGGAGCGCACGGGACATCACACCGAACCGGGACCGGTCCGGTCGGCCGTCGCCCTCGCCAGACGCCAGCCCGGCGTCGACTACGACGCACTGCCCGAGTCCCTGGCCGCCAAGGCCGTTGAGCCCGGCGACCCGCAGTACGAGCGTGTGCGCCACAGCTACATCCGGCAGGGTGCGCCAGCCCTGGTGATCCGCCCGGCCAACGCCGCTGACGTGGTGGATGCGGTGGCGTACGGGCGGACGCAGGACGTACCGCTGTCGGTGCGCAGCGGCGGCCACGGCATCAGCGGCCGGTCGACGAACGACGGCGGGATCGTGATCGACATGTCGGGGATGAACAAGGTGGAGGTGCTCGACCGGGCCACCCGCCGGATCCGGCTGGAGACGGGTGCCCGCTGGGGGCACGTCGCCCAGGCGCTCGCCCCGTACGGCCTGGCGATGAGCTCGGGTGACTACGGCGACGTCGGCGTCGGCGGCCTCGCGACCACCGCCGGCATCGGGTACCTCGTCCGCAGGTACGGGCTGACCATCGACCACGTCGTCGCCGCCGAGATCGTCACGGCGGACGCCACACTGGTCCGGGCTGACGCCGAGCACCACCCCGACCTGTTCTGGGCGATCCGCGGCGCCGGCGGCAACTTCGGCGTGGTCACCGCACTGGAACTGGAGGCGTACGAGGTCGGCGATGTCGTCTTCGCGCAGCTCACTGTCGACGCGAGCGACGCCGCCGGCGTGCTCCGTCGCTGGGGGCGGCTCGTCGAGGACGCGCCGCGGGAGATCAGCAGTTTTCTCAGCCTGTTTCCCGGCCGCCGGGGCAGCCCGCCGATGGCCCAGGTGACCCTCGTGCACGCCAATGACGACGTCGAGGCGGCGCAGGCGGCCCTCGGCCCGTTCCTGGAGATCGGCCCGATCCTCGACCAGCACGCCCAGCTAGCGCCGTATCCGGCGATCGTCGCGCCGCCCGGCAACCAGCATCGCGGGCAGGGTCTGAGCGACACGCACAGCGGGCTGTTGCACCACGTCACCCCGGAGGCGGCGGATGCCATGGCGGCAATGATCCGCTCCGGCGACGTGATGATCATGCAGTTCCGGTCCGTGGGCGGCGCCGTCAACGACGTCGACCGGGACGCGACCGCCTATCCGCACCGGGAGCAGAACTTCTCGGTGCTCGCAGCCACCGTCGCGGACCGCGGGCCCCAACTCGACAAGCTCTGGGCCGACCTGCGCCCGCACCTCGACGGCATGTACCTCAGCTTCGAGTCCGACACCGATCCGGAGCGGCTGCTCGACGCCTGGCCCGAGCCAACCCTCAGCCGGTTGCGCGCCATCAAGGCCACGTACGACCCGGACAACGTCTTCAACCGCAACTTCCCGATCCCACCGGCGCCCGCACGGCAGACCAGAGAGGAGGCCGACGATGTCGTTTGAGATCGGCCTGATCACCTTCGGCGAACTCACCGCCGACCCGGCCACCGGCCAGCTTCCCGACCCGCACCAGCACCTGCGTCACGTCATCGAACTCGCCGAGGTCGCCGACCAGGCGGGCCTGGACGTCATCGGCGTCGGCGAGCACCACCGCTCGGATTTCGTGGCGACGGCGCCACCGATGGTGCTGGCCGCGATGGCGCAACGCACCAGACGGATCCGTCTGACCAGCGCTGTCACGGTGCTCAGCTCCGACGACCCGGTCCGCGTCTGGGAGCAGTTCGCCACCCTCGACCTGCTCTCCAGCGGCCGCGCCGAGATCATCGCCGGGCGCGGGTCGTACACCGAGTCCTTTCCGCTCTTCGGCTACGACCTCGCCGACTACGCGGAACTGTTCCGGGAGAAGCTCGACCTGCTGCTGCGGATCCGCGAGACGAACCCGCTCACCTGGTCGGACGGGCGCTTCCGCCCGCCGCTGCGCGAGGCCGACATCGCGCCCCGGTCCCTTCAGAAGGAGCTGCCGATCTGGGTCGGCGTGGGTGGCACGCCGACCTCCGCCGTCGAGACCGGCGCCCGAGGGCTGCCCGTGATGCTCGGGGTCCTGCTCGGCACCGTTGGCAGCCACTCCCGCATCGTCGACCTCTACCGGCTGGCGGCCGAGCGGGCCGGGCGCGATCCAGCCACCCTGCGGGTCGGGCTGGGCGTGCAGGGTCACGTCGGCCGGACCAGCGCGGAGGCGCGGCGGACGATGTACCCGCACTTCACCGCCGGCTTCCGGGACAACAACCACAAGCGGGGCGAGGGATTCGTACTCAGCCCGGAGAAGTTCAACGCCTTCACCGGTCCGCAGGGCGCCCTCGTCGTCGGCAGCGCCCAAGAGGTGATCGACAAGGTCGCGGCCTACCACGAGGTGTACGGCATCAGCCGGTTGCTCCTGCACGTCGGCTTCGGCGGAATGCCCCAGGCGCAGATCCTCAAGTCCGTCGAGCGGCTCGCCACCGAGGTCGCCCCGGTGCTTCGCCGGGAGCTCGCGGTCCCGACCGTCACCTATCCGGAGTGAATGTCGGGCGACACGGGATCGTCAGTGGTCGGCAACGTGTGGGTGTCGATGACTACGGCTTCGTCATAGCGATGAGGTGTGGAATGGCCAGCGCCGAGGTGCCGTGCGACGGCAGCGACCGTTTCCTGCGCGTCGTGGTGTCGCAGGGCGATGGCGAGCCTGGGTGCGCCGCACCTGGGCAAACGGCGGCCTGGTTGCCGTTGCCGGGTGGGCGGAGGCTGATGGCATCACCCACCCGGCGCGGCCCCGCCCCGGCCTGATGAATAGGACTTTCCCTTTGTCTTCCTCCGACACCACCAGTCTTGCCGTGCTCGAACAGCTTCAGCAGCGGTCCGCCGACCCGCAGCGGCGCATCCTGTTCACCGGGGCGACCATCGTCACCATGGACCCCGACCTCGGTGTCCTGCACGACGCCGACCTGCTCGTCGAGGGCGAAACGATCACCGCGATCGGTACCGGCCTGAGCCAGGACGGCGCGGTGGTCGTCAACGCGGCGGGCACGATCCTCACCCCTGGCTTCGTCGACACGCACCGGCACGCCTGGGAGACCCAGCTGCGCCGGATCATGCCGGACGTTGACGACCTCGGTGCCTACGTGATGTCCACCCTCGCCGGTTACGCCACCGTCTACCGGCCCCACGACATGTACGTCGGCACCAAGCTGGCCGCCCTGACCGCGATCGACAGCGGCATCACGACCATGCTCGACTTCTCCCACAACTCCCGCACTCCCGAGCACTCCGACGCCGCCGTCCAGGCCCTCATCGACACCGGCATCCGCGGGGTGCACGCCTCCATGGGCCCGCACTTCGGTGACTGGGACAAGCAGTGGCCCGGCGACCTGGCACGCCTCAGGGACACGTGCTTCGCCAGCGACGACCAGCTGCTGACCCTGCGCCTGGCCGCCCTGGCCACTGACGAGATCGCCGGGCCCGCCCTCGCCCACGGACCCGAACTCGCCCGCACGGCCAAGGATCTGGGCATCGGGGTGAGCGTCGATGCCGTCTTCGGCAGCTCCTCCTCGGCGGCCATCCTGAACTGGGCGAAAGACGGCATCCTCGGCCCGGATCTCACCCTCATCCACGCCACTGGCCTCACCGGCGAGGCGTGGAAGGCGATCGGGGCAAGCGGCACGACGGTCGCCCTGGCCCCGACCTCGGATGCTCAGATCGGGCTGGAGACCGCGATCCCCGCGATCGACGAGGCCCTGGCCGTCGGTGTGCGCCCCGGGTTGAGCATCGATGTGGAGGTGGCGCTGGTCAGCGACATGTTCACGCAGATGCGGGCCCTGCACGCCATCCAGCGGATGCGCGCGGTCAACGCCGTCCACGGCACCGAGCAGCAGCCGGAGCGGATCACCACCCGCGACGTCCTGGACTTCGCCACCCTTCAGGGCGCCCGCACCAACGGCCTGGCTGGCGTCACCGGCTCACTCACCCCGGGCAAGAAGGCCGACCTGGTGGTCATCCAGGCCGAGGACCTCAACAACATGCCGCTCAACGATGCCGTCGGCACCGTCGTGCTCGGCTCCGACGCCCGCAACATCAGCGTCGTCCTCATCAACGGCACTCCCCGCAAGTGGAACGGCCAGGTCCTTGACGTCGACCTGCCCACCCTGCGCGCCGAGGTCCACGCCTCCCGCGAGTACGTCCTGAACACCCCTGCGGCCTGAGCACCGCCCGTTCGCTTCGAAGACCTGAGTAACGCCTCCTCCGGGCCTCAGGGAGCGGGGGCGCGCCCCCGCTCCCCGAGAGAGATAACGCGACTTCAGCCGCGCCACGCGCCCCGGCAGTTGGGCCCTCCAGCTCGCTGGCCGTGTCGTCCCGCTCCGGGTACGGCGGCACGTTGATCTTCAGCAGATGGACCTCCGCAGCACGGCCGATCGCACCCGGTGTGCCGGCAGCAGCGCAGCAAGTGCCAGTAGAGGTGCAGAAGTCGTCACGCCGGTCCGAAGATCTTGTCGTTCACGGCCTGGACGGCGATGTAGCAGCTCGATCACTCAAGGAAGTAATCGATGTTGGGACTGCGTGCGAGTGCATCAAAGAGCGCATTGACGACTCGGCTCGCTGGACCGTCTGCTCGCGAACGGTGCGAGTCAGTCGATGCTTCGAAGCGATTCGCAGAAGCGCTGAGAAGCCGAAAGGCGCCGTTGAGTAATTGCGGGGTCCGCCGAACTTCCTCTCCTTTCCGCGACCCGGCAATCAGGCCGGTCAACCGCACACAGGGCCGCCCACCAGGTAAGGCAAGACTTACCTAACAATGCGGCCTGACCCCGACGCAACTGTAAGGGAACGACGAAACGTCAGTGCGAGCAACGGTGCGCTGTTAGCGTGATGTCGTTCGACGCTCTGATTCAAGGTCCCGAGAGGTGGCGGGTTTGCCGTCCACCTGGGTGGCAAACACGGACTGACATATGAGTACGCCGGCCGACGAGTTCCTTTACCGCGCCGGCCCTTACGGTTTGGGAGAACATCATGAAAACTCTGCTCCAGTCGCCCCCCGTGCGTGAATGTGCCGCGACCGCGTGCAGCTTCAACGCCAAGGGCTGTCACGCTCCGGCGATCACCGTGGCCTCGACGGGCGACGCCGCCTCCTGCGCCACGTTCGTCGAGTCTTCGATGCAGGGCGGCATCCCCGAGGTGACAGGCGCGGTGGGCGCGTGTGCGCGCTCCGAGTGCACCTACAACGCCAACCTCGCCTGCACAGCCGAGTCCATCACCGTCGGCCCGGGTGCCACCGTCAGCGACTGCCTCACCTACCAGCCTGCCTGACGGCCACTGGCGCGTGCCGACGTGACATCACACCTACGGCACGGCACCACCTTGGCAAAGGGTAGCCTTACCTACTACTGTCACGATCCGAGGCCGATTCACATTCACTACAGGCCAAGGGGACTGACATGGTGCTCCACCCAGCCGGACGATCAGCGGAGCTGGCGGATCCCGCGCACGCTGCCGTACCGGCTGATCGGGCCGCCGTGACGGCACGATCGGCCCTGGCCGCCGCCCCGTCCCTGCGGCTTCGGCTGGGCGACGCCTGCGCCGACCTCATCGAGTCACACGCCGTCCTGCCCGACGGCACTGTGATCCTCGCCGTGGATGCGATGAGCCGGACCGGCGGCCTGCTGGTCGCGGCTCGCGGTCGGCCGGGCGCGGTACGGCTCGACGTGACACAACTCGTCCCGGTCGCCGTACGCTCCCGCGTGCGGGCCAGGGTGTGGATGCAGGGCACCGCTCGCCGGTTCGACTCGGGCATCCTGGATTCCTGCGACTGCGACACCGTCATGTCCCTGCTCGACCTGCCCCCCGTCGCGCTGTGGGCCGTCGAACCGGTCGAGGTCGGCCTCACCGACGACATCGGTGACACCACGGTGAGCGTCAGCACCTACCGTGGCGCGCGGCCGGACCCGCTCGCCACCGACGAAGCCGGACACCTGCAACACCTCACCGACCGGCACGGTGATCTCCTCGATCAGCTCGCCGCGCGTGTCGACCCCGCGTTGACCGCCGGGGCGACGCGAGTCGTACCGGTCGCCGTCGACGCCGACGGCATCGTGCTCCGCGCCGAGGCGCCGGGCCGGCACACCGACGTCCGGCTGCCGTTCGCCCAGCGGGTCACCAGGAGCGCCGACCTCGCCGAAGGGCTGCGGATGCTGCTCGCCGAGGCGTGAGCGGTACTGGTGCGGGTCGCTGCACCACCGTCGTCAGCTCCATCCGCCGGCCCTCGGCCGCCGACTTGAGCACTGTGGTCATCGCGTCGAGTACGTGCAGCGCGACGTCGCCTCCTGCGCGCGGCGGACGCTCACCGTCGGCGGTGACAAGGTCGATCAGACCGACGCCCCGGGACGCCTCGGCGTAACCGGCCTGCGGTTCGAGAACGCGCCATTCGGTGCTGCCGAGCGCGCAGAGGCGGACCTGACCGTCGAAGTTGTTCGGATCGGGTACGGCGAGAGTGCCGGTCTCCCCGTGCACCTCGATCGGTGCGGCAGTCGTCGCGACGCCGTCGAAGCTCATGGTGATGCTGGAGAGAGCACCGTTTACATGTTCGAGGACGCCTGACACGTGGGTGTCCACCTCGACCGGAATACGCTGGCCGAGGCGCGGGCCCGAGCCGATGACGCGCTCGGCGCGCAGGCGGCTGGCGGCTCCGCTCACCGCGCGGACCGGTCCGAGCAGGTGGATGAGCGCCGAGATGTAGTACGGCCCCATGTCCAGCAACGGGCCGCCGCCCGGGGCGTAGTAGAAGTCGGGGTGGGGATGCCAGCGCTCGTGCCCCGGCGTGACCATGACTGCCGACGCGGACAACGGGCGGCCGATGAGCCCGCCGTCGATCGCCGCCCGCGCCGTCTGCGTACCAGTGCCCAGGACGGTGTCCGGCGCGCACCCGACGCGGACACCGGCCGACGCGGCGCGTTCGACCATCGAGCGGCCGTCTTCGAACGTCACGGCGAGCGGCTTCTCGACGTACACGTTCTTGCCCGCGTCGATCGCGCCGAGCGAGATCTCGGCGTGCGCCGCGGGGATCGTCAGGTTGAGCACCGTCTGCACGTCCGGGCGGGCGAGCAGAGCCTCGACGGTCACCGCCTCGGCCCCGGGGACGGTGGCCGCCGCCGCGGCCGACCGGGTGGCGTCGAGGTCGGCCAACGCCGCGATGGTCACCGCCGGGTGGTTCGCGAGTGTGTCCAGGTACGCGCGGGAGATGACCCCGAGACCTACGACGCCGACGCGGTGCGGGTCGCCCACACCATCCCCCTCTCGATGACGGTACGGACGCTCGTGTGCTCCAGCACGTCGAGGCTGTGCCCCGGGGTGGTCACGACGACGCGCCCGGCACCCCAGAGTCGGGTCCAGATCGCCGGCGAGGTGACCGGCCGGTGCCACGGATGCCACCCCTGCGTCGGATGGGTAGTGACGGCCAGGACGTCGATCAGGTCGTCGTGCAGCACCCAGTACTGCTCGGTGACCAGGTCGAAGTCCTCGATTCCGGCGGTGATCGGGTGCTCCCGGCCGAGGTCGGTGATGCGCACGGTGTGCGGCAGGAAGTTGTCCTCCTCGCCGCCGCGACGCTCGCACGGCTCCCGACCCGGATGGGTAGCGAACTGGCCACCCACCAGATGCAGGTACTCAGCTGAGGCGCGGAACGAGTCCACGATGCCGCCGTGCCAGCCGGTGAACCCCGTACCGGCGATGACCGCCGCGCTGAGGCCCGCCGACTGCTCCGCGGTGATCTGCGACATCGTCATGCACTGCACCACGAGGTCGGTGCCGGCCATCTCGGCGGCATCGGCGTAGATCTCCGTCGACTCCTCGACCCGTACGGCATAGCCACTTCGTTCGAGGAAGGGGATGAACAACTCCGTCGCCTCGACCGGCCGGTGTCCCTCCCAGCCGCCCCGGACCACCAACGCTCTCTGCTGCGTCACCCTCGCTCCCTCCGGTGCCTGTCGAGAACCGAAACCGTACTCGTGGTTGCCGCCTCGGACCATTGACGCGGAGTACGCTTCAGCTGTCGCAGCGGCAGACCCTCCCGGTGGGCGGCGGCTGGGTCCGGATACTCAGGACGGCCGAGTATCCGGCATCAGGCGACCGACCCGAAGGTCCAATAGCCTGGGCGCGTGGTGACATTCCTGCGCCGTTGGACGTTGCGCTTCGCGAGCTTCGCCCTGACCTGGCTCTACACGCTGTACCGGATCCATCCGGCTATGTGGCGGCTCACCGCACGTCAGTATCGTCCGTACATGGGGCGCTTCGCCCGACTGCACGCCTGGATGACCTGCCAGTTCGCCGCTATCGACGTGCCCGCGTACGGCGACTACCTGCGCCGCAACAACTGGCGGTTCCGGTGGTTCGACCTGTCGTCGTACCCGCCCACCGACAAGCGGTCCTACGTGCAGGCGTACCCGGAGGCGCAGCGCTGCTGGCACGGTGAGATCGAGATCGCCGGCAGCGTTGTCGACGAGTCGTCGGGTTCGTCCGGTCAGCCCTTCAACTGGATCCGCAGCCGCCGGGAGTTGCGCTCGGTCCACAAGAACCTGGCCGGCTACGCCACAATGGTGTTTCCGTCGAAGCGGCGGTTCGTCATCAACGCGTACTCGATGGGCGCCTGGGCCACCGGAACCAACACCGGCATCGCCATGTCCACGATCGCCATGGTGAAGAACACCGGACCGGATCTGCAGAAGATCATCGACACCCTGCGGTACTTCGGGCCCGGCTTCGACTACATCGTCACCGCGTACCCCCCGTTCCTGAAGCATCTGCGCGACAAACTCGACGCCGAGGACTTCCCGTGGGCCGAGTACCGCATCAGTGGCCTGGTCGGCGGTGAGGGGATGACCGAGGCGCTGCGCGACTATCTCCAGGAGCGGTTCGTCAAGGTGCGCTCCGGCTACGGGGCCAGCGACCTCACCATCGGCATCGCCGGTGAGACCGACTTCAGCGTCTGGGTCCGCCGGCGTCTGCGTACCGACGTCGCGCTGCGGACCGCCCTGCTGGGGGCGGACGAGCATCGGCTGCCGATGGTCTTCCAGTACAACCCGCTGGAGACGTACCTGGAGACCACCCCGGACCAGGAGGTCCTCTGCACGATCAACTCGACGGCGGTGCTCAATCCCCGGGTCCGCTACAACATCGGCGACGAGGGCCGGCTGGTGTCGTACCCGGAGGTTGTGGCAGCCATCGTCGACCCCGAGGCGCGGGCCGACGCGGAGCGCGCCTGGCAGGTCGACCGGATGCGGCTGCCGCTGCTGTTCCTGTACGGCCGCAAGGACAGCACGATCTCCTACATGGGTGCCAACATCTACCCGCAGGACGTCGAGTACGGCCTCTACACGGGCAATTCGCAGGCGCACCTGCTGCAGAGCTTCTGCCTGGAGTTGACCGAGCAGGCCGACCTGGAGAGCCGGCCGGTCGTCCACCTGCAACTTCGCGAGCACCTGACGCTGGATCCCGACGAGCGGCGAAGCCTCGTGGAGACCTGCCGCGCGGGGGTCCTGCGTCACCTCACACAGGTCAGCCGGGACTTCGCCGAGTCCCTCGCCGAGGATCCGTCCGCCGCCGACCTGCGGGTGAAGGTCCACGAGTTCGGCACCGGACCGTTCGCCGACGCCGCCTCTAAGATCAAGAACGTGTACCTGGTGAAGGGCGTGACGGTGTGAGGACCAGCGACTTCTCGGCAGCGCCTCCGGTGGGCCAGGCGACAGCGATGTTCGTCGGCGCCACCCGCTACCGGGGGCCGCGCTCGATCTTCACGCTCACCCGGGTGTGGTTCAAGATGGTTCGGCAGATGAAGCGGATGGACGGATACCGGTGGCACACCGTGTATTACCAGTTCCCCTTCACTCTCGGCACCATCGCCTTCTTCAGCGACCGCGACGCGCTGCTGAAGTTCGCCCGCAGCCGCCACCACCGCGACCTCATGTGCTGGGTGACCGATCACGGCACGAAGAACGCGACAGGCGGCTACATCCGCCTCTACAACGCCGAGCCCCAGGGCTACAGCAACGGCGTCTGGCGGGCCGAGTCCGACGGCATGGCACACATCCCGACCTTCACTCCCCTGTCCACCGAGACGTCCGGCCCGGCGGTGCATCGCGGATGAGACTGGTTCCCGTGCGGTCGCGGGCAGACCTGCGGGCGTTCGTCGACTTCCCGCTCCGGCTCCACCCGACCGACAGGTACGTGCCTCTGCTGTCATCGGTGATCGCGAATCACAGCCGTACCGCCGAGCTGTTCCTGGTCCGCGATCGACACGGCGCCGTCGTGGGGCGCACCAGCATGCACCGCAGCACGGCCTTCGACGCCAAGGTGGGCCCCCGACAGTTGTTCGGGCACACCGAGTTCGTCGATGACGACGACGTCTTCGCCGCCATCATGGACGGCGTCGAGGCCAGGGCCGACGGCCGACCGCTCTTCGGTCCGGTGGCGCTGCTGCCGAACCAGACCGGCGGGGTGATCACTTCCGGCTACGCCGACCGTGGCTTCGTGGACTCCGCGTGGAACCCCGCCTACTACCCGATGATGTACGAGCGGCACGGCTTCCACCGTCGCTTCGAGGCGGACACCTGGCTTGTGGACCTCGACGGTACGGCCACCGGCGACCCCGACCACGGGTTCGCCTTCGACGACGCCCGGATCGACGCCGAACAGCTCGTCATCCGGCGCGGCTCCCGGTGGCGCCTGCGCCGCCAGCTGCCGATCCTGCGGCAGATGCTCAACGCGAGCTTCGCCCAGCTCGGCTACTACACCACCATCTCCGCCGAGCAGCTGGCAGAGCAGACGGACGGCCTCGCGTTCCTGCTCGACGAGGCGCTTCTGCTCTGGCTGGAAAAGGCCGGCCGACCCGTCGCGTTCGTCGTCACGGTGCCGGACATCTCCGAGTACCTCATGCGCGTCGGCGGTCGACTCGGCGTCATCAACCAGCTCCGCCTCCTCGCCACCCGCGACAGATACCGGCGCGACGCCGTCCTCATCATCAAGGGCACCGTGCCCGACGAGCAGGGCAAGGGGTACCTGACGCTGCTGTCCCGGGAGTTGCATCGCAACCTCGCCAGCAACCGGTACCGCACCTTGCGCAGCACCTTCGTCGAGCGGACGAACGACGCCTCGGCAGCCCAGTACCGGCGCGCCGGCGGGCGGCCCCTGCACGGGTACACCTTCTACGAGAGGGCGACGGCGTGAGCTGGGTGGAGCAGCTGCGGGCCAACGAGGCGATCTGCAACCGGGCACCGAGCGCGCACAACACGCAGCCGTGGCGACCGGAGTACCACGCCGACAGGATCGTCATCGATGTCGACGCGGCCCGTAGCCTGCCCGACTCCGACCCGACCGGCCGCGATCTGGCCCTCGGCATCGGCGCATTCGTGGAGACCTGCCTCATCGTCTCCGCCGAACTCGGTCTCTCCGTCACCGCGGCCCCCGGCCCGCAACTGATCCCCGCGGCGGACCGCTACCGGACTCCCTTCACGATCGCCGACGTCGAGGCCCGCCGGGTCGCCCGTGGTCCCTACGAGCCCGGGTACGTCGACGCCGATGTCATCGCGGAGCTGGAGCCCGGCATCGCGCACGTTGCGACCCGGGATCTCGCACCGGATCTGGAGGTCGCCGACCGCTGGATGTTCGGCACGCCAGCCGTCGCTGTCGAGTTGCGTGACTGGCTGCGCCTCAGCCCGCGCCACCCTCGGTATCACCTCGACGGACTCACGGACCGGGCCCTCGCCCTGTCCCGGTCCGAAGCGTGGGCCCTGTCCACAGCGCTTCGCGCGTACCCCGCCGCCCGCCGGCTCGGCCTTGCGGCCCTGTTGGCCGCCAGCGGTCGCGGTCTGTTGCGCTACGACGGCAGCATCCTGGTCCTGCTCGCCGACGGCGACGACCGCATCGCCGCAGGCAGGCGCCTTCTGCGTACGTGGCTGACTCTCGCCCGGCACGGCCTGACGGTCCATCCGCTCAGCCAGCTCATCGACTGTCCGGCGACGGCCGCTCGGCTCGCCGAGCGGGTGGGCGGCACACCTCTCGCGGTGTTTCGCGTCGGTCGCCCCCGCACCGAGCCGGTCCGCTCGGCCCGGCTCTGACGCGCTGTCCCAGCACCGGTCTTTGGGCGCTGCCTCCCCAGGAACGGCGTGGCAGGTGAGCGTCGTCCCGCGCGAGGCGTGAGCCCGGCGGCGAGCACTGTAGGCCGATCAGCAGCGGCTGGGCTCGCAGGAATCTTTCCTACATCAATATTTAGTGGTATCTATTTCACACCGATCCTCCTACCCACCGGAGCGCGACGTGTGGAGATCCCGTCTGGCAACCCTCACCCTGGGCCTGGCCGCGGCCCTGGGTGCAACCCTCACCCTGACAGCGCCAGCCCAGGCTGCCCCCGCCGACCATTACGTCGCCCTCGGCGACTCCTACTCCTCAGGGGTGGGCGCCGGTAGCTACACCGCCGAAAGCGGTTCCTGTCAGCGCAGCACCAACGCCTACCCGGCGCTGTACGCCACCAACGTGCGACCCGCGTCGTACCGCTCGGTTGCCTGCTCCGGAGCCACCACCACTAGTGTGATCAACACGCAGCTCAGCGCGCTCAGTGCCACCACCACACTTGTCAGCGTCACTGTCGGCGGCAACGACGTCGGCTTCGGCAGCATCATGACCACCTGCGTGCTCTACGGGACCACCGACTGCGTGGCCGCCGTGCAGGCCGCCCAGGACAAGGCCCGGGCCGATCTCGCCAACCTGCTCCGCGCCGTCTACAACGGAATCCGCACCCGGGCGCCCTCGGCCCGGGTGGTGGTCGTCGGTTACCCGGTCTTCTACCAGCTCGGCACGACGTGTGTCGGGCTCAGCGCCACCTCCCGCGCGAAGATCAACGAGGGCATCAACCTGGTCGATGACATCACCCGAAGCGCCGCCCAGGCCGCCGGCTTCACCTTCGCCGACGTACGGTCGAAGTTCGTCGGGCACCAGCTGTGCAGCTACGGCGACAAGTGGCTGCACGCCTTGAATTTCGCGAACATCGGCATCTCCTACCACCCGACCGCGGCAGGCCAGTCCGGCGGCTACTACCCGGTCTTCCGCTCGGTCGCGGGCTGACGCCGGAGGCCCTGGCCCGACAGGCCGGGCCTGTGGGTGCGGTCGATGTACCGCTCCCACAGGCCCGACCGGATGGCGACGAGCCCGGTGAGCTGCCTCAGAGGGTGAAGACGAGGGTGGAGATGCTGCGTGCACCCACGTTGATGGTGGCCTGACCCCCGTTGACGGCTGTCGGCTGACTGGCGGCGTTGGCGTTCTGCGAGGTGAGGTAGTGCTCCGCCCGTGTGACGTTCTGCGGGGCCTGGACCACTGCGTTGTTGACCGCGCTGTTCGACCTGTTGAGGATCACCAGAGTGATCTTCCCGTCGCCCTGGTAGGCGGTCACCTCCAGCGGGGACGCCTTGGAACTCTTCGTCAGGGCGACACGCTGGTAACCGGGGCGCACGTACTTCGCGTACTGCGAGAAGGCGTACCCGCGCTTGAGCGGAGCGCCCGCGACGGTCCCGTACGCGGACTCGCCGTCACCGATGAAGGAGTAGTAGCGCTTGCCGTACCACCAGATGTAGGCGCTCCAGTTGGCCTCCATCGACTTGTGCACCGTACGCATGATGTCGTCGAGCGTCTCGTTCCAGACCGCCGCGTTGGCGGGGTTGCCCCAGATGTTGGAGCCACCGCCGTCCGCCGCGTGCAGGTTCCACTCGGTCATCCAGACCGGCTTGTTGTGCTGCTCGGCCAGGGAGTACGGCCGCAGCCGGCCCGACTCCTCGGTGCCGTAGAGGTGCCCGCCGATGTAGCCGATGTTGTTGCGGGCTGTCGCGTCGTTCAGTGTCGGATCGGTGAAGTTGTAGTTCAGGTTCACCGCCTCGGCGACCATCAGCTTGGTGTTCTGCACCTTGGCGCCCTGGTCCCGCACGAAGGTGCGCAGTTCGGTGCCGCTCCAGTCCATCGAGTCGTAGTCCGGGTGCCAGTCCGGCTCGTTCTGCACCGATGTCACGTCGATGGTCACACCCTGGCCACGCATGTACTGGACGTAGCTGTTCAGGTGATTGGCGTAGTCGTCGTAGTAGTCGGTCCTCAGCTTGCCGCCGTTGACCCGGCTGTTGTTTGTCTTCCACGCCGCAGGTGCCGTCCACGGCGAGGCGAGGATCTTCACGTTCGACCCGGACGCCTTCGCCGTCTTCAACGAGTTCACGTGCGTCGCCCACTCACTGGACACCGGCGAGAGACCGGTACGCACGATCGACAGCCCCAACTGGTTGGGTCCCATCCCGACCAGAGTCTGCGTCTCGGCAGTCGACCACGCGCTACCCCAGATCGACTGGGCGGCACCGAATCCGTCGACCGTCTGGTACCTGGTGGCGCTGTTCACGGTGATGTCCGCCGGCCCGGTCGGCGGTGGGGTGGTCGGGGGCGGAGTGGTCGGTGGCGGGGTCGTCGGCGCGGGAGTGGTCGGCGCGGGAGTCGTCGGCGTCGTGCCGCCGGTGCAGGCCACCCCGTTCAGCGCGAAGCTGGTCGGAGCCGGGTTGCTGCCGGTCCACGAACCGTTGAAGCCGAATGACGCCGTCCCGTTGGTGGGGATGGCCCCGTTGTAACTGACGTTAGTGGCCGTGACTGCCGCGCCGCTCTGGGTCACCGTCGCGTTCCACGCCTGCGTCACCGTCTGGCCGGCGCCGTAGGACCAGGTCAGCGTCCAACCCGACACCGCATCACCGTGGTTGGTGATGACGACGTTGGCCCCGAAGCCGCCCTGCCACTGCGACGGCACGGCGTAGTCGACCGAACAGCCAGCGGCAGCGGCACCGGCCGGTACGGCTGCCGCCACCGCCGTCGATGCCAGAAGGACGGCACCCGCCGACATCATGGCCATCGTGGTCTTTCTCGGTCTTCTCATCGACAATCTCCTAGGTGTTCGGGGCCGCCCGGATCAGAGGCGGTACGGGTGAGGGACGGTCGTCGCCGGTCACTGACGGTGCGCCCCGGTTGGCGTGGAGGCACCCAGCCGTCCAGGTCCTTGCTGGAGACGTTCCGGGTGCTGCCGCTGGGCGCGTTACGTCCGCCCGGAGCGGGGTTTGATGCTCTGCTGCGGGGATTCATCGTTAGCGCTAACAGGGCGGCCCGTCGCACCCGGCGCTGAAGTCGTCGATGTCTGGCGGCGTCCGTGCTCCCAGCCGGAGCGCCACCGTGCCCGCATCGACTTTCGTGGATTGGAGGGCGTCTCGTCAAGATGCGCCGTCGAGTTTCGCGAAAGTGATTTCTTGTGCCGCGCCTACGTGGCACGCTCCGACCTCAGGCGCGATGACGACCGAGGACCATCGGCGCAACACCAGGGCACGAAATGTTGTCGCGAACATTTCAGTGCGGGCTGACCGGTACGCGGCTGCGGCGTACCGGCTGACCGGGCGGGCCACGGTCCACCCGTAGAATTTCGTTCGTGATCGATGAAGGCCACGGACGCCAATCCCGCAAGCCCTGGCGCGGTGACCTGCCCATCGCCACGATCGCCGAGCTGGCCGGGGTCTCCCCACCGACGGTTTCCAAGGTCCTCAACGGCCGAGGGGGCGTGGGCGAGCAGACCCGACTGCGGGTGGAGGCGCTGCTCCGCGACCACGGTTACCGCCGACGACAGGCCAGCGGCGCGTCCCGCTGCATCGAGGTGGTCTTTCACCAGATGCTGCCCTCGATCGCCATGGAGATCCTGCGCGGTGTGCAGGAGGTTGCCGGCCCGAGGGACCACACGGTCGGCTTCAGCGATGTCCGGCGGCGAATACTGGCGGGCCAACCGTGGGTGGAGCCCCTGCTCCTGCGCCAGCCGGCCGCCGTCATCACCGCGTTCTCGCTCATCACCGCCGACGACGGCAAGCGGTTCGCCGCAGGCGGCATACCGCTGGTCGCCATCGATCCGACAAGTGACCTCTCCCCCACGCCTGCCGTCGGGGCGAACAACTGGAGTGGCGCTCTCGCCGCCACCCGGCATCTTCTCGACCTCGGGCACCGGCGGATCGGTGTGATCACCGGGCCGGTCAACGACCTGTCCGCGCGGGCTCGCCTGGACGGCTTCCGCGCCGCGTTGGACTACGCAGGCGTTCCGTTCGACGAGACCCTCGAACGACGCGGCGTCTTCAGCTTCGACGACGGCAACGAACTCGGCGCCGACTTGCTTGCCCAGGACGCGCCGCCGAGCGCCGTCGTCTGCGGCAACGACCTACAGGCGCTGGGCCTGTACACCGCGGCTCGCGCTCGTGGCCTGCGGATTCCGGAGGACCTCAGCGTCACCGGCTTCGACGACATCGATCACGCGCCATGGCTGACCCCGCCCCTGACCACGATACGACAGCCCTTCGGTGAGATCGGTGCCACTGCTGCCCGGCTGGCCCTGGCGCTTGCCGACGGTGGCCGCCTGGCCCAGGAACGGTACGAACTCGGCACGACCCTCGTCGTCCGTGGCAGCACCGCACCGCCGGCTGCCCGGTGACCCTGGTCATCAGTCCGGCAGGTCGGCGATCCGGGTCGACAGCCTGTGCAGCACCGCGAGTTCGTCCGGGCTCAGATGATCGAGGAACCGCGCTCGTACGGACCGAAGGTGGTGCGGGGCGGCCTCTTCCAGCACCGTGAAGCCGTCATCGGTCAGGTGCAGGATGCAGCCTCGGGCGTCCTGCGGGTCGGGCTCCTTGCCGATGAGCCCTCGCGCCTGCATGCGGGCCGCGTGGTGGGACAGCCGGCTGCGCGACCACTCCATCTTGGCGGCGAGGTCCTTGAGCGCCCACCGCCGGTTCGGCTTTTCCGAGAGCGTGCTCAGCACCTCGTAGTCGGCCGGCGACAGCCCTGAGTCGCGGGCCAGGTCCCGGCTGAGCCGTGCCGGCAGCGCTGTCAGCAGTCGCCGGAAGGAGCGCCACGCGTGTTCCTCGTCCTTGCTGAGCCAGCGGATGTCCACCTGGCCACAGTACTACTCGTTGACACGTCATTGAAAACTCGGCTAACTTCTATGACATGTCATCGAATGCGTCGACCCCACCCCTGCACGTACAGGTCATCGTCGCGAGCACCCGCCCCGGACGGCTGGGGCCAGCAATCGCCGACTGGTTCGTCCAGGCAACCCTTCCGGCGGCCACCGCCGGCGCGGTCACTCTCGACGTCGCGGACCTGGCCGACATCGGGCTGCCGCTGCTCGACGAGCCCGAGCACCCCTCCAGCGGCGTGTACGAACACGAGCACACCCGGGCGTGGAGCCGACGGGTTGCCGCCGCTGACGCGTTCGTCGTGGTGACACCCGAATACAACTACGCAATGCCTGCGGCGTTGAAGAACGCCTTCGATTTCCTCTACCACGAGTGGGCGTGGAAGCCGGTAGCGTTCGTCAGCTACGGCAACACCTCGGCCGGCACCCGCTCCGTGCAGATGGCCAAGCAGGTCGTCACCACGTTGAAGATGATGCCCATCGGCGCCACCGTCGCTCTGCGCATCGCCGAAAGCACACGCGACGGGCAGGTGCTGCAATCCGAAGGACTCGACGAGACCGCCCGCAGGATGTTGCTTGAACTGACCCGGGTGGCCTCAGCGATGCGGCCCCTGCGGACCGAACCCGAGAGTGACGTCACCGGGCTGACCGGGCCTGTCGACGGGCTGCGGCTGACCACAGCCCAGCCCGACGACCTGGCCGAACTGCTCGTGCTCCAGCGGTGCTGCTGGGTGCAGGAGGCCCTCGCGAACGACACCCTCGACCTGGCGCCCCTGCGGGAGACGCTCGACGAACTGCGCGAATCGATGTCGACCTGGCAACTGTGGTGCGTACGGCGGCATGGACGCCTCGTGGCAGCGGTGCGCGCCCGCGCGCAGGGGCGTGCGTGGCTGATCGGTCGCCTCATGGTCGCTCCCGACCAGGCCGGCAACGGAATCGGCACCTGGCTCCTGACGCACGTCGAGCAGCAGGCCCCCCACGAGGCCGCGCACTACGAGCTGTTCACCGGCCGCCGCAGCACCCGCAACATCAAGCTGTACGAACGCGCCGGCTATGCCGCCCTCACCCCCGATGAAGGCACCCCGCACGACGCCGTCCGCCTCACCAAGCCGCGGCATCCGGTCGCCTCTGTCAGGTGAGCTGGCCGGCCCTCCCGGCAAGGTGGGCTCTGCCCACGGCGGAATGTGTTGCGGCCAGCGACCACTGTTGGAGAGGCTCAGGAGGTGCCTGAGCTCATGGACATCATGGTCGGAAACGTGCGCCTCTCATTGCGGCTGTGGCCTGCCGTCGACGAGGACAAGCCGCCCGCCCTGCTGCTCCACGCCACGGGCATGACCACAGGCGACTGGGATGTGATCGCCTCGGGCCTTCGTGTAGACCGCACGGTGTGCGCCGTTGATCTGCGGGGCCACGGTGCCAGTGACTGGCCCGGCACGTACACGATGGATTTGTTCGCACACGATGTCATCGGCGTCATCGACCGGTTGGACATCGGCGCGGTGGACCTGGTCGGTCACTCCCTCGGCGGCCTGGTGGCCTGCCGAGTGGCCGCCGAACGACCGCTACTCGTCCGCAAACTCGTCCTTGAGGACATCGGGTTCCTCCACCCCCGACCGCCAGCACTTCCCGAGCGGCCCGCAGGGGATCTACCGTTCGACTGGCGCATGGTCGAGCAGGTCCGGCCGCAGATCGACGACCCGGATCCGGGATGGGCCGACATCGTCGCCCGGATCACGGCACCAGCGCTGCTCATCGCCGGCGGACCCAGCAGCCCGGTCCCCCAGCAGCACATCGCCGAACTCGCCGATCGCCTGGCCGACGCGCGGCTGACGACGATCGCGGCCGGCCACCTGGTTCACCAGACTGCTCCAGCCGAGTACCTCAGGACGCTGACCGCCTTCCTCACCGCCTGATCGACGCCATCCGCTCTGGTGGCGTTCAGGCAAGCGGCTCCAGGCCCTCTGTTCGAGCCGTTGGGCATTCTCGATCATGCCGAGAGAGTTGTCGCCTCCGCAGACGGTCACGGGCAGCTGCCGAAACTGCCGGCAGTTGCCCGTGACCACGTTGTGCCATCCGGGAAGCGAGCGATGGTAGAGAGCCGCCCGTGGGGTACGGTGCTGGTTGCTACGGCTGGAGGGCCTTCGCGGCGGGGGTCCAGGTCGACTCGTCATTGACGTCGGCGACCGTGATCCCCTTGGCGATCTTCTCCAGCTCGGACTGCGACAGTCCGTTGCCGAGACCATCGGTGCTGACCTGGACGACGACCTTTCCGTCGGCGCTCCAGACGTTGCAGAAGCCACCGGCTTCGCGGCCGCCGCCAGGCCGGTCGGAGGCGTTGTAACACCTCGTCGTGCCGGGCTCCGGCGACTGGTTCGAGCTGGCGCTCGGCGTGACGAAGATGTGGAACCCGTCCTTGATGGTGCCTTCGCCCTGGTCGTACGGCCTGGTCAGGCCCGAGGTGGGCGCCGCGGGCTTGGTGTACGTCGCGCCGCCGTAATCACCGGCGCGGGCCGTGGCGATGCCGCTGAGACCGGGCATGGCGTGCGTGCCGATCTGCAGCGGCTTGTAGCCCCGCGGCACGTAGCCAACAGTGAACGGCACCGGGGCCGGCGTCGGCTGGCTGGGCTTCAGACCCTCGACCAGACCGCCCAGGTCCTCGAAGCTCGGGGTGGCCTCCTCGGTGGAGACCGACGTGACGGCAGCCCAGGCGTTGTCGGCGTACTCCCAGGCGAACAGCTTGTTTCGCGGGTCCAACACGTTCCGCGGATCGAGGCCGACCGGCAGTGTCGCCTGCACGGCCTTACGCCCGGCCACTGTGACGTTCCTGCCATCCTTGATCCCGGCAGGGTCGAAGGCACCCGGCCGGTAGACGGTCAGGTACGCCCACAGGGACGGCTTCCCGCCGGCGGCCTTCTTCTTCTGCTCGATGATGTCGCCCTGCGCCTCGGCCTCCTCTTTGGTGACGGGCTTGTCGTTCGAGGTGTGGCCGTCGGAGTAGACGGAGGCGATCTGGTACGCGGTGGACACCACGATCGGGTCCTGCACGTGCAGCGTGCCCGCGTCGTACCCCTTGAAGGTGAAGGTGAACGGCGCGGCATCGGGCCACTCGGCCGCGCCGTTCCCGGACGCCGCCGCCCCCGCCGGGGCCGGGGCCGGGGTGCCCTGCTCGGCGCCCAGGACCGGCAGCAGGAACGCGCCGGCGACCGCGACCACGACGAGACCGGCCGCGCCGGCCGACGCGAACCCGGCCCGACGACGCCGCTCGGCCCGCCGGCCCGCCAGGATGATGTCGTCGACGGTACGGGCCGTCGGTGGCTCGTCGCCGGTCACGGCGTCCACCAGGTCATGCAATTGCATTGGTCCACTCCTCCATCGGGTTCCCGTTGAGATTGATGCGCTCGGCGGCCAGTGACTCGCGCAGCTTCGCCAGGCCCCGGGAGACCTGGCTCTTGGCCGTGCCCACAGTGCAGTTGAGGACGCCGGCCGTGTCCTCCAGGCTCAGACCCAGGTAGTGCCGCAACACGACCGCTGCCCGCTGCCGGGCCGGCACGGCGTCGAGCGCTGCGCGCAGGCGCATCCGCTCGTCGGCCGCACTTACCGGGTCGCCCACTGAGACCTCCGGCATGGCGTCCCCTGCCGACCGCTCGCGCCGCCAGGGCCGCCGGGTCTCGTCGATCGCTGCCCGATAGACCATCGTCTTCACGTAGAGATCGGGCCGGTCCAGCTTCCGCCAGCGCGGGTAGAGCTTGATGAGCGCGTTGGCCACGGCGTCCTCTGCCGTATGCCAGTCGCCGCAGGTCACGTACGCCAGCTTGCGCAGCGACGTCATCTCTGACGTCACGAACTCGCGGAACGCCTGCTCGTCTTCGGCTTTCACTTCGATTGCCTCCCTGTGACGGAGGTAGAACGGAGCCACCCGCCCCAGGAGTTGCACGGTCCGGAGAAGTAGTTGTGTCATCACCGACAGTGAGGAAGGGCCTATCTCGGCACGGCTCGGAACCACGCCCCCCGATCCTCCGGGTCGGGTCCGCGCCGGGGCAGCGTCTGGGGTTCCGCACCGATGACAGGCGCGTAGTGGTCGAAGGTGGTGGTCAGGACCGCCTCGCCGCCGGTGAGATCGGGAAGGGCGGCGACGACCCCCGGAACGCGTGCGGACGGCAGGGTGCCGCTCACCTCCAGGTAGCCGCCGGTGACGGCGGTCTCGTGGACGATCGCTCCGAGCCGGCCGAGCAGCGCCAGTACCCTCTCCACCGCGGACTGGGGAAGGTTGACGTCGAACCGCTCGATCGGCTGACACACCCGGGTACCGGCCTGGCGCAGCGCGGCGGCGACCACCACCGGGGCGAGATTGCGGAAGTCCGCCGCCACTGTCGAGATCGACTTGTCGAACTTCTGATGCGGCCTGCTCTGTCGGGGCCAGTACCGGGAAGCCGTCATGGTGACAGTGCAGTCGGTGACCGGCCAGCCGTACCGGCCCTGCCGCAGCGCGGCACGCACGCCCTCCTCCGTGGCGGCGACGAACGCCGGCGGCAACCGCCCGGGCTCGACACCGGGGCGGAACTCGACGCCGTGCCCGACCGGGGCGGCCTCGATGCGCAACCCCAGTCCGGCCAGGTACGGGTTGCCGCGCTCGTGGATCCGCTCCTCGGCGGCGCCGGTGCCGACGACCCGCTCGATGCAGGCGGTCAGCGTGCCGGAGAACCGCACCCGGACGCCGTACCGGTCCTCCATGAGGGCGGCCAGCACCTCCTTCTGGACCTCGCCGTGCAGGCGGACCACCGCCTCCGCCTGCTGCTCGTCGAGGCGAAGGTCCACAAGCGGGTCCTCGTCGGCCAGCTCGGCCAGCCCGGCGAACATCGCCAGGCGCTGCTCCGGCTCCACCGGCTCGACGACCGCCTGCCGGGTCGGCGGAGGGAACCGGTAGCCGTGCCGCCGCGGCGGTTCTCCGATGTGCTGGCCGATCCGGGCCGACACGCCGCGTACCGCAGCGATCTGACCGGCGGACACCGAGGGGCGCACCAGCACACCTTCGGGCTCGATGACGGCGATCTGGGTCACCGGCTGCGGGCGGCTCTCACCGAGCCGCACCCGATCGCGTACGCGCAGACGCCCGGACCACAGCCGCAGCCAGACACGCCTGCCGTGCCCGTCCCGGTCGACGGCGAAGACCGTGCCCGCCAGCGGACCGTCCCGCGCCTCCCCGTACGGCAGCAGGTCGGCCAGGATGTCGCACAGCTGGCGTACCCCGGCTCCGGTGATCGCCGAGCCGCACGCCGCCGGGATCAGTTCGGCACGGCGCACCGCGCGCCGCAGCGCCCGCCGGACGTCGCGGACGCGTACCTGCTGATCGGTCAACCACCGCGCCGCCACCGCGTCGTCGACCTCCGCCACCTCCGCCACGACCGGTTCGGCGTCGAGGCTCACGGCCCGCACCCGGGCCTCGCGACCGCCCTGGCCGGCGACAGTGGTGAGCAGGACCGGACGCGCCCCGAGCCGTTTGCGCACCTGGGCCATCACCCGGTCGACGTCGGCGCCACGGCGGTCCACCTTGTTGAGGAAGAACACCGTTGGCACGCCGATACGGCGCAGCGCCCGCCAGATGGCGACGGTCTGTGGCTGGACCCCCTCCACGCTCGACACGACGAGCACAGCGGCGTCCAGCACTGCCAGCGAACGCTCGACCTCCGCGATGAAATCGGGGTGGCCGGGGGTGTCCAGCAGGTTGATGCGCAGGTCACCGATCGTGATCGACGTGACGGCCGCCCGGATGGTGATGCCGCGCCGGCGTTCCAGCTCCATCGAGTCGGTCCGCGTCGTGCCGGCATCGACACTGCCGAGCTGGGACACGGCGCCTGCCTCGTAGAGCAGGCGTTCGGTCAGGCTGGTCTTTCCAGCGTCAACATGGGCGACGATTCCGAGGTTCAACAAGGCCAACGCAGAGCTCCACGGTAGGACGGGAAAGGGTCCGAAGCGTGGAAGCTGCTCGCATTGGCACTCCTCGTTCTGATGGCGGTGGCGGGCGTTCGCCGCCTGCTGCAGTCCTACCTTGCACGCCCGCCGCGACCTGCACCACCGAATTCGCGCAGCTTCGAGCGACCCGGCCACCGCTCATCCCACAGTCTCGACAACCCGACCGTGTCGACCGACGCCCTGGTCGGTCCGCCGGTCGTGCGCGTGGCTGAACTGCTCGTCCCGGAGGCGGCTGCGAGGCTCACCATCGACCTGGGCCACCGGCCCCGTCCACCGCGGTTGGTGGAAAGCGTTGCACGAACGCGCGATACACGGGCGTGCCCGGCAGGCCGTCGCGGATCGCGAACACCACGTGGTCGAACCGGTCGACCACCTGCAGTGCCTCGGCGAACGCGTCGGCAACCGTCGCGGGATCGTTGCGGAAAACCCCGCACCCCCATGCGCCCAGTACGACTGTTCGGCGCCCGTGCGCGGCCGCGACCTCCAACACCCGCCGCGCACGCCGGGCCAGCACCGCCGGCACGTCCGTGGTGTGCTCGGGCTGGTTGCGGATGATCGCGCCGAGGTTCGGCGCCGCAGCGGTCAGAAACGACGTCGTGTACGGCTGGTCGAGCAGGTTGCCCTTGTCGTCCCGGAACACGGGCACATCCGGGGAGTAGATGACGCGGTCGCTGTACCGCAGATCCCGTTGCCCGCGGTGGAAGGCATAGAAGTCCGGCGCGGCAAGGAGACACGGGTACAGCGCCGACGCGCGGGCGACACTCTCCTCCTGCGCCTTCGCCCCGCCGAGGAACCCGCCACCCGGGTTCTTCGCCGACGCGAACACGAGACACGCCGCATCGGACCCAACCCGGTGGGCCGCCTGCAACGTCGACTCGTACGTCACCTCCACAGTGCCGGCACCGGGCTCCGCGCTTCCCAGTGCGAGCACATCGTCCGGTAGGTGATGACGGGTGCCGGCGACCGCGGCACGTACCGCCCGGCCGAGGACGACCTCGTCCCCGGCATCATTGCGATAGCGCCCCGACTCCGCGATCGCCACCGTCTGCCGAGCGATCTCGCGTAGACGACCGCTCACCGGTGCACCCGGAGGACCTGAAGGTGAAAGGCACGCATAGCCAGCAGGCTAGGCAGGCAGTACGCAAGCGACAAGCAAGTTTCCCCACCATGCCGGAGGCTGCGAAGGAGCAGCCGCGAGCCGGTCAGCGATGACCGTCATGCCGGGGTCGGCCGGGGAGCCTCAGTGGCCGAGTTGCCACGGTGACGGAGGAGCGGCGCGGGTGGCGGACGTCAAGCGGTGAACCGGACCCGACGGCGACGGGCCAGACCGAGCAGGGCCGCCCCCACGACCAGCAGCAGGCCAGCGGTGGCGGCCAGGGCGCCGGTCGACTGGCCGGTCACCGGAAGGCCGCCACCCCCACCGTCGCCGCAACCCGCTGGCTGCTCCCACGTGTACGGACCCCTCAGGTGGCCGGCCTGCGGGTCGAACTGGTTCGAGCGCAAGGTGACAGCCAGGCCCGGCGTGGCAGGGAATGACACGTGGGCAGTATGGTCCTCGGCAAATGCCCGCCGCTGTTCCCGGCCCTGGTTGGGGTCGAAGACGATGGACAGGCTCGCGTTGGCGGGCGCTGCCGTCACCGTGATGATGAACTCGTCGCATGTCGCGCGTGTGCGGATCTCAGGGACCGCGCAGTGGTCGGGATCGTAGGTCCACTGGTGCGTGCCCAGCGTCTCGCCTTGAGTCACAAGGGTCACCATCGCCATTGTGTACTCCCGGGGAACCACTATCGTTTTCGCGCTTTTCCCCGGAGCCAGGGTGACGGTCCGCACGAACCCTTCAGGCACAGAGGTGACCATCAGCTCGACCGTCCGCCCTGCGGGCGGGTTCGCCAGATCGACCAGCACGCTGCCGTCGCACCTGGACTGGAAGGTAGCTGTCGGATCGCTGGGCGGCTGCCCGCATCTGCCGCTGAGCGGGACGGACGCGCCGTAGCCGGCTGGCTCGTCGTAACCGTCGTCCCACTGTATCCACAGTGCCAACGAGGCCACGGTGGCCGTGCCCGGCACAGTCTGCGTGCCGATCACCGGCTTGCCCACCGAGTGTGGGAAGTCTCCCTCAGGGGTGGGGGCGATCGTGTCGATGGTGGTCCCGGCCGGGTGGAGCTCGACCCCAACGAACCGGTACCGCGTCGCATCGGTCGGCGCGGTCTCGGCGAGAACGGTCCACTCGATCCGGTAGGTGCCGTCGGCTGTGCACCGGACCTCGTGGTTGACGGTGGGGCGCGGTGGATCAGCGTTGGCCGGGGACATGGGCATCAATGTTCCGGCGAGGCTTACCACTACCACTCCGAGAGCAACCAGTGACCGCCGGCCCCGCGACCGTAAATTGATCATGAGCGCTCCCGCGCTGAGGTGAGTCGTGGTGAGCCGTCCGTCCGGCGCAGCGCCGTATCAGCGGATACGTGTGCCCACCGCCGTGATACTCGGAGGTAGGTAGGAACGGCCGACCTGCTTGGACAGATGCTACTGGCTGCGACATGCCGCCCGAGGCCCGTGACACCAGTCCGACAGGATGAACCGACCGACGCCCAGGCGGACCTTCTAAGCGCGCTCGTCCGAGGGCTGCTCTTTCGTGAGGTGGAGCAGCCAACCCTCACCGGTGCTGATGAGCGCGTACCGCCGACGACCGGTGCGGCCGTTCAACGTGAACAGCATTCGACGCTCGGTGCGGTCGTGCTCCTCCCAGGTGCCGATGTCGGCGATCGACTTGTCTGCGTCCTCGTAGGTGAGGTGATCGAGGTGGTGGTCGGGCACGGCGATCGCGAGCCGGTTGTCGTCGGGGCTGTCCGGCAGGCCGCGGGGCACCGCCCAGGAGCGCAGCACACCGCCCTCCTCGAGCCGCAGGTCGAAGTGCGGGCGGGGCTTGCGGTGGTGGTGCAGGACGAACGCGGGTTCCACAGGCACCATTGTCCGCACCTGCCGGCCCCACCGCCCGCCGATCGACGCGGATGCCCGAAGGGCCGGCGGATGGTTGCCCGCCGGCCCTTCGGAGAGGTCATCACCGTCCGTAGAGCTCGAATTCGTAGAGCGAGAACCCGTACGAGGTGGCCCGGCTGACCCCGTACACCCGCACGTAGCGGGCGGTGACCGGGGCGAAGGTGACGTTGTCGACGCCGCCGTTGCCGGCGGTGGTGGCGAACACCGGCGTCCAGGAGCTGCCGTCGCCGGAGACCTCGATCCGGTACGCGGTGCCGTAGGCGGCCTCCCACCGCAGCACCGCCCGGCTGACCGTCCGGGCCGCCCCGAGGTCCACCCGGAGCCACTGGTTGTCGTTGTAGCTGCTCGCCCACCGGCTGCTGAGGCTGCCGTCGACCGCCTTGGCCGGGGTGTTGCTGGTCAGGAACTGGGTGCTCGACGCGGTGGCCGGCCGTCCCTGCGCCAGGTTGGTGATGTTGTCGCCGCGCCGCGCCGGGAACGAGACGACCTGCTGGTAGGTGGGACGGTTCTGCCAGGCGATCACCGGGTGGGTGATGCCGCCGAGCCCAGAGTGGGCGATGGAGTCGGCGCACCACTGGTCGCCGGCTCCGCAGGACGAGTCACCCGGGTAGACAGTCGTGGCCGGTACCGCCGCGGCATTGCCGAGGGTGTCGAGCAGCACCTGCCGGCACGCGCCGAGGTTGCCGTTGCCGCAGTACGCACGCCCCGGCCCGCCGGCGACGGGGTCGCCGAGCACGGTACGCACGTCCTTGTCGACGTAGCCCCACCAGCCGTACTGGAACGCCGAGCCCTTGTGCGCCTGCCCCTGCGGCGCCCAGCTCACTGTGCCGTCGCGGCCTCCGTTCTGGCCGCCCGACGGCGCCTCGTTGACCTCGATGGCGTCGACGAGCGCGGCGTAGAGGTCCGGCCCGAGGCCCTGGCGGAACTGCGCCGAGGCCAGCAGCGGCCACCAGGCGTCGAAGATCCGAATGGCGTCGGCGTGCTGGTAGACCTTCGAGCCGGGCGACGTCTCCACCCGGCGCGCGCCGGCCTGCTGCCACGCCCGCAGCTTGCCGATCGCGTCGGCGAGCGCCGGATCGGTGACCGGCGTGCTGTTCAGCACCCGCAGCAGGTTGCCGAGAACCTGCTGGCCGCGCAGGTCGGTCACCGCCGCGTCGGCCGTGATCTTGACGACGTCGGCGCGGCCGAGCTTGCGTTGGGCGATCGCGGCGCGCACCGGGCCGTCGAGCAACTGACCCCGGTGTACGGAGCCGAAGCTGAAGTTGCCGTCGGCCGCCCCGAAGTCCCGCGCCTGCTTGTTGTTCCAGCTGACGTAGTAGTCCTGGTTCACCGACTGCGGGTGGGCCGACGTCGGGATGTAGGTGGCGTCGTTGGTGTCCGGGTTCCAGCCTGCCCACTCGTACGCCGGCTCCGCCTTCGCCGGAAGGTTCGGGTCGAGCCCGGACGGGCGGACCGGGTTCGAACCGGAGTTGAAGTACGCCGCCTCGGTCGAGTTGACGTAGAACCAGTTGAACGCGTACCCGACGTTGGCGGCGGAGGCCTGGAACGCCGCAGCGCTGCCCATCGCCGACGGGTCGTTGTACGCCTGGAAGCCGATCGCCGACTCGGCCTCGTGCCGGTAGGTCGAGCGCAGCTTGGTGAACGCTGTGGGCTTCCCGTCCACCATGCCCCGGTAGGCCACAAGTCCGTACTTGGTACGCAGGGCGCGCAGCGTGTACGCGCCGGCCGGTGTGGAGTCGGCAAGCGTCGGCGACCAGGAGTTGCGCTTCTCCAGCACCTCCATCGCGAGGCACTGACCGCGGTAGAGGTAGCGGTTGGAGCGCAGCGTCGCGGCGCTGCCGTCGGTGGTGCACAGTGGCACGGCGTACGTGTCGGTCAGGTCCTGGGACGCGGAGGTGGCGCTCCAGGCGTAGTCCTGACCACGACCGAGCAGCACGTACAGGTTCAGCCCGGCGAACGCGGCGCCGCGCGCGCTGATCCCCGGCCCCTGGAGTTCCTGGAGCATGAGCAGCTGCGGGGCGAAGTAGCCGGTCTGCGGGCCGAACACGGCGACCGGGTTGCCGGTGGTGGTGTGCCTTCCGGAGACCACCACCGCGTTGGACATGCCGTGTGCGCGCAGGTTGGACAGCCCGCCGAGCAGCTTGTTGGTGGCGGTGCTGGCACCGGCGCGGGCGGCGGCCCCGCCGGTGGCGTCATAGGCAAGGGGTTCGGCGACGACAGTGCCGGCGTCGGGAAGCACCGCGCTTGTCGCGCCCGGCGGTGTCGCGCCGTACGGGAAGCTCTGCCCGTCGTGCAGCGTGAGCACGGTCTCCGGGTCGTTCTGCGAGCGGAACCCCTGCCAGACCCGGTCGCCCTCGGTGGCGCCGTACTTGGCTCGGGCTGCCACCCGTACCAGCGCGGACTGGATCTCGCTGCCGCCGCCCCCGCCGAAGAGCCCACCAACGACACCGGCGGTGGCGATCAGATCGGTCATTGTGAAGTGCGTCGGCTTGCCAGCCCCGGTAAGCACGTACTCGCCGGGGTAGTTGTCGTCGGCGATCGACTTGTCGATGTAGGCGTTGATGCCGGCGATGTAGTCGACGACGTCGGTGTAGAGCTGCTGGCCCCTGGCGCCCTTGAGGCGCAGCGCGTCCACCTGCGCCTGGAGGTCCGCCTCCGAGTAGGGCGAGTTGGCCCAGATGCTCTGCTCCAGCTCACGGTTGCCCGGAGCGCCGCCGGCGAACGAGGTGAGCGTGCCGCGACCGGCGTGCCGCAGCAGGTCCATCACCCACAGCCGGTCCTGGGCCCCGGCGTAGCCGGCGCCGAACATGGTGCCGGCGCGGGTGGTGCCTGTGACGTGCGGAACGCCTGTTGCCTTGTCCCGCACGATTGTGACGTCCGACCGCGGTGAGATGGTGCTCTCGACCTGCGCGGCGGGGACGCCGAACGAGGCGTCGTTGTAGAAGTGGGCGATCTGCTCGTCGGTCAGCCCGGCGTAGTTGTAGACAAGGTTCGCGTACTCGTCGAGCTGGTCGCTGGAATGCGCCGGGCGGGTGCCGAGCGCCTGGTGGGCCAGGATGGCGACAAGCGTGGCGTTACCGTTCTGCCCGGGCGGCAGGATGTCGGCGCACTGGCCGAGGCAGTAGTCGTCGGGGGTGAAGGTGCTGGCCGCGAGCGCCGGTGACGGCGGGGTGGCGACCGTCAGGACGCTCGCGGTCAGGACGGCGGCGGTGAGGGCCGCGAGCCGAGCACGAAGGGCGGGTCTGAGCATGGGGTCCTCCGGGGACGCGGAGTCGGGCCGTTCGTCACGCCCGGCTGCCGGTGCCGACCTCTCGCCCTCCGCGCCCGGGCGTTCCACCCGGAGGTGAGAATGACTCACGTCGATTCGAGCAATGATCGACGCAGGACCGCCGTCCGGGATAGCCGTCGTTCACCACGCGCCAATGCCGACGTTTCGCCGTCTACCGCACCCGAAACACCAACCACCTCGGGTCACTCCGCACTCCCCCAACTTCCCGCCTTCTGTAAACAATCCTTGATATTAGCCTTCACGAACGTCAATATATGGAGGTCGCGGGACGCCGAAGCCAGGGGAGTTGGCAATGAGAAGCCGTCGGATTTTCGCAGTGGCAGCCGGGGCGGCGATGACCCTCACGGCCGCCGTCGCCTTCGTCCCCAGCAGCATGGCGGCCGTGTCCTCGGCCAACGCCGTCGCGATGGTCGCCTGCACCGCCCCGGCCTGGGCCGAGGGCAACACCTACCAGACGGGCGCCCAGGTGACCTACGGCGGCCGGCTCTACCAGGCACTTGTCACCCACACCGCGCACCCCGGCGCCGGCTGGAACCCCGCCGCGACCCCGTCGCTGTGGCGTGACCTGGGCGCATGCTCGGGAACCACGCCGCCACCCACCACGCCGCCACCGACGACCGCGCCACCGACGACTCCCCCGCCGACCACGCCGCCGACCACCACGCCTCCCCCCACGGGTGGGACCTGCGCGGTGAAGTCACGGCCCACCGGCAAGGTATTGCAGGGCTACTGGGAGAACTGGGACGGCGCCTCCAACGGCGTCCACCCCGGCCTCGGCTGGATCCCCATCACCGACAGCCGGCTGAACCAACACGGCTACAACGTGATCAACGCGGCGTTCCCGGTGATCCGCTCGGACGGCACGGTCCTCTGGGAGAACGGCATGGACGCTGGCGTGAAGGTGGCCACCCCGGCCGAGATGTGCCAGGCCAAAGCGGCAGGCGCCACCATCCTGATGTCGATCGGCGGGGCCGCCGCGGGCATCGACCTCAGCTCCACAGCGGTCGCCGACCGGTTCATCGCGACGATCGTGCCGATCCTGACGGCCTACCACTTCGACGGCATCGACATCGACATCGAGACCGGCCTGACCGGCAGTGGCAACATCAACACCCTGTCGACGTCACAGGCCAACCTGATCCGGATCATCGACGGCGTGCTGGCCCGAATGCCGTCGAACTTCGGCCTTACCATGGCACCGGAGACGGCCTACGTCACCGGCGGCAGCGTGGTCTACGGCTCGATCTGGGGCTCGTACCTGCCGATCATCAAGAAGTACGTGGACAACGGCCGCCTCTGGTGGCTGAACATGCAGTACTACAACGGCAGCATGTACGGCTGCACCGGCGACTCGTACCCGGCCGGCACCGTGCAGGGCTTCACCGTGCAGACGCAGTGCCTCAACAACGGCCTCACCATCCAGGGCACCACCATCCGCGTGCCGTACGACAAGCAGGTCCCGGGTTTGCCCGCGCAGATCGGGGCGGGCGGCGGCTACCTGTCGACGTCTCTGGTCACGCAGGCATGGAACTCCGTGCCCGGACTCAAGGGCCTGATGACCTGGTCGGCGAACTGGGACGGGTCGAAGGGCTGGACCTTCGGCGACAACGTGAAGCGCCTACAGGGACGCTGACCGATGATGGGTGCCGGCGGCCGGCGGCATTCGAGCCGGCCGCCGGTCAGTGCTAGCCAGATCGGCCGCGCCGGGCCCGCAGCCACACCCGCAACGCCGCGCCGGTGCCGATCAGGGCCAGCAGGGCCCACTCGCCGATGCCCAGTTCCCGCTCCAGATAGCGGTAGGAGGCGCCGCCCAGGTAGCCCAGCAGCGCCACGGCTGTCGACCACACCAGCCCGCCGGCCAGGTTCGCCCGGAGGAACACCGGCCAGCGCATCCCACCCGCGCCGGCGATCATGGGGATCACGGCCCGCAGCACCGCCACCCAGCGTCCGGTGACCACCGCCCACGCCCCACGACGGGCGACCAGGCGGCGGGCCCGCGCAAGGTCGAGGCGGCGGCGCAGCACTCGCGGGGCGCGGGCGAGCACGCTCGGGCCGTACCGGCGGCCCAGGGCGTACCCGGCCTGGTCGCCGAGGCACGCCCCGACGGCCCCGCCGGCGACCACCGCCCACAGCGGCAGCGCACCGCCGTGAGCCACCAGCCCACCGATCAGGATGGCCGTCTCGCCCGGTACGACGAGCCCGAGCAGCGTCGAGGACTCCAAAGCCGGCAGGAGGATCACCAGCGTCAGGACGAGGATCGGCGGTAGCCCGACGAGCGTCTCCACCACCTTGTCCACCACTCGCTGATTGTCGCCCCAACCGGTTGGTCGGTGACGACGAATGCCTTCCGGTGGGCGGGCGATCCGTAGGGTTCGGGTACCCCTCGGGACACGTCGCGGTCGCCACCGCCCTGGCGCTCGTCGCGGCGCGGGCCTGCGGCCCCCGGTGGCGCAGGCCCCGGCCGACCGGTTGGCCGAGACCGAGTACGCGGACCGCCCCCGAACGGAGGGTGCGTCGGGGCCCTCCATTACGGTGACGACGAACGGGGGTGGGCCACGGTGCCGGAGGTGTCGCCACGAAGGGCGAGGGCTGTGCTCGTCGCGCTCTCCCTCGCCGCGTTCGCGTTCATCACGACCGAACTGCTGCCCGTCGGCCTGCTGACGCACATCGCGCCCGATCTCGGCCGGTCCCGCTCGCAGATCGGTCTGCTGGTCAGCGGGTACGCCGTCGTGGTCGTGCTGTCGTCGATACCGCTGACCCGACTGACCCAGCGGATCCCCCGGCGTCAACTGCTCGCCGTCACGATGCTCCTGTTCGCCGCCGCGAACGCCACCGCCGCGCTCGCGCCGACGTACACGGTGCTTGCCGGCTCCCGCCTCGTGACGGCCCTCGCTCAGGCGGTGTTCTGGTCCGTCGCCACGGCGACGGTGACCGGACCGTTCCCGGTCGCGGTGCGCGGCCGGATGGTGGCGCTGTTCGCGACCGGAGCGACGCTCGCGCCGGTGCTCGGCGTACCCCTCGGGACCTGGCTCGGGCAGCAGGCCGGCTGGCGTGTCGCGTTCGCGGTGCTGGCCGGGGTCGGCCTGGCGATCGCCGCCGCGGTGTTCGTCCTCCTTCCTTCCTATCCCCCAGCCGCTGGCGGCGCCGCGCAGGGCACCGCACCGGACGGGCGGCGCTTCGCCCTGTTGCTGATCGCGACCGCCCTCGGCATCGGCGGCTTCATGACCCTGCAGACCTACATCACACCGTTCCTGCTCGACGTCAGCGGCTTCGCCGACGCGGTGCTGGCACCGCTGCTGTTCGTCTCCGGCGCGGCCGGCGTCGTCGGCACCCTTGTCGCGGCCCGGACCCTTGATGCTCGGCCTATCGCTTCCCTGCTGACGCCGCTGAGCATCGGCACGGCCTCGCTGTTCGGCCTGTACACGCTCGGCGCCCTCCGGCCCGGCACTGTCGCTCTCCTCGCCGGGATC
This sequence comes from Micromonospora sp. DT41, assembly GCF_049841715.1. Lineage (NCBI taxonomy): Bacteria > Bacillati > Actinomycetota > Actinomycetes > Micromonosporales > Micromonosporaceae > Micromonospora > Micromonospora sp. DT41. The sequence goes on along the minus strand of NZ_JBNCKU010000008.1, from coordinate 39,136 downwards.
GGCCTCGCGTACGCGGCGTTCGGCTCCGCGGTGCAGAGCCGGATGCTGCAACTGGCTCCGGGCAGCACCGACATCGCGTCGGCCGGCGTCAGCACCGCCTTCAACGCCGGTATTGCCGGCGGATCACTGCTCGGCGGTGGCCTCCTGCCCACAATTGGGGCACGACCGCTGGCACTCGCCGCCGGGGTACTGACGCTTGCCGCCCTCGCCCTGCTCGCCGTGGACGCCCGTGGCAGTCACGCGCCGCCGGGCCAACGCCGACCCGCCGCCCATCCTCCCACCAGCCCCGCACCTCCCTCGCCGTCAGCGCGGAGGTGACCCGTCAGCGCGGAGGTGTGCTCAATGGCCGCGGAACGCCTCCTCCAGCCACCACGAGCCGCGCGAGCCGCAGACCTTGGCGTCGACCACCAGCGGCCGGGTACGCCGACCGGCGAGCCATTGCCGTACCGGCCCGAGATCGTCGACGGCCCGGACCGTCACCCCGTCGCACCCGTAGCCACTGGCGATAGCGGCCAGGTTGGTCTCCGGGAAGGTGACCGTCTCCAACGGATGCCCGTCGGGGCCGAAATGGTGCACCTCGGCCCCGTACGCGGCGTCGTCGTAGATCACCACGAGCAGAGGTAGCGCCAGCCGGACGGCGGTGACCAACTCGGTAGCCGACATGAGGAACCCGCCGTCACCGACCGCGGCGACGGTGAGCCGGTCCGGCCGGGCGACCGCCGCGCCGAGCGCACTTGCCAGGCCGAGCCCGACCGACTGGAACGCCTGGGTGAAGCAGAATCCGGCCACGTCCGGCACGTCGAGCCACATCGACGGGTAGCCCATGAAGTTGCCGGAGTCGACCACCACCGTCCGGTCGGGCGGCAGCAGGTCGTCCAGGGCGGCGGAGAGCGTCCTCGGGTCGATGGTCGCCGGCGAGCCGCCGCCCTCGTCCTCGTACGGGACCGTCCGCCACCGGCCGTGGTCGCGGATCCGTCGGGCCAACTCCGGCGTACGCCAGCCGCCGTCCACGGACCCCGTGACGTCCTGCCCGAGCCGACCGAGCACCGCCTCGGCGACAGCAGTCACCTCGCCGGCCACTGTCAGGTCGACAGGGCGGTTCACACCGAACGCCGCAGGGTCGTGATCCACCTGGACGACGACGGCGGAGGGCGGGATCAGTTCGCCGTGCCGTGTGGTCCACATGTTCAGCGTGCTGCCCCACGCGACGACAAGGTCCGCCGCGCCGATCAGCTCGGCGGCGAGCGGGGTGGCGAAGCCGCCGGCCACGTCGAGGTTCCACGGGTTCCCGGCGAACAGACCCTTCGCCGCCGCCGAGACCGCGAGCAGAGCGCCGCACGCGTCGGCGAGCCGGATCAGCGGTTCCCGGGCGGCCCGGGCGCCCCGACCCGCGATGAAGACCGGTCGACGTGCGGCCTGGAGCGCTGCCAGAAGCGGTTCGACCTGCGGGGCGGTGACCGGTGTCGACTCGACGGCCGGGACCGGGCCGGACCACGGTTCGGCCATGGCGTTCTGCACCTCCAACGGGAGGCCCAGCACCACTGTCGCGCCCCGGGCGGCGGCCCGGTACGCCGCGCCCGCGTCCTGCGCCGCGTGCGTAGCGCGTACCCGATGGAAGTCGGCGCCGACCGAGGCGGCGAGTGCCGGCAGGTCGATGAAGAAGTTCGACCGGGGCGCTGTCGCCTCCGGGGCCAGGACCACGACCGGTGTACGGCTCTTCGCGGCCTCGGTGAGACCGGTGAGCGCGTTGGTGACGCCCGGACCCTGGTGCACCGAGAGCACGCCCACCGTCCCGGAGGTGCGGGCGTAGCCGTCGGCCATGCTCGCCGCGCCTCCCTCGTGGGCGGCCGCCACGAACCGGGCGCCGGCCGCCACGAGCGCGTTCGTGACATGGAAGTTGCCGCTGCCGACCACCCCGAAGACGTACCGTGCGCCGTGTCCGTACAGGACCCGGCCGACCACCTCGGCTACCCGCATCGGCTGCCCGGTCCTACCGCTCGACGAGCGCGAGGACTCGGCACGGGCTGCCGGACCCGGACACGATCGGCAGTGGACCGGCGATCACCACCGCGCCGGTCGCCGGCAACTGTGCCAGGTTACGTAGCTGGGTCAGGCCGTACTTGTCCTGGCCGAGCAGGAACGAGTGGCACGGGAACGGCGGGTCGAACGAGTGCGCGGCGCCCGCGTCGGTGCCGACCGTCTCCACGCCGACACCCTGGATCGGTGACTCCTCGGCCAGCCAGCGGGCACAGTCGACGGAGATGCCAGGGGTACGCCCGGCGTTCGCGTACCGTTCCGGGTCGTCGCCGTGCGCGTCCCAGCCGGTGCGGTAGAGCAGCCAGCCTCCGGCGGGCAGGGCGCCGTGTTCGGCCTCCCATGCCTTGACGTGCGCGACCTCGAGCAGGAAGTCGGGGTCGGCGGCGGCGTCGGCGGAGTGGTCGATCACCACTGCCGGGGCGATCAACTGGCTCACCGGGACCTGCGAGACGTCCGCGCCCTGTTTGCCGGTGACCCAGTGCACCGGGGCGTCGAAGTGGGTGCCGGTGTGCTCGCCTGTGGAGAAGTTGTTCCAGTACCAGGCCGGACCGCGGTCGTCGTACCTGCTGATCTCGCTGAGCTGGAACGGCCAGGTCTGGCCGAACTGCTCGGGCAGACCCAGGATCGGCGTCTGGTCCGAGAGCGGGGCGGTGAGGTCGACAACCTGGATCCGGCCGCTGGAAAGAGCGGCGACAAACTCCTGCAGCACCGTCATGCGGCGACGGTACATCCACGCAGGCCGTCGCGCTCCTGGCCGAGTGGTCGAGGCTGTCCCAGGCGGCCACGGACCGATCACGAAGCCTGCCGCCCGACCCGTAACAAGCCCGAAACTACCGGTTGAAAAACCTGGAACTTTCTGCCAGCCTGGTAGTCCATCGATCAGTGTGAACGTTAACAAGATCACTTCAGCACCGGAGGCGCCTCACGCGACGTCAGGCCCACCCACCTGCCAGGTGAGCACGTCCACCACCGAGAGCCCCGCGCCCGCACCCAATTCCCAGCGGGTGACCAAGCCACTCACCGCAACCCTTCACACGCTGGTCAGGCAGCCCGAGCCGAGTCGCAACGGGGGACGGACGCCCTGAGGCGGGCCACAGCCCGCCCAGGCGGACTCAGCATCGGGCCGCCAGCGTACGAGCGGGGCCTCCCACTGGAACAGCGACAGGAATTTCTATCCACCACTGGAGGATCAGCATGAATTCCCGGACCCGTCCCCCCAATCGCACCCGACTGCGAACCCTCACTTTTTCCGGAACAGCCGCGATAATTCTGGCCCTGGTTGTTTCGCTGGTGCCCAATCTCGCACAGGCCGCTGAGACGACCCTCGGCGCTGCCGCAGCCCAGTCCGGCCGGTACTTCGGTGCCGCAGTGGCCGCGAACAAGCTCAGCGACAGCGCCTACACGACGATCCTGAACCGCGAGTTCAACAGCATCACCCCCGAAAACGAAATGAAGATCGACGCGACCGAGCCGCAGCAGAACAACTTCACCTTCGGCAACGCGGACCGGATCGTCAACCACGCTCTCTCCCGGGGTTGGAAGGTCCGCGGCCACACCCTTGCCTGGTACTCGCAGCAGCCCGGCTGGATGCAGAGCATGGAAGGCAGCGCCCTGCGCAGCGCCATGCTCAACCACGTCACCCGCGTCGCCAGCTACTACCGCGGCAAGATCCACTCCTGGGACGTCGTCAACGAGGCGTTCGAGGACGGCAACAGCGGCGCCCGTCGCAACTCGAACCTGCAGCGCACCGGCAACGACTGGATCGAAGCCGCCTTCCGCGCCGCCCGCTCCGCCGACCCAGACGCCAAGCTCTGCTACAACGACTACAACACCGACAACTGGACCTGGGCCAAGACCCAGGCCGTGTACAACATGGTGCGCGACTTCAAGTCCCGTGGGGTGCCGATCGACTGCGTGGGCTTCCAGTCGCACTTCAACGCCAACTCGCCGTACAACAGCAACTACCGCACGACGCTGTCCAGCTTCGCCGCCCTCGGCGTGGACGTGCAGATCACCGAGCTGGACATCGAGGGATCCGGCACGACGCAGGCCAACACCTACCGCAACGTGGTAAACGACTGCCTTGCCGTGGCTCGCTGCAACGGTGTCACCGTGTGGGGCGTGCGTGACTGCGACTCGTGGCGCTCCAGCGGCACCCCGCTGCTGTTCGAGTGCAACGGCAACAAGAAGGCCGCCTACAACTCCACCCTGGAGGCTCTGAACAGCGCTGGCCCCGGCACCACCCCCACGCCCACCACGCCGGGCCCGACTCCCACCGTCACGCCCACCGTTCCGCCGGGCGGCTCGGCCAGTGAGATCGTCGGTAGCCAGTCCGGCAGGTGTATCGACGTACCCAACGCGTCGACCACCAACGGCACCCGGGTGCAGCTCTACGACTGCAACAAGCAGACCAACCAGGCATGGACCTACACCTCAGGAAAACAACTCCAGGTGTACGGCAACATGTGCCTCGACGCCGCAGGCACCGGCAACGGCGCGGCGGTACAGATCTACAGCTGCCACAGCCAGACCAACCAGCAGTGGAACGTCAACTCCAACGGCACCATCAGCGGCGTGCAGTCCGGACGATGCCTTGACGTGTGGAGCACCGCCAACGGCGCCCAGGTCCAGCTCTACGACTGCAACGGACAGAGCAACCAGCAGTTCCGGCTCGCGTCCCTCGGCGGCGGTTCCACGCCGACGCCGACCCCGACGTCGACTCCGACGTCGACTCCCCCGCCGACCGGCGGCACCTGTGACCTTCCCTCCACGTACCGCTGGTCGTCGACTGGCGCGCTGGCTCAGCCGCGCTCGGGTTGGGTGTCGCTGAAGGACTTCACCCACGCGCCGTACAACGGCCAGCAGTTGGTCTACGCGACGACGCACGACACCGGTACGACGTGGGGCTCGATGAACTTCGGTCTCTTCTCGAACTGGAACCAGATGGGGTCCGCGTCGCAGAACCAGATGCCGTTCGCGGCGGTGGCACCGTCACTGTTCTACTTCGCGCCCCGCAACGTCTGGGTGTTGGCCTATCAGTGGGGTCCGACGGCGTTCTCGTACCGCACGTCGACCGATCCGACCAACGTGAACAGCTGGTCATCGGCGCAGACGCTGTTCACCGGAAGCATCTCCAACTCCAGCACCGGCCCGATCGACCAGGCAGTCATCGGTGACGACCAGAACATGTACCTGTTCTTCGCCGGGGACAACGGCAGGATCTACCGGGCCAGCATGCCCATCGGGAACTTCCCGGGCAGCTTCGGGTCGAACTACACGACGATCATGACCGACTCGACGAACAACCTGTTCGAGGGCGTTCAGGTCTACAAGCTCCAGGGCCAGAACCGGTACCTCATGCTCGTCGAGGCGATCGGCGCGAACGGGCGCTACTTCCGCTCGTTCACGGCAACCAGCCTGGGTGGCACGTGGACTCCGCAGGCCACCTCGGAGAGCAACCCGTTCGCCGGCAAGGCGAACAGCAGCGCCACCTGGACCAACGACATCAGTCACGGCGAGCTGATCCGCAGCAACGCCGACCAGACGATGACCGTTGACGCCTGCAACCTGCAACTGCTCTACCAGGGGCGTTCTCCCAGCTCCGGCGGCGACTACGGGCTCCTGCCGTACCGACCGGGTCTGCTGACGCTGCAACGCTGACAACCGGACACCGCCGGAACGGGCAGGCTCGGCACGCAGCCGAGCCTGCCCGTTCCGCACTCCCCCACCACCAGGAGGCACCGACAGTGCGAGAACACGGACACCACCCCCCGCCCTCGGGGAACACCAATGCCGACCGAGTACCCGCCCGCTTTCGGGGACGGGTGTTGAAGCTCGCCGCGGTAGGGATCGCGGCCGTGGTCGGGATGTTCACCATCACAGTGGCGACCGGGTCGGCATCCGCCGCCGACAACCCGTACCAGCGGGGCCCGGACCCCACCCAGAGCAGCGTCACCGCCGTGAACGGCCCCTTCGCCAACACGTCGGTGAGCGTCCCGACCGGGTACGGCTTCAACGGCGGCAGGATCTACTACCCGACCGACACCAGCCAGGGCACCTTCGGGGCCATCGCCATCTCGCCGGGATACACGGCGTTGTTCTCCGCCGAACTGGCCTGGATGGGTCCTTGGCTGGCCTCCCACGGCTTCGTCGTGATCGGCATCGAGACCAACAGCCGCAACGACTTCGACACGGCCCGAGGCACCCAGTTGCTCGCCGCACTGGACTACCTCACGCAGCAGAGCCCGGTACGCGACCGCGTCGACCCCACCCGCTTGGCGGTCGCCGGTCACTCCATGGGCGGCGGTGGCGCGTTGAGCGCGGCCATGCGGCGTTCGTCGTTGAAGGCAGTGGTCGGCATCGCGCCGTACTCGCCGTCGTCGAACCTCGCCAACGACAGGGTGCCCACGATGATCCTGTCTGGGCAGGCGGACACGGTGGTCACCCCGTCATACGCCACCGGCCTGTACAACAGCCTCCCGTCCACGACGGAGAGCGTCTACCTTGAGGTCGCCGGTGCGGACCACGGATTCATGGTCGGGCGACCGAACCCGGTGATGGTCCGTACCATGCTGCCGTTCGTCAAGATGTTCGTCGACAACGACGCCCGGTACAGCCAGTTCCTCTGCCCGTTGCTGGACTCCAGCGGAGTGGTCAGCTACCGCAGCACCTGCCCGTTGCTGCCCACGACGCCGACCACCCCGACGCCCACCACGCCGGGGCCCACCACGCCAGGGCCAACCCCCACCGTGTCGCCGAGCGTCCCGCCCACCTCCGCTGGCGAGATCGTCGGTACGCAGTCCGGCCGGTGCGTCGACGTACCCAACGCCTCCCGTAACAACGGCACCCGGGTACAGCTCTACGACTGCAACAGGCAGACCAACCAGACCTGGACCTACACGTCAGGAAAACAACTCCAGGTGTACGGCAACATGTGCCTCGACGCCGCAGGCACCGGCAACGGCGCGGCAGTGCAGATCTACAGCTGCCACAGCCAGACCAACCAACAGTGGAACATCAACGCCAACGGCACGATCAGCAACGTCCAGTCCGGACGATGCCTGGACGCCTGGAGCACCGCCAACGGCGCCCAGATCCAGCTGTACGACTGCCACGGACAGACCAACCAACAGTTCCGGCTCGTCGCTCGGGCGTGACGACCGGAGGTCCGGACTGAAACGGGCGGGCTCGGCGTGACGCCGGGCCCGCCCACTCGTACTGCCTGATCACCACACCTTCCCGGCGCCGCCTCAGGCAGACCGCTGCGCGGTGTCGCCGCAGCGGAGGTGGTCCAGTTCGTCGTGGTACATCGCCTGCATCCGGTCATAGTGCCGAACCAACAGCGTGACCTCCTCGACGCTGTAGCCCTCGATGAGCCGCGCCGCCCGCTCGGCGAACCGCTCGTACGGTCGCGTCAGCTCGGCGATCCGCTCCGGCCGCAGGGTGACGATCACCCGCCGCCGGTCCGCGGGGTCGCGCTCGGCCGTCACGTAGCCCGCCTGCTGGAGCCGGCGGAGCATGCTGGTCACCGCCCCGGTGGTGAGGTTGGTCCGCTCGGCGACCTGCCCCGCGGTGGCGGATCCGGCGTCCGCCAGGTAGTCCAGGCACTCCAGGTCGCTCACGGTGAGGCCCAGCCGCTCCGCGATGGCGTACCGGAACACCATGGACAGCCGCGACATCTCCCGCCCGGCGCGCATGAGATCGGCGATCGTGGAGGTACGGGCCGGATCGTGGGACATGACCGCCATCATGCCTCCGGCACGGTGACCCGGTGCAGTCGAGGTAACACGCGGGTCAGCACCCAGTGTGGCGCGGCCGCGTCTCCGGTGAGGCGGCGCATCAGCCGGGCGGCGGTGTCGACGGCACGGAAGGCGTACGGCACCATCTCGTCCTGGTAGCCGGCGATAGCCTCCTCCACCGGCGCGCCGCTCGCCCGGGCCTCGACCAGTTTCCTGCCGAGCAGGGCGGCGTCGCGCAGCGCGGTGTTGCCGCCGTGGGCGCCGAACGGCGGCATGACGTGCACGGCATCGCCCATCATCGTGGCCCGGGGTACCGCCCACCGGTGCGGGCGTCGGCCGGCGGCGAAGAGGTTGAGCACCGTGGCGTCCAGCTCGGCGGTGCCTACCAGCCGCCGGACGAGCGGGTGGAAGTCCCCACTCATCAGGCTGGCCAGTCTCCACAACGCCAGCAGGTCGCCACGGATGCCGATGGGCACCTCCTCCTGCCGCAGCAGTAGTCCCCACATGACGTAGTCGTAGCCGGTGGGCGCATAGCTGCCCGGGGCCAGGCGCGCGAACGCTTCCTGCGGGTTCTCGCCGAACCGCATGGAGGTGAAGAAGAAGGCGCGGCCCGGCCGGTCGCCGATGGCCAGCACCCCGCTGGTACGCAGCGCGTCCGGGATGACGCTCTCACCGTTGCGCTGTAGGGGCGACCGACCGTAGATGCCCGCCATCGGGGTGTTCGCCGGGTCCGCGTCCGGCATGAGCTGCGCGCGCAGCGCCGAGCCGACGCCGTCCGCGCCCACGACGACGGTTGCCGAGGCGGCCCCGCCGTCGGCGAACCGCAGCCGCAGCCCGGCCGGGCCGCCGGTCTCCACCGCGACGGCGTCCTTGCCGTAGTGGATGCGTTGGTGCAGCCCGGACTGCAGGATCGACCGCAGGGTAAGCCTGTCGACCTGGCGGGTCGCGTACGGATCGTCCTTGAAGGTGATGCTGAATGCGTCCCGCAGCCGGCTGTCGGTGAAACGGAGCTGCCCGCCGGGCTCGTCGCCGGTCGTCAGCGCGAGGTTGTACAGCGGGCGGGGCAGGCTCTCGCGCAGCGCCTCCAGCCCGTACCGGTCGAGGATGATCCGGTAGCCCTGCCGCCGGACGAAGGGGCCTGGGTCCCGCTCGTAGACGTGCACGTCGACGCCGGCGCGCATCAGGTACTGGGCGAGGCAGAGGCCGGAGAGACCGGCGCCGGCGATTGCCACGGAGATGTCAGTCGATACGACCATGCAGTTATCTTAATGACTAAGATGATTTGGGCAAGAACGCGGGTGTCGCGCCCGGCGTACTCGTCGGGGATCTGCTCGTGGCGTCGAACGCCGGCAAGGGCGAAACCCAGCTCAAGCCGGTCCGCCTGGCGACGTCGGCCTACTGGAAGGGTGTCGACGTCGGCGGAGCCGGGCACGTCGGCGCCGACGGCTTCGTCTGGTCGCCCGACCAGGCGCTGGGCTCGCGACCGTGGGGCTACGTCGGCGGCAAGCCGCGTGCCACGAAGGCCGACATCGCCGGTACGCAGGACGACGCGCTGTTCCGCACCCAGCGGACCGGTGAGACGTTCAGCTACGTGTTCAAGAACGCGCCCGCCGGGACGTACCGGATCGGCCTCGACTTCGCGGAGATCGAGAAGGTGAAGGCCGGCAAGCGTGCCTTCGATGTGCTGGCCGACGGCAAGGTCGTGCTCTATGACCACGACGTGCAGGCGAAGGTGGGTGCGCTGACCGCGGACCTGAACACGGTCGCGGTCAAGCACGCCGGTGGCGATCTGACGATCGAGCTTCGCCGCGAGAAGGGCGAGGGCGACCCGATCCTCAACGCCCTCAAGGTCCAGCAGGACCCGCGCCTGTGAGATAGCCGGACCTGTCCGCCAACAGTGGCCAGAGCCTCCACGGGAAGCATCTCCGTGGAGGCTCTGGCCCTGCGTGGTCGCGTCCCGTCAGGGCGAGCGCTCACTCATTCCAGGGTCGGTGGGCGACGGTGAGGATGTGGGTCGTCGGCCAGTCGAGGGGCCGGCCGTCGAGGTCGGCGAGAGAGGCTACCGGCGCGATCCGGTTGTCGATCACCCAATCGTTGCGGACGGCGGTGGAGGCAGGAGCGATCTCGAAACCCGCTTCGGTCAGCAGCGTTGTCCAGTCGGCGAAACTGAGGCCACAGAACTGTTCCTTCGTCTCGGAGAGCCAGCTGTCGATGTAGTCCTTGCGGGTCAGGTAGTCCATCGCGGAGCCCAGTTCAAGGCATACCGAGCCGTCGGGCAGGGCCTCGTAGTCGAAGGGGAACGCGAAGTCGACAGCGAACTGATCCAGCCGCGCCCGCGTCGACAGTCCGCCGACATACCGCCTGACCTCGGCGGAGTCCAGGCTGACGAGATCCCGGCGCGGCGATGCCGGGTTGTCGCCGTCATCTGTCACGAGTCGCAGGATCACCGGCCGGTGGGGATCGTCCGGGCCGCACACGTCGCTGTTGATCCAGACGCCACCGGGCACTGTGTGGTCGTGGATGCGGCGGGCGAACTGCAACAGTGACTCCCGCTGCCGCCCGTACGACCAGATCTCATGGGTCAACGCGAAGGTGAGGGTGGTGTCCACCGAGCGGTCCTTCAGGACCGCGCCACCGAGGACGTTCCGGTGGAAGAAGTACACGTTGGCGTTGCGGAACACGCCCTGCGCCTTCTTGTGCAGGCACTCCTGAAAGAGGTGTCGGGCGACCTCGACGCCGATGAGGTCGCTCTCGTGCAGGCCGGGTTCCCGATCGGCCAACTCCAGGACCGCCCCGGCGCCGCAGCCGATATCGACGATACGGCCGGGTTGCACGTACTGACGGACGGCGTCCCACTTGCGCTCGGCTGCGCCGGCGAAGGCCTCCACGTACGTCCGGTAGTCGCGGGTGACGGTGAGGCCACCCTCGTCGCCGACGAGCGGGTCGTTGACCACCATCCGGATCTCGTCGACCAGGCGGTAGCGCTCGAAGACGTCGACAGTCGCCGGGTGCGTCAGCTCGCGCCACGTGTCGTCGCCTGCGGCCAGGCGTAGCAGGACATCCCACGGCCGTTCGGGCGTGGTCCGTAGCTCGGGGTCGGCCTCGACCTGCGCGATCGTGAAACCGAGCCGCTCGTACAGCTTGGCGACCTCCGGCGTCGAGCATGCCACCAGGGTGTCCGCAGGAGTGAGTTCGAGTCCGGTGGCTACCGCGATGTTCTTGAGGGTCACCTCGGCGAAGTCGTCGGTGTACGCGGTGTCGAAGATCGGCACGACCAGCGAACGCAGCCCGCTCAGCACACTGAATCGCTCGATCGCGGCTTCCCGGCGGTGGTACGGGACCGGATTACGCTTGGTGTTCTCGTGGTTGGCGGAGGTCACCGCCCAGACGATCGTGGTAGCGCCGTCCTCGGCGAGCCGCCGCAGGTAGTCAGCCTGGAAGCGGGTCAGCAGGTGATGGCGCCCAGGAAAGAGCACGAAGCGGGCGGACGGGCCAGCCATGATCACCCCACGTTGTTCCGGCCGATGTACGGCCCGCGATGTTAACGGGTCGGTGCCTCCGCCACCCGGGCGGGCTGACGACCAGGGCCGATCGCCATCCCACAGGGCTGAGCCGTCAGTTGCCGCGGTACCGGGACGCCAGCTCCGGGCTCTGCGCGTTGAAGGCGGCCAGCTCCGCGGAGAAGATGGCGTTCAGCAGGTACGCGTCCTGGACACCCGGGGCCACCACGACCTCACCCAGTTCCAGCCCGCGCAGGCTCGCGGTGACGACGTCGTCGGCGCTCATCCGTCGTACGGCGCTGAGGTCCATGCCCTGACGCTCGTGGAACTCGGTGGCCACCACACCAGGGCACAGAACCTGGACCCGGACACCGGTGCCCTCGAGTTCGGCGCTGAGCGTCTGCGACATGGCGACCGCGAAGGCCAGGCCGCCTGCGTACACCGCGCGCCGCGGCATCACCGAGCTCGGCGCGGGACCACTGAAGGCGATCATGCCGGCGACGTTGACGATGGTGCCCTCGCCACGGGCCTGCATACCGCCCACGACCGCCCGGGTGAGCATGGCGGGTGCCACCGTCTTGACGTGGGCCAGCTCGCGGGCCTTCTCGGCGGACAGGTCGGCCAGGGGCATGTAGTGCGCGACACCGGCGTTGTTCACCAGCAGCGTGATGTCCTCGGTGCCGCAGAGCTGAGCGACGGCGTCGATCCCGGCGTCGGTGGACAGGTCCGCCGCGAGGCCGCGGACGTTGACCTCCGGGTGCGCGGCTACGAGTTCCTTCAGGCGTTCCTCGCGGCGCCCGACGACGATGAGGTCGTAGCCCAGCCCTGCCAACCGTTGCGCGAAGGCCCTGCCGATACCCGACGTGGCCCCCGTGACGAGTGCCAGCTTGCTCATGATCGTTGGTCCTTCCCGTTTGGTGATGTCCCTGCGGCGATCACCCGTCGGCGTCTGGCGCACGCGACGCCGCCGGTGACGTGAACACCGCACCAACAGCATCAACCGGCGGCGACGAGGCAGGCAGTGCCGCCTTCTTCCTGGTATCGGCACTCCCAGGCACCGGCGACCCGGCGGTACCGGCAGCCCGCCCTTCGGCCGGTGGCTAGCATCGACGGTATGGCCGAGGACCTGCTCGCGGGCTATTTACGGGCACGTCGGGGGCAGCTCCGCCCGGGTGACGTCGGATTGCCCGAAGGGACAGTCCGACGGCGCGTGGCGGGTCTGCGCCGCGAGGAGGTGGCCTTGCTCGCAGGCATCAGCGCTGACTACTACCTGCGTCTGGAACAGGGCCGCGGAGGCACACCTTCGCTCCAGGTCATCCGGTCGTTGGCGCGGGCGCTGCGGCTGGACGACGCGGCCACCGCCTACCTGACGAGCCTGGCGACACCGCTGGCTACCGACGCGGACCCGGCGACGCAGGGCCGCGAACGGGTCCCGTCCAGCGTCGAGAACCTCGTCCGGCTCCTGCCCCTGCCAGCCTTCGTGACCGGGCGCAACTTCGATGTCCTCACCGCCAACCGCAGCGCCTTCCGGATTTCTCCCGAGCTGGTAACCGGGAAGAACCGGCTGCGGTCGTTCTTCCTCGTCGACTCCGAGCGAGACCTCTACCGGGACTGGCAGACGACGGCTCGCCGTTTCGTGGCTGTCGTGCGGGACACCGTCGGCCGGGGCGCCGCCCGTCCCGACTTCCTGGCGCTGGTGGCCGAGCTGTCGGAACGCAGCGAGAGCTTCCGTCAGTTGTGGGAGCGGCACGATGTCGTCACACGTGACACCGAACTCGCACTGCTGCGACACCCCGTCGCGGGGCCTCTGCAACTGCACCTGGAACGTCTGTCCGTCGCCGGAATGCCCGAACAGGGCCTGGTGATCTACCATCCCACGGCCGGTTCGGAGGACGCCAGGCGTCTCACCCGGCTTCTGGACAGCGCGGACAGGTAGAGCCGGTAGTGTCCCGCTCGGGCTAGGCCGCCGCGCCGTGGCTGAGCTTCGCCAGGCGACGCCGGATCTGTTCCTCCTGCCGCCCATCCGAGTCGTTGCCCAGAGCGAGCGCCTCCAGCCATGCCGCGCGGGCGGCGGGCCAGTCGTTCATCGCGTAGGCGGTGTCTCCGAGGCCCACACTCGCGCGGACCATGTGCACGCGGTGGCCGACCTTTCGGGAGAGCTCCCGGGCCGCGGCCCAGTCCGCCGAGGACTCAGCGAACTGCCGTTCGCGCAGGTGCAGGTTGGCCCGCCGCAGGTGGCATTCGCTGCGGCGGACGTCGTCGGCGAGCTGCTCGCTCATGGTCAGGGCTCGGTCAATTGTCTCGAAACTCAAGGCACGGCGGCCCAGCTCGTACTGAGCGTCGGCGAGACGGCACAGCACATCGGCCTGAGCCGTCCGGTCCCCCAGCGACTCCGCCATGTGCAGCGCCCGGTGGTGGCAGGTGACGGACCTGTCGTAATCGCCCACCGCGAAGCTCACCTCGCCCAGATTGCGTAACGTCAGCGCCTCGCGGGACGCGTTACCAAGCTCGGTGAAGATCACGAGAGCCCGTTCGAGCAGCGCCAGCGCGGACTCGCTGTCGCCGACGTAGAAGTGGGCGCCAGCCAGGCTGCGCTGCATCTCCGCCGCGCCAGCCGAGTCGCCGGCGCGCTCGGCCGCGTCGAGGCATTCGCGCACCACCATCGCCCACTCGTGCCACCAGCCCTCCCGCTGATAGAAGCCCTGCACCGTGAGTTCCAACTGCCAGGCGTCGTACACCCGGCCCCGGTCGTTCGCCTGACGCATGACCGCCTTGAGCACCTCGCGCTCGGCGACGAACCAGTCGGCGGCTTCCCGGCCGTCCCGCGGACTCTCGTCGACGACCCCGTCGGGCGCCGCCGGTGGGTCGGCGTCGATCTCGGCATTGATGAAGAGATTGGCTGCGTACGCTGTCCGCCGATAGAGCCCGAGCAGCCGGTCCGCCGCCGCCTCGCGCTCCGGGCCGGGCTCGGCGTCGAACATCAGTTCCCGCGCGTACGCCGCGATCAGGTCGTGGGTGCCGTAGCGGCCGGGCCGCCGTTCGGTGACCAGCCGGCTTCGCACCAGCTCGCCGAACACCTCGCGGGCGTCGCGCGCGGACAGGCCGCCGAGGCTCGCCGCCGCCGCGCGGGTGATGTCCGGGCCCGGGTGCAGGGCCAGCAGGCGGAAGAGTCGCGCGGCGGCAGGGCTGAGGCTGCGGTAGGACCAGGAGAAGATGGCGCGCAGGTCGCTGTCCGGGTCGTCGGAGCCGAATCCGTCGAGGCTGCCCTGCGCCTCGTGCAGTTCGCGCGCGACGTCCGACAGCCGACATCCGGGTCGGGCCAGGACCCGGGCGGCCACCACGGCGAGGGCCAGCGGAAGGCCCCCGCACAGGTCGACGATCTCGTCCAGCGCCCGCCGTTCGGCCAGAGCACGGGCGGGCCCGACGCGTGAGACCAGGAGTTCGCGCGCCTCGTCGGTCGGCAGGACGTCGAGTGTGAGCACGTGAGCCCCGTGCGTCGTGGCGAGACCGGCCAGGCTGTACCGGCTCGTGACCAGGACGAGGCTGCCGGGAGCACCGGGCAGCAGCGGCCGGACCTGGTCGGCGTCGCGAACGTTGTCCAGCACGATCAGCACCCGGCGCTCGGCCAGGAGACTGCGGTAGAGCCCCGACCGGGCCAGGTCGCGCGCCGGGATGTCCGGTCCGCGGACGCCAAGCGCGTGCAGGAAGTCCTCCAGCACCTCGCCCGGTGTCAGCGCGGCGTCCGGATCCAGGCCCCGGAGGTCGACGTGGAGCTGGCCGTCGGGGAACTCGTCGGCCACCAGGTAGGCCAGGTGGGTCGCCAGGCTCGTCTTGCCGACGCCGGGGATGCCCTCGATGGCCACGATCCGCAGGGCGTTCCCGCCGGCGCGGCCGTGGATGAGCGCCAGTGCCCGGCGCAGGCTCTGGTCCCGGCCCGTGAAGTGGGGCAGGTCCGGCAACAGCTGGGCCGGACGGACGAAAAAGCCGTCCGCCGACGGGTCGTTGGAGCGCAGTGGTGCCTCCGCCGTCTCGGCTGGGCCGGAATCGCCGTTGCGCAGGACCGTACGGTACGCCTCCTGGAGTTCCCGGCCCGGATCGATCCCGAGGTCATCGGCGAGCCGGCCGCGCAGTTCCTGGTAGAGAGCGATCGCCTCGGCCTGCTGCCCGACCGCTGACAAGGTCAGCAGCAATCTGGCCTGAACGGCCTCGTCCAGAGGACGTTGCTGGGCCACACGCCGCAGCATCGGAAGCACACCCCGTGCCGCTCCGGCGGACAGCGCCAGGTCGGCGGCCTCCCGCACCAGATCGGCGTACTCGTTGTCGACGGCCTCGAATTCGGCGACCGGGCGGTTGATCAACTCCGGCGCTCCGGCGCACGGCCCCCGCGACAATTCCAGCGCTTCGACATAGGCCGCCAATGCCTGCGACGGATCCTCGGCCGTCCGCGCCCGCTGCGCCAAGTGTCGAAACGTCAGCAGGTCCAGCCCTTCGGCGTCGACGACGATGCGATAGCCGGATGCGTCACTCGCCAGCCACCGGCCGGACGCACGAGGGGGCAGGCCGGGTTCGAACAACCGCCGAAGCCGACCCAGGTGAAGGTGCACGATGTTCGCGGCGCTGCGCGGCGGTCGCTCGTCCCACAACAGCGCGATGAAATCCGCGAGGCCGACCGGCTGGCCGGCCCGTGCCAGCAGCAGTGCCAGAATGAGGCGTTGCTGGCGCGGACCGGGATCGACAGGCTGCCCGCCGCGCCACACCTCCACCGGGCCCAGCACCGCGAAGCGCATGTCGTCCTGCGCCCCGGTCACGGAAGACCCCCATCAGCATCGCCGTCGGCCAGTGATCACCGGGAGCCAGCTTAGGCGAGCAGTTCGGACGGGACCGCTGCTACCGGCGGCTGCGGCCGGACGCTTGTGAACTCCGACCACCCGGCCCCGTAGTGCAGGGCGTGATGTCATCCCGTGGACCGCTGGTGAGCCGCGAAGCGGAGACGTATCCCGCTCGCGTGGCTGGCCCGCTACAGCGGAGCTGCGGGCCGCCGTCCATCTCTATCTCATTTACCGAAACTCGCAATCTCGGCCTGGGTAGGGCTTCGTGACGCCATTTCCGCGCATTGTTTAATGCAGCGGAATGGCACATCACAAACTAATTCACTGGCAATAGAGTAGGAATTTACAGGCGGTCTCCTACGCTTCCCCCCGAACTGTTGACGCCGATGGGGGAACACGATGGCGACGTCACCTGATATCGAGGCGCACATGCGCGAGCTCCACTTGGCCAACGGCGGCGCGCTGCTCCACTACCTGAGGAGACTGACCCCGCCGGGCTCATCCTGTACCGCCGAGGACCTGGTGCAGGAGACCATGGTGAGAGCCTGGCGCAACCTCGACCAGATGCCCTCCGGCCCGGAGCCGCAGCGGCGCTGGCTGTTCAAGGTTGCCCGACGCCTGGCTATCGACGCGTACCGCAAACGGCAGACGCGGCCCGTGGAGGTCGGCCTGGCCGAGGCGGACCTGTCGCCCCCGGTGAACGCCGCTGCGGAAACGGCGATCGCATCGCTGACCCTGCGGCGCGCCGTCGGCGAACTCGGCCCTGCCCAGCGGTCCGTGCTGCTCGAACTGTATGTGAAGGGCCATTCCGCCGGCGAGGTCGCCGACCGGCTCGGCCTTCCCGTCGGCACCGTCAAATCACGCGCGCACTACGGAGTGCGGCATGTGCGCAGGGCGCTGATGAGCGGCTGAACGGCAGGGTGCCCGCGCCCGGCAGGCCACCTCGGGAGGGACCGGTCGGCGAGCTCAACCCAGCCGGGTACGCACCACCAGGTCGTGCAGGGCGTCCACCGCGGCCGGATCCACGTCCCCGGGCAGCGCCGAGGAGTCCCGGGCCGTCTCCAACTCGGCGCGCAGCAGCGGCACGTCGGTGGCGAGTCGCTGCGCAGCGCCCGTGGGGAGCGGTCCGTGTTCGGCCTCCCGTTTGGCGGCGATGAGATCCGGCACGTACAGCAATCCTGCTCCGAGCACACCGAGGTCCGTCTCCAGACGGCCGGTCCGCATCAGGTGGATGCCGGTGAGCAGGACCCGCAGCGTGTACAGCGCGGGCTTGAGCTGCCCGGTCCTGGCGTACAACTTCTCCTGGGTGGCCGCGAACCCGAGGTAGTGGTGCGCGTGGTGCCGGGTGACCAGTCGCGGGGCCAGAGAAACCAGCTCGGCGTGCACCGCGCTGGTCACGACCACCAGCGGCGACAACACCTGCTCCAGAACGTAGCCGTTGCGGCTGTTCAACAGCTTGGCGAACTTCAGCAGATCGTGGCTCACCACGTCCAGCTCGACACCGTCACGCACGCCCATGTGCTGCAACGTCTGCGGCCCGGTGCGCAACCCGACCACCTCCTCGGGCGCGAGCAGGTGCGCGGCTCGCAGATCCAGGTCGGAGTCGACGGACGCGAACCCGTACAGATGCGCACCGCTGACCGTGGCGAACAGCAGCGGGCGGGGCAGGGCGCGGACTGCCTCGGCGGCCCACGGCGGCACCTCGATGGTCACTGCAGGTTCCTTTGCCGTACGCCCGTGAGCAGCCGATCCACTTCATCCCGGTCGGGCTGTTCGGGAAGCGCGGTGGTGGCGGCTGCATCGGCGAGCTCGACAAGTAGGTCAGCCCCCCACGCGGCGACCTCGTCCCAGGGCAACTCGCCGCCCCGCACCGCGAGCAGCCGGTCACGCAGGTGGCTAACGTCGACCAGCACGTCCCCGGTACGCAGCACGTGCACCCCGGCGACAAGCAGCCGGATCATGTGCATCGCCTGTTTGTGGTTCGTCTCGCCGGTACGCGCGCGGCGGGCGGCCACCCTGTTGAGCTGGTCCCGGGCGTAGCTGCCGTAGGTCTCCGCCACCCGCTTCGACAGGAACGCCTGCCGCGCCGCCAGCAACCGTTCCCCGTCGACGGTTATCGACTCGACCAGCGGGGACCAGAGCACCTCCAGAACCGTCGGGTTGCCTTGCAGGGCAAGCACGCAGAAGCGTTCGAACTCCCAGGAGAACTGCTCCGCCGCCGGACCGTCGAGGTGGGTGGGCGGCTTGTCGAGACGCCAGAACGCCTGCGTGGGTGCCACGTACACACCACGCCGGTCGTAGTCGGAGTCCGGGCCATGCAGCCCGTACGCCCGCGACCCGACCACGACGGCGAGGGCCGTATGCCGTTCGACAAGCTCGATCACGCCCGGGAGGCTACCCAAGCACCGGCCCGCATGCGTCATCCTTTCCAGGCAAACCGGAGCCGGCACCGAACTGCGACTCCAGTGCTCGGCCCGTCCGTTCTCTACGTGGTCGGGCTGCCGGTTAATGGCGTTGCGCGGCGGATCCGCCAGGTTAAGCTGACGGCATGATCAGCTCGCCCGCGTACCCGAAGGCGTCCCCCGACGTCCTGTTCGGCGCGCGGCGACGCCGGCGGCACCACGACCGCCTGCGCTGAGCAATCTTCTCTGTGACCGGCGGATCGAGCCGCCGGTCATCGTCGATCGTCCTCGGTCCGCCCGCATCCTCATCCGGTGATCCGCGCTGCGGGTCCGAGCGAGATCGGCGTACCAATGGATTTGGAGAAGCTTCTGACCGACCGGCTGGTGCCGGCGTTCGCGACGGTGGCGGGCGAACCGGTCGACCCGGTCGTGCGGCGCTCCCAACGGGCTGATTTCCAGTCCGACGCGGCGTTGGCTCTGGCCCGGCGGCTCGGTCGACCGCCGCGCGTCATCGCCGCCGAGGTGCTGCGGCACGCTGAGCTGGCCGACCTGTGCAGCGTGGCGGAGCTTTCCGGCCCGGGCTTTCTCAACCTGACCGTCTCCGACGCCACCTTGACCAGGCTCGTGTCCGCGCTGGCGGTCAGCTCGCGGCTGGGCGTGCCTGTGGTGGCCGCGCCGGAGACGGTGGTGGTCGACTACTCGGCGCCCAATGTGGCGAAGGAGATGCACGTCGGGCACCTGCGGTCGACGGTGATCGGCGACGCGGCGGCGCGCCTGTTGGAGTGGCTGGGGCACCGGGTGCTGCGGGCCAATCACCTGGGCGACTGGGGTACGCCCTTCGGCATGCTGATCGAGCATCTGGTCGACCTGGGCGGAGCCGACGCGGCGCAGGAGCTGTCGATGGGTGACCTGGACTCGTTCTACAAGACGGCTCGGGCCAAGTTCGACGGCGACGAGGCGTTCCGGGAGCGGTCGCGGCGGCGGGTCGTGGCGTTGCAGGGCGGCGATGAGGCGACATTGCGGCTGTGGCGGTTGCTTGTGGAGCAGTCCGAGCGTTACTTCCTGACCGTTTACGACCTGCTGGACGTGACCCTCACCGAACGGGACTTCCACGGTGAGAGCAGCTACAACGATCTGCTCGGCGCTGTGGTCGAGGACCTGGACCGCCTCGGGCTACTGCGGGAGAGCGAGGGCGCGGCCTGCGTGTTCCCGCCCGGTTGCGCCGGACGAGACGGCGAGCCACTGCCGTTGATCGTACGTAAATCCGACGGCGGGTACGGCTACCCGGCGACCGACCTGGCTGCGATCCGGCACCGGACGGCCACGCTGGGCGCGACCAGGCTGCTCTACGTGGTCGGCCTGCCGCAGCGGCGACACTTCGAGATGGTGTACGCCGTCGCCGCGCAGGCCGGATGGCTGACCCCGCCGGCCCGGGCCGAGCACGTCGGGTTCGGCTCGATCCTCGGGCCGGACGGACGGATGCTGCGGAGCCGGGCCGGCGGTTCGGTGAAGCTGGTGGGGCTGTTGGAGGAGGCAATCGCTCGGGCCACCGCACTGGCTCGGCAGCGGAACCCGGAGTTGGGCGAGGCCGAGGCGGCCGAGGTCGGCCGGGCGGTGGGCATCGGCGCGATCAAGTACGCAGACCTGTCCAGTGACCGGCACCGGGACTACGTGCTCGACTGGGAGGGGATGCTCTCGCTGGACGGCAACACCGCACCCTATCTTCAGTACGCGTACTCGCGGATCCAGTCGATCTTCCGGCGCGCCGGCGTGGCGGCCTGCCCGGAAGCGGGGATCTCGCTGGCCGAGCCGGCCGAGCGGGCACTCGCCTTCGAGCTGGTCGGCTTTGCCAGAGTGGTCGACGAGGTGGCCGTGAACCTGGAGTTCCACCGCCTCGCCGGGTACCTGTACCGGCTGGCCGCCACGTTCAGCACGTTCTACGAGCGGTGTCCCGTGCTGCGGACGGACGGACCGGTCCGGGAGAGCCGTCTGGTGCTCTGCGACCTGACCGCCCGGGTGCTCCGGCAGGGGCTCCACGTGCTCGGCATCCGGACCCCGAAACGGATGTGAGCAGGCCCGGTGTCACGCCTCGTCATCGTTCAGGTACCGCTGGTACCTGCCCGGCGTGACATGGAGGACGCTCCGGAAGAGGGCGATGAACGCGCTGGTGGAGGTGAACCCGCAGCGGTGGGCCGTTTCATTTACCGAGCGTCCGGCCGCGAGGTCGTCGAGCGCGGCGGCGAGCCGCAGCATCGCCCGCCACCGGGGAAAGCTCAGGCCGAGTTCGGTCGCCATCAGCCTGCTCAGCGTGCGCTGGCTGGTGGCAAGTGCTCGCGCATGCTGAGTGAGGCCGCGTTGGTCTGCGGGATCCTGCCGCAACGTTTCGGCCAGTGCGACAAGTCGCGGGTCGCGGGGCTCGGGTAGCCGCAGGCACGATCTACGGGTCGGTCCCCTCGACGCGAGTTCCTGCACCAGGACCGCGTGCAGCGCGGGCCGCTCGGTTCCGTCGCGGTGGTGGTCGACGAGCGCCGGGACGACGTGTCGCGCCAGTTCGGTGAGGAAGACGAGCGTGGGTTCGCCGGTTCCCGTAAGGGTCGATGGCGCGTCGACGAGCAGCACTGTGGCGATGACGCTGCGGGTGTGCGCCAGATGGGCGTGGGGCAGCCCGGCCGGGACGAACAGCGCGTACGCGGGTCCGGCCACCACCCACGTTCCCGTGGGAGTGGAGATCCCGACCACCCCGCAGGTGGGAACCAGGAGCTGCGGCACCCGATGCGTGTGCCGAGGGATCGACTGTCGATCCTGCAACGGGATCCGCCGGTACGCGCTGGCTGCGTGGCTGTTTTGCGACATCGGCTGGCACGATACGCCGTACCGGCTGAAGCGGAGGTCGGCGCAGGCTGGGCTGGTGATGAGACAGCCACGCGGTCGCGCATCCGATTCGTCGGTCCTCGCCGTCGGTCACAGCGTGAACGACCTGTACCAGGGCGCGGTGCCCGCACTGCTGCCCTTCCTTGCCGCTGCCCATGGCTGGACGTACCTGATGGTCGGGGGCCTCACCCTCGCGGCGACCGCGCTGTCCGCGATCACGCAGCCGCTGTTCGGCTGGCTGACCGACCGTCACCATCTCGCCTGGCTCGTTCCGGCCGGCACCACCCTGGCGGCGGTCGGCATCGCGCTCAGCGGCCCGGCCACGAGTTACGCGGCGACGTGCGCCGCGCTCGCCGTCTCCGGCCTCGGCGTCGCCGCCTATCATCCGGCGGCCGCGCGACTGGCCCGGGCGGCGGCCGCCGGCAGCCATCGGGCCATGAGCTGGTTCGTCTTCTCGGGCAACCTCGGCGTGGCCGTCGCCCCGCTGCTCGTCGCTCCCATCGTCGCGATGGCCGGACTGTCGGCGACGCTCTGGCTCCTGGCACCAGCGCTTGTCATGGCGACCGTCACCGTCCGCCTCCTGCCGGCGACCCGACGTCTCAGCGTCCCGGCGGCGACGCTGCCCGCCACAGTCTCGTCGCCACCCGCCGACGACTGGGCAGCCTTTCGTCGGCTCACGGCCCTGGTTGTCCTGCGTTCCCTCGTGACGTACGGGCTCGGCACCTTCGTCGCGCTGTTGCTGAACGAACGCACCGGCACGGTCATAGCCGGCCAGGCGGCGCTACTGCTGCTCGCCGCGACCGGGGCGCTCGGCACCATCGCGGGGGGCGTGCTGGCCGACCGTCACCGCGACCGGGTCCGACTGATCCGCAACGCCAACCTATGCGTCGTTCCGGGCCTACTCATGATCGTCGTACTGCCCGGCTGGTCCGGGTTGCTGGGAGTCGCCGTCACCGGAGTCAGCCTGTACGTGCCCTTCTCCCTGCACCTGACCCTCGGACAGGACTACCTTCCCGGTCGGGTGGGCACCGCGAGCGGTCTCACTCTCGGTCTCGCCGTCAGCGCCGGCG
The DNA here is from genome assembly GCF_049841715.1 of Micromonospora sp. DT41. Taxonomy (NCBI): domain Bacteria; kingdom Bacillati; phylum Actinomycetota; class Actinomycetes; order Micromonosporales; family Micromonosporaceae; genus Micromonospora; species Micromonospora sp. DT41. The sequence continues at coordinate 16,689 of NZ_JBNCKU010000008.1, read as the reverse complement.
GACTCGCCGCGCCGGCACTGGGCGCGCTAGCTCAGGCGACATCCCTGCCGGTGGCCATCGCGGCGCTTGCCCTCAGTCCGATGGCGTCCCTGCCGGTGCTCAGGACGATGAACGAGCCGGCCGCCCGCGCAGCTGCGACGTGAGTACGCCGACTCATGCCCGAACGGAGTGCCCCACCCATGCTGGACCGCGTGACGGCTGAGAAGGTTGGGGCAGGCCGGCGGGGCGGCCCGATCGTGGGGCTCCTGGTCCTGGTCTGGGTCTGCGGACTGATCGCGGCGGCTGGATGGTGGGTGGCGATCGGCCTGGAGCAGTGGAGCGTCAGCTACGGCGACCAGCCCGACGAGTTCGAAGGCCTCAGACGTCGGGCGAGTGTGGCCCTGCTGGTCGCCGCGTTTGTGGCGACCGCCGGGCCGGCCGTCATCGCGCTCGTCGCGTACCAGCTGCGGCGGGTACGCACCGCAGTTGTCTTCCTTGTGCTGACCGTCGTGATCGCCGTGCCCGCCGCGCCGATCACCGTGCTCACAGCCCGGGACCTCGATCCGCCGCCGGCACCGACCATGCCGGGCCCGCCGGGGCACTGCGTGGAACACAGCGGCGGGGACACCCGCTGCCCGGGCGGCTGACGGACTCGTACTCTGAGGCATGCTCGAAGCCGGCAGCCGCACGCGTAGCCAGCCGCCTCCACCGGCCATCGTCTTCGAGGCGCTCACCAATCCTGACCGTGACCCGACGCGTCCCTGGCTGTGCCTACTCGACGACGAGCAAACTCCGCAGATCCTGCACGCGGAGCACCCGCACCTGGTCCTCTGGTCGTCACTTTGGCCCCGGCGGCCCGATGCCCAGGTGCGTTTCGACCTGGCGCCTGACGGCACACAAGGCACGCAGTTGCGCTGGACACTGTGGGTCGCCGAGCCTTTGCCCGACCCGTCGCTACTGGGACACCTGCGCAAGCGGCTCAACGAACTGATCAACGCGGACCTACGCGCCACATTCGGCCAGTAGGCAACCCACAGCTGCGTACGTTGAAGCTGCTCAATGGACATGTACGGGCGGCCAACCCGTTCACATCCCGCCCTGGCACGGTTGGGCCCTCCGGCGAGAGGTCGGAGGTGGGATCGCGCGACCCGTCCCGGACAGGGCATAGTGGCCCGCGGCGGCATCGACCGGTGTTGCCCGCGTTTGGAAAGGGTGGTTGGAAGTGACGACACGCTTACGTGTCCGATGGACCCGAGCGGCCGCATTGATCACGCTGACCGCGGGCACGCTCGCGGTGTCGGCGGCACCCGCCACTGCCGCTCCGGAAACCGTCCGCATCCTGAGCGTGTCGGCCGAGAACGTGAAACCCAACGAGACGGTACGCGTGCAGTACCGCGTCACCAACACCGGAAAACGAGCCGAAACGGCCATCGTGGTGGTCGGCGGCGGCCTGCAATGCACCTCTGGATGCAGGGTAGAGCCCAAACTCGGACCCGGCCGGAGCCAGACCTTCGACACCACGCTCGTCGCCCCCTCGGCGCGCCCGGGTGAGACCACCGGCCTCAACATCTCGATCGGCGTACGGCTTGCCGGGCAGAACAGCTATGACCACAAGATGGTCTACGTCCACGGCCCAGGTGCATCGCCGTCCAGCGCAGACAAACCGGCTGCCGGGGTGAGCGGGGTCTCCGGCAGGGTCCGCGACGCCGCCGGAAAGGCAGTCAGCGGCGTGGACCTGACAATCCAGGACAGCGCCGGGCACGAATACCGGACGACCAGCAACCCCAGCGGCCAGTTCTCGGTCACATCGAGCGCCGGCAAGACGATCGCCGCAGGAGCCATCACTGTCCGCGCGGCCAAGGACGGTTACCGCACCGCCCGCACGACCGTACGGGGCAGCGCCGGTGACGTCGCGACCGTACGGCTCACCCTCTCCGCGGTGGCGACGCCTGCCAAGACGTCGACGTCGCCCTCTGCGGAGGAAAGCCCTCTCGCCGCAGCGGGCGACGTCACCTCCGAGGCCGCGCCGCCCACCCTCAAGGCCGTCAGTGACGAGGGCAGCAGTTCGTCGCTGTTCTTCCTCCTGGGCGGCCTGCTGTTCGCCGCGGGCCTGGGCGCGCTCGCACTGGTGGTGATGCGTCGAAGGAACGCACGGGAGGCGGATGATCCCTCGACCCAACCGTTGGCGCCGACCGGTGGGGGCATGGCCGACGCTCCGACAGTCGTCCTGCGGCCGTTGAAGCCTCTATAGATCGTCGGGCCACCAGTGCGGATCAAGGCTCCTGCCGTGACCGTGAGGGCATCGTCCGTAGCCCGTGTTTGAGACGTTCCAATGCTGGCGGCAGTACGGGGCATCGCACTGGCTGCACAGGCCGGCGTCGTCGTAGAAGCCAGCGGTGGTTACGGCCGCGTACCGGTACGGCTGGGCGAAGGCATCGGCGATCCGTTCCGCCTGCGCCACGTCGACCGGTTGGCCGGATCCGTTGCCCGCCGCGATCCCGGAGAACAGCAGCCACCACTGATCGCCTCCGCCGCCCTGCCGGGCAGCGTTGTAGGTGTTGCGCTGCGCCGACGGCCAGCGCCGCCAGTCAGCAGGTCGGGCGCCGGGTGGGACGAGTTCGACACGTGCTGACGGTCGCCCACACGCCGCGCACGGCGGCTCCGCTACGAGGGCCTGGAGCATGGGTCATCATTCCGTCCGTCGCCACCTGGTGCCTTGGATGCACCTCGTCGCGACCACTCGATCACGAGCTACCGTCGTCGGGGAAGCCGCTCCGCGAGGGTCTCACGCAGATCGTCAGGTAGCCCGTCGACCTCGACCAACTCAGGCAGCAGTTCCGGCTCGGTCATGTACGCACGAAACGCCATCGCGATCGACACCCCGTGCGCCGGACGGTCCTCCACGCTCACCACGTCATCGGCCCGCACCTCGCCCGGCTCCACCACCCGCAGGTAGGCGCCCGGCCGGTTCGCCCTGGCGAATGTCTTCACCCAGCCCGGCTCGCCCATCTTGCGCTGGAACGTGACGCACGGAATGCGACCGAAGGTCGGCTGCAGGACCAACCGTGCGCCGACGCGCCACCGCTCGCCGATGACCGCGCCGTTGACGTCGACCCCCTCGGTCGTCAGGTTCTCGCCGAATAGGCCGTTGGACAGCCGCCTGCCCAGCCGCGCCTGCCACCAGCCGTAATCTTCAAGCGCGTACGCGTAAACGGCCTGGTCGTCACCGCCGTGATGCTCGACGTCGAAGATCCGGTCGCCGACCAGGCCGCTGTGCAGCCCGGTCGTCTTTGGCCCCGGCGCGCGTACGGTGACCGCGTGGCCCACCGGCTGCTTGTTGATACCCGTGACACCAACGCCCTTGGCCGGGTTGGGCTCCGGAACTGCCAGGTTCACCGAAACGATAGTGCTCACATCCGGCAACCTAGCCGCCCTGACCACCGCACGCCGAGCAGTTTTTCTGCGTCGTGCTCGTTCGCGTCGAGCGCCTCGGCCCTCTATTGCCGCTCGTCGATTCGTGGTAGAAATCCGTCACGTAGGCCATCAACGGCCAAGGTTTTCTTCACATGGAGGCGACGTGCGGGTCTTCGCCAGTTGGCTTGTGGGTCTCACCGTTGCCGCAGGGGTCGTGGCACCGGCCGGCTCGGTCGCGGGTGCCACGACACCCGTACCAACCTCGACCGCCGTGGCGCCGCTGGCCGCCGGCCCGCAACCCGGCACCTTCACCGGCCGGGGGTTCGACACCTGCACGGCGCCGTCACAGGCCGCCATGGACACGTGGCGGGCCAGTTCGCCCTACGGCGCGGTAGGCATCTACATCAGCGGGGACAGCCGCACGTGCTCCCAGCCCAACCTCACCGCGACATGGGTGACCAACCAGACCAACAACGGATGGCGGCTGCTCCCCATCGAGCTGGGTTACCAGGCGCCGTGCGGCACCCGCGCTCCGAAGATGTCAGCCGATCCCACCACGGCCCGGTCACAGGGCGTCTCCGCGGCGAACAGGTCCGCGAACGCCGCCCAGGCACTGGGCATCGGCAGTGCGAGCACCATCTACAACGACATCGAGCAGTACCCGTCCAACGCGTCGTGCCGGGCCGCCGTGCTGTCGTTCCTGTCCGGCTGGGTCGAGCAACTGCACGCGCGCGGCTACCTCGCCGGCATGTACTCCAGCGGCTCGTCCGGCATCAAGGACGTCTGCGACGCGTACGACAACCCGAGCTACCGGCGACTCGACCAGATCTGGATCGGCTGGTGGAACGGGGTGGCCGACACGCGGGCCGGCAGCTACTGCCCCGACGCCTACTACGCGAACCAGCAGCGGGTGCACCAGTACGCCGGGGACGTCACCGAGACGTGGGGTGGCGTGACGATGAAGATCGACCGAAACTACCTCGACCTGAGGGTCACGCAGACCCCGCCGCAGCAGTGGACCACGACCATCGACAACAGCACCTCGGGCGGATTCACGGCGAGCACCGCATGGGGCACCTCGGCCTACTCCGGCCAGCGGTACGGCACCGACTACCGGTTCGCGAGCCCGGTGTCGTCAAGCGACGTCGCGTGGTTCCGGTCGACGATCCCGGCAACCGGAAACTACGAGATCTCGGTCTGGTACCCGGCCGACGCCGGCTACAACGATCAGACGCCGTATCTGGTGGCGACCACCACCGGCAACAGGTCGGTGTCCGTCAACCAACGCACCAATGGCGGCCGGTGGGTCTCGATCGGTGTGTTCACCCTGGCAGCCGGCACCGGCAACACGGTCGGCGTGAGCCGCTGGACCGGCGGCACCGGGCTGGTGGTCGCCGACGCGGTACGGATCACCCGGGCCTGAACTCTCACGTCGGGTGCCCGCCCGCAGCAGGGCGCCGCCGGTCCGCCGCCGGACCTCAGGCGCGGGACGGGACGGCGGGCGGTCAGCTTCGGCGGCGTCGGATCCGTCTGACACCTCGCGCTCGGACGGCCCGAACCGTCACCGGCTAGGCCGGCTCGCGCACACCGTCGTCGCCGCCGTCATCCGGCATCGGTTCGACCGGGGCCTGCGGCAGTTCGTCGGGCGTGTCCGGCAGCAGTTCGCTGGCGTCGTCCGGTACGGGTTCACGCGGGTCGATGGGCGGATACTGTTCGGGGTCGAGGTCCGGTCCAGTCATCCAGCGAGTATCCGTCACCTTCGGCGCTGCCGCTCGGGGGACCGAAGGGTCACGCCACGGAGACCAGCGGACACCGCTGCTATCGGCCTCACGTCGCATGGCCGCCACGACCTCAGATGCCGTCCGGGGTCGTCAGCCCTTCCGTGGCCACGGCCGTATCGATGACCGAAACGGGAGTGCCAAGTTCGACGGCACGGGAGACGGTGCACAACCGATCGTGGGACTGCTTCAACGACCGGGGCAGTGCCTCGCGCGCCCTGTCACCCTCCGGCCCCGCCGGGAACGTCACGACGACCATCGGGTACGGCCGCCGGGCCGGTGGTCCCGTCCTCACGGGTCCCTCGGCCATGCCGGCACCGATCGGTGGGGGCCTATGTTCGAGGCGACGCCGCGTACTACGGACCGGCGACCGCCGGCTGACTCGGCCGGGAGGTCCCGCTTCGCTCAGGAAGGAGAGGTCATGAAGGGAACCGTGCTCCAACGGCCTGGGCGGTGGCTCACGTGGGGAGCCACCGCAGCCGAGGTGAGGGCCACGCTGCCGGGTGACGAGTTCCTTGCCGATCCGGACATCGTCTCCACCCGGGCAGTCACAATCGACGCGCCACCCGAGGCGGTCTGGCCCTGGCTTGTGCAGATGGGCACCTCATGAACGTGCTCGCCCGGTGCGTGGCGGCGGCGACGCTCGCCCCGTCGCTGCACAACAGCCAGCCATGGCGTTTCCGGATCACCGACCAGGAAGTGCGGGTGTACGCGGACCGCAGCCGCCAACTCGACGCGCTGGACGCGTCCGGGCGTGAACTGCTGATCAGTGTCGGTGCGGCCCTGTTCACCCTGCGGCTGGCCCTCCGGGCGCAGGGATGGCGGACGACGTACGTCCTCTTCCCGGAACCGGACTCGCCCCAACTGGTGGCCCGGGTGCTGCTCGACCGCGAAGACCCACCGCCGGAAGCCGTGACGACGCTGGCCGAAGCGATCGCCCGGCGCCACACCAACCGGTGGCCCTTCGCCGACTCGGTGGTCTCCGCCGACGCGATCGAGGAGCTGAGACTGGCCGCCGCAGACCAGGGTGCGGCACTCACGATCGCCGGCCCGGTCGCCCGCAACGCCATCCTGGGGCTCGGACACCAAGCCGAGCGCCAACTGCGCAACGAGGGCCGCTATCGGGCCGAGCTGAGCCGCTGGACGAGGCCCACGCCGGGCCGCCACGATGGCGTTCCACCGGCCGCCATCGGACCCTGGGACGCCCTCGAACGGATGCCGATCCGGGACTTCGGCCTCGTCCACCCGCAACCCTGGCGGACGAATGAGTTCTTCGAGGCGCACCCGACAATCGCCGTGCTCGCGACGCTCGGTGACAGCCCGGAGAACTGGGTCCGCGCCGGTCAGGCGTTGCAGCACGTCCTGCTCGTGGCCACCCGGCTGCGGTTGGCCACCACACCCATCAGCCAACCGATCGAGGTTCCGGCCGTCCGCGAACTGCTCACCGACACCGCGGCCGACCGCTGGGCTCAGATGATCATCCGGATCGGATACGGACCGCAGGCCGCGGTGACACCGCGCCGGCCACTGTCCGAAGTTTTGAAGGAGAGCGACCAGTGATCATCTCACGGTCATGGCGCAAGCGGATGTACCGGGGCGGTCGCCCCGGCCGCCTGGCCCGGGTGCTCAACCGGATCGCCGCCGCCCAGCACAGCAGCGGGTTCCTGGCCCCGTCGGCCTGGGTGACTCTGGAAGTGGTCGGCCGCAGGAGCGGGCGGACGGTGGCCTTCCCGTTGGTGATGACCATTCATGACGGGCAGCGCTACCTGGTCTCGATGCTCGGGCGCCGGGCCAACTGGGTGGCCAACGTCCGGGTCGCCGACGGTGCGGCCACCCTGCGGCATGGCCGGCGGGAGCCGGTCCGGCTGGTCGAGGTCGACGTGGCGCACCGAGCGCCCATCCTTCGCGAATATCTCGCCAAGGCACCGGGCGCCCGGGCGCACTTCCCGATCGACAGGCACTCCTCACTCGCTCAGTTCACTGAGATAGCGCCGGAGTACCCGGTATTCCTGATCACACCAACGGCGCACTGACGTCCCGGAACAGGGGCCGAAGGTCCTTCCGCTTCCGGCATGCGGCCCCGGGTGGCCGACCCCGGCTGGGCCTAACGTAAGTCCTGACAAGACGAGATCTGTGAAGGGAACCACCGTGACCACGGTCGTATCCGAACTTCGTACGCTCGACGAACTCGATGACACCGAACTCGCCCGTCTGGACGCCTGGTGGCGGGCCAACAACTACCTGACCATCGGGCAGATCTATTTACAGGGCAACCCGCTGCTGCGCGAGCCCCTGGCGCCTGAGCACATCAAGCCGCGCCTGCTCGGTCACTGGGGAACCAGCCCCGGCCTGTCGCTGATCTACGCGCACGTCTCCCGGCTGATCCGGCGCACCGGTCAGCAGGCGATCTACCTTGCCGGTCCGGGTCACGGCGGCCCGGCACTGGTGGCCGCCGGCTATCTGGAGGGCACCTACAGCGAGATCTACCCGGACGTCAGCCAGGACGAGGCGGGGATGCTGCGCCTGTTCCGGCAGTTCTCCAGCCCGGGCGGTATCCCGTCGCACGTGTCGGTGACCACCCCCGGCTCCATCCACGAGGGCGGCGAGCTGGGCTACGTCCTGGTCCACGCATTCGGCGCGGTAATGGACAACCCGGACCTGCTGGCCATCGCCGTGGTGGGCGACGGCGAGGCCGAGACCGGACCCCTCGAGGGCTCCTGGAAGGGCGTGTCCTTCCTCAACCCCGAACGAGACGGCGCGGTCCTGCCGATCCTGCACCTCAACGACGCCAAGATCGCCGGTCCCACGGTGCTGGGGCGCAAGGACCCCGAGGAGGTACGCAGCCTGCTGCGTGGCCACGGCTACGACGTCATCGAGGTCGAGGGCTCCGACCTGCCCGGCATGCACCACCGCTTCGCGGCTGCCCTCTCCACTGCCTGGACGAAGATCCGCGACATTCAGACCGCCGCCCGTGACGGTTCCTGGGACGGCACCCGTCCCACCTGGCCGCTGATAATCCTGCGGTCGCCGAAGGGCTGGACGGGGCCGGACTCCGTCGACGGGATCACCGTCACGGGCACCTGGCGGTCACACCAGGTGCCGCTGTCCGGCGTCAAGGACAACCCGGAGCATCTCGCGCTGCTCGAGCGCTGGCTCAGGTCGTACCGGCCGGAAGAGTTGTTCGATTCCTCGGGCGCGCCCGTGGCGGCGATCCGGGACCTGGCACCCGACGGTGACCTGCGGATGAGTGCCAGCCCGCACGCCAACGGCGGGGTGCTGACCCGCGATCTGGACCTGCCGGACTTCCGTTCCTACGCGGTCGACGTGCCCCGGCCCGCGCAGCAGCGGACCGAGTCGACGCGCAAGCTGGGCGAGATGATGCGCGACATCTACACCCGCAACGCCGACCGGTTCCGGTTGTTCTGTCCGGACGAGACGAACAGCAACCGGCTCGGCAGCGTCTTCGAGGTCTCCGACCGCGCCTTCATGGAGCGGGTGACGCCGGAGGATGTGGCGATCAGCCGCGACGGCCGGGTCATGGAGGTGCTCAGCGAGCACAACTGCCACGGTTGGCTGGAGGGCTACAACCTGACCGGCCGGCACGGCATGTTCGCCACGTACGAGGCGTTCGCCATGGTCAGCGCCTCGCAGACCGTGCAGCACGGCAAGTGGTTGCAGGAGGCCAAGCACCTGCCGTGGCGCGAGAAGGTGCCCAGCCTCAACGTGCTGCTCACCTCGACGGCGTGGCGCAACGACCACAACGGCTTCTCCCACCAGGGGCCGGGCCTGATCCAGGTGGTGCTGACCCAGCGCGGCGACGTCGCCCGGGTCTACCTGCCGCCGGACGCCAACACCCTGCTGTCGGTGGCCGACCACTGCTTCCGGTCGCGGTCGTACATCAACCTCATCGTGATCGACAAGCAGCCGCAGCTGCAGTACCTCTCCATGGACGAGGCGATCGAACACTGCGCCCGTGGGGCGGGGATCTGGGAGTGGGCCGGCACCGACGACGGCACCAGCGACCCCGACATCGTCCTCGCCTGCGCCGGCGACGTCGTCACCATGGAGACGGTCGCGGCGGCACAGATCCTGCGCGACAGGCTTCCCGGCCTCAAGGTCCGCGTGGTCAACGTGGTCAACCTGATGACCCTGGTCCGGCCCAAGGACCACCCGCACGGCATGAGCGAGACCCTGTTCACCGAACTGTTCACCGACGACGTCGACGTGGTGTTCTCCTTCCACGGCTACCCCGGCGCGATCCACCAGCTCGTACACGGTCGCCCGGACGCGGACCGCTTCCGGGTCCGCGGCTTCATCGAGCAGGGTACGACCACCACCCCGTTCGATATGACGGTGCGCAACAGGGCATCGCGGTACCACCTGGTGATGGACGCCATAAACAACGCCAAGCGCCTCCCCCGCGGCGCCGCTGACCTCAAGGCGTGGTGCCAGAGTCAGCTCGACCGCCATGAGACGTACGTGGTGGAGCACCTGGAGGACATGCCCGAGGTCCGCGACTGGGCTCTCGGAGACTGGGCCGCGCGCGGCTGAGATCGGAGGTCCCGGACGGTCCCGACCGTCCGGGACCTCCGGCCCTTAACGGTGGGGTCGTTCCTCGGCCAGGCTGGGAGGAGACGAAGGAGGGGCAATGGCCACCACATCCCACGAGGCCTGGCGCGGGTTCCGCGGCACCGGCTGGCGCGACACGATCGACGTCGGCGGGTTCGTCCACGACAACGTCGAGCCGTACACCGGCGGGCCGGAGTTCCTGACCGGGCCGACGCCCCGTACCGAACGGATCTGGCGGCAGCTTCAGCAGATGTTCGTCGAGGAGCGTCGTCGCGGGGTCTACGACGTGGATGCCCACACCCCCTCCACGATCACCTCGCACGAGCCGGGCTATCTCGACCGGGACCACGAGCTCATCGTCGGGCTGCAAACCGACGCGCCGCTGCGCCGCGCGATCATGCCGAACGGCGGGCTGCGGATGGTGGAGGCCGGTCTCAAGGCGTACGGCTTCACCCCCGACCCGGCCGTGCAGACGATCTTCAGCCGGTACCGCAAGACGCACAACGACGGCGTCTTCGACGCCTACCCGGCCGACGTGAAGGCCGCCCGCCGCTCGCACATCATCACCGGGCTGCCGGACGCGTACGGCCGTGGTCGGATCATCGGCGACTACCGGCGCGTCGCGCTGTACGGCGTGGACTGCCTGATCGCCGAGCGCCGGGCCGTCAAGGCTTCGCTCGACGCCCAACTGTCGTCGGAGGACGTGATCCGCGACCGTGAGGAGCTGGCCGAGCAGATCCGGGCGCTGGACGAGCTGCGAGTCATGGCTGGCCAGTACGGCTGTGACATCTCCGGCCCGGCGAGCACCGGCCGCGAGGCGATCCAGTGGCTGTACTTCGCCTACGTGGCGGCCACCAAGGAGCAGAACGGCGCGGCGATGTCGCTGGGCCGGACCGCCACCTTCGTCGACACCTACCTTCAGCGCGACATCGCCGAAGGCCTGCTCACCGAGCAGGAGGCGCAGGAACTCGTCGATGACTTCGTCATCAAGCTGCGGATCATCCGGTTCCTGCGTACACCGGAGTACGACCAGTTGTTCTCCGGCGACCCGACCTGGGTGACCGAGGCGCTCGGCGGGATCGGCTGCGACGGCCGCCCGCTTGTCACCCGCACGAGCTTCCGCTACCTGCAGACCCTGTACAACCTGGGTCCGGCCCCGGAGCCGAACCTGACTGTGCTGTGGTCGCCGGCGCTGCCCGAGGGGTTCAAGCGGTTCTGCGCCCAGGTCTCGATCGACACGAGCGCCATCCAGTACGAGAACGACGACCTGATCCGGCAGGCGTACAGCGACGACACCGCCATCGCCTGCTGCGTGTCGGCCATGCGGGTGGGCAAGGACATGCAGTTCTTCGGCGCCCGCGCCAACCTCGCCAAGGCCCTGCTGTACGCGATCAACGGCGGTCGCGACGAGATGACCGGCGAGCAGGTGTTCGTCGCCGAGCCGATCGCCGACGACATGCTCGACTTCGACGCGGTGATGGCCGCGTACGACCGGACGCTGGACTGGCTTGCCGAGACCTACGTCGACGCGCTCAACGTCATCCACTACATGCACGACAAGTACGCCTACGAGCGCATCGAGATGGCACTGCACGATTACCCGGTGCACCGCTTCCTCGCCACCGGCATCGCCGGCCTGTCGGTCGCCGTGGACAGCCTCAGCGCCATCAAGCACGCCCACGTCAAGGTGCTGCGCGACGAGGTCGGCCTGGCCGTCGACTACGCCGTGGACGGCGACTTCCCGACGTACGGCAACAACGACGACCGCGCCGACGCGATCGCCGTCGACCTGGTCGAACGATTCATGGACAAGATCCGGCGGCAGCCCACCTACCGGGGCGCCGAGCCGTCGCTCTCGGTCCTCACGATCACCTCGAACGTGGTCTACGGCAAACACACAGGCAACACGCCCGATGGGCGGCGCGCGGGTGAACCGTTCGCTCCAGGCGCGAACCCGATGAACGGCCGCGACACGCACGGCATGGTCGCCGCCGCGCTGTCGGTCGCCAAGCTGCCGTACAGCAGCGCGCGCGACGGGATCTCGCTGACGATCACCGTCACCCCGGACGGCCTCGGCCACGCCCGTGACGAACGGATCACCAACCTCGCCGGAGTGCTCGACGGCTACACCGACGGCAGCGGCTTCCACATGAACGTCAACGTGCTGGACAGGGCCACTCTCGAGGACGCCATGGCCCACCCGGAGAAGTACCCGCAGCTGACCATCCGGGTCTCCGGGTACGCGGTGAACTTCGTCAAGCTCACTCCCGAGCAGCAACGCGACGTCATCTTCCGGACCTTCCACGGATCGCTGTGATGGCCGCCGCCGTCAGAGAGCAGGTGACCGGCTCGCTCCACTCCTTCGACATCTCCACCGGAGTGGACGGGCCGGGCACCCGGTTCGTCGCGTTCCTGGCCGGCTGCCCGCTGCGCTGCCTCTACTGCCACAGCCCCGACACCCAGTACCGCCGTTACGGCCGACCCACATCCGTCAACGACCTGCTCACCGAGATCCGCCGCTACGAACGCTTCCTGAAGGTCGCGCACGGCGGCGTCACGGTGAGCGGCGGCGAGCCGTTGCAACAGCCCGCCTTCACCGGCGAGGTGCTGCGAGGCTGCAAGGAGATGGGGCTGCACACCGCCCTGGACACCAGCGGCCTGCTCGGCGACCGCGCCGACGACGCGCTGCTCGACGCCACCGACCTGGTGCTGCTCGACATCAAGTCCGGCGACCCGGCCACGTACCGGACAGTGACAGGCACCGGGCGGCTGACGCCGACAGTGCGGTTCGCGCGCCGCCTTGCCGACCGTGGTACGCCGATCTGGGTCCGTTTCGTCCTCGTGCCCGGCCTCACCGACGACCCGCGCAACGTCGACGCCGTCGCGTCCATCGCTGCGGACCTGCCCACCGTCGAACGCGTCGAGGTCCTGCCCTTCCACAGGCTCGGCGCTCAGAAGTACGCCGCCCTCGGCCTGCCGTTCCCGCTGGAGGGCACGCCGCCGCCGGATGAGGCGCTGCTGCGTCGGGTCCGTGGCCAGTTCCATGATCACGGGCTGACGGTGTACTGACCGCGCGCGCGGCAGGCGGCGGATCACCGCCGACGGCTGGCCATCCACTGCCAGATGTGGGTGCCGTTGCGGCTCGGGTCGTTGCGGGCCACGTAGATCCAGGACCAGTGGCCGGGGAACTGGTAGCCGTTCCACACGACGTGGTCGTACAGGGTGATCAGTGATCCCGGTATGAGGTTGTGGGCGTGGATCGTGTTGGTCTCGGGCGGCACGGTGTCGTCGTCGCGCGAGGTGACAAGCCAGGTAGGGGTGTCGATCCCCGCCAGTTCCGCGTCGGTGATCAGCGGCGGGCCCCCTCCGCCGAGCGGCTCGACGACCCCGCAGATCGGCACCGACGCGGCGAACAGGTCGGGATAGGCGACGGTCATCTCCAGGGACATGTAGCCGCCGTTGCTGCAACCGGCCACGTAGATCCGATCGGGGTCGACACGCTTGCGGCGTACGAGGTCCTCGACGATTTCGCGGATCAGCGGGGCGAACCGGGGGCCGTCCTCCATCCAGTAGGAGGTGCTCTGCGGAGCGACGACGTACGCGCCGGAGAAGATCCGTTGAGCCTCCGGGGTGGCGAAGCCCAACGCGCCGCGGTTGGCGCGCAGCGTGGTCTCGTTGTCGTAGTAGTCGTCGGGCAGTGAGGCGCCTTCGCCGCCGCCGTGCAGCCAGAGGATCAGCGGCAGTCGACCGTGGCGGGGCGAACGCTGCGGCGAGTACAGCCGGTACTTCATGCCCGAACCCGAGACGTGGTGGCTGAAGGCGTCCACCTCGGGGTTCGACAGCCGTCCCTGCACGAAGCGGGTGATGGTGACCGGCGGGCCGTGACGCCGGACGAGCGGGGCGTTCTGCGTGATGGTGTAGACGAGGTCCAGCTGGACGTTGCGGCCCCTGCTCAGGATGTAGCCGAGGGTGCCACCGCCGGGTTGGCCTTCGGCGTGGCTCAGCTCCAGCACGATGTTTCCGTGCCTGTCGAGCCGGGCCGCGGTCACGGTGCGGTCCAGGTCGTACTCGCTGAAGATCAGATCGCCCGGAGCGATCGGGATCGGGCTGGTGGCCTTGGCATGCACTGTGAACGTGTCGGCGGTGAGCGTGGCGGCGTCGATCGGCCCGAGCCGGCCGGTGTGGAGAGTGACAGAGGTGACCTGCTCGCCGCCGTCGAGCGTTCTCGCGTCGAGGGTGAAGCTCACGCTCGTGGAGTGGCGGCCGCCAGCGTGGGAGGCGGCGCCGGGCAGCGCCAGGCCGATGGCGGCACCGGCGCCACCGGTCAGGACGGTGCGGCGAGTGACAGACGTTGACATGCGGCCCCCGACACCTTGTTACGTAGACGTTCGTCGATAATTTCAACCTAGTGTCGCCGTGATCCGCTGGCAACCGGTGCCGCCACTGGTGATCAGGGCACGGGCCGGGTGCGGGTGGTTGGCGCCCGGCCTTCGCGGCGTCCGCCACCGGTCGCACCGCTATCGAGGAAGCTGTGCGTCCAACGGCGCCGTGATCGCGAAGTTCCTGTCGATCGCCTCAACCAGGGCTGGCCCCTTCTGCTGCACTCCGACTCGTGCGGCCCACCCGGCGAGGGCGTCGAGGATGCCGACCAGGTCCCGCTGCGCGCCGCCCAGCAGCCCGGGCAGCGCACTGCGTGGCAGGGGCCGGATGGCTCCCCAGCCGAGACGGGCCGGCTACCTCGACGCCTGTCGGGCCGCCTCGCCCATGGGGTCCTCACGCGTCGGCAACTGCTCGATGGTCGGCAGCACCTCGGCCTGGAACACGCCATACAGCCGGCGCAGCTCCAACGCGGGATGCTCGGCGTCGTCGACACGCACGAGCCGTTCCACCAGGTCGAGGCCCCGGCTGTCGTCGAATGCACCAACGATCGCCGCGAGGGTTTCCGGCCCCACCAGGCGGTTGCCCTGCACCGCGTAACCGGGCCCGGTGTGGTGCCCCGCCCAGTCCCGCGTGCGCGAGCCGGTGAAGGCGTACGAGTGACCCTGGCGTTCGACCATCCCGACCTGCCGTACCTCCCGGCCCGGGTCCCGGGCCAGCAACTCGGACAGGACGTCCTCCGGCGAGCGCCCCTCGCCGAGCAACGGCAGGCCGTCGTACGCCACGAACGGGTTGGGGGTGGCCTGGGCCGCCACCGCGCCAGCGCCGGACTGGACGTGTGCGACGAGCTTGCCGACCGCAGGCCGAGCCGTCAGAGCCCCCACCCCAAGCCGACCGGTACGCGGACACCGCGCCGCGATCGAGAAGGTCACGGTCGGCGCGTACCCGCACTGCCGCCGCCCGGCGGCTGTGCTGATCAGTGATGGGTGCTGACAACGGGCCCCACCAACGGATCAGCCGCTTCGACGGTTGCCCCACTGGCGCGGGCTCTGGACCGAGCCTCGGCCGCCGATGTGCTGACCCTTTCCGAATGGTTGAGGCGAGGCAACCTTGCCCTTCGCGCGCCGGGCAGCCCGATTTTCATGAACGGCAGGCTGCTCGGCCTCGGCGGTGGTTGAGGCTTCGGCATCCGCCGCGTGGTCGTCCTGGACGGGCTCAGGCTCCGGCATCGGGTTCTCCCTGGATTGGTGGGTGCCCTGCGGATCATCGACAGCCGACGGATGCGGACTACTCAACGCCGGTGTGGGCACCCATGACGGTATCGCAACGCCGAGCCCCGCCGATCGACGGTCTCTCAGCCTCGATGGGGTCGTCGCCGCGAAGCCGGCGCAGGCGCGGGTGCGCAAGGCGCCGGGCTCCACCGCCATCAGCCGGGCTCCACCGCCATCACCTGAATGCCCAGCGGCGCGCCCCTGCGGGGAAGAACCTCGGTCATGGCCTCCTGCTCCCGATCGTCCCGAATCGGCGTTGACCGCTGTGCTGGCCGATCCTGATGCCATCCGTCATGTCATGCAGGGATGACATGACTGTCGGGGTGGCGGTCTTGGCCACCACGCCTGGCGGACCAACCGATCTTCTACCCCGTCCTCAACCGCTGGTACGCCACGAAGATCGCCCGCGAGTGGAACGTCCCCGCCGACGGTATCGGCTACGTAACCCGGTTCGACGTCGAGCGGTCGTACCTGGACCGTTACGAGGTTCACCAGGCCGGTGACCGCGACGTGCTGGAGTATCGGATCCCCGCCGAGGAGCTTGCCGACCTCAACGCCCACATCGTCGGCGCCATCATCGAGGAAGCCGAGTACCACGGCGCAGTGAACGACCACGAGTTCACCACCGCCGACAAGGCCCTGGGCCGGTCTCTGCCGGCCGCTTGGCGAACCTACCTGCAAGGTGAGTCGTGGACCCGGCGAGGTTGGATGTCCAGCGGAGCCTACGTTTGGCTCAACTCACCACGCGAGATGCTCGAAGTCCATGACGCCTGGGACCACGCCACCGACGCGCATCCCGGCATCGCGATCATCGGCAGTGACGGCTCACGGGAACACCTTGTGCTCGACCTGCGCAGCAACCCCGCACTGGTGCTACTGGCCGACATCACCAGCAGTGGCTGGGAAGATGCGATCCGGCAAGCCGACGATGTCAGCCAACTCATCGACCGCATCGAGGCAGGCACCTTCGGATTCACCTTCGAGGATTAGCGGACACGGCGAGCATGACCGACCACGCACCTCGCGCCTAATGCCTTGACCACGAACGTTGGCCGAGTTGGGTGTCACACCGGTCCGGGTCCACGCGGCGACGACCGCGAACGGTGTAGGTACGAACAAGGGCCTATCTTGATGTGGCTCCACGGAGCGGCGTCGTAGCCCACACCACCCGACGTTGGTGCATCATGGTTTCTCATGTTCGTGGACCAGCAGCAGTTCCCTTTCCTAGGCAGTGTCTTCAAAGGTTCACAACCATTGGAGTAACGCGGCGATAGTGACGGTGGCCTGGAACGACGTGGCGG